>NZ_BAAARA010000009.1:0-125420 GCF_039531955.1 Saccharopolyspora halophila
GGCCGAGTACATCGGTGTGGACGTCGAGGGCCCGTACAAGCCCGAGCACTACCGCTACTGATCCTTCGGTAACGGATTCGTTCCGGGGTGGCCGCCGCCTTCGGGTGGCGGTCACCCGCCCCGGAACCGCAGCATTTCCCTGCGGTGGCGCGGTCTCCGGGATACACGAAGTACCGCAGCGCGTTCGTCCGGAACATTGCTCTCGGCCGCGCCTTTCGCTTGCCGAGCGGACGACGATTCATCTTTCTCGCCGAAAGATTCCCCTTCTCAAGTGAAGAAATCCGGTCCCTGCCGAAAGTGCAGGTTCGCAGGCGTATCTATCGAGCGCTGCGGTGACCGAAGTCGACAGAAGGAATACCTGAGGCCGACATGAACACCATCGCACTCGAACTGGTTCCGCCCGACCTCGACGGCGGTGTGCAGAGGGCCGTTGAAGAAGGGCGTGAGATCGCCGAGCTCAGCCGCGAGTTCGGGCTGACCGGCCGCATCGGACACGCGATGATCCCCGGGATCATCCAGGAGGACGCCGACCGTCCCGTCGACTACCGGCCCAAGCTGGACACCATCGACTACTGGCGGGCCATCCGGACCGAGCTCGGCGACATGCGCGGCCTGTGCACGCAGGTCACCGCCTTCCACGACGAGCAGGCCCTGAGCGAACGGCTGCAGGACCTGCGCAACGCCGACATGGACGGCATCGCCTTCGTCGGTGTCCCGCGCACCATGGCCGACGGCGACGCCCCCGGTGTGCCGCCCGTCGACGCCCTGACCAAGTTCCAGGACGTCGTGCCGCACCGCGGCTCCATCCTGATCCCCACCCGCGAGGGGGAGCAGGGGCGCTTCGGATTCAAGTGCGAGCGCGGCGCCACCTACGGCATGACGCAGCTGCTGCACTCGACGGCGATCGTGGACTTCCTCCGGGAGTTCGCGCGCACCACGCCGCACCGCCCGGAGATCCTGCTGTCCTTCGGGTTCATCCCGGGCGTGGAGAAGAGCAAGAAGCTGATCCAGTGGCTCATCCAGGACCCGGGCAACGAGGCCGTGGCCGCCGAGCAGGAGTTCGTCGCCAAGACCGCGGAGCTCGACTTCGAGGGCCGCAAGAACGCGGTGGTGGATCTCTACAAGCGCGTGATCGACGGGGTCGCCGACCTCGACTTCCCGATCAGCATCCACCTGGAGGCCCCGTACGGCTACAACAAGCCGGCGTTCGAGACCTTCGCCGCCATGCTCGACTACTGGGAGCCGGGCAAGAAGAGCTAGAGCTGATCCTTTCCCTGGCTGGGAATCACGAGGCCCCGTCACCGCGCCCGCGGTGACGGGGCCTCGTGCTGTGCGCGGTGTCTAGCGTTCGAGTGAGAAACCGGTGCTGGTTGGCGTTGGTAACCTGTGCGGGCTGTCATCGGCCCGGCTGGCGGAGTCGGGCATCCCGGACGGACGTGCGTTCTTTCGGGTGATCAGTACCGGCGGAATTGGCACTGAACGCAGTTGTATCCACCCGAATGTGTTTTGGCGCGCGTGTTGGTGGTCGTTTCCAAGCGATCCCTTCTTCGCTAAGGTCGATGCGCCATGAACCCGGTAAGCTGACGAATTGTGCAACGGTGCACCGGATGCGAGGGGTCGCGGTGCGCCGGGGCCCGGAAACGTTGCCACCGCGGCGAAGTCGCATCCGCCCCGACCCGTACGTGCGCCGGAAGGAAACGCGCCGATGCTCCTGCTTCCAGCCACATCCGGTTCACCTGGGGCGGTTTCCCGTTTCGGTAGCGTAACGAAATCGTGCTTAGTCCGAACGTGTCGCGAAATTGATTCGGAAACCGGTAGGCAACACAACGGACAAATTCGTCATCAACGGGGAATGCGATGACCGTGCGCACGCCGCGGAGAAGTGAACTGAGCGCCCTCGACTGGGCCTTCCTGTGCATGGAGCGCGATACGGCGCCGATGCACGTCGGTGCGGTATCGGTCTTCCGCGCCGACGAGCCCGTCGATCGTGAGCGGTTGCGCGGGTTGCTCGCCGAGCGCGCCGCCCGCATCGGGCGGTTGCGGATGCGGCTCGAGACGTCCTGGGTGCAACCGCATTGGCGCGAATCCGGCGACTTCAACGCCGCCGATCACGTGTACGAGCACCACGTGCCCTCCCCGGGAGGACGCGAGGAGCTCGCCGCGCTGGTCTCCGAACTGGTCGCCGAACCGCTCGACCGAGACCGGCCGCTGTGGGAGCTGCACCTGATCACCGGCCTGGCCGAGAACCGGTTCGCGATCGTGCTGAAGTTCCACCACGCGCTGGCCGACGGCCGGGACGCGGTCCAGGTCGGGCTGCGGCTGTTCGACGGCTACACCGAGCTCACCGATGACGACGACGTCCCGTTGCGCAACCCGCTGGCGGAGGCAGTCGGCCTGGTGCGAAACCCGAGCCGATGGCTCGGCACGCTGCGCGAGACGTTGTCCAGCTCGACCGAGAGCCTGGGCATCGCGGCGTCGGTGGTGCGCAACGTGCGGATGCCGGTGCAGCGCTCGCCCCTGCACGCCGGCTCCTCGGGGGCGCGCAGGTTGGCGCTGGTGCCCATCGATCTCGCCGACGTCCGCCGCGTCCGCGCCAAGCACGGCGGCACGACCAACGACGTGGTGCTGGCCGTGATCACCGGCGCGCTGCGCCGCTGGCTGGACGCTCGCGGACAGCAGGTCGGCGAGGTGCCCGCGCGGGCGCTGATCCCGGTTTGCAGGCGCGCGCGCAAGCAGGTCGACGGGGGCAACCAGCTATCCGGCTACCTGTGCGAGCTACCGGTCGCCGATCCGGACCCGGCGACCCGGCTGCAGGCCATCCGGGCCGCGATGACTCGCAACAAGCGCAACGGCCCGTTGCGCGGACCGGGCGCGTTCCCAGTGCTGGCCGGTCGGTTGCCGCAGCTGCTGCACCAGGTCGCCACCCCCGTCGCGGGCCAGGGCGCGCAGCTGCTGTTCGACACCATGGTCACCAACGTGCCGCTGCCGAGGCTGCCCGTCGCCCTGGACGGCGCGGAGGTCGCCGAGCTGTACCCGGTGGCGCCGCTGGCGGCCGGGCACGCGCTGTCCATCGCGGTGTCGCAGTTCCGCGACACCGTGCACATCGGGGTGCAGGCCAATCGGGCGGCGTTGCCCGATCTGGAGAAGCTCAGCGAGGCGCTGCCGCAGGCGGTCGCCGAACTCGATCACGGGGCGTGAGCGCATGGTTTCGATCGATGGAACGGCCCAGCCGCGATTCCGGTGGTTATATGGGGGCATGGATCGTGTGGTTCGCACCGAGCACGGCGCGGTGCAAGGCAGCTCAGATGGTGAAGTCCTGTCCTTCAAGGGCATTCCGTACGCCGCCTCCTTGGAGGGCCCGCGCCGGTTCCAGGCCCCGGCCGCGCCGCGGCGCTGGGACGGGCTGCGCGATGCGACGAGGCCCAGCGCCTCGGTTCCGCAACCCGCGATGATGCCGGGGCTGCGCCCTTCCTGGCAGCCGGGCGACGATCCGGACTGCCTGACCGTGAACGTGTGGACGCCGGATCGCGGCGGGCACCTCCCGGTGCTGGTGTGGTTCCACGGCGGCGCCTACCTCGCGGGCAGCAGTTCCGACAGCGGTTACGACGGCACGAACCTCGCCAAGGCCGGTGTCGTGGTGGTCACGGTCAACTACCGCGTCGGCTACGAGGGCTTCGGCTGGGTGGAGGACGCGCCGAGCAACCGCGGCATCCTGGATCAGCTGGCCGCGTTGCACTGGGTGCGCGACAACATCATCTCGTTCGGCGGCAACCCGGACAACGTCACGATCTTCGGCGAGTCCGCCGGTGCGGTGTCCGTGTCGGCACTGGTCGCCGGGTCCGGACGGCGCGGGCTGTTCCGCCGGGCCATCGCGCAGAGCCCGGCCGCGATGTACCTGGCGGAGGACGAGTCCCGGAAGGTGGGCGAGCTGATCACCGGATCGCTCGGCGTGCCCGCCACCACCGCTGGGCTGGTCGACACCGCGCCCGAGGACCTGCACGCCGCCCAGCAACGAGCCCAGGTCGAGATGAACCGCGACCGGGCCTCCTGGACCAACGGCACGCCGTACGGGGTGGTCTTCGACGGCGAAGTTCTCTCCGAACCACCGTGGGCCGCGCTGCGCAACGGCGCGGCACCCGCGGTCGATCTGATCACGGGGTTCAACCGGGACGAGGCCACGCTGTTCACCGTGGACCTGCCCACCGAGGCGCGCGATCCGGAACAGCTGGCCGAAGGGCTGCGGCTGCCCGCAGATCTGCTCGCCGACTACCGCGCGGCCCATCCCGGGATCAGCGATGCCGAACTGCACACGATCCTGTTCAGCGACCAGCTGTTCCGGATGCCGGCGGTGTGGACGGCCGAGGCGCACGCCGCCGCCGGAGCCCGCAGCTTCCTGTACGAGTTCACCTGGGAGAGCCCGCAGCGCGACGGCGCGCTGGGGGCCTGCCACGGCCTGGACATCCCGTTCGCCTTCGGCAACTCGGACGGCGACCTGATCAAGGCCTTGATCGGGGACACTCCCGCCGAGTTCGACGAGCTCTCCGGTGCGGTGCGCGAGGCCTGGGTCTCCTTCGCCGCCACCGGCGATCCGGGCTGGCCCGCCTACCAGCGCAGCGACCGCAAGACCCGGATCTTCGACACGCCCGTCGACGTCGTCGAGGACCCGATCGCCTCCTCCCGCGAGATCTGGTCCGCGCACTTCCCGGGGCGTTGAGGGCCGCCTCCCGCGGGAACGGGGCCGACCCGCGCGCTGCGAGCGCGTGGGCCGACCGGTCGTCCTGGACGGTGCTCGAGCGGTTAGCGTGAGAGTGGTTTCGCGGGATGGAGGTTTCAGATGGCGGGAAACGCGGCACTCTCGGCGCTGCGGGCCGAGCTGGACGAGACGGTGCTGGTGACCGATCCGGACTCCACCGAGCGATTCGCCCACGACGACGCGGAATGGGCGCCCTACGGCAAACCGCTCGCCGTGGTGCGCGCCCGGAGCACCGAGGACGTCGTGGCAGTGGTGCGCATCTGCGCCGAGCACGGCGTGCCGGTGGTTCCGCGCGGCGCGGGAACCGGGCTGTCCGGTGGGGCCAACGCCATCGACGGCTGCGTGCTGATCTCCCTGGAGGGCATGAACGAGATCCTGGAGATCAATCCCCGCGAGCAGCTCGCCGTGGTGCAGCCGGGCGTGATCAACGACGATCTGCGCGCCGCGTGCCGCGAGCGCGGCGCCTGGTACCCGCCGGACCCGGCGAGCTCGCCCTGGTCGACCATCGGCGGCAACGTCGCGACCAACGCGGGCGGGGTGTGCTGCGTGAAGTACGGCGTGACCCGCGACTACGTGCTCGGGATCGAGGCCGTGGTCGGAGCCGGTGAGGTGGTGCGGCTGGGCCGCCGGACCGCGAAGGGCGTCGCGGGCTACGACCTGTGCGGGCTTTTCGTCGGCTCCGAGGGAACCCTGGGCGTGGTC
Source organism: Saccharopolyspora halophila (assembly GCF_039531955.1). Taxonomy (NCBI): domain Bacteria; kingdom Bacillati; phylum Actinomycetota; class Actinomycetes; order Pseudonocardiales; family Pseudonocardiaceae; genus Saccharopolyspora; species Saccharopolyspora halophila. Next base: position 5,456 of record NZ_BAAARA010000009.1, read on the forward strand.
ACCGAGATCACCGTGAAGCTGCTGCCCGGGCAGCGCGCCCCGGAGCGCACCGTGGTGGGCTACTTCGACTCGCTGGGCGAGGCCGGAGAAGCGGTCGCGAACGTGGCCGCGGCCGGGGTGGTGCCCTCCGCGCTGGAACTGCTCGATCAGCACTGCCTGCGCGCGGTGGACGAGTGGAAGAACATGGGCCTGTCGGCCGAGGCCAGCGTCCTGCTGCTGGGGCGTTCGGACAGCCCGGGACAGGCGGGCGAGCAGGAGGTCGACGCGCTGCTCGACTGCTTCGAGCGCGGCGGGGCCACCTGGAGCGCGCGTTCGACCGACCAGCAGGAAGCCGATGCGCTGTTCGCCGCGCGGCGGCTGGCCTATCCCGCGCTGGAGCGGTTGGGGCCGGTGCTGACCGAGGACGTGTGCGTGCCGCGCGCCGAGGTGCCCGAGATGCTCGGCCGGATCGAAGCCGCCGCGCAGCGGCACGACACGCAGATCGCCAACATCGCGCACGCCGGGGACGGCAACCTGCACCCGCTGATCATCACCCCGCCCGGCGACGACGACGCGCGCGAGCGCGCGCAGGCCGCGTTCGACGACATCGTCGCCGATGCCATCGCGCTCGGGGGCACCGTCACCGGTGAGCACGGCGTCGGCCTGCTCAAGCGCAAGGGTTTGCACTCCGAGCTCAGCTCCAAGGTCGTCTCGATGCACCACGACATCAAGAACGCCCTGGACGAGGCCGGAATCTTCAATCCGGGCAAGGTCTTCGGCACTCCCGAGTCCTGAGGAGTCCCGCAAACGCCGAGCTGGACGGCGATGCGACCGCGCTCCGGACGCTGCTGAACCTGGTCGACTCGCCCGACCCCGACTCGCCCGACCCGGACTTCCCGATCGCGAGCCCTGCGGATCACCAGGACTCGGCCTCCTCGTCGAAGCGCGGCCGGGCGGTGCGCGTCTGCTCGCCCGGCGAGCGCAGTGCGCGGGCGAGCAGCGGAAAGCCGAGCACGGACAGCATCGCCGCGCCGACCAGTGCAGCCGCTACCGCGGGCTCGACGGTCCTGTCGTCGAGCCCGATGGTCGTGATGGCCACGACCAGCGGCAGGCAGGTCGAGCCGTAGCAGGCCAGGGCCGCTCGGTCGCGGCGATGCAGGTCTGGCGGTGCGAGCAGGAACGCGGGAAGTCCGCGCACGAGCAGGAACAGCAGCAGGAACGCGGGCAGCAGGAGGAGCGCTCGGGGGTCGGCCCGCAGGGCTTCGAGATCGAACTCGATGCCGGTGACGACGTAGAACAGCGGGACCAGGAAGCCGAACCCCAACGCCTCGATCCGCCCGAGGACCTCGGTGCTGTCGTCCGGGGACGACCCGCGCAGCACCAGCCGGATGAGGACGCCGGCCGCGAACGCCCCGAGCAGGGTGTCGAGCCCGAACGCGCTGGACAGGCCCAGCATGGCCGCCAGCACCAGCATGACGAACCGGATCGCGAACTGACCGCTGCTGTGCAGCGTGGTGGCGACCAGTCGGGAGAACCACGGAGGGCGGGGGCGCAGCGCCCAGAACACCGCCGCGGCGGTCACGGCGGCGAAGGCGATCAGCAGCACGGTGGACGTACCGGGATCGCGACCGCTGAGCAGCAGCGTGATGGCGATGACGGGGCCGAACTCGCCGACCGCCCCGAAGGCCAGGACCGCGGTGCCGAACCGGCCGTGCAATTGGCCCGAATCGCGCAGCATCGGCAGGACCGCGCCCAGGGCGGTGCTGGTCAGCGCGGTGCCGATCACGAAGCTCGGGTTCAGCTGCGCGCCGGTGAGAACGAGGGCTATGCCGAGTCCGACGGCCAGCGACAGCACCCAGGCGATGATCGAGCGGCGCAGCGTCGCGCCGCGCACCGCCGCGAAGTCGATCTCGTAACCGGCGAGGAAGATCAGCATGGTCAGGCCGAGATCGGCGAGCACGTCGATGACCTCGTTGCGCTGCGTCCAGCCGAGCACGTCCGGTCCGATGAGGACGCCGAGCAGGATCTCGAAGACGACGATCGGGACCGGAAGCCACCGGCCGGTGCCGTAGGCGAGCAGCGGGGCGAGGACGGCGATGGCCATGATCAGGATGAGCGTCCCGTGCTGCGACATGGATCGTGTCTAGGCCGTGCCGGTAGCCGGGGCAACTCGGCGCGGCGGTGACCGGCCGCCGGGCCAGCACCTGGGGCCGATCAGCACCGCGCCGAGCTACCGGTCAGGTGACCAGATCGAGCGCGGCGGTCTCGATCGTGTCCTCGTCGAGCAGCACGTGGTAGGCCGCCGCGCCGAGCGGGATGAAGCTGTCCTCGCTGGTGACACGAGCGATGTCGCCGCGGAATCCGCCGTCGACCAGGGCGGTGACCACGGATTCGGACACGCCGCCGCTGCGGCGGGTCTCGTCGACCACCAGCACCTTGCCGGTCGCCGCAGCCGCCCGCAGGACGTCCTCGGCCGGGAGCGGTGCGAGCCAGCGCAGGTCCAGCACGCGGGCGCCGATGCCGTTGCGCCGCAACCGCTCGGCCACCCGCAGGCTCATCGGAACGCCGTTGCCGAAGGTCACCAGCACGAGGTCGTTGCCGTTGCCGTGCAGCCGCGCGCGACCGATCGGGACGTGGTGCTCGCCGGGTGCGGGGTAGCGGGCGAGCCATCCCTCATCGCCGGGTTCGTGCAGATCACGCGTGTGGTACAGCGCGATGGGCTCGAGGAACGCGCACAGCCTGCCGTCCTCGCGCGCGGCCGCCGCGCAGGTGCGCAGCATCGACGCGGCATCGTCCGGGCGCGAAGGGGAGGCCAGCACGACGCCGGGGAGGTCGCGCAGGGCGGCCACGCTGTCATCGTTGTGGAAGTGCCCGCCGAAGCCCTTCTGGTAACCGTAGGAAGCGATCCGCACGACCATCGGGTTGGCGTAGCGGCCGTTGGAGAAGAAGCTCAGCGTGCTGCCCTCGCCGCGGAGCTGATCGGCCGCGTTGTGCAGGTAGGCCAGGTACTGGATCTCCGGGATCGGCAGCAGCCCCGCCAAGCCCGCGCCCAGGGCGGTGCCGAGGATGCTCTGCTCGTCGAGCAGCGTGTCGAAGACCCGGGTGCCGCCGAACTTCTTGCGCAACCCGCGGGTCACGCCGTACACACCGCCCTTGCGCGCGACGTCCTCGCCGAAGACCAGCGCGCTCCGGTCGCGGCCGAGCTCCTCGGCCAGCGAGCGGTTGAGCGCCTGCGCCAAGGTCAGCGGGCCTTCCGATTCCGGTGCGGTCTCGAAGGTCTCGGCGCGATTCGGCGGGACCTCGGCGGTGCGCGCGGCGATCGCATCGGGGGAGTGCCGGTGGATCGCCGACATCACCTCGCGGGCGCTGCCCAGCTTGCGGTGCCGCAGCGCCTCCTCGGCTCGTTCGGCGACCTCCGCTCGCTTGGCGTCGTAGCGGTCCAGCACCTGCTGCGGTGTCAGGATCGCGTGATCCACCAGGGCCCTCGCCGTCGCCAGCAGCGGATCGCGGGCGTGGTCGGCGGTGATCTCGGTGCGCGAGCGGTAGGCGGATTCCACGTCCGAGCCGGCATGACCCATCAGCCGGACGGTGCGCAGGTGCAGCAGCACGGGCACCCGTCGCTCGCGAACCCGGTCGGCGGCTCGCCGCGACGCCTCCAGGCATTCCAGCGGATCGGCACCGTCGGCGGAGATGTACTCCAGGCCGGGGCGATCGCCGTAGGCGGTTTCGATCCAGCCGGTCGGCGTGCGCACGCTGATGCCGATCCCGTTGTCCTCGCAGACCAGCAGCAGCGGCATCGGCAAGCCCTGGAAGGCGCAGTGCAGCGCGGAGTTGATCGCGCCGGTCGTGGTGGAGTGATTGGCGGAGGCATCGCCGAAGCTGCACATCACCACCGCGTCGGCGGGCCATTCCGCCGCGATGCCCAGCCGCTCCGCGCGCTCCAGCGCGAACGCCAGCCCGACCGCGCGGGGCAGGTGCGAGGCGATGGTCGAGGTCTGCGGGATCACCGACAGGGCCGCGTTGCCGAAGACCTTGTGCCGCCCGGCCGAGATCGGTTCCTCGGCCGAGGCCACCACTCCCAGCAGCACGTCGCGCAGCGGGTCGACGCCCGGCACCTGCTGCGCCCGGTGCACGTAGAACCCACCGGAGCGGTAGTGCAGCAGCGCCGGATCGGTCGGGCGCAGCGCCTCGGCGACCGCGGCGTTCGACTCGTGGCCGCTGGAGCCGATGCTGTAGAAGCCCAGCCCTCGCTTGCCCAGGTCGCGGGCCTGGAAGTCGAGATGCCTGCTACCGGCTTGGGAGTCGAACAGGGACAGCAGCTCCGCCGCCCGCGGATCGCGGGCAGTACCCGGTGTCCAACCGGCCAGCGCCTCCCGGAAGTGGTCGTCTACCGGCTCGCCCACTCAGCCCTCCCAGGCGTCGGCCACCGTCGCGCAGGACTTCGTCAGCTGTTCCAGCGCGATCGGTAGCAGTGGATTGGTGTTCTGCTTGCGGTGCAGGACCTTCACCCGCCGGTGCGGTTGCCAGCCGGCGATGCGGACCACCCGCACCCGGTCGTCCGGGATCGCCAGGCCCGGCAGGACCGCGACGCCGAGATCCCGCGCCACCAGGTCCCGGATCACCGAGTAGTCGTTGCTGCGGAAGGTGATCTGCGGAACGAAACCGGCAGCGGCGGTCAGCCGCACCAGCGAGCGGGCGCCCGCGGTGTCCTGGCGGGTGCAGATCCAGTTGTCCCCGGCCAAGCGGTGCAGGTCGACTTCCGCGCAACCGGCCAGCGGATGCGTCCCGGGCAGCGCCAGGCGAAGCGGCTCGGCCAGCAGTTCCTGCACGCAGAGATCGACGGGCCACTGGCGCGGGTCCAGGTCGTACTCGAAGACCACCGCAGCATCCAGCGCGCCTTCGAGCACGCCGTCGATGACCTCGTCCGGCTCGCCCTCGTCGAGCTGCACCTCGGCGCTGGGGCGTTGCGAGATCACCGCGGCCAGGACCTCCGGCAGCACCCTGGCGTTGGCCGTGGCGAACGAGGCCAGCCGGAGACTGCCCTCCTCGCCCGCCACCATCGCGCGCACCTCGCGTTCCAGGGACTCCAGCGCGCCCAGCGCATCCCGGCTGCGCTCGGCCAACCGCACCGCCAGCGCGGTACTGCGGGCGCTGCGCGCGGATCGCTCGAAAAGCGGCGCGCCGATCGCTCTTTCCAGCAGCACCATCTGCTGGGACACCGCCGAGGCCGTGTAGCCCAGGGCGCGGCCCGCGTCGGCGAACGAACCGGTGCGCACGCACTCCTGCAGAGTTCTCAGGTGGATGGGGTTGAGCACGCCGCCCCCTTCAGGCGCACGTGGCCGCGGGCAGCCGCCCGCGCAGCCGCATCGCGGTGCGCACCCGGTCCTTGGCCAGCTCCAGCGCGGCAGCGTGCGGCAGAACACCGGAGGAGGCGGCGGTTTCGAGCACCAGCAGCGTGTTGCGCCTGGTCCGGGACGCCACCTCCGCGAGGATGCGATCGGGCTCGGGCCGGAAGGCGGAATGCCGCGCGTCCATCGCGAATCCCGCCGCGATCGCGCCGCCCGCGTTGGCGATGAAGTCCGGCACGAGCTGCACCCCGCGCTCGTCGAGCAACGCGCGAGCGCCCGGAAGGGTGGGCAGGTTGGCGCCTTCCACGATGAGATCGGCCTTGATCCGCGCGGCCACCTGCTCGTCGATGACGTCTTGGCGGGCGGCCGGGATCAACACGTCGCAGTCGACCTCGAGTTCGGAGCCGTGCGGGATCTGTTGCGCGGGAGGAGCTTCGGCCACGCATTCGTCGCCGATCTCGCGATGTGCCGCCAGCCAGGCGGGTACGTCCAGCCCGCCGGGATCGTGCACGGAGCCCGCCGTGGTGGACAGCGCGACGAGTCGAGCGCCCAGTTCGTCCAGCCGGGCAGCAGCCGCCGCGCCCACCGCGCCGAAGCCCTGCACCGCGATCCGGGCGCCGCTGACCGGCCTGCCGGTGCGCTCCAGGGCGGCGAGCGCGGCTTCGGCCACGCCGTGTCCGGTGACGCCCAGCTGGTCGTAGGGCACGCCGCCGAGGGCCTCCGGCACTCCCACCGCGGCTCCGCGATCGGACAGCTCGTCCTGGATGATCGCCGCGTCGTGCTCGGTGATGCCCATGTCCAGCCCCGCCACGTAGCTGGCCGGGATCTGATCGGCCAGGCGGCGCGCGAAAGCCCGCACCACGGCCTCCTTGTCAAGTGCGCCCGGGTCGGCGACGATGCCCGCCTTGGCCCCGCCGTGGAAGAGGTCGACCGCCGCCCACTTCCACGTCATCACCCGCGCCAGGCGGGCGATCTCGCCGACGGTGACCGTCGGGGCCATCCGGGTGCCGCCCTTGGCGGTGCCCCGGGCGGTGTTGTCGATGACCAGCACGCCGCGCATTCCGGTGCGCGAGTCGGACACGCACACGACCTTCTCAGGTCCCCACTCGTCGATCTCCTGCAACGGATCAACCACGGATGTTCCCTCCAGCGCTCGTCGCCGAGCTCGTCGTGCGTGCGGGTAGCGGCACCGGTGCGCGTCGCGGACTGGGACCGAACCGGATTCTGAAGTTGTCGGAAGACGCTGCGGTAGAAGCCGTTTCGGGCCGCGGAGCGCCGCGCGAGCACGCTTCCGCGCAGTCCTCAGACGCAGTTGCGCTCGGGGCGGGCCTCGGAGTTGTCGAACCTGCGCACGTCCAGGCCCGAGACGTCGACGACCGGCTCGCGGTCCAGCACCAGATCGCGCATCACCTCGCCGATCGCCGGGCTCTGCAGGAACCCGTGCCCGGAGAAGCCGGTCGCGTAGAGGAAGCGGTTCGGTCCGCGGGCCTCGCCGATCAGCGCGTTGTGGTCCGGGGTGATCTCGTAGAGCCCGGCCCAGCCGTGGGCGATGCCGGTATCGGCGAGCCGGGGAGCCCGCTGCTCGACAGCACCGGATAGCCGCTCCAGCCAGCGGTCGTCGGTGCCCAGGTGGAAACCGAACTCCTCGTCCGGATCGGACATGCCGATCAGCAGGCCAGGGCCCTCCTCGTGGAAGTAGAAACCGGTGGCGAAGTCGATGGTGAACGGGATGCGCGGTGGCCGATCCGGAAGGGGTTCGGTGACCAGGATCTGCCTGCGCAGCGGCCGGACGGGCAGGTCGATACCGACGAACTCGCCGACCGCCGCCGACCACGCGCCCGCCGCGCAGATCACCGTGCGGGTGCGCACCACTCCTTCGGAGGTGCGCACCCCGGTGATCTCGGTCCCGGCGCGTTCGACGCCGGTGACCGGACAGCCCCGGCGCAGCACCGCGCCGTGTTCGCGTGCGGCGCGGGCGTAGCCCTGCACCACGGCTTCCGGTGTGCAATGGCCGTCGGTGGGGGAGAAGGCCGCCGCCAGCAGACCGTCCGGAACCGCCAGCGGGGACAGCTCGCACGCCTCGGACGGCGTGAGCATGCGGCTGGGAACTCCCATCGAGTTCTGCAGGGCCACGCAGGATTCGAAGGACGCCACGTCGTCCGGATCGGACAGCAGGTACAGGTAGCCGTACTGCTTCAGGTCGATCTCGCCGCCGGGCCGGTCGCCGAACCGCTCGAAGGCCCGCAGGCTGCGCCGCCCGAGCTCGATGTTGACCGGGTCCGAGAAGGTCTCCCGGACACCGCCCGCGGCCTTGCTGCTGCTGCCGGAGCCGAGCTCGTCGCGCTCCAGCAGCAGCACCTGCACGCCGGCCTCGGCGAGGTGGAAGGCGCTGCTCACGCCGATCGCCCCACCGCCGATGATCACCACGTCCGCTGCGGGCGGCAGCATCAGCGCCCGCCGAGTTCCGGCGGCAGCCGGTAGTCCAGCTCCGGCTCCACCGTGTCGACGTCCATCTGGGCCTTCTGCAGCTTGCCGGAGAAGTCCCAGTTCAACGACTGCCAGCGGGTGAACTGGTCGAGCACCCACATCCCGGACAACCTGCCGCCGTTGCCGGACTTGCCGTTGCCGCCGAACGGCAGGTGCGCCTCGGCGCCCGAGGTCGAGTTGTTCACGCTGACCATGCCCGCCCCGATGCCCTGCCGGAAGCGGAACGCGGTGGACGGGTCGGTGGTGTAGACGGCCGCGGACAGGCCGTAGCCCGGTGCGTTGCCGAGCTCGATCGCCTCGTCGAGGGTCTCGTACGTGGTGACGCCGACGATGGGCCCGAAGGTCTCGTTGCCGAAGATGTGGTCATCGGTGCGCATCCCGTCGACCAGCACCGGGTGGTAGAACAGCCCGCTCGCCGGATCTCCTTGGAAACCTTTGCGCGGGGCGGATTCCGAGATGCGGCCGACCGAGTCCGAACCGAGCGTCCGGTGGTGCGGCTGCAGGGTGCCGAGGATCGAGTCGAAGTTGTCGGCGAACTTCTGGTCGAGCATCGGGCCGTAGAGCACGTCGCCGCCGGGATCGCCGACGGTGGCCGCGCGCAGGGCGTTGTCCAACCGGTTGACGAACTCCTCGTGGATGTCGCGGTGCACGATCAGGTTGCCCAGCGAGGTGCAGCGCTGCCCGGCGGTGCCCCAGCCGGAGAACAGCGCGCCCTCCACGGCCAGGTCGAGATCGGCGTCCGCGGCCACGACCATCGGGTTCTTGCCGCCCAGCTCCAGGCACGGGTTCTGCAGGTGGCGCCCGCACAGCTCACCCACCCGCTTGCCCACCGCGCTCGACCCGGTGAAGCCGACCTTGTTGACCGTGCCCGCTTCGAGAGCCCGCTCGAGGCCCTCGAAGGTGGCCTCGCCATCGGCGTAGACGAGGTTGAGCACGCCCTTGGGAACGCCCGCCTTCCAAGCCATCTCGGCCACCGCCCGCGCGGCGCCCGCGGCGTACTCGGCGGGCTTCCAGACCACCGCGTTACCGCACAGCAGCGCGGGGACCAGATACCAGGACGGCACGGCGACCGGGAAGTTCCCGGCGGTGATGATCGCCGCCACGCCGACCGGGACCCGGAAGGTGAACAGCTGCTTGTCCGGCATCTCGGAAGGCACGGTCTGCCCGTAGAGCCTGCGGCCCTCGCCGAGGAAGAAGTCGCAGGTGTCGATGATCTCCTGAACCTCGCCGAGGGCCTCGGTGTAGGGCTTGCCGATCTCGCGGGTGACCAGGCGAGCCAGGGACTCCTTGTTGGACTCCACCAGCCTGCCCAGCCCGGCGATGACCCGCCCGCGCACCGGCGCGGGGAGCTGCGCCCACTCGCGTTGCGCACGCTGCGCCTGCTCGGCCGCGCTTGCCAGGGTCTCGGGCGTGCCCAGCTCGACCTCGGCGACCACGTCGTCCAGGTTCGCGGGGTTCTTCGAGAGGTATTGGCCCCCTCCGTCGGTCCGCGGTGGGGAGTCCGGTCCGATCACGGAGCTCAACGTCGACTGCACCGACATGCACCTCTTCCTGCTCGAATGACCACGCTGGGATCACCGTAGAACGCCGAGCGGCTACAAGCCGAGGATCAGAAGAGTGATTTCTCGTCGCTCTGAGCATCAGCGATGTTTTCGCTCGATGTCGATCACCGTCGGTACCCTGCGGCCGCATGGACTTTCTACAGCGACGCCGACGCGCTCGCGGCACTGGACGGCGATGCCGCGATCGCCTCGCAGCGCCTGGCCTTCGAATCCCTTGGCCGCGGCGAGGCCCGGCGGGCCGCCAAGACCGCCATCCGAACCGGGGACAACACGGTGCTGTCCTACCGGGATTGAACGGCTAGTGCTTTGCCCTTCAGGGCGGGGAGGACGTCAACTCTCGCGCCTGTTGCCGCCCCGGCACGGCGCGGTGAGCAAGCTGGTGTCGGTGCATCCCGGCAACACCGGTCGCGGGCTCCCGGCGATCTCCGCGACGGTGCTCGCGCTGGATGCCGAAACCGGTCTGCCGGTGGCCACGATGGCCGCCACGGCGCTGACCGAGCTGCGCACGGCCGCGGCCAGCGCGGTCGCCATCGACGCGCTGGCCCCGACCTCGGCCGACGAGCTGGCGGTGCTGGGCTCGGGAGTGCAGGCGCGGGCGCACGTGCGGGCGATCGCTCGGGTGCGGGGGGCTGCGCTCGGTGCGCTTGCACAGCCGCGACGCGGGCAGGCGCGAGCGCGCGGCCACGGAGCTGACCGAGGAACTCGGGCTGGACGTGCGGCCCGCGACGAGCGCGCGGGAGGCGGTGCGGGACGCTCCGCTCGTCGCGGCCTGCACGCTCAGCGAGACGCCGGTCGTGCCCACAGCGGACCTCGCCGCGGGTGCGACCGCGGTCAGCGTCGGCAGCTTCGAACCGCACCGGTGCGAGGTGGACGCCGAACTGCTGCGGCGCGCCGACTCGGTCGTCGTCGACGACGTCGGCACGGCGGCCGAGCACGCCGGACCGATCATGACCGCCCTCGCGGACGGTTCGGTGCGGCGAGCCGACTTGGCCGACCTCGGCTCGGTACTGGTGAACGAGTCCGAGGGCAGGCGGGGGAACGGCGACCTGGTCTTCTACAACTCCGTCGGCATCGGCGTCCAGGACGCCGCCGCGGCCCTCGCCGTCCTCGGCGGGCTTTGAGAGCTCACGGGTTCTCGAAGAGCTTGTAGTGCAGTCGCACCACCGGAGCCGACCACAGGCTGAGGCGGTGGTCGGTGCGCAGCGTTGCGCGCTCGTCGAGGTGGACGTGGAAGACCTCGTGCAGCGGGACGCGGGCGGCGAACGCGCGCCCGCCGTCCTCGACCACAACGTAGGCGCCGTTGTCGCCGAAACCACCTGCCGGCGAGCGCAGTTCGAGCGAACCGTCGGACAGCGCGGTGGGCCGGAGGAACACTTGCAGGTTGCCGGATTCGAGCGGGAACGTCACGTGCACGCTGGGGCTCTCCGCGTCTGGCAACACCCTCGTCGAGTAGCGGCCGCTGAATACGTACTCACCGGTCGAGCGCAGTTTGCGGATCCACCCGGCGGCCTGCTGGTCGCCGCCGGGACCGATGATCGGAACCACCTTGCTGTCCATGCCCCGGGCGACCTCGAGCGGGCGGGTCGGCAACGCGAGCTGCTGCACGCGACGCCCGAACAGCCGGGAGACCAGCTCGCCCGCCGGTTGGAATAGCGGGTGCCACTGGGTCCACACCTCCATGCCCCAGGCGGACGTGCGTTCGTAGAAGTCCCGGATCGACCGGTGCAGGTCGCTCGCCCGGAAACCCGGCCCGTCCAGGTGCGAGAAGTCGGCCAGCAGACCTGCGGCCGATCCTTCGCGGAGCGCGCCGTCTCCGGCGGCCGACTCGGGTAGCCAGCCTTCGCCGATGCGGGGGCTGTCGTGCATCGGCGCGTCCAGCCAGCGGTGGGCGCCGGCGAGATCGACGGGTCTGCCGCTGAAGCGCCAGAACAGACGAGTGGTTCGGTCCAGACGTGACATCCGTGGGCGCACGCGGAACAGTCTGTCAAACCGGTGTCGGGCCATGCGGCGGCTTCGAAGCTATGGTTCTCGCGCGCCGCGGTGGAAGGGATGGACTCAGTGGGTTACGCAGCACGTTTCGAGCAGGAACTGGAAGGCATCCGGTTGCCCGGCCGGGTGGGTATCGCGACCTGGCACCTCACCGAGCGGGAATCGGTGCTGCGGGGTGCCGAGCAGCCGGTGCACTCGGCCAGCACCATCAAGGTGATGGTCATGATCGCGGCGTTGCGCGCGGTGCGCGACGGCCGTCTCGATCTGGACGAGTGGGTGGAGCTGCCGCAGCAGCGCACCGGGGGAACCGGGATCCTGCCCGAGCTGCCCAGCGTCTCCCGGACGTCGCTGCGGGACCTGATCAACCTGATGATCGTGATCAGCGACAACGCGGCCACCAACGCCGTCATCGACCGGGTCGGATTCGAACCCGTCGCCGACTGCGCGGCCGACCTGGGCTGCCGGGCGACCCGGGTCGAGCGGCACATCGGCGATGTCGACGCGCCCGGTGCGCTGCGCACCACCGCCCTCGACCAGGCGCGGGCGATGTCCGCGCTGGCCGAGGGCGAGGCGCTCCCGCCGGAGCTCACCGCGCACGCGCTCGACGTGCTGGCCCGGCAGCAGGTCATCGATCGGCTGCCCGCCCTGCTCCCGGAACGAGCCCGGTTCTGGAACAAGACCGGCGAGATCAAGGGGCTGCGCCACGACGTCGCCCTGCTCGGCCGAGCACGGCCCGAGGTCGTCGTGGCCGTGCTGGTCGACGAGCTCACCGACCCGATCTCCACCAAGGGCTACCGGGGCGGTCCCGGAGCGGAGGCGATCTCAGCAGTCGGACGAGCGTCTTGGCACGCCTTGACCTCCGGCGAAGCCACCGGTGGCTGACTCGGGGAGGTGTTTCAGTCGCGGTTCGCGCGGCGGCGCGGGTAGCGGAACCTCGGACGCCGCCGGGCTGCGGCGTCCGCGACTCGAGCAGCGACCTGCGCGGCGGCGGCTGTCCTCGCCCGGCGACGTCTGAGAACCCGCAGCGGTGCGGGCGGTTCCGCACCTGGAACAGCGGCTCAGCCACGAACTGAATGGACCCTTCAGCCCGCGACCGGGTTCCACGGCATCGACGGTGTGTAGAACGACTCCACCGTTGGCGGGCCGGGGATCCCGGACACGCGCGCACCGCTCAGCGGTGTGTTGTACCGCAGCTCTTCGTCGAAGTAGCGCCTGCAGTGCCGGTGCCAGTTGAGGATTCCGGCCATCCAGTCCTGCAGCTCGGTCGCGTACTGCTCCAGGACCCGGCGCGCCTCGGTGCCGAGCTCGAACTCCTCGAACAGGTTCGGAAGTCCCACCTCGACGGTGTGCTGGAACTGCTCGAGCCGGGTGTGCAGCAGGCCGTAGCTGATGTCGAAGGCGCGTTCCAGATCGCAGTCCAGGAAGTTCTGCACCACCAGGACCGCGTTGTGCACCTCGCCCTCGAACTCGATCTCCTTGCGGAACGAGAACAGGTCGTTGATCATCGTCGCCACGTCGCTGGCGGAGCTCTCCATGTTGCGGATGGTGCGGTTCTCGTAGATCTCCGGCGGCACGACGTTGCCGTGCGAGAAGCGCGACAGGCTCATCGTGAGGTCCGAACCGAAGGTGCGCGGGCGCATGTTGAAGTAGTCCACCGGATCCGGCACCCGGTTCTGGTGCTGGTTGTCCAGCTCCCAGACCCAGCTGTCGATCATCGTGCAGATCGCCTGCCGGAAGGTCTCCTGCTGCCCGGCGTCCATCGGCGCGCTGGTGCGACGCCACAGGTCGAGCAGCGAACGCTCCAGCATGTTCACCGGCACCACCTCGGTGCTCGCGCCGTCGAGCGGCATCAGCTCCTTGAGCCGGGCGTTCTGCGCCTTCGCCCCCGCCAGATCGCGGGTGTGCCCGTACAGCTGCGGGTACATGTCGTCGCCGTAGGTGCCCCAGACGAGCCACTCGGAGGCCAGCTCGAGCTCCTCGCGGGTCGCGTCCGGGTCGAGACCGGCCGCGCAGTGCGGGAGGTCGTTCATCCGGAGCGCGTCCTCGTCCCAGATCGCCGGGGCGTCGACGAACATCCCCATTTCGCGGGACCACTCGACGACGTCATCGCGCACGGCGTCCAGGTGCGGGCTCAGCTGCACCTGGTACGGCAGCTCGATCTCGCGCAGCTGGATCGGCCCGACCCGCTGGAACGGGACGTGGCTGAACCCCCGGATGCGTTGCGGCGCGGTGGAAACCAGCGACTTGCCGATGTAGGCGCCGGCGGTCCCCAGGCCCGTCGGACCGCCGAGCACCGCGGTGGAACCGCCGCCGTCCGGGTACCGGCCGGACTGCATGTGCCACTCGTGCCCGCCGGACTGCCAGTCCTGCAGGCCCTTCGCGTAGCCCAGCACGGCGAGCCGCCCGGCCGGGTCGATCCCGAACTCGTCGAGCAGCCGGGGGACTTCGGTGAGCGCGGTGTGCTCGAACTGGTGCAGCCGCGAGGTCAGCAGGTCGTTGACCGTGTCCGCGGCCTCCTGGGTGTCGCAGCCGAGGAACTTCTCGAAGACCAGCACGCCGTTGCTGAGCTCGCCCTCGTCCAAGACCTCGCGGTCGTAGGAGAACAGGTCGTTGCGCAGGTGCACGGCGTCCGAGAACGTGTCCCGAAGCACCTGCAGCGGGCGGGTTTCGGCGATCGCCGCGGGTACCTCCGCGCCCGCGGCGTGCTCCACCAGGTTCGCCGACCACGGCGCCCCGCCGACCTTGCGGCGCATCTCGATGTACTCGATGGGGTTGGAGAGGCGCTCTTCGGTGATGTTGGCCAGTTCCCACAGCGACTCGTCCAGCAGGTGCTTGGTGTTGTCGGCGAATCGCTGGCGCCAATCGACGGTCATCGAGGGAACCGTGCGCTGCCACAGATCCGCCAGGCCCGCCTCAACCGGGTTCCTCGGCTCCTCGGTGATCGGGCCCTCGATCGGCATGAACGCGCGCAGCCGGTCCAGGTGTTCGCGGGCCGAGCCGAGGTCGGGGGAGCGCTTGTACAGCTCGACGAAGTGATCGTCGAAGTAGAAGACCCACACGTACCAGTCGGTGACCAGGTCGAGCTCGTCACCGTCGCAGTCGGGGTGGGTGTAGGCGCAGAGCAGCGCGTAGTCGTGCTTGTCCAGGTCGGTTTCGGTCCAGATCTCCTTGCCCTGCTGCGGGACGTCGATCATCTCCATCTGCCGCGCCCACCGCTTGCTGTGCTCGCGGGCGCGCTGCAGGTTCGGATTCAGACGAGCCGGGTAGGAGAGGTAGAAGTCCGGCAGTCGAAAGGACGGCATGTCGGCTTGGCCTCCTCGGAGATGGTGTCCCGTCGCAGGAGCGACGAAACCAGGCCGTCGCGGCGCGGTCGATGCCGCGACTGCCGTTGCACACGATCGGGAAAACGGGTCGCTCACATAGCCCAGCGGCTCACCCGATCTTGATCACCGGCTGTGCACGATCTCCCCGTCGACCATGGTCAGGTCCACGCCGCAATGTCCGATTTCCGCCCGTGTCAAGGAGAACGGGTCGCTGTCGAGGACCACCAGATCCGCGGCCTTGCCCGCTTCGACGCTGCCGGTCTCGCGCTCGGCGTGGTTGACCCACGCGCTGCCAGCAGTGTAGGCGGCGAGCGCGTCGATGAGGTCCAAGGACTCCTCGGCGCCGAGGGGTTCGTCGCTGCCCGGTTCGCTGCGATTGACCGCCACGTGCACGGCGAGCAGCGGGTCCGCCTCCGAGACCGGCCAGTCGCTGCCCGCCGCCAGCACCGCCCCGGCGCCGCGCAATGACCGGAACGGGTACTGCCACCCGGACCGGGTGTGGCCGAGCTTGGGGACGGTCAGCTCGGTCATCGACGGGTCGTTGACGGCCCAGCGCGGTTGCACCGTCGCGGCCACCCCGAGCTCGCGGAAGCGGCCGATGTCGCTGGGGTGCACCACTTGCGCGTGCGCGATCTGGTGGCGCGGGCCGGCCGAGGGGGCCGCCTGCAACGCGTCCAGCGCGTCGCGCACCGCGCGGCCGCCGACCGCGTGGAAGTGCAGGCCGAATCCCTCGCTCGCCAACCGCGGCACCGCCTCGGCCAGCAGGCTCGGCGGGACGAAGGACATGCCGGTGCCGCCATCGCCGAGGTAGGGCATCCGCATCGCGGCCGTGGCGTTCTCGCAGACGCCGTCCAGCATGATCTTCACGTTCTCGGCGCGGAAGCGGTCGCCCCGGGCCCGGGAGCGGCGCTCGACGAGCTCCGGGATCTGGTCGAGGCCGCGCTCGCGGTCCCACCACAGCGCGCCGCGCGCCTTGCCGGTCAGCAGCCCTCGCCGGTCGGCCGTCCGGTAGGTCTCCAGCAGGTCGTCGTAGCCCAGGTAGTCGCCGATGATCGCGTCGTGCCAGGAGGTCACGCCCCGCTCGTGCAGGTGCCGCTGCCCCTCCGCGAGCCCGGCCAGGTAGTGCTCGGCGTCCACCTCCGGCAGCGCCCGCGTCACCAGCCGGGTGGCCCCCTCGTGCAGCGTGCCGTCCGGGCGTCCGGCCGGATCGCGCTCGATGCGGCCGTCCGGAGGGTCCGGCGTGTTCCGGTCCACCCCGGCCAGTCGTAGCGCCGCGGAGTTCACCCAGGCCCCGTGCTGGTCGCGGTTGACCAGGTAGGCGGGCCGGTCCCCGGTGACGGAATCCAGCGCCCGGCGGGTCGGCCAGCCGTCGGCGAAGTGACCCATGTCCCATCCGCTGCCGAGCAGCCACTGCTGCCTCGGGTGCGCGCGCAGGTGCGCGGCGACCCGGCTCAAGCAGTCCGCGGCGTCAGCGGCGTCCGAGAGGTCGCAGCGCAGCCGCTGGAGACCGCCGAAGACGGGGTGGACGTGGGCGTCGTGCATGCCCGGCAGCAGTAGCCTGCCGCGCAGCGGCACCACCTCGGTGCGCGGACCCGCGCGCTCCCGCACGGCCTGTTCGCCGAGCGCGGCGATCCGCCCGTCCCGCACGAGCACCGCATCGGTGAACGAGCGGGCGGCGTCCATGGTGGCCACCGGGCCGTCGACGAAGGCGACCTCGGGCACGGCGCGGCCTAGTTCCGCGACTCGCCGGTGATCAGCGAAACGGCGAGCTCCTGCTGCGAGTCGCTGACCTCGGGAAGCTGGAAGTCCAAGCCCCGGATGTGCTCGAGCAGCTCCGGTTCCGGTGCCACCCCGTGCGTGCGCAAGTAGTAGCCGACCGCGCCGGGCCAGACCCAGCTGCCGTCGGTGTGGAAGGTCATCGGCACCGAGGCGGGACCCTTCGGGTCGAGCCGATCGGTGTCGTAGCTGCGCGCGGCCAGCACTATCGGCGCGCGTTCCAGGAAGTCGATCACGCGGTCGCGCTCGGCGGGGGCGATGTCCGGGCGATCGGTGATCGGACGCCCGTCGTCGTCGAACACCTCGGCCGTGCGCAGGGCGCCGCTCGTGTCGTGGCCGGGTCCTGCCGTCGAGTCGTGGAACCACTCCGGAACCGCCGACTCGGGACGCGGATAGCGGCGCAGCTCCTCGGCGTAGGCCTGCGGAGGGGGAGCGGTTCGCCAGTTCGGGCGGTATTCGCCGTTGAAGTCCACCGTGTAGCTGCCGGGCCGCTGCAAGCGGTAGAGCGCGCTGACCCAGGTGCCGCGGTCGGGCCGGTACATGCCGTCGCGCAAGCGGGTGAAGAGCTCGGCGGCTTCGGCGGGCACGGCGAGGGGGATGGCGCTTCCGTTCGGGGCCTTCAGCTGCGCGATGGTCTCCCGGTGCTCACCTACCGCCCGGTACTCGACGGTGGCCTCGTTCCACCCGGGAGGCAACGCGCGCACGATCACCCGGCCGATCTCCTGGATCAGCTGCTGCTGCGCCGACTCGTCCAGCGATCCCGGCTGGACACCTGGTCCCGGTTGACTCATGCTGCTCATCCTTCCAAAAGGGCAACGCGCCCGCGTCCGGATCCCCCAGGTTCCGGCGCGGCCGGGAGAGCGCTGTCGAACGGTTCGCGAATCGCAGCCTAGGGCCGAGCCGCACCGCCGTGGGCCGGTCGAGTTGATCTCGTTACGCAGCGGGCCCTTCCGGCGATTAACCGGGAGAAATCCACCCGTTCCAGCCACGTAACCCTTGTTCGAAGCGATGATTGTTGACAATCCGGCTCGTTGAACCTTAGCTTCGAGCTACACCCCGGGCGGACGTGGGAGGTGGGCCTTGTGCTACTCGAACCGAACCTTCTTGCGCGTCCGGCCCGACCCCTTACCGCCTTCCACGGCTTTCGGCGTCTCGCCTTAGCACATTCCTGATCGGGATCCGGTCAAATCGGGCGTAAATGCGCCCGCACTTGTTATGCGCTCTGAAAGGAGGTTCGGCCCATGGGACTCGTCGGCGGCGAACCGCTCATGAAGGTGACCTGGACGGATTCGGTGACAGGCCGCAACGGCTATCTCGTCGTGCACAGCCTGGTTTCCGGTCTCGCCACCGGCGGGACCCGGATGCGCGCCGGCTGCACCATGGAGGAGGTGGAGCACCTGGCGCGCGGCATGGCCCGCAAGACCGCGGTGTTCGACCTGCCGGTGGGCGGCGCCAAGGGCGGGATCGACTGCGACCCGAAGGATCCCGAGGCCAAGGGAGTGCTGCGGCGGTTCCTGCACGCGATGCGGCCGTGGCTGGACGCGCACTGGGTGACCGCGGAGGACCTGGGCGTGCCGCAGCACTTGATCGACGACGCCTTCGCCGAGCTGGGGATGCACCAGAGCTACCACGCCGCGATCACCCGCGCCCCGGACGTCGAGCGCACGCTGCGCCGGGTGCGCGCCGGGCTGAACGCCCCGGTGCCGGGCGGGCTGCTGCTCGGTGATGTGGTCGGCGGCTACGGCGTGGCGCAGTGCTGCCTCGGCGTGCTGCACGCCCGCGACTGGCAGGCCCCGGAGACCACGGTCGGGGTGCAAGGCGTCGGCACCATGGGCGGTGGCGCCGCGTACTACCTGCACGAAGCGGGCCTGAAGGTGGTGGCGATGGCCGACGCGGCCGGCACCCTCTACCACCCGGACGGCCTGGACGTGCCGGCGTTGCTGGACGCTCGGGACCGCTTCGGCGAGATCGACCGCGACCAGGTTCCCGAGGACGTCGCCCGGCTGCCCCGCGAGGCGGTGCTCTCGATCGAGGTGGACGTGCTCATCCCGGCGGCGGTCTCGTTCGCCATCTCCGAGGCGCAGGTGCCGTCCGTCGCCGCGCGGGTCATCGTCGAGGCGGCCAACAACCCGGTCACCCCGGAAGCGGAGGAGATGCTGGCGGCTCGCGGGATTCCGGTGATTCCGGACTTCGTGGCCAACGCGGGCGCCGCCGCATGGGCCTGGTGGCTGCTGATGGGCCGGGTCGACGCCGACCCGGTGCTGTCCTTCCAGGTGCTGCGGGAGGAGATGCTGGCCAAGATTCCGCCGCTGCTTGCCTCCTGGGACACCGAGGGGCACACGCCGAGGGACGCCGCGCTGCTGATGGCCGAGCGGCGCACCGAGCAGAACCGGGCGGCCGAGGAGCAGGGGCAGGCGCTGCTGAGCATTCCGTGACCGGGTAGGTCTCGCGCGGGCGGCGCGAGGGGCGCGCGGTTGCTTCGGCGCGCGATCGTGCCGCCCGTGCTCGATCGGGAACGGAAGTTGAAAGTCGTTCAGCAGCAGCCCGAACCGGCCCTCGAGGGCCGGTTCGGGCTGCTCGGACGCGGTCGCCTGACTGCGTGCGATCGACGTGTGACAACCTGCTACCGGAGTGCTAGCGTTACTGGTGGTTGCGGTTTTGGTCCCAGCGTTACTGCGAAGTGCCTGCCAGAACGCAGGCGCTTTTTTTGTGCCGCGATGCTCGTTCCGCGGGTGGGTGATCAGCTCGGCGACCGGGGGTCTGCGCAGTGTTGACCCTGGCCAGTAGAAACAGGGAGTAACAAGGAATGGCTACCGGTACGGTCAAGTGGTTCAACGCGGAGAAGGGCTACGGGTTCATCACCCCGGACGGCGGCGGCTCTGACGTCTTCGCCCACTACTCCGCCATCGATGCCACTGGTTTCCGCACGCTGGACGAGAACCAGCGCGTGGAATTCGACATCGCCGAGGGACCGAAGGGCCCGCAGGCCGCGGGTATCCGCACCATCTGACGAGATCGGACTTTCCGGCGGCGGCGGGCAGCGGCCGCCCGCGGCCTGGCTCGTCGCCCCGGAAGGTCCGTCGGTTCGTGGTCGATCTTGCCGCTGCCGGCCCGAGAGGCCGCAGCCCGAACCGCGCTCCCGCGCCGTCGCGCGGTCGAGTTCGCGGTCTAAGCAGACATCTTCAGTTTGAGGCTTGCGGGGCGGTGCAGGTGGCGGAACCTGACGCGCCGTGTGGCTGCGGGATCCGCTCCTTGAGTAGCAACCTACGCGGCGTCGCGACTGTCCTCGCCACACGACGCGTCAGAACCCGCGGCGGCGCAGGCTGAGTCCCACACCGCATGCGGCTCCGCCGCATAGTGCAAGGACCGCTAAATCCGAGATTTTTTCACCCGATACGGGGTGCGCACAGACGGTAGCCTCGGGCCCGCGAAACATTGTGCTGGAGCAGGTCCGAGAGGTCAGTAGTGCCGCTGCGTGTGGTTGTTGCCGGTGCCACCGGTGTTGTCGGTCGAAAGTTGCTTCCGCTCCTGCGCGAACGTGAACATCACGTCACCGCGCTGGTGCGCAAGACCGACCGGCTGGAAGACGTGCCAGCCGACGAGGTCGTCGTCGCCGACGTGCTCGACCTGGAAGGGCTTTCCGACCGCCTCCGCGAGAGCGGACCCGACGTGGTCATCGACCAGACGACCGGTTTCGGCGCGGCGGATCGGGACGAGGCGATGCGCCGCACGGCGAAGCTGCGCGCCAGCGGCTCGAAGAACCTCCTGGACGCGGCGGTGCAGGCAGGCGCGCGCAGGTTCATCGCGCCCGGCATGACCGCCGCCTACCGCCCGCACGGCCACGACGTCCTGGACGAGGAAGCCCCACTGTGGACGGAGGCGCCGGGTTGCTGGGGCGAGGTGGTCCGCGCGCTGGCGTCCATGGAGGAAGAGGTGCTGACCCGCGCGGGCATCGAGGGTTTCGTGCTGCGCTACGGCTCGCTGTACGGCCCGGACACCGAGTACGCGCCGGGCGGCGACATCCACGCGCGGGTGTGCGGCAGCGAGCTGCCGCTGGTGGTGGACGGAATGGGTTTGACCTCGTTCACGCACGTCGACGACGCTGCCGGGGTGGTCCTGGAATTCCTCGAGGGCGGCGACCCGGGCGTCTACAACGTGGTCGACAACGAACCCGCCGAGTGCTCGGAATGGCTGCCCGCCTACGCCAGGATGGCCGGTGGGCCCGCGCCGGTCTCGCTGACCGCGGACCAGGCCAAGGCTCAGCTGGACTGGTTGACCGTCCACCAGCTCACGGAGCAGCGCGGCGCGACGAACTTCCGGATCCGAGAGACGCTCGGTTGGCGGCCCACCTGGCCGAGCTGGCGCGAGGGCTTCGCGAACCTCTTCGGCCTCTGGCCGGGCTGAGGAACGCAGCACGGACATTCCGGGTGCAGGGCTCGTGACAGTTCTGCCTAAGGAGACATTTCAGTTTGCGGTTTGCGTGGCGGTGCCGGGAGCGGAACCTCAGACGCCGCCGGGCTGCGGGATCCGCTCCTTGAGTAGCGGCCTACGCGGCGCCGCGGCTGTCCTCGCCCGACGACGTCTGAGAACCCGTGGCGGCGCAGGCTGAGCCCCCACCTGAACCAGCGGCCCCACCGCATTCTGCAAGGACCCCTGAAACTGTGCGGCAACGGGCGGCTGGTCGGTACCGGGAACCGCTCGGGCGTGGGTTAATTCGCGTCGGCGTCGGCGTGCGTCGCCCCGCGACCGGTCTCGACGTCGATCGATCCGGCATCCCGCAACAGCCCGCGTCCCAGCTCGTCAACTTCGGACAGTAGCGCAGCAGCGCACCGAGGATTGGTTGCCCAGCACGGCTTTCCGATGGCAGTGGCGGTGAAGCGCGGCCCGTTCTCGGTTCGGCTTCCGGATGCGGCGTTCCGTCCTCCAAGACTTTCGGCAGCAGGTCGTTCACCAGGGCGGCGTTGGCGGCGATCGCGGCGCGACGGTGGTGGTGACCGCACCGGTGAGCGTGGGTGACCGCGATCGCTCCGTGGATCTGACCTCGCGCGGCGGGTTTCCTGCCAGTGGGACGGGCTGGGCCGCGGTTGTTCGGAGGTCTAGGTTCGTGGTGGTAGGACCGATTCGCGGGGAGAGGGCATGACCACCACCGAAGCGCTACGGGAACTGCTGCCGGAAGGCCGGGTGTTCGACGACCCGGACGTGCTGGCCGCGCACAGCCGCGACCGGGCCACGTTCTGCCCCGCGGGAACCCCGGCCGCCCTCGTCCGCGCGCGGAGCACCGAGGACGTCTCCGCGGTGCTGCGCTGGGCCAACGAGCACGGGGTGGCGGTCGTGCCGCAGGGCGCCCGGTCGGGGCTCTCCGGAGCGGGCAACGCCCTGGACGGGTGCGTGCTGCTGTCGCTGGAGAAGATGGACGCCATCATCGGCATCGACCCCGAGGAGCAGGTCGCGGTGGTGCAGCCCGGTGTGATCAACGGTGCGCTGGCCGCGGCCGTCGCCGAACGCGGTCTGTTCTACCCGCCGGATCCGGGCTCCCGCAGCATTTCCACCATCGGCGGCAACGTCTCCACCAACGCGGGCGGCATGTGCTGCGTGAAATATGGTGTGACGGGTGATTTCGTCCGCGGTCTGGAGGTCGTCCTCGCCGACGGGCGAGTGATGCGCACCGGGCGCCGCACCGCCAAGGGCGTCGCGGGATACGACCTGACCCGCCTGATGGTGGGCGCCGAGGGGACGCTCGGCGTGGTCACCGAGGTGACCCTGTCGCTGCGGCCCGCCAGCGCGCAGCCGTTGACCGCGGTGGCGTTCTTCCCGGAACTCGCCGACTCGGCGCGCACCGTCAGCGGGTTCCTGGCCGAGGGCCATCGGCCGTCGGTGCTGGAGTTCATGGACGCCTCCTCGGTGAAGGCGGTCCAGCAGATCGCCGATCTGGGCTTCCCCGAGGGTATGGCGGCGATGCTGCTGGTGCAGTCCGATCTGGGAGATGCCGCCCCGGCCGAGCTCGCGGCCTTCGAGAAGGTCGCGACCGCGATGGGCGCCGCCGAGGTCGTGGTCTCCGACAGCGTTGCCGAGGGCGAAATGCTCATGCAGGCTCGCCGCCTGGTCGGTGACGCGCACGAGAAGCTCGGCAAGGCCCTGCTGATCGACGACGTGTGCGTGCCGCGCAGGCGTCTGGAGGAGATGGTGACCGGGCTGAAGCGCGTCGAGGCCGAGCACCGGGTGCAGGTGCTGTGCGCCGGGCACGCCGGGGACGGCAACATGCATCCGGTGGTCGCCTTCGACGAGTCCGACGCCGACGAGACCGCACGCGCGCACCAGGCGTTCGACGCGATCATGGCGCTCGGCCTGGAGCTGGGTGGCACGATCACCGGTGAGCACGGCGTCGGTCAGCTCAAGCGCGACTGGCTCGGCCGGGAGCTCGACGAGGCCGGTCTGTCGACCTCGCACGCGATCAAACGCGCGCTCGACCCGAACGACATCCTCAACCCGGGCAGGGTGCTGCCGGAGGCGTCGTAGGCCCGCATCCGGAGTCGAACGACGCGCGGGATCGCCGCGGTATGCCCGGCTGCACGGCGCGTTGGAACCAGCGGTGCCGCTGATCGGGTGATTCGCCCGCACCGGTCGGGTGGTCGAGCCACCCGACCGGGCAGGGGGTTCCCGCCCCTGCCCGGTCCCACGAGCGGTCAGTCGTGCTCGTAGGCGTCGTCGAGCGGCTCCTCGCGGTGCTGATCGACCAGGTCGGCGGGATCGGCGTCGAGCGGCCGATCGGTGGGTGCGACCTCGTTCTCCTCGGGGATCTCGTCGGCCTGACGGGCCTGTTCGGCGGCGTCGGCGTCGGGCGTTTCGGGACTCATCCAACCTCCTGCTGGCTGCGGCGGCGCACTAGACGTTACGAGCGGGGCGTCCAGCCCGCGACACCACGATTGTGCGTGCCGGGCCGGTCAGGTATCGACGGGCTCCCCGGTGGCGAGTCGAGCGTGCCGGATGCCGTAGAGGAAGTAGATCGCCAGGCCCACCACGAGCCACGCACCGAACCGGATCCAGGTCAGGATGTCGAGGTTGGCCATCAGGTACAGGCAGGCCAGCGCCGCGACGATCGGCAGCACCGGGGAGAACGGCGCCCGGAACGGCCGGTTCAGGTTCGGCCGGGTGCGCCGCAGCACCGGAACCGCCACGCACACGATCAGGAATCCGGACAAGGCCCCGATGCTGACCATGTCGGAGAGCTCGGAGATCGGGACGAACGCGGCCAGCAGCGCGATCAGCGCAGCCGCGCCGATGGTCACCAGGTGCGGCGTTCCGCGCCTGCGGTGCACCCGGGAGATCCGCTGCGGTAGCAGCCCGTCCCGCCCCATCGCGAACCCGATCCGGCCGATGGTCACGAGGTTCACCAGCATGACGGAGGTCAGCCCGGTCACCGCGCCGAGGGAGATCACCGCCGCCACCCAGGGCTGCCCGACGGTCTGGAACGCCGCGGCCAGCGGAGCGCCCTCGTCGAGCTGCCGGTAGTCGATCATCGCCGCGAGCACGATCGCGACCAGGACGTAGATCAGCGTGCAGGCGATCAGGCTGCCCAGCAGGCCCACCGGCAGGTCGCGGCGCGGTCTGCGGGTCTCCTCGCCGAGGTTGGCGAGTGCCTCGAAGCCCGTGTAGGCGAAGAACACCACGGCCGCTGCGGTGAGCACGCCGCCGAAGCCGTAGACCGACTGCTCGATGCCCGCCACCGCTTGCAGCAGCGGCTGTTCGAGCGCGCCGGTGCTGGCCTCGGGCGGCCGTGCCGGTGGCACGAACGGATCCAGGTTGGCGCCGTTGAAGAAGAACAGCCCGGCCACGATCACCAGAACGCACACCGAGACCTTGATGACCACCAGGCCGTTGGTCAGCCAGGACGATTCCCGGATGCCCGCGACGGCCACCACCGCGAGCACCGCGATGATCAGCACCGCGCCGAGGTTGATCGGTGCGTCCTCGCCGAACCACTGACCGGGGAGGCCGAGCAGGTTGGCGACGTAACCCGACCAGCTGCGGGCCACCACGGCCACGCCGAGGGAGAACTCGAGGAGCAGGTCCCACCCGATGATCCAGGCGAACAGCTCACCGAGGGTCGCGTAGGCGTAGGTGTAGGCGCTGCCCGCGGTCGGCACCGAGGCCGCCAGCTCCGCGTAGCACAGCGCCGCCAGCGCGGCGACGATCCCGCCGATCAGGAACGACAGCACCACGGCTGGGCCCGCGTGCTCCTTCGCCTCGACCCCGGCGAGGGTGAACACACCGGTACCGATGATCACGCCGATGCCGAATCCGATGAGATCCCTGCCGGTCAGCCGGCGTTGCAGGCTGCTCCGCTCGCCGCGTGCCAGCACGTCCTCGACGGGCAGCGTTCGCAGTAGACTCACGAGTTCGAACGGTAGAAGACCGACCGGGGATCGGCTCGATCACCCCGTGCGCGGGGTGATCGAATCCGCACCCTCCGTGTGATCGATCACCGCTTGGCCGGTCAGCCGCTCAGCGTCCAGCTGAGCAGTCCCGGCGCACCGGCGATGATGAGGAAGCGTCCGGTGCGGCCGAGCAGGCTGGAGCCGAGAAACCCGAGCACCGGAAGACCCGCCGCGCCGGAGAGCAGGCACATCAAGCTGTACGGCGGCAGGCCCGGGACCGCGCTGACGGCCAGCACGCCCATGCCCCACCACGGGTGCTCCCGGGTGCGGCGGTGGAAGGCGTCCAGCCAGCCCGCCCAGCGGCCGCCGCGCTTCTCCTCGAGCCGCTTGCTCAGGCGCTCGCCGAGCGCGAAGCCGCCGCGTCCCGCGAAGTAGAACACGGTCTTGGCGGCGACCTGACCCACGGCCGCGGCGATCGCGAACGCCCACCAGCTGACGCCGGTGGTGGTGGACACGGCGGTGAGCAGGTAGAGCTCGATGTTGACCAGCGGAAACACCGCGCCCAGCGCGGCAGTGCCCGCAGTGGCCAGCAACCACCCGATCAACCGAGACTCCGTACCCAGGGAACAAACCTCCAGAACCTTAACCACCGGCTGCGCGCGGTGGCCGCGGCGGGGCGTCGGACGTGGTGATCGCCGCCTTGACGGCCTTCGAGCGCGGTGACGAAGGTGGGAGTGCTCAGAGTCCTAGCGGAGGTGGTCATGGTCGGCCAGGTGCTGTTCCCGAAGTTGCGCGAACCCGACGACGGCGAGGCGCTGCGCTTCGGCGATCGGGCGCTGACCTACCGGGAGCTGGCGGGCGCGGCCGGTGCCGTCGCCGAGCGTCTCGGGGGCAAGCGGCGGGTCGCGGTGTGGGCGACCAACAGCCTGGAGACCGCGGTGGCGGTCATCGGCGGGTTGTGCGCGGGTGCGGCGGTGGTGCCGATCAACCCGAAGGTGGGGGAGCGCGAGCTCGCCCACATCCTCGGCGACAGCGAGCCGGAGTTGTTGCTCGCCGAATCCGGGTTCACAGCGCCCGATGGGTTCGGCACCGTCCCGGTGGCCGAGATCGACGTCACCGCGCGCCGCCCGGCGCCGCACGACGACGCGGTGCCCGATGCGCCCGCCCTGATCGTCTACACCTCCGGGACCACGGGTCCGCCCAAGGGCGTGGTGCTGCCGCGCCGCGCGATCGCGGCGAACCTGGACGCGCTGTCCGAGGCGTGGCAGTGGACCGAGGCCGACGTGCTGGTGCACGCGCTGCCGCTGTTCCACGTGCACGGGTTGATCCTGGGCACCCTGGGCCCGATCCGCCTGGGCGGTTCGGTGCGCCACCTCGGGAAGTTCGACACCTCCGCGGTGGCCGAGGAGCTGTCCGGCACGGCCACGATGATGTTCGGCGTTCCCACGATGTATCACCGGCTCGCCGCCGACGCGGAGCAAGACCCGCAGCTGGGAGGGGCGATCGGCAAGGCCCGGCTGCTGGTGTCCGGTTCGGCGGCGCTGCCCGCGGTGGAGCACGAGCGCATCGAGCGGCTCACCGGTCAGCGCGTCGTCGAGCGCTACGGCATGAGCGAGACGATCATGAACTGCGGTGTGCGGGCCGACGGCGATCGCCGTCCCGGCTATGTCGGCAGGCCCTTCGCGGGCGTCGAGCTCAAGCTCGTCGACGAGCAGGGCGCCGAGATCACTGCGAGCGACGACGAGACCGTCGGTGAGATCCTGGTGCGCGGTTCGAACCTGTTCAGCGGTTACCTGAACCGGCCCGATGCCACCGAGGCGGCCTTCAGCGACGGCTGGTTCCGGACCGGGGACATGGCCGTGCGCGCGCCGGACGGCTACGTCCGCATCGTCGGCCGCAAGGCCACCGACATCATCAAGAGCGGTGGCTACAAGATCGGCGCGGGCGAGATCGAGAACTGCCTGCTCGAGCACCCGGCGGTCGCCGAGGTCGCGGTCACCGGTGAACCCGATCCGGACCTGGGCGAGCGGATCATCGCCTGGGTGGTTCCCGTGGGCGAGGCGTCCGAGCAGGAGCTGATCGAGCACGTCGCCGGGCTGCTGACCCCGCACAAGCGGCCGCGCGAGGTGCGGTTGCGCGAGTCCCTGCCGCGCAACGAGATGGGCAAGGTGCAGAAGAAGGCGTTGCTCGCGGAAGGCGGGCATGGCTGAGCACAGCGGTGCCCGCGCCCTGGTCGAGGCGATCGGCCGGGAGTTCGCCGAGTTCGACCCCCCCGGGCGCCGCCACGACCGGGGACGGTCCGCTGGACTGGCCCGGTTATGCCGGCCAGCGCGCTCGCGCGGCAGAGCGCTCCGGGAGCGCGGAATCGGTGCTGTGCGGGCGGGCGCGGCTCGGTGGGCGAGAAGCGGTGCTGATCGCCTTCGACTTCGCCTTCCTGGGCGGCTCGGTCGGCGCGGACGCGGGCGCCCGCATCGCGGCCGCGTTCGAGCGGGCCCGTGAGCTGCGCCTGCCGGTGGTCTCGCTGGTGGCCTCCGGTGGCAGCAGGATGCAGGAGGGCATCCGCGCGTTGCAGCAGCTGCAGGTGATCGCGCGAGCCTGCTTGGCGATCAGGCGCGAGAGCATCCCGCACATCGCCGTGCTGCGCGACCCGACGACCGGCGGGATGTGGGCGGCGCTGGCCGCCAACGCCGATGTCGTGCTGGCAACGCCCGGAGCGGCCGTGGCCTTCGGCGGTGCCCGGGTGCGCGGAGGCGCCGACGGGGTGGAGTTTCGCAGCGAGGGCAAGTACGCCGACGGCCAGATCGACCGGCTGGTTCCCGAGGAGGAGCTTCCCGCGCGACTGGCCGAACTGGTGGAGCTGCTGCACCCCGCTCGCGTGGCGGCGTCTCCGGACCCGGCTCCGGTTCCGGTCGCGTTGACCGCGCGAGCACCCGTTCGAACGGGATCGCAGGCCGTCGAGCGCGCGCGGGCGGCCGAACGCCCGCGCGCGGGTGAGTACCTGGGCGTCTACTTCGACCGCCGGTTCGAGATCGGCGGCGATCGCACAGGTGGCCGTGACGAAGCCATGATCTGCGGTTTCGGCGACCGGGGCGGCCGCACGATCGCCTTCGCCGCGCAGTGCGGCACCGCGAACACCCCGGCCGGATTCCGCACCGCCGCGCGCTTGATCCGGCTCGCCGATCAGCTCGGCATCCCGGTGCTGACACTCGTGGACACCCCGGGAGCGGCCAACGACGCGGCGGCCGAGCGCGGCGGTATCGGCCCGGCCATCGCCGAGGCGTTCAGCGCCGTGGCCGCCGCGGACGTGCCGGTCACCACGCTGGTCATCGGGGAGGGCGGTTCGGGCGGTGCGCTCGCCCTGTCGGCCCCGGAACGCACCTGGATCACCTCGGACGCCTACTTCGCGGTGATCGCCCCCGAATCGGCGGCGGCCATCCTCAAGCGCTCGGAGCCCGAGGTGCCCGAACTGGCCGGGCTGCTCCGCCTCCGCCCGGAGGACCTGCTGGAGCTGGGCTTCGTCCGGGGTGTTGTCGGCTGAATTCGGGGTCGCGTTGCCGTCCAGCGGCAGCGAAACCTCACTTCGGTGATCAAAGCCACCCCGATGGCGGGGCGAAACCGGACGGTCCGTGTTCTAAACTCAGGCTTACCTGACAAAGGTTAGGCTAGCCTGAATGCACAGAAGGGCACGATGAACCGGACGGGGATCAGCGGCAAGGTCGCCATCGTCACCGGCGCGGGCCAGGGGATCGGGGCCGAAGTGGCGACCGCGCTGGCAGGCAGCGGCGCCGAGGTGGCGGCGATGGATCGCAACGGGGCGCGGGTCGAAACGCTCGCGGCGCAGTTGACCGCGAAGGGCCACCGGGTGCGGGCCTACCGCGCCGATGTCGCCGATCCCGCGGCGGTGGCCGAGGTGGTGGCCGTGGTCGAAGCCCAGCAGGGCCCCGTCGACATCCTCGCCAACGTCGCGGGCGTGCTGCAGACCGGCTCCGCGCAGGAGATGACCGACGCAGAGTGGCAGCGCACCTTCGCGGTCAACGCCACCGGGGTGTTCAACCTCTGCCGCGAGGTCTCCAAGCACATGATCTCGCGGCGGCGGGGCGCGATCGTGACCGTCGGATCCAACGCCGCCGGCGTGCCCCGCCACTCCATGTCGGCCTACGCCGCGTCCAAGGCCGCCGCCACCATGTTCACCAAATCGCTCGGACTGGAACTGGCCGAGCACGGCATCCGCTGCAACATCGTGGCACCGGGTTCGACCGACACGGACATGCAGCGCGGCATGTGGGCCGACGAGAGCGGCGCCGAGCAGGTGATCGCGGGTTCGCCGGAGACCTACAAGGCGGGCATTCCGCTGGGCAAGCTCGCCACCCCGGCCGACATCGCCAACGCGGTCGTCTTCCTCGTCTCCGACGAGGCCGGGCACATCACGATGCATGACCTGTACGTCGACGGTGGCGCCACGCTGCGCGCCTGAACCCGCCGCGAATCGCGAAAGGTTGCCATGACCACGATCGACACCGAACCCGGTGTGCTCTCCGACGACACGGTCGTCGCGGGCTCCGCCCGGTTGCTCGCGGCCTACGAGGCAGGATCGTCGTTCTTATTCTCCGGTCCGAGAGGTGTGCTGCTGGCGCGCGGGGTCGCCGCGACCATGCCCAAGACCCGGTGCTCCCGGGAGCAACTGCCCCAGCAGATGCGGGAATTCCTCGACGGCGCCGTGGAATTCGGGCGGCGCAACCCGATGGTGGTGGGGGCCGTGCCGTTCGGCGCCGACCTCCCCGCGCACCTGGTGCTGCCCGAGGAAGTGGTGCGCGCCGAGCCGCTGAACGTCCTGGTGCCGCAGCGGCACTCGGTGGCCGGGCCGGAGTTCGAGGTGCGCTCCGTGCCCGGACCCGAGGAGTACGAGCGCGGCGTCGAGCGGCTGCTGCGCCGGATGGAGCGCGGTGAGCTGAGCAAGGCCGTGCTGGCCCGCTCGCTGGAACTCACCCCGAGCGAACCCGTCGACGTCCGCGGGATGCTGCGCAGCCTGGCGCTCGCCGACCCGGCCAGCTACACCTTCGCCGTCGACCTGCCGCGCCGCGGCGAGGACGGCACGCGCGACAGCTTCGGCCCGCAGCCCGCGCTGAGCCGCACCTTCCTCGGTGCGAGCCCGGAACTGCTGGTCTCCCGGCGCGGCACGTCGGTGCGGTCCAACCCGATGGCGGGATCCCGGCCGCGCAGCGACGACCCGGCCGAGGACAGGCGGCGCGCCGCCGAGCTCAGCGAGTCCGAGAAGGACCACCGCGAACACGCCGCGGTGGTCGAGGCGGTGGCCGAAGCGCTGCGCCCGTACTGCTCCGAGCTGCACGTGCCGCAGGCGCCCTCGGTCGTGTCCACCAACGCCATGTGGCACCTGGCCACCGAGATCAGCGGCGAGCTGCGCGATCCGGCGACCACCTCGCTGGAACTGGCCGACGCGTTGCACCCGACCCCGGCGGTGTGCGGTACGCCGCCGGATCGGGCGCGCTCGGCGATCGCCGAGACCGAGCCGTTCGAGCGCGGCTACTACGCGGGCATGGTCGGCTGGTGCGACGCCGACGGCGACGGCGAGTGGGTGGTGGCGATCCGCTGCGCCGACGTCGAGGACGAGTCGTTGCGCCTGTTCGCGGGCGCGGGCATCGTCGCAGGGTCCGAGCCCGCCGAGGAGCTGGCCGAAACCACCGCGAAGTTCCGCACCGCGCTGTCCGCGATGGGCTTGGAACAGGCCTTCTGAGGGGAATCATGATCGCTTCACTTCCCGGGGTCACGCTGTGGCCCGACGAGTGCGCCGACCGCTACCGGGCCGCCGGCTACTGGCAGGGGTACACCCACGGCCAGATGTTGCGGGTGCGCGCGACCAAGCACCCCGACCGCGTCGCCGTCGTCGACGCGACGCGACGCGTCACCTACGGCGAACTCGACGAGCGGGCCGATCGGCTGGCCGCCGGGCTGCGCGAACGGGGCATCGCCAAGGGCGACCGCGTCGTGGTCCAGCTGCCGAACATCGCCGAGCACTACGAGGTCTGCTTCGCGCTGTTCCGCCTCGGTGCGGTGCCGGTGTTCGCGCTGCCCTCGCACCGGCTGACCGAGATCGCGTACTTCTGCGAGTTCTCCGAGGCGACCGCTTACCTCACCGTCGATGTCGAGGCCGGATTCGACCACCGCGCGCTCGCTGCCGAGGTTCGCGAGAAGCTGCCCGATCTAGCGGTGTTCATCGCGGGCGAGCCGGGCGAGTTCACCGCGTTGCCCGATGTGGACGCCGAGCCGGTGGCGCTGGACGAGCCGTCCTCGAGCGACGTGGCCTTCCTGCAGCTGTCCGGCGGCAGCACCGGGGTGCCCAAGCTCATCCCGCGCACGCACGACGACTACATCTACTCGTTCCGCGCCAGCAACGAGATCTGCGGGGTCGCCGAGGACACCGTCTACATGGTGGCGCTGCCCGCCGCGCACAACTTCCCGATGAGCTCGCCCGGCGCGCTCGGCGTCTTCCACGCCGGTGGCCGGGTGGTGCTGGCGCGCAGGCCGAGCCCGGACGAGGTGTTCCCGCTGATCGAGCGGGAGCGCGTCACGCAGGCACCCGCGGTGCCGCCGCTGGCGCTGCTGTGGCTGGACGCCGCCCCGGAGAGCTCGCACGACCTCTCCAGCCTGGAGGTGCTGCAGGTCGGCGGCGCGAAGTTCAGCGAGGAGGCCGCGCGCCGGGTGCGCCCGGTGCTGGGAGCGACCCTGCAGCAGGTGTTCGGCATGGCCGAAGGATTGGTCAACTACACCCGCCTGGACGATCCGGAGGAGGTCGTCGTCACCACCCAGGGGCGCCCGATCTCGCCGGACGACGAGGTCCTGGTGGTCGATGACGAGGACGAGCCGGTTCCGCCGGGGGAGACCGGTCACCTGCTCACCCGCGGGCCCTACACGATCCGCGGCTACTACCGGGCCGAGGAGCACAACGCTCGCGCGTTCACCCCGGAGGGCTTCTACCGCACCGGCGATGTCGTGCGCTTCACCGCCGAGGGCAACCTCGTCGTCGAGGGGCGGGCCAAGGACCAGATCAACCGGGGCGGCGAGAAGATCGCCGCCGAAGAGGTGGAGAACCACCTGCTGGCCCATCCCGCGGTCCACGACGCGGCCGTGGTCTCGATGCCCGACGACTACCTCGGCGAGCGCACCTGCGCCTTCGTGGTCGCGCGGGGAACCGCGCCGAAGTCCCGCGAGCTGATCAAGTTCATCCGGCAGCGCGGCTTGGCCGGCTACAAGGTGCCGGACCGGGTGGTGTTCGTCGAGCAGTTCCCGCAGACCGGCGTCGGCAAGACCAGCAAGCGCGACCTGCGGGAAGCGATCACCCGCGAGCTCGTGCCGCAACTGCCCGGCTGAAGACCCGCCCAGATCTGAAAGGAATCACCGTGGCGCTTCCCAGGATCGCCCCCTACCGGGTCCCGCGGCCCGAGGAACTGCCCGCCAACAAGGTGTCGTGGCACGTCGACCGCGAACGCGCGGTACTGCTGGTGCACGACATGGAACGGCACTTCGTCGACGCCTTCACCCGGGACGCCGAACCGCTGAACCAGGTCGTGCCGAACATCGCGAGCCTGGCCGAAAAGGCGCGCGCCGCAGGTGTCCCGGTCGTCTACTGCGCGCAGCCCGGCGGGCAGACCCCGGAACAGCGCGGGTTGCAGCTGGAATGGTGGGGCCCCGGCGTGGCCGACCCGGCGATGGAGGAGATCATCGACGAGCTGGCCCCGCAGCCGGACGACGTGCGCCTGACCAAGTGGCGTTACAGCGCTTTCCAGCGCACCGAGCTGCGCGAACTGCTGCGCGAGTGGGGACGTGACCAGCTGGTCATCACCGGCGTTTACGCCCACATCGGTTGCATGATGACCGCGGCCGAGGCCTTCCAGCAGGAGGTCCAGGCGTTCCTCGCCGCCGACGGCGTGGCCGACTTCTCCCTGGACAACCACCGGATGGCGCTGCAGTACGCGGCGCGCAACTGCGGTGTCGTGGACACCAGCGCCAACCTGGCCGAATCCCTGACCCGCGCGACCGAGACGGTCTGAGGAGATACTTCCGCTTGGTTTGCGTGACGGTGCGGGTGGGGGAACCTGACGCGCCGTGTGGCTGCGGGAGCCACTCCCTGAGTAGCCACCTACGCGGGGTCGCGGCTGTCCTCGCCGCACGACGCGGCAGAACCCCGGTGGTGCGGGCAGAGTCCCGCACCTGGAACAGCGGCCGTCGCCGCATACTGCAAGGACCCCTGAGACGACGAGGAGATGACGATGCCCGCGAAGCTCACCCTGGAGGACGTCCGCGCGCAGGTCGCCGAGCTCCTCTTCGAGGACCCGGCGGAACTCGCCGATGACGAGGAACTCATCGACTGGGGCTTGGACTCGGTCCGGGTGATGACCCTGGTCGAGCAGTGGCGCAAGCAGGGTGTGCAGGTCACCTTCGCCGACCTGGCCGAGCGGCCCACCCTCGCCGACTGGTGGGCGGTGCTGGAACCCAAGGTCGGGGTCTGACCGGCGCGGCGGCCCCGCCGCCCGGTCGACCGGTTTCCTCCCGTTTCCGGGAACGGCGGCTGACCTCGCCGGAGCCCGCGCGGGCTCCGGCGAGGTCAGCGCGATCCGGTTCCGCCGCTACCAGGGGACCTGCGGTGAGCGGTAGTAGTCGATGCCCGCCGCCTCGAAACGCGGTCCGTGGGTGGCTAGCCGCCGGCTGAACGACTCCCAGCCCAGGGCCTCCTTCGGTGACCACGCCAGTTCCGCGATCGCCGGCAGCCTGGGGAAGGCCATGAACTCGATGTGATCGGACTCCTCCAGGGTCTCGGTCCACATCGGAGCCTCGACGCCCAGGACCGATTCCTCCGGCACGTCCTGCAGATAGCTGCCGGGGTCCCACGTGTAGGACTCCGAGACCGTGGTCGGCCCGGCCCAGTTCAACCCGAGCTCGGTGTTCTCGTCGTACTTCTGGTCCAGGTAGGATCTGTTCGCGGGCGAGACCAGGATCTCGTTGCCGCGGGCCACGGCCTCGCCGAGCACCGGGTCGCTGTTGGTGGTGCCCCAGAACTGCAGCACCGCATCGCCCTGCGGGGCGGCCTTGCCGTACTCGTGCCATCCCATCGGCCGCTTGCCGTACTTCTCGACCAGGGGCAGCACCTCGGACATGAAGGCGATGTAGTCCTCGTCGGTGGTCGAGTGCGCCTCGTCGCCGCCGATGTGCAGGTACTGGCCGGGGGTGAGCGCGCTGACCTCGCGGATCACGTCCTCGACGAACCGGTAGGTGATGTCCTTGTCCACGCACAGCGAGCTGAAGCCGACCTCGATGCCGGTGTAGAGCGGTGGGGCCTGGCCATCGCAGTTGAGCTCCGGGTAGGACGACAGCGCGGCGTTGGTGTGCCCCGGCATGTCGATCTCCGGGATCACGGTCATGTGCCGGGAGGCCGCGTAGTCGACGATCTCGGTGTAGTCCTGCTGGGTGTAGTACCCGCCGGGGCCGCCCCCGACCTCGGTGCTGCCGCCGTGTTCGGTCAGCCGCGGCCAGCTCTTGATCTGGAGCCGCCAGCCCTGGTCGTCCGACAGGTGCAGGTGCAGCCGGTTGATCTTGTACTTGGCCAGCTGATCGATGTAGCGCTTGACCTCCTCGACGCCGAAGAAGTGCCGCGCCACGTCCAGCATCGCCGCCCGGTGCCCGAACCGCGGCGTGTCCACGACCTCGCCCCCGGGCATCGTCCACGGGCCGCTCCGCGGGGTCGTGCTCTCGATCCCGGCGGGCAGCAGCTGGCGCAGCGTCTGCACGCCGTTGAACAGGCCGTCGGTGGTGGTGGCTCGCAACCGGACCACGTCGTCGTCGACGCGCAACCGGTATCCCTCCGGGCCCAGCTCCTGCTCGCCGTCCAGGGTCAGGGCGATGTTGCCGGTACCGCGCCCGTTGCGGTTGACCGGCAGCGGCAGGCCGGTCGAGGGGCGCAGCACGCCCGCGAGGTAGTCGCCGACGGCTGCGGCCTCGCCGGATGCCCGGATCGCGGTCCGCTGCGTGAGCTCGAAACCGGAGCCCGGATCGGCGGTGACGGACTCCGGTGCGGGGATGATGTCGTCCAGGGGCGAGGCCGCCGGAGCACCGCTCGCCGGAACCACGGTTCCGGCGGCCAGCAGAGCTCCGGCGACCGCGACCAGCGCGGTCCTGCGCGCCATCGAACGGGGTCTAGCGCTCATGGAGTGGCTCCTCTCGGGAGGGAACCACCCAAAGGTATAGACCACGCTGTTCCGGGGAAGCCTCCAAACGGACGTATCGGGCCGCGTCAGTCGGCGCGCAACGAGGGTCGGAGATCCTCCAGCACGCCCGGGTCCTCGATGGTCGAGGGGACCTTGGTGTCCCCGCGATCGGCGATCTCGCGCATCGACTTGCGCAGGATCTTGCCGGAGCGCGTCTTGGGCAGCCCGCCGACCACGGCCACGTCCTTGAAGGCGGCGACCGGTCCGATCTGCTCGCGCACGGCCGTCACCAGCTCGTCGTGCAGCCGCTCCTCGGTGATCTCCACGCCCGACTTGAGCACCACGAAGCCGCGCGGCACCTGCCCCTTGAGCTGATCGTGCACGCCGATCACCGCGCACTCGGCCACGGCGGGGTGCGCGGCGAGCACCGCTTCGATCGATCCGGTCGAGAGCCGGTGCCCCGCAACGTTGATCACGTCGTCGGTGCGGCCCATGACGAACACGTACCCGTCGGCATCGACGTAGCCGTTGTCCCCGGTGAGGTAGTAGCCCGGGTAGCGGGAGAGGTAGGACTCGCGGAACCGCTCGTCGTCACCCCACAACGTCGGCAGCGTGCCCGGTGGCAGCGGCAGCTTCAGGCAGATGGCGCCATCGGTCTCCGGCGGCAGCGGATTGCCCGCCTGATCCAGCACCGCGATCTCGAAGCCGGGGGCGGGAACCGTCGGCGAGCCCGCCTTGACCGGCATCGGCTCGAGCCCGCGCAGGTTCGCGCAGATCGGCCAGCCCGTCTCGGTCTGCCACCAGTGGTCGATCACCGGGACGTCCAGCTTCTCGGCGGCCCAGTGGTAGGTCTCCGGGTCGAGCCGCTCGCCGGCCAGGAACAGCGTCCGCAGCCACGAGGTGTCGTGCGCGGCGAGCTGCTCGGCGTCCGGATCGACCCGCTTGATCGCGCGCAGCGCGGTGGGCGCGGTGAACAGCGCCTTGACCCGGTGCTGCGCGATGACGCGCCAGAACGCGCCGGCATCCGGGGTGCCC
Organism: Saccharopolyspora halophila; assembly: GCF_039531955.1. Taxonomy (NCBI): domain Bacteria; kingdom Bacillati; phylum Actinomycetota; class Actinomycetes; order Pseudonocardiales; family Pseudonocardiaceae; genus Saccharopolyspora; species Saccharopolyspora halophila. The sequence goes on from NZ_BAAARA010000009.1 coordinate 41,547, forward strand.
ACCGGCTTGCCCTCGTAGAGCACGGTCGTGGCTCCGGTCAGCAGCGGCGCGTAGACGATGTAGGAGTGCCCGACCACCCAGCCGACGTCCGAGGCTGTCCAGAAGACGTCGCCGGGGGAGATGTCGTAGATGTTGGCCATCGACCAGCGCAGCGCCACCGCGTGGCCACCGTTGTCGCGGACCACGCCCTTCGGGCGCCCGGTGGTTCCCGAGGTGTAGAGCACGTAGAGCGGATCGGTGGCCGCCACCGGCACGCACTCGGCGGGTTCGGCCCCCGCCAGGGCGTCCTGCCAATCGACGTCGCGCGGGCCCAGCTCGGCTCGTGCCTGCGGTCGCTGGAACACGATCACCTTGCCCGGCTGGTGCTCGGTCAGGCTCAGCGCCTCGTCGACGATCGGCTTGTACTCCACGACGCGTCCCGGCTCCAGCCCGCACGAGGCGGCCACGATCACCGAGGGCCGCGCGTCGTCGATCCGCGCGGCCAGTTCCTTGGGCGCGAAACCGCCGAAGACCACCGAGTGCACCGCGCCGATCCGCGCGCACGCCAGCATCGCCACGGCGGCCTCCGGGATCATCGGCAGGTAGATCACCACGCGGTCGCCGCGGGAGACCCCCTGCGCGCGCAGCGCCCCGGCGAAGTGCGCGACCTTCGCGAGCAGCTCGCTGTAGGTCCAGGTGCGGACCGCGCCGGTCATCGCCGAGTCCCAGATCAGCGCGGGCTGCTCGCCGCGCCCGTCGCGCACGTGGCGGTCCAGCGCGTTGAAGCAGGTGTTGAGCTCGCCGTCCGGGAACCAGCGGTAGAACGGAGCCGCGGAATCGTCCAGCGCCCGGGTCGGCGGTTCGTCCCAGTCGATCGCGCGCGCCGCGTCGAGCCAGAACCCCTCGCGGTCGGTCAGGCTCCGCTGATAGGCCTCGGCGTAGGCACCCATAACTGACTCCAGTGTCGGCGAAGGTGATGTTGCCCCGGTTAGTACCGCACATGCCGCACCGGCGCCAGGTTCACGCCGAAACGGCGCGGTCACCGCGCGACGCCGCGAGCGGGCGAGCGTCATCGCCCGCGCCGAACGCCGGGCGCCGGCCGGACGGCTGCTCGGCGACGGTGATCGGCCGCTGGGCGCGACACCTCGGTTCCAGCGCGACATTGCGGTTTCAGGGGCACACAATCGCGGCAGAGTCGATGGCCCGGGCTAACACCGAGCTGCTTGGCGCCGACAAAATAATCGGAGGTGCTACGAACGATGAGCACGAAACCGGCCCTGTCCGCAGGGATGTCGCCGTCCGATGGGTCCGCCGAGGCGGATGGACCGAGCGCGGGTGAACTACCGACCGCGCCCTGCAGCGTGGTGTGGAGCGGTGGCCACTGCTACGTCCGCGAGGGCGCCGCAGGCGCTCGCTGGGCGGGCGTGGACGACAGGGGCAGGGCGCGGTTCCTGACCGACGCCGAACTGCACCGCCGGGGCTGGACGCACCGCCGCCGCTGATCGCGCACCGGTGGCCGAGCCCCGGCTCGTGCGCGGTCCGGTCGCTTCGACTCCGCGCGCGGCATCCGGCCGCCAAGTGGGTTGTGCAGCCCATATGAGACCCTGATCGGGTCAGGATGCACGAGTGTGCACCCGTTGCGGGACAGTGCGCACAACCATTCAGGGGAGGCTCGTGGTGCAGGACGCCGAGCGCACCACGGACAACACCACGAGCGGTGCGACCGACGCGAGCAACGGGGAGCTTCCGGATCCCGGCATGGACCGGATCCGGGAAGTCGCCCGTGGCGTCTGGGCCGACCCGCTGTGGACGCTGCCCAACCTGCTCAGCGTGGTCCGGCTGGCCGGGGTGCCGCTGTTCCTGTGGTTGCTGCTCGGTCCGCAGTCCGATCTGCTCGCCCTGCTGGTGCTGGTGGTCTCCGGCATCACCGACTGGCTCGACGGGAAGCTCGCACGCTGGCTCAACCAGTACAGCCGCATCGGCGAGCTGCTGGACCCAGCCGCCGACCGCCTCTACATCGTGGCCACCCTCGCGGCCTTCGTGCTCCGCGATGTCATTCCCTGGTGGGCGGCCGTGGCCCTCGTCGGCCGCGACATCGTGCTCACGCTCTGTCTGCCGGTGCTGCGCTGGCACGGCTACGAGCCGCCGGACGTGCACTACCTGGGCAAGGCGGCCACCTTCTGCCTGATGTACGCGTTCCCGCTGCTGCTGCTGGTGCAGGAGGACTTCATCGGCGCGGACGTGGTTCGCCCGATCGCCTACGCCTTCACCTGCTGGGGCGGCGCGCTCTACCTCTGGGCCGGGATCCTCTACCTCGGCCAGGTCATCGCCGCGGTCCGCCAAGCGCGAACGTAGGCCCGCCGCGCCGGTTCCGGCGCCGGGGCCCGACCCGCTTCCGGCTCGGCGGGGAGACCTCTCGCGGCCCTGTTCAGGGGTGGGGCCCGCAGCGCGCCGTTCGGCGCCGGGGCTGCGCAGCGGGCGCTGAGCGGCTTCTCAGCCGATCGCGCGTCGCCTTGCGGCCCGTTGCGCGGGGCCAGTACCTTTCGCCGAAGCCGATCACCGGCGCGTTGCAACAGCGGCAGGAAGGCGGGACCTCGTGACGGCCCCGGACATCAGGTACACCGAAGAGCACGAGTGGGTCCAGCGCAGGACGGATGACGTGGTGCGCATCGGGATCACCGATTACGCCCAGCAGCAGCTGGGCGACGTGGTTTTCGTGCAGCTCCCGGAAGTGGGGCAGCAGGTCGCCGCTGGGGACGCGCTCGGCGAGGTGGAATCGACCAAGAGCGTCTCGGACATCTACGCGCCGGTCGCCGGCGAGGTGACCGGCCGTAACGACGCGCTCGAAGATCAGCCCGAGCTGGTCAATTCGGCTCCGCAGGATGACGGCTGGATGGTGGAGATCCGGCTCGCCGAACCGGAGCAATTGGACGCCCTGCTGGACGCCGAGGGGTACCAGAAGGTCATCGACCAGGCATGATCGTCACAACCGGTATTCGGCGCCTGCCGATGTCGGGAGTCGCGCGTCCCGGGCCTGTCCAGGCACGGTACGTTGGGTGCATACTTGGCACGATCTATCCGCGTAGAGGAGAGCTCAGGTGAGCCAAAACAGCGGCTTCGGCGACGTTCCGCCGGAGCAGTCACCGGAGACCACCTCGGTCTTCAGGCCCTTCTCGGAGCAGGAAAGCACCGAGAGCGGGGCTCCGGAGCCCGCCGCCGCAGCCGGGGTCGACGCGCTGCCCGCGGGTTCGGCCTTGCTGGTGGTCAAGCGCGGCCCGAACGCGGGCTCGCGGTTCCTCCTGGACCGGGAGACCACCAACGCCGGACGGCACCCGGACAGTGACATCTTCCTCGACGATGTCACGGTCTCCCGTCGTCACGCGGAGTTCCGCCGGGAAGGCAACGACTTCGTGGTGGTCGACGTGGGCAGCCTCAACGGGACCTACGTCAACCGGGAACCGGTGGACACCTCGGTGCTGGCCAACGGCGACGAGGTGCAGATCGGTAAGTTCCGGCTGGTCTTCCTGACCGGGCCGATCGATGGGGGCCAGGGCGGCCGCTGAGGCCTGCCCAGGGGGTACATGACTACCGTCAGCGGGGCGGCGCCACCGGGCGTCGCCCCGCTGACGCGTGAAGCAGCTGCGCGCCAGCGCGCGGATGCGCCCCTGATGCCGGGAATTTTCCGGTGGCGCAGGCGGTTTGCACTGCGCAGCCAGGGAGTTCGTGCGGTGTATCGTGCCGGGTGACGCTCGACGAGGAGCCGAGCCGGCGGTCAGGGCCACGAGTCCCGGCAACAACGACTGCGCAAGGCGGAGGACCGCCGGACCGCTTGTAGGGATGGGCGTGTCCGCCGTATCGCGGGTAGCGTCGGAGGCGTCGGTGCGCGATCCTCGACGGGGATGTCACGCTTCGGCGCGCTGGAGGAGGCGATGTGACGATGAGCAGCGAGATGCGCGTCGTCGGCGTGCGAGTGGAACTACCGGCGAACCAGCCGATCCTGCTGTTGCGCGAGGCGCAGGGTGAGCGCTACCTGCCGATCTGGATCGGGTCGGTGGAGGCCACTGCGATCGCCCTCGAGCAGCAGGGCGTGCGGCCCCAGCGGCCGCTGACGCACGACCTGCTCAAGGATGTCATCGGTGCGCTCGGCCGGGACCTGGAACAGGTCCGGATCACCGATCTGCAGGAAGGCACCTTCTTCGCCGAGCTGGTGTTCGACGGAGACGTGCGGGTGTCGGCGCGGCCGAGCGACTCGGTGGCGCTCGCGCTGCGGATCGGTGTGCCCATTCACGCCGACGAGTCGGTGCTGGACGAAGCGGGATTGATCATTCCGGACGAGCAGGAGGACGAGGTGGAGAAGTTCCGCGAGTTCCTCGACTCCGTTTCTCCGGAGGACTTCCGCGGCGCCGACACGTGAAGCCCGGTCGCCGGGCTCGTCGACGAATGACGTGAAGCCAACGACAGGCCCCCGGGAGCGGTTCGCCGCTCCCGGGGGCCTGCTCGTCACCGGACGTTTCGCGCGTCGAAGTGTTCGGCCCGCCGCCCCGCGCGTCGCGTTGACCCGCTCGCCGGGCGGGCCTACCTTCGAAGTGCGCGAATTGCCCTGGTGTGATTCAGCCGGTACCGCCACCGCGGGTGGTGTGGGCACAAGGTTCGCGTCGCTGGATCGCCACGGATCCGGGCGCTGGTGATCGTCGTCGGCCGCACGGCCGGACGAGGGGAGGCAGGCGTGGTCGAGGAAGCAGCCGACTCGAGTGCTGCGGAGCAGGGTGAACTGTTCGCCGACGCCTCGCTGCCGGACGAACTGGTCGGTTACCGGGGGCCTGCGGCGTGTCAGATCGCGGGCATCACCTACCGGCAACTCGACTACTGGGCGCGGACGAAGCTGGTCGGGCCGTCCATACGCGGTGCCGCCGGCTCCGGTTCGCAGCGGTTGTACTCGTTCAAGGACATCCTGGTGCTCAAGGTGGTCAAGCGACTGCTGGACACCGGGGTGTCGCTGCACAACATCCGAGTCGCGGTGGAGCACCTGCGCAACCGCGGTGTGCAGGACCTGGCGAAGCTCACGCTGTTCAGCGACGGCACCACGGTCTACGAGTGCACCTCCGCGGAGGAGGTGGTCGATCTGTTGCAGGGCGGCCAGGGCGTGTTCGGCATCGCGGTCAGCGGAGCGATGCGCGAGATCAGCGGAACCATCCACGAGTTCCCCGCCGAGCGGGCCGACGGTGGCGAGAACATCGAGGCCCAGCTGGCCGATGAGCTGGCACAACGCAGGCGCGAGCGGCAGGCCGAGACCGGCTGACCGGATCGTCTGTTTGTGCGACAGCCGACATCGCGGATCCGCAATGCGCTGTTGATCGGGTAGCCTGACCGCTATCGCCGACCCCGTGCGGGAGAGCCCTGGACCGGCAGTGCCGGAGCAGGCGCCGAAGGAGCAAATCTCCCCGACAACCTCTCAGGCCACCTGGACCGCACGGGCGAGATACCTCTGGAAAGAGGGTGCGCCACGCGTGGTGCACTCCGCCGACGGTGCAAGCCCACAGCGTGGGTGAAGCTCTCAGGCGTTCGCTTCGCGGACAGTGACAGAGGGGGAGAGCAGCCCCGGCTGCCGCCCTTTGTTCGCCGTGATGAGTGAGGTTTGGCGATGACCGACGGTAAGCACGATCGCATTCCCTTGGCCGCGTTGGAGCACGGCAGGCCCTTCGCCGACCGGCATGTCGGACCGATGCCCGCCGAGCTCGCCCGCATGCTCGACGTCATCGGCGTCGGCTCGCTGGAGGAATTGGGGCAGAAGGCCGTCCCGGACAGCATCCGCGAAGGTGACCTGCAGCTGGCGCTGCCCGACCCGGCCACCGAGACCGAGGCGCTGGACGAGTTGCGCGAGCTGGCGGGCCGCTGCAGGCCGCACGCGGAGATGATCGGGCTCGGCTACCACGGCACGGTCACCCCCCCGGTGATCATGCGCAACGTGCTGGAGAACCCGGCCTGGTACACCGCGTACACCCCGTACCAGCCGGAGATCTCGCAGGGCCGTCTCGAGGCGCTGCTGAACTTCCAGACCATGGTCTCGGACCTGGCCGGTGTGCCGGTGGCCAACGCCTCGGTGCTGGACGAGGCCACCGCCGCCGCCGAGGGCATGACCCTGGTGCGTCGCGCGGGCAAGAGCAAGTCGCCGCGCTTCCTGGTCGACGCCGACACGCTGCCGCAGACCATCGCGGTCATCCAGACCCGCGCGGAGCCGCTGGGCATCGAGGTCGTCGTCGCCGACCTGGCCGGAGGCGAGCTGCCCGAGGGCGACTTCTTCGGCGCGCTGCTGTCCTACCCCGGCGCCTCCGGTGCCGTGCGCGACCACGAGGCCCTGATCGGCGAGATCCACGAGCGCGGCGCCAAGGCCGTGGTCGCCGCGGACCTGCTGGCGCTGACGCTGCTGCGCTCGCCGGGCGAGATGGGCGCCGACGTGGTCGTGGGCAACACCCAGCGCTTCGGCGTGCCGATGGGCTTCGGCGGCCCGCACGCCGGGTACATGGCGGTGGTCAAGGGCATGGAGCGCCAGCTGCCCGGGCGGTTGGTCGGCGTGAGCGTCGACGCCGACGGCAACCAGGCGTACCGCCTCGCGCTGCAGACCCGCGAGCAGCACATTCGCCGCGAGAAGGCGACCAGCAACATCTGCACGGCGCAGGTGCTGCTGGCCGTGGTCGCCGCGATGTACGCGGTCTACCACGGCCCGGACGGGCTGCGGGCGATCGCGACCCGTGCGCACCGGATGGCGACCGTGCTGGCCGAGCAGTTGCGCCGCGGTGGCGTCGAGGTCGTGAACCGGGAGTTCTTCGACACGGTGGTCGCCAAGGTGCCCGGCCGCGCCGACGAGGTGCTGGCCGCGGCTCGCCAGGAGGGCATCAACCTGCGCCGGGTGGACGCCGACCACGTCGGCATCAGCTGCGACGAGACCACCACGCGCGCGCACCTGGACGGGGTGTGGCGGGCGTTCGGCGTGGCTGCGGGCAACGCCGACGCCATCGACGCCGAGACCGCCGATGCGCTGCCGAGCGCGCTGGTGCGCACCTCCGAGTACCTGACGCACCCGGTGTTCCACACCCACCGCTCCGAGACCTCGCTGCTGCGCTACCTGCGCGCCCTCTCGGACAAGGACATCGCGCTGGACCGGAGCATGATCCCGCTGGGTTCGTGCACCATGAAGCTCAACGCGACGGCCGAGATGGAGCCGATCACCTGGCCCGAGTTCTCCTCGCTGCACCCGTTCGCCCCGGCCCAGGACGCCGAGGGACTGCTGCAGGTGGTCTCCGACCTGGAGAACTGGCTGGCCGAGGTCACCGGCTACGACGCGGTGAGCCTGCAGCCCAACGCCGGCAGCCAGGGCGAGTTCGCCGGTCTGCTGGCGATCCGCGCTTACCACCACAGCCGTGGTGGGACGGACCGCGACGTGTGCCTGATCCCGGCGTCGGCGCACGGCACCAACGCCGCGAGCGCGGTCATGGCCGGTATGCGCGTCGTCGTGGTGCGCTGCGACGAGCAGGGCAACATCGAGATGGAGCACCTGCGCGAGCTCGCGGCCAAGCACGCCGAGGACCTCGCGGCCATCATGATCACCTACCCGTCCACGCACGGCGTCTACGAGGACACCGTGCGGGAGGTCTGCGGTCTGGTGCACGACGCGGGCGGTCAGGTCTACGTGGACGGCGCGAACCTGAACGCGCTGATCGGCCTGGCCCGGATGGGCAAGTTCGGCTCCGACGTCTCGCACCTGAACCTGCACAAGACGTTCTGCATCCCGCACGGCGGTGGCGGCCCGGGCGTGGGCCCGATCGGTGTGCGCGAGCACCTGACGCCGTTCCTGCCCAACCACCCGCTGCAGCCCGCGGCCGGTCCGGACACCGGCGTCGGGCCGATCAGCGCCGCCCCGTGGGGCAGCGCCTCGATCCTGCCGATCTCCTGGGCCTACGTGCGGATGATGGGCGCCGACGGGCTGCGGCGCGCGACGCTGACCGCCGTCGCCTCGGCCAACTACGTGGCCAGGCGGCTGCGCGAGCACTTCCCGGTGCTCTACACCGGTGAGGGCGGTTACGTGGCCCACGAGTGCATCCTCGACCTGCGGCCGATCAGCAAGGAGAGCGGCATCAGCGTCGACGACATCGCCAAGCGGCTCTCGGACTACGGCATCCACGCGCCGACCATGTCCTTCCCGGTCGCGGGCACGTTGATGGTCGAGCCGACCGAGAGCGAGAACCTCGCCGAGCTGGATCGCTTCTGCGAGGCGATGATCGCCATCCGCGCCGAGATCGACAAGGTCGTGGCCGGGCAGTGGCCCGTCGAGGACAATCCGCTGGTGGGCGCGCCGCACAACGCGGCCTGCCTGGCTCAGGAGTGGAACCACGCCTACTCGCGGGAGCAGGCGGCCTACCCGCTGGGCACCGACGCGGCGAAGGTGTTCCCGCCGGTGCGGCGCATCGACGGTGCGCGCGGCGACCGCAACCTGGTCTGCTCCTGCCCGCCGCTGGAGGCCTACCAGAGCTGAAGCCCGGCGAGGTGCGGGTCTCGTTCGCGACTTCGCCGCTCGGGCGCGGAGCGGACGGCCCGCAGCGCTGATCCGGCCCCTTCCCGGCGTGATCGACACGCCAGGAAGGGGCCGGTTTGCGTGGATACTCGTCGCTTTGACACGGTGACCCCTTCAACCGACGGAACAACGCGCAGGAAGCAGTTGAGCTACGCATGCTGACCATCAGTGAGAACGCCGTAGAGGTCATCAAGCTTGTCCTCGTCGGCGGCGAATCTTCCGAGGGCTCCGGTCTGCGCATTGCGTCGGCCGAGCAGGGACTCCAGGCCGCGGTCGCGGAGGCGCCGCAGGAAGGCGACGAGATCATCGAGGAGTCCGGGGTCCGGGTCTTCCTGGAGCAGGAAGTCGCTCAACTGCTGGGCGACAAGACTCTCGACGCCGAGCGCGACGACAACGGCGAGCTGGCCCTGGCCGTGCGCGACTGAGTTCGCAGGCTTGAGCCGTGGGCCCCGGTGACGCGCCCGGGCCGACGGCTTTTTCGCGTTGTCGGGCGCGCCGGCCGCGAACACGCGCCGTCCGGCGCGAGAATGCGATCTTCACCTCTTGCCAGGTACTGGTGATAGCAGCTCTGCGGCAACTACCCTTGGTCCGCTGTTGTTGAAGACCAGAGGGGACGGCCGTGCAGACCACCACGCTCGCCATGCACATGAGCGACGGGCTGCTCAACGCGCAGACCGCGGTGCTCTTCGCCGCAGTGGCCATCGCCGGGCTCGCCGTGGCGCTTTACAAGGCGCGCACCGACCTCGACGACCGCACAGCGCCGATGGCCGGTCTGGTGGCCGCGTTCGTCTTCGCCGCGCAGATGATCAACTTTCCGGTGCTGCCAGGCGTGAGCGGCCACCTGCTGGGCGGCGCGCTGGCCGCGTTGCTCGCGGGCCCGTGGGTCGGGGCGCTGTGCGTATCGATCGTGCTGGTCGTGCAGGCGTTGCTGTTCGCCGATGGCGGGCTGACCATGCTCGGCGCGAACATCACCAACATGGCGCTGATCGGCACCGCCGCAGGCTACCTGGTCGCCCTGGCGCTGCGGCGGTTCGCCAAGCGCAGCCGAGCGGGCCTGCTGACCACCGCGTTCGTCGCCGCATGGGTCAACACCGTGCTGGCCTCCTGCGGTTTCATCCTGGAGTACGCGATCGGCGGCGCGGCAGGTATCGGCCTGGGCGCGGTTTCGATGGCCATGATCGGCGTGCACGGCCTGATCGGTATCGGCGAAGGGCTGATCACCGCGGCCACGGTGGGTGCGGTCGCCTCCGCCCGGCCCGATCTGGTCCACCTGTTGCGCGGCACCCGTGAGGAGGCCGTCCGATGAGCGTCCCGCGACGCCGGTTCCTGCTGATCTTCGCCCTGGTGGTCCTCGTGGTCGCCGGGGGAGTGGCCTACTTCGCCGACTCCGATCCCGACGGGCTCGACGCGGTCACCCAGCGCGGCTGCGAAACCGTGCAGACCCAGCAGGGCGAGCAGCTGCGCGGTGACTGCATCGCCCAGCACACCACCGACCACGCGCTGTCCGAAGGCCCGTTGGCCGACTACGCGGTGGGTGGCGACGATCGGTTCACCGGGGTGGCCGGGATCATCGGCGCCCTCGTCACGCTCGCGGCCGCGGGCGGGTTGTTCTGGGGGCTGCGCCGCCGGACCGGAGAACGGTAGATGAGCGGCGGACACGCCGACGCGCTGCACCTACCGGGCGACTCGGTGCTGCACCGGGCCGTCCCGCAGGTCAAGATCGTGGCGGCGTTCCTGTTCGTGCTGTGCGTGGTGGCCACACCGCGCGAGCTGTTCTGGGCCTTCGCCGCTTACGCCTCGATCGTCTTCGGCGCGTCCCGGTTGGCGGGCATCCCGGTGCGCTGGCTGCTCACCAGGTTGCTCATCGAGGTCCCGTTCGTGGTGCTGGCGCTGCTGCTTCCGTTCACCGCGGGTGGTCCGAGCACGGACGTCGCCGGGATCGGGCTCTCCACCGAGGGACTGCTGGCGGGTTTCAACATCCTCGCCAAGGGCACGCTCGGCCTCGGCACCTCGCTCGTGCTGGCGGCGACGACCGCGCCGCGCGAACTGGTGCTCGGCCTGCAGCGGCTGCGGACGCCGAAGCTGCTGATCACCATCATCACGCTGATGCTGCGCTACGCCGAGGTCATCGCCGCCGAGGCGGCGCGGATGCGCCTCGCGCGCATCTCCCGCGGCCACGATCCCCGGTTCCTCTGGCAGGTCGGGGCCACCGCCCGGGGCATCGGGAGTCTGTTCATCCGGTCCTACGAACGCGGGGAGCGCGTGCACCTGGCGATGGTCTCGCGCGGCTGGGCGGGGGAGATGCCCGAGCTCCAGCCGGCTCGTCGCACCTCGGTACGGACCTGGGGCATGGGTTTGGCGGTCCCCGCGCTGGCCGCCGTCGTGTTGGGAGTGTCGCTGTGGACGGCGTGAGCGAGCAGTCGGCGGGTGCGGCCGCGGCCTCGGAGGTCGAGCCGGCGCTGGCGGTCTCGGACCTGACCTATGCCTACCCGGACGGGCACGCGGCGCTGCGCGGGGTGGACCTGCGCGTGGAGCCCGGCGAGCGGGTCGCGGTGCTCGGGCCCAACGGTGCGGGCAAGACCACGCTGACGCTGCACCTCAACGGGGTGCTGCGCGGTAGCTCGGGGTCCATCTCGGTGGGCGGGCTCGAGGTCGTCGACCGCAACCTCAAGGAGATCCGCCGCCGCGTCGGCCTGGTCTTCCAGGACCCGGACGATCAGCTGTTCATGCCGACGGTGCGCGAGGACGTGGCGTTCGGCCCCGCCAACTTCGGCGCCCGCGGTGCCGAGCTCGAGCAGCGCGTTCACGAGGCGCTGGACGCGGTCGGGATGACCGAGCACGCACACCGCTCACCGCTGCACCTGTCCGGTGGCCAGCGCAAGCGCGTGGCGCTCGCCGCGGTGCTGGCCTGCGACCCGGAACTGCTGGTGCTCGACGAGCCCTCGGCGAACCTGGAGCCGGTCGCCCGCCGCGAGCTCGCGGAAGTCCTGCTGTCGCTGGGCAGCACCACGCTTATGGTCACCCACGACCTGCCGTACGCGCTGCAGCTGTGCCCGCGCAGCGTGGTGGTCGACGACGGCCGGGTCGTGGCCGACGGCCCGACGGCCGAGCTGCTGGCCGACGACGAGTTCCTGACCGCCCACCGCCTGGAGCTACCCTTCGGCTTCCGCGTACCGGGTGCCTGACAACGCGTCAGCACTCCGGCGGAACCACCGCCTCAGGCGCGGTGCCGGTCAGGCCCGTGACAGTTTTGCCTAAAACTGTACGGACCTCTCGGGCGCCGAGGTCTCACAGTTTTAGGCAAAACTGTCACCACCGCTGCTAGGGGTGCCAGGTCGGGTTGCGGCCGGTGAGGGCGAGCAGGCGTTCCAGGGGCGGGGCCGTGTGCGGGAGCGGAACCGGCGGTCCGAACGGGCTGTCCGGGTCGGGCTCGTCATCGGCGAAGCTCGCGGCGAAGTCCAGGCACGCCGCCACGGTGGCCTCGTCCGGGGCGAAGCGCTGCCCGCTCGCGGCGGCGAGGTCCCAGCCGTGCACCGTGATCTCGTTGAGCGCGACGATTCCGGCCAGCTCGCCGGGCAGTGCTACACCGCCGGCCTGGGTCATGCCCGTCCAGGCGTCCTCCTCTCGCCAAGCCTCGGACAGCGCGTCGAGTCGCCGGGGGATTGCCGTCCGCCAGTCCGCGGGCAGCTTCTCGGCGCGCGGATCCGGCGCTCGGGCCGTGGTGTCCAGGTCCTTGACGGCTGCCGCGGTGAAGGCGGCGGCCAGCTCGTGCACGTGGTCGAGCAGATCGGCTACCGAGTAGTCGCGGCAGGGCGTGGGTGCGCGCAGCCTCTCCTCACCGATGCCGGGCAGCAGATCGGTCAGGCGACGGACGGCCGGCGCCAGGTCGTGGGTCTCGGGCATGGGATCTCCTCGGTCGTGCGGATCTCCTGGGACAGACTTGCGTGCGACGAACAACTCATCGCGAAACGCGCCGATTCCGGTTACGGTTTTGACGGGAAAGTTTCGTGTCGCGAACGAACGAGGGTTGAATGACTCAGGCTCCGCCAAGCCGGGCCAAGTACGCGTTGATTCTGGGCGGGATGACGGCCTTCGGACCGCTGTGCATGGACATGTACCTGCCCGCGTTCCCGGCCATCGCCGCCGATCTGCAAGCCGGCGCCTCCGAGGTCCAGCTGTCCCTGATGGCCTGCACCATGGGTCTGGCGCTCGGTCAGCTGGTGATGGGGCCGATGTCGGACGCCGTCGGCAGGCGCAGGCCACTGCTGATCGGCGTGGCCATCTACGTGCTCGCCTCGGTGCTGTGCGCGCTGGCACCGTCGGCGTACGCGCTCGCCGGGATCCGGCTGGTGCAGGGCTTCGGCGGCGCGGCCGGAATCGTGATCGCCCGAGCCGTGGTGCGCGACCTGTACTCCGGCGTGGCGCTGGCGAAGTTCTTCTCGATGCTGATGCTCGTGGTGGGCGTCGTGCCGATCATGGCGCCGGTGGTCGGCGGTCAGCTGCTGCAGCTGACCTCGTGGCGCGGCGTGTTCGTGGTCCTCGCGGTCGTGGGTGCGCTGCTGCTGGCGGTGGCCACCTTCCTGCTGCCGGAAACGCTGCCCGTGCAGCAGCGGCAGCCGGGCAGCCTGGGCCGTACCCTGCGCACCTTCGGCGGCCTGCTGAGCGATCGGCTGTTCACCGGGTTCGCGCTGTCCGCGTCGCTGGCGTTCGCCGCGATGTTCGCCTACATCTCCGGATCGTCGTTCGTGCTGCAGGACGTCTACGGCATGTCCGCGCAGACCTTCGGCATCGTCTTCGCCGTCAACGCCATCGGCATCGTGGCCGTCGGCCAGCTCAACGGGCGACTGGTCGGCAAGGCCGACCCGCGCAAGATGCTGGCGATCGGGCTCGGCTGCAACCTGCTGGGCGCCCTGTCGGTGATCGTCTCGGTGCTCGGCGGCATCGGACTGGCCGGACTGCTGCCCGCGCTGTTCGTCACCGTGGCCAGCGTCGGTCTGGTGATGCCCAACGCGACCGCGCTGAGCCTGTCCGGACGCCCGGAAACCGCGGGCAGCGCCTCGGCGCTGCTGGGCGTGCTGCAGTTCCTGGTCGGTGGTCTCGCCTCGCCGCTGGTCGGCGTCGCGGGCTCGCACACCGCCGTGCCGATGGCCCTGGTCATGGCAGCGCTGTCGACTCTGGCCGTGCTGGTCTACCTGGTGCTGGCCCGGGGCCAGCGGACCGAGCGGCCGCAGGCGGCCGAGGCGACGGTCGGCTGACCGGCTCCGGTGACCCGGGGCCGGTCGCGACCTCGTGGCCGGGCTCAGACCGGTTGCCCGCCCCAGGCCAGGATCTCCCGGCAGGTGTCGATGAGCCGTTGCCGGAGCGCGGCGGCCTCCTCGGCGAACTCGCGCTGGCGCCGCACGTACTCGGCGCGTCCCTGCGGCGTCTCGATCCGCACCGGCTCGTAGCCGAGGTCGCTGAGGTCGTACGGGCTCGCGCACATGTCCAGTTCGCGCACCCGGGCGGCGAGCTCGAAGCAATCCGCGATCAGCTCGGCGGGTACGAACGGATCGAGCTTGTAGGCCCACTTGAACAGGTCCATGTTCGCGTGCAGGCAGCCCGGTTGTTCGAGCTCGACCTGGTCGGCGCGCTCGGGCTGCAGCTCGTTGAGCGGGCGGGCCTGCGGGGTGAAGAAGCGGAACGCGTCGTGGTGCGTGCAGCCGATCGGCATCGTCTCGACGACCTCGTCGGTGCCCTGGTGGCCGAGCCGCAGCGGCCAGCCGGAGTGCCGGACGTCGCCGGGCTCGGTCTGGTAGACCATCGCCCACTCGTGCAGCCCGAAGCAGCCCAGCCGGGCCTGCCGGGAGGCGGTCGCCGAGAGCAGCCCGAGGATGAACTCGGCGCTGTCGCGGCGCTTGTCGGTCAACGCCTCCGGATCCAGCGCGACCCCGTCCGAGGTCTCGACGAAGCCGCGGCGGGACAGGAACTCTTCGCCGTTCTCCAAGGTCACGCCGACCCCGGGCTGCCAGCGCTCCAGGCGCGCCGGGCGGAACGAGTAGTAGGTGAACAGGAAGTCCAGCACCGGATGCTTGCGGTTCTCCTCCCGGCGCCTGCGGTGCGGCGCGGTCCACGCGGATACGCGCTCCCGATGAGCGGCCTGCCGCGCTCGCCACTCCTGCTCGCTCAAGACCGTCATCGCTGGTCAGGATACCCGATGCCGGTGGGAGGCCGAGCAGTGATGCGTGGTGGCGGTCAGCGGCGGAACCGGATCCAATCCAGCTTGAGGAGATCGTCCACCCGGGCCGTCGCGCCGACCACGAGGTAGAGCGTGTGCGTGCCCGTGATGCCGCGCTGCAGCCGCACCGGCACGTTCTGCCAACCGGTTCCGCCGCGCCGGATGGCGATGTCGACGCGTCCGACGAGCTCGCCGTCGGGGCGATCCAGGTGGATGTCCAGATGCGCCTTGCTCGTCCCGTTGGCTGTGGTGCTCAGGCGGGCGACGGCCTCGGTGGCGGGCCTGCCGCCGAAGTCCACGCCGTCCAGCCGCAGCACATCACCGGCGACCAGGGAACCGAGGTACTGGATGTCGTGCTGCGCGCCCTTCGAGACCTTCCGCCCCAAGGTCGCGCCCTGCTCGACCTGCAACGCGCGGTAGGCGCTGCCGAAGGTCAGGCTCTGCTCGTTGGAGACCGAGCCCGCGGTGTCGTCCTCCTGGCCGACCACGAATCCGATCGTCGCCGCGGCTACCGCCAGCACGACCCCCGCCACCGCCAGCACGACGGGTGTGCGCAGCGGTGCCCGGGACGCGGCAGCCGACCGCGAGGGCATCGGCGGCACCGGCGCACGTCGTTTCGGCTGCTCGGTCGCCGCGGCGCCGCGTAACGGCGGCTGCGTTCCCGGCAGGGCGCGAGGCGCGCGGCCGGGTGCGCGCGCACCCGGCCGCCCGCTGTTCTGCCGCGGGATTTCCGGTTCCGGGTTCGGTGCGGGAATGCGCTCGGTGGAAGCGGTGGGAATGCTCAGCAGCCCCTCGAACGGCTGCTCGCCGGCGTCCATGACGAGTTCTCGCAGCCGGCGGCGCACCTCGGCCAGCGGCATCCGCCGGGCCGGGTCCTTGACCATCAGGCCGGTGAGGACGTCGGCGATGGGCCCGGTCTGGTGATGCCGGGGGAGCGGCCCGTGCACGATCGAACTGATGACGGCCAGCGGGTCCTTGGACTTGTCGTACGGTGGCCTGCCCTCGGCGGCGGCGAAGAGCGTGGCCCCCAGGCTCCACAGATCCGCCGAGGCCTCCAGGGTGCGGCTGCGGGCGATCTCCGGCGGGAGGTAGGCGGGCGTTCCGACCAGCATCTCGGAACGGGTCATGGTGGCTTCGGCGACGTTGCGGGACAGGCCGAAGTCGGCGAGCTTGACCTGCCCCAGCGGAGCCAGCAGCACGTTGCCCGGTTTGATGTCGCGGTGCACGATCCCGACCCGGTGCGCCGTCTGCAACGCCGCGGCGACGCCGTCGACGAACACGGCGAGCTGGTAGTGGTTGAGCGCCCGATGCGTCTTGAGCACTGCCGAAATGCTCTGGCCCTCGACGAGTTCCATCACGACGAACGGCCGGTCGTCCTCGCGGGCGACGTCGTAGAGCATGACCGTGTTGGGGTGGCTCAGGGTGGCCATCGCGCGGGCCTCGCGCAGCGCGCGCTCGCGCATCTCGGCGGCTTCGACCTCGGGCAGCCCGGGCGGGAAGCGCAGCTCTTTGACCGCGATCGGGCGCTTGAGCAGGATGTCGCTGCCGGACCAGACGTAGCCCATGCCGCCGCGGCCGATCGTGCGGTCGAGCCGGTACCGGCCGCCTATCACGCGACCCGACTCGGCATCGTCCGCGCGGGACGGCACCAGCTGATCATCGCGCACGCCGAGACACTACCGGTTGGTCCCGAGGGCGGGACCACAGCCCCGGTCATCCGGAGCCGCGGCCTCCTCATCGGACGTGGGTGCCGTCCCGCACGGTGCCCACGTACTCCTCGACCAGATCCTCCAGCGCGACGACGCCGACCGCCTCGCCGGTGGTGTCCACGGCCGCGGCCAGGTGGCTGCCCGCGCGGCGCAGCGCGGCCATCGCCTCGGCCAGGCTCGCGGACACCGGCACGGTGGGCAACCGCCGCCAGCGGGCCGCCGCGATCGGGGTGCGGGTGTCGTTGCCCGCCTGGTCGAGCACGTCCTTGATGTGCAGGTAGCCCAGCAGACCGCCGTCGTCACCGCGCACCGGGAACCGGGAGAACCCGGTCGCGCCCACGACCCGCTCGACGTCGTCCAGCGTCGGGCGCGGCGGCAGGGAGGTCACTTCGGGCAACGGCACGAGCACGTCGGCGACGGTCTGCTCCACCGAGGACAGCGTCTGCGCGAGCCTGCGGTGCTCGGCCTGCTCCAGCAGGCCTTCGCGGCGGGACTCGACCAGCAGCTCGGCCAGCTCCGCGGAGGTGTAGGCGGTCTCGAGCTCCTCCTTGGGCTCGATCTTGAGCAGCTTGAGCACCGCGTTCGCCAGCATGTTGAACACGGCGATCAGCGGCCGGGCGATCTGCACGAACCCCACCAGCGGCGGAACCAGCCACAGCGCCATGCGCTCCGGTTCGGACAGCGCCAGGTTCTTCGGCACCATTTCGCCGACCAGCACGTGCAGGATGACCACCACCGTCAGCGCGATGGCGAACGAGACCGCGTGCAGCATCGCTGCGGGCAAGCCCAGCAGTTCGAACGGCCCCTCCAGGGCGTGGGCGACGGCGGGTTCGCCGAGCCGGCCGAGCCCGAGCGAGCACAGCGTGATGCCCAGCTGCGCGCTGGTGAGCATCAGCGAGCCCTCCTGGCTGGCGTTGATCACCGTGCGGGCCCGGCTCACGCCCTGCGCCAGCAGCGCCTCCAGGCGGTCCCGGCGAGAGGAGAGCAGGGAGAACTCCGCGCCGACGAACAGCGCGTTGAGCAGCAGCAGGACCACGCCCAGCAGCATCGCGTAACCGTCGCTCATCGGGCGCCCTCCACGGCGTCGGCGGTGGTGTGCTGGCGGGTCAGGCGCAGTTCGGCGACCCGGCGCTTGTCCATCCGCATCACGGTGAGCAGCCAGCCGTCCAGGGTGAGCCGGTCACCGACCTCGGGAATCCGGCCCAGGCTGGTCAGCAGGAACCCGGCCACGGTCTCGTAGTCGCCTTCGGGCATGGTGAAGCCGGTGGCCTCGGCGAGCTCGTCCGGGCGCAGCAGCCCGGAGATCAGCCACACGTCGGCGCCGAGCCTGCGCACCGCGGCGATCTCCTGGCGATCGTGCTCGTCGCGGACGTCGCCGATGATCTCCTCGACCACGTCCTCGAGGGTGACGATGCCCGCGGTGCCGCCGTACTCGTCGACGACCACGGCCATCTGCAGGCCGGATCCGCGCAACCGGTTCAGCAGCGCATCGCCGGACAGCGATTCGGGCACGGTCGGCACTGGACGGGCCAGCGATTCCGCCCGGGTGAGCTCGCGCTGGTCGGCGGGTACGCCGAACGCCTGCTTGACGTGCACCACGCCGTGGATCTCGTCGAGATCGGCGCCGTGCACCGGGAACCGGGAGAAGCCGGTGCGCTGGGCGAGGTCCAGCAGATCCGAGACCGTGTCGCCGACGGCCAGCGAGCCGACCTTCACCCGCGGGGTCATCAGCTCGTCCGCCGTCCGGTCGCCGAAGCGCAGCGAGCGGTCCATCAGCGTCGCGGTGGATTCGTCGAGCGTGCCGTGCGCGGCGCTCGAGCGCACGATCGAGCCCAGCTCGTCGGGGGAGCGCGCCGAACGCAGCTCTTCCTGCGGTTCCACGCCCAGCTTGCGGACCAGGTAGTTCGCGCTGTTGTTCATCAGGTTGATCAGCCAGCCGAACACCCTGGAGAACCCGGCGTGGTAGCCCGAGACGACCCGTGCGGTCGGCAGCGGGCGCGCGATGGCGAGGTTCTTGGGCACCATCTCGCCGAAGACCATGGACAGAGCCGTGGCCAGCAGGATCGCCAGCGCCAGCGCGATGCCGGAGAGCAGCGCCTCGGGCAGGCCGAGCGCGGACAGCACCGGTTCGAGGAGATCGCCGATGAGCGGTTCGGCGACGTAGCCGGTGATCAGGGTGGTCAGGGTGATGGCGACCTGTGCGCCGGAGAGCTGGAACGACAGCGTGCGGTGCGCTCGCTGCACGGCGTGCGAGCGGCGATCGCCGACGGTGTTGACGTGCGAGTCAACGGTGCTGCGCTCCAGCGAGGTCAGGGAGAACTCGGCGGCGACGGCCAGGCCGGTGCCCAGGGTGAGCACGCCGACGAACAGCAGCCCCGCCACGGCGAGCAGAACTTCGATCAAGCCTCGGCCCACCTGCGATCGTGCTGGACCGGAACGGGTTGGCCGGGTCGCGAGCCCGGCTCGATACTGCTCGGCTCCGCTGGGCCGTCTGGCGATTGTGCCGCTGGCACTTAGTTGCTCACTCCCGTGTTCGAAAACGGCGAAAACCGCAAATGGCTGTCGCACCAGTGTAGCGGTTCGCTCCGGGTGCGTTCGGTAATGCGCTGATCACAATTCGCACAATTGCCGGCATCGGCGAGTTCCGGACAGTGCGCGTGACCTCTACGAGCGCTCGATCCGCCTGCGCCCAGGCGGTTTCGGCGAGGTCGCGGCCCTATGGTGACGATCACTGTGACGAATCCGACCCGGTGGTCTGATCCAGTTCGGAAGGACGTAACCTGCCGCAAACGTTGTAGCGGTTAAGGCCGCCCCCTGTTCGAAACATGAGAGGACGTGATCGTGAGTACCCCCACGGTTGCGGACGCGCCGCAGACGGGATTCTTCGGGCATCCCCGCGGTTTGTTGACGCTGTTCTTCACCGAGATGTGGGAGCGCTTCTCCTACTACGGTATGCGCGCGATTCTGGCGTACTACCTGTACTACGCCGTGTCCGAAGGTGGTCTCGCGATCCCGGAACCGACCGCGCTGTCGGTGGTCGGTGTCTACGGTGCCTCGGTCTACATGACCGGCATCCTCGGCGGCTGGCTCGCCGACCGCGTTCTCGGTGCGCAGCGCGCCGTGCTCTACGGCGGCGTCATCATCATGCTGGGCCACCTGGCGCTGGCCCTTCCGGGCGGCATCTCCGCTGTGCTCGCCGGTCTGATCCTGCTGGTGATCGGTACCGGTCTGCTCAAGCCGAACGTCTCCGGCATGGTCGGCGGCCTCTACGGCCCCGATGACACCCGCCGGGACGCCGGTTTCTCGATCTACTACATGGGCATCAACCTGGGTGCCTTCTTCGCGCCGTTCGTGGTCGGCACGCTCGGTGAGAAGGTCAGCTGGCACCTCGGCTTCGGCGCCGCTGCGGTCGGCATGGCGCTGGGCCTGATCCAGTACGTGCTGGGCCGCAAGCACCTGGGCAGCGCAGGTAGCGCGCCGGTCAACCCGCTGCCCGCGGACCAGAAGGGCCGCGTGCTCGGCCGCGCGGGCGGCATCGTGATCGCGTTCGTGGTCGTGCTGGTGGCCCTGGTGGCCACCGGCGTCATGGGTTTGAGCGGTATGGTCACCGTGGTCAGCGTGATCTCCGCGGTGCTGCCGGTCGTCTACTTCTCGGTGATGCTCTCTAGCAAGCAGATCACCAAGGTCGAGCGGGACCGCCTGCTGGCCTACATCCCGCTGTTCCTGGCCACCGCGCTGTTCTTCCTGCTCTTCGAGCAGCAGCCGAACACCCTGGCCAACCTGGCCGAGGCCGACACCGATCTGAACGTGCTCGGCTTCGTCTTCCCCGCGTCCTGGTTCCAGTCGGTGAACCCGCTGGCGATCATCGTCCTGGCGCCGGTCTTCGCCATGCTGTGGGTGAAGATGGCCGACAAGCAGCCGTCCACGCCGCAGAAGTTCGTCGGTGGTCTGGTATTCGTCGGTCTCGCCTTCCTGTGGGTCGTGCTGTCGAAGTTCGCCGCGGGCGGCGCCGAGCACCTGCCGCTGATGCTCGCGGTGGTCTTCGTGATCATGACCATCGGTGAGCTGATGCTCTCGCCAGTGGGCCTGTCGGTGACCACCAAGCTGGCGCCGAAGGTGTTCGCCTCGCAGACCATGGGCCTGTACTTCCTCGCCCCGGCGATGGGGCAGGGCGTCGGCGCTCAGGTGGTGAAGATGTACTCGGTGGAGAACCAGCAGACGTACTTCGCCATCCTCGGTGTGGCGACCATCGCCTGCGCCGTCCTGCTGCTGGTCGCCTCCCGCAGCATCAAGAAGTACATGCACGGCGTGAACTGACACCCACGCGCCGCACGCATCGATGGGCCGGCTCCGGCGATCCCGGAGCCGGCCCATCGGCTTTTTAGGAGATGTTTCAGTTTGGGTTTGCGGTGCGGTGCGGGTGGCGGAACCCGACGCGCCGCGTGGCTGCGAGATCCACTCCTTGAGTAGCCACCGTGGCGTCGCGGCTGTCCTCGCCACACGACGCGGCAGAACCCGCAGCGGTGCGGGCCGAGTCTCACACTCGAAACGGCGGCTTGGCCGCGTACTGCAAGGGCCGTTTCGGACGGGTGCGCGGAACGCGCCGGTACGGCTCGCCGACGCTCAGCGCAGTTCGAGGGTGCGCGTCTCCGGCGTGCTCGGGTCCGGCAGCGGGTGGCCTGGGACGTCGACGTCGCCGCTGGGCAGGGCGCCGGTGGTGAGGTAGTCGGTGCCGATCCGGTCGGCCTCCGCGTTGCCCGCCAGCGCCCAGACTCCGTGCTGGCCCGCGTCGCGCTCGGTGACCAGCACCGACGACGGCAGCGAGCGGTGCATCCGGAGCGCGCCCCGGTACGGCGTGGCCGCGTCGTGCTCGGAGTTGAACATCAGGATCGGCGGCAGGCCCGCACCGGTGATCCGTACCGGTGACCGCGACGGTGCGTGCCAGGTGCGGCAGGGCGCGACGGTCCAGCTGTTGTACCAAGCGGCGAACGGGTAGCGGGTGGCCATCCGCGCGGAATCGCGCTCCCACTCGGCCTTGCTGTCCGGCCAGGGCGCGTCGGCGCACTCGACTGCGGTGTAGATGGCGTTCGAGGTCTCGGCGGCGGCGTCCTTGTGCTCGACCATCCCGACGAGCTGCTCGTCGTTCCCGCGCAGCCGGAACTCGGCGATCGCCTCGGCGAGGGGCTGCCACCGGGAATCGCTGTAGAGGGCGTCGAAGGTGATCCCGAGGTACTCAGCCGGACCGAGCGGGCCGTGCGGGGCCTCGCGCAGCTGGTCCCGCACGCCGCGCCAGGCCGCGCGCACCTGCGCGGGATCGGTGCTCAGCCCGAAGTGCGCGTCGTGCTGCGCGACCCAGGCGAAGAAGTCATCCAAGCGGCGCTGCGCGGCGACGTCCTGGGCGAGATTGTTGCCGTACCAGACCTGCGACGGGTCCGGGTTGACCGAGCTGTCCAGGATCATGCGGTCCACGCGCCTGCCGAACATCTCCCCGTAGACGGCACCGAGATAGGTTCCGTAGGAGTAGCCGAGGAAGCTGATCCGCCGCTCGCCGAGCGCCGCGCGGATCCGATCCAGGTCGCGGGCGTTGTTCGGCGTCGTCAGGTGCGGCAGGTAATTGCCCGCCCTGGCGGCGCATCCGTCCGCGTACTGCTTCGCGCGCTGCCAGTTGGCCTCGCGCGCGGCGGGCGAATCGGGATCCGGCAGCGGGGGTTGCCAGTAGGTCTTCGGTTCCACGCAGGTGATCGGGGTGCTGTGCCCGGAATTTCGGGTGTCGAAACCGATCAGGTCGTAGGAGTCGCGCACCGGTGCGGGCAGTCGCGAAGCCAGCCCGCCGGCGAAGGGCACCCCCGGGCCACCGGGCCCGCCGGGATTGACCACCAAGGACCCCCGGCGTGCCTCCGGCTTCCGCGCGGGCACTTTGGACACCAGCAGCCGGACCTGTTCGCCGTCCGGGTCGGAGTAGTCCAGAGGCACGTTCAGCTCGGCGCACCGCATGTCGGGGTAGGGCTCGGCCACGTCTTCCGGGCAGTCCCCGAACACCAGCGAACCCGGCTCGGCCGTCGCGGCCGGGGCGGTGGTGAACACGGTCGCCGCGGCCAGAACGAGCGCCATGGAACGCTTCACCACAGACCTCCGCACGCCGAGAGAGCCGGACGATCTCGGACGTTAGAGCGCCGAGCCGGGCCGTCAACGCGCGTTCCGGGGTGTGTCTTCGGGTTTCACGCGCCGGAGTGAACGGAGTGCGATTCCAGGGCCAGCTCCTGAGCCAGGTCGTCGAGGACCTGGGTGACGCGGTCCAGCCAGGTGATCGTGCGGTGCAGCGAGGTCGGGCCGTCGGTGAGGGATTCGGCCAGGTCGTGCAGCACATCGCTGGTGCGCTGCGCGGTGGCCACCGCCTCGTCGAAGGACTCCCGGTTGCGGTCGTTGAGCGCTTCGGCGGCGTCGGCCAGCGCGTTCGTCAGCTCGGCCAGCCGCCCGCGCGTGTCGGCATCGACCATCGGCACCGCCTGCGCCAGCACGACCGCGATGTTGCGCGCGTAGTAGGCACATCCGCTGAGCTTGATCGCCATTCGCTGCACCTGGCTCTCGCGCGAGCGCAGCCGGTACAGCGTCAGCGGGCGGGAGCTGGCCAGCACCTGCTGCAGCGCATCGTCCAGCTTGCGGGTTGGTTCTCGCAGGTCGGTGACCGTTCCGTGCGTCTCGAGCTCGGTTCCGGTGCTGTGCAGGAAGTCTCGCAGCGCGCCGAGGAATTCCGCGGTGTTGTCCCGCACCAGCGCGCGCGTGCGGGTGGGCAGCACGAGAATCGCCGCCAGCACTCCCGCTGCCGCGCCGACCAGCGTCTCGACCAGCCGCACGCCGAGCACCGAGACGGTGAACACGCCCAGCATCCCGTAGAGGACCCCGAGCATGGTGGTGATGAAGAAGGTCATCGCCGCGTAGGAGTACCCGGCGAAGTAGAACGCCAGGAACACGCAGCACAGGATCACGACGAGTTCCGCGCTCAGGTCGCCGGAGATGTTCGCCGCCACCAGGATTCCGGCGAGCACGCCGAGCAACGTGCCCAGCGTGCGGTGCCAGGCGCGCACCAGCAGCTCGCCGCGGCTGTTGGTGGTGATGAACACGACGAACGCGGTGATCACCGCCCAGTACCAGCGATTGGGAGAGACCATCTGACCGAACAGGATCGCGAGCCCGGCGGCGACGGTCACCTGGATGGCCGTGCGCACCTCCGGTCGCGCCAGCCCGGTCTCGGTCTCCTGGCCCGGTTCGTCCTCCTCGGCGCGTCCGGTCGCGACGTCCTCCCCGGTCCGCTGGGCACCGAGTTCGTCGGTGGCGCCGGCGAGCTCGGCCAGCGACCCGCCGACGCGGCGGATGGCCATCGCCAGCTGCACGGCACCGCGCCGCTCGACGTCTTCGGACACCCGCCGGGTGGTCTCGCGGATCTGGGCGTGCGGGCTCTCCAGCACCGCCAGCAGCGCGCCGACCGCGCGTCCCACCTCGCCGTCACCACCGCTGGGGTGGTCGATCAGGCGCAGCAGCCTGGTCACCATGTTCTCGGCGGCCAGCTCCACGTCCAGCACGCGCTGGCGAACCAGGTCCCGCGTGGGCTCCGGGAACGCGTCCAGGCGGCCGATGGTGTTCTCCAGCATCAGCGCGGTCTCGTTCAACCGCACCGAGTGGTTGTGCAGCTTGCGCCTGCGCGAGGCGGATCGCGGGTGCTCGGCGACGTCGCGCACCGCGTGCAGCAGCCCGTGCACCTGCGCGCGCAGGGTGCGCCTGCCCCGTCCGAGGATCCCCTCCGGGGCGTCGCGGATGAGCACGAGCTTGAGCACCGCGGCGGCGGCCGCCCCGGTCACCACCGCGACCAGCAGGGCGGGCAGCTGCGCCATCTGCGGCTTGAGGAACATGGCGAAGAAGTAGCCCATGAACGCGACCATGCCCAGCGGGAAGTACCGCGCCCCGAAACGTCGCACGTAGACGGCGGCGAAGCTCACGACCAGGAACAGCAGGCTGTGCGGCAGCGGCCACTGCTGGGTGGTGATGGACAGCAGCAGCGCGGCCAGCACCGGTAGCGGCATCAGCGCGAAGGTGATCAGCTCGGATCGCCTGTCGGGCTCGTTGATCCCCATCGCGGCGTTGATCGCCACCACCGCGCCGATCATGCCCAGCGGCGCGGGCTGCCCCCAGACCGTCAGCAGCGGCAGGCTCACGCCCAGCGTCAACGCGACCGAGAGCAGTACCCGGACGGCGGTGCGCAGCCGGCGCAGCGACGGGTCGGAAGCCAGGAAGCGATTCCACCACTCGCTCAACATGCGCCGCTGGCTCCTTCGTTCGATCGTGCCCGCGCGCCGAGGTTACGTGGCGAGCGGGCAGCGCGGGCGGATCACCGGCCTCGGTGGCGTCGCACGCTCTCCTCGACCAGAACCAGCACCGATGCCAGGTGATCGGCGGGCAGTCCCATCGCCAGGTGCGAGACCAGTCCTTCCAGGACGAGCTCGAGATAGGCGGTCAGCACGTCGATGTCGACGTCGTCGCGAAGGTTGCCGGAGTCGCGCTGCCACTGCAGCCGGGCCCGGGTGGCCGCAGTGAGCAGTTCGGAGCGTTGCGCCCAGCGCTGCCGGAACTCGTGGTCGGTGCGCAATCGCCGGGACACCTCCAGGCGGGTGCCCAGCCAGTCCGCGCCGAGCGCGGGTTCCTCGACGCCGGTGGACTCGTCGAGCAGGTTGCGCATCACCTGCACCAGGCCCTGCTCGGCGACCACGTCGGCCATTCGGGTCGCATCGTCCTCGGCGAGGGCCAGGAACAGCGACTCCTTGTCCTTGAAGTGGTGGAATATCGCACCACGGGACAGCCCGGTGGCCTCTTCCAGCCGCCGCACGGTCGCGCCCTCGTAGCCGAAGCGCGCGAAACAGGACCGGGAGCCGTCCAGGATCTGACGACGCCGGGCGTCCAGGTGGTCCTGACTGACGCGAGGCATGGGTCGATATTCCCAGGCGAGGCCCGATAGATGCAATCCGTACGTACGTTTTGTTGGCTTCTCGTCCGCGGAGTCCACTGAAAGGGTGGTTTCCCCGCAGACCGCGGGGGCAATTGCGAGGCTCGCGACTGTCGGTTCAGGACGGTAGCGTCGGTGACCGGCCGACCACGGGCGGTGATTACATGTCGATATCCACCGATCCGGCAGCCGCGGAGTTTCCGACCTCCCGATTGCGCACCCGCGCGGAGGCGGAGGCTTACGTGGCGTCGGTGTGCTTCAAACACGGGCCTCCGCGGCTGCTCGGCGTCGAACTCGAATGGACCGTGCACCACCGATCCGATCCCGGGCACGCCCTCGACGCAGCGACTCTGATCAGCGCGCTGGGCCCGCACGCCCCACCCTCCCTGGCTCCGGAGAGCCCGCACCGAGATCTGCCGAACGGCTCGGTGCTCACCGTCGAACCCGGTGGCCAGGTCGAGATCTCCAGCCTTCCCGCCACTTCGCTGACCGCACTGCTCGGCAACGTCGAAGCCGACGCCCGCTACCTGAGCCGCAGGCTGGACGAGGCCGGTCTGATGCTGGGCGAACACGGGCTGGACCCGCACCGCGCGCCGAACCGGATCCTGCGGGTGCCGCGGTACGCGGCGATGGAAGCGGCCTTCGACCGCGTCGGGCTCAACGGCCGGTTGATGATGTGCAGCACCGCCGGCATCCAGGTGTGCCTGGACGCGGGGGAGTCCAGCCGGGTGGCCGCCCGCTGGTCCGCGCTGCACGCGTTGGGCCCGGTGATGATCGCGGTGTTCGGCAACTCGCCGCGGCTGATCGGCGCTGACACCGGCTGGGAGTCGGCTCGCACGCGCGTGCTGCTGGACACCGACCCGCCGCGCACGCTGCCCGGTCCGACCGATGGGGATCCGGTGCGGGGATGGGCGCGCCGGATGCTCGACGTTTCGGTGCTGTGCCAGCGTCGCGACGGCGACGACTGGAGCGCGCCCGGCGAGCTGAGCTTCGCCGAGTGGATCCGCCGGGGCGGGCCGACCCACGACGACCTCGACTACCACCTCACCACGGTGTTCCCTCCGGTGCGCCCGCGCGGCTACCTGGAGGTCCGCTACCTGGACGCGCAACCCGGTACCGATTGGATGCTACCCACCGCGGTGCTGGCGGTGCTGTTCAGCGATGAATCCGTCGTGGACGAGGTGGCGGCGCTGGCTGCCCCGGTGGCCGGGCAGTGGATGCGGGCCGCCGAGCACGGCCTGCGCGATCCCGCGCTCGCCGGTGCGGCGCGGGAAATCCTCGACCTGGCCCGAGGTCTGCTCTCCGATTCCGGGCAGTCGCCCGAATTGGCCGAGCGGCTGGCCGATCACCTGGCGCGGCGGCTCGCCGCCGCAGAAAGCCGAGCACCAGGAGGTAGGTCCCGGTGAAGAACCTGAACGAACTCACCCACGACCGGTTGCGCGAGCACGTCGCCGATGAGCTCGACCGGACCCGGCGGCGCAGCGCCGAACTCACCGATGCCGTCGACGACGAGGACCTGGTCCGGCAGCACTCGCCGCTGATGTCCCCGCTGGTCTGGGACCTCGCGCACGTCGGCAGCCAGGAAGAGCAGTGGCTGGTGCGCGGCGTCGGCGGCATCGAGGCGATCCGTCCGGACATCGACGACCTCTACGACGCCTTCCAGCACTCCCGCGCCGACCGCCCGCAACTGCCGCTGCTGGGCCCGTCGGAGGCCCGCAATTACATCGGCACCGTGCGGGAGAAGGTGTTCGACCTGCTCGAGCGCACTCCGCTCGAGGGGCGCGAGCTGGTCGAGCAGGCCTTCGCGTTCGGCATGATCGTGCAGCACGAGCAGCAGCACGACGAGACCATGCTGGCCACCCACCAGCTCCGCGACGGCCCGCCAGCGCTGTCCGCCCCGCCTCCGCCGCGCGCCGAGCGGCAAGGGCTGCCCGCCGAGGTCTTCGTGGCGGGTGGACCGTTCACCATGGGGACCTCCGCCGAACCGTGGGCCCTGGACAACGAACGTCCCGCGCACGAAGTGCACGTCGACGCGTTCTACCTGGACACCACACCGGTGACCAACGGGGAGTTCCGGCGCTTCATCGCCGACGGCGGCTACGACCAGCGACGCTGGTGGAGCGAGGCCGGGTGGGCCTACCGGAGGAAGGCCGACCTGCGCAGCCCGCGCTTCTGGATCCGCGACGGCGGTCGTTGGATGCGCCGTCGCTTCGGGCACGTCGAGCCGCTGCCGGACGACGAGCCGGTGGTGCACGTCAGCTTCCACGAGGCCGCGGCCTACGCCGCGTGGGCGGGCAAGCGGTTGCCCACCGAGGCGGAGTGGGAGAAGGCCGCGCGCTTCGATCCGGCCGATGGCCGCGTGCACCGCTACCCGTGGGGCGATGCGGATCCCGGTCCCGAGCAGGCCAATCTCGGTCAGCGGCACCTCCAGCCCGCGCCCGCCGGCGCCTACCCGGCCGGTGCAGCCCCGTGCGGGGCGCGGCAGCTCATCGGGGACGTGTGGGAGTGGACCGCCAGCGACTTCACCCCGTACCCGGGGTTCGTGGCGTTCCCGTACCGGGAGTACTCCGAGGTGTTCTTCGGCACCGAGCACAAGGTGTTGCGCGGCGGCTCCTTCGGCACCGATCGCTCCGCCTGCCGCGGTACGTTCCGGAACTGGGACTTCCCGATCCGGCGGCAGATCTTCGCCGGCTTCCGCTGCGCCCGTACCCCGGTGGAGGGCTGATGTGCCGGCATCTGGGCTACCTCGGTCCGGAGCGCTCGCTGGCCGAGCTGCTGCTCGAGCCCGCGCACTCGCTGCTCGAGCAGTCCTGGGATCCGCACGACATGCGCGGTGGTGGCACGGTCAACGCCGACGGGTTCGGTGCGGGCTGGTTCGGCGACGACGGGCGCGCGGTGGCCTACCGGGCCGCCGTGCCGATGTGGACGGACGTGTCGTTCCCGCAGGTGGCCACGCAGATCCGGGCGCCGACCGTGGTAGCGGCCGTGCGTTCGGCCACCGTCGGCATGCCGGTGGCCGCGGAGGCGTGCGCCCCGCTCTCGGACGGCCGGTGGCTGTTCAGCCACAACGGCAAGGTCGGCGGTTGGCCCGACTCGCTGGCCAAACTCGCCGGGCGACTGGAGATCACCGATATGCTCACGGCCGCACCGACCGACTCTGCGGTGCTGTGGGCGCTGCTGCGTCAGCGGCTGGACGCGGGTGAGCCACCGGACCGGGCGGTGCGCGAGCTGGTGCGCGAGGTGCTGGCCGTCGCACCCGACTCACGGCTGAACCTGCTGCTGTGCGACGGGCATCGGCTCATCGCCACCACCTGGACGCACTCGCTGCGGGTGCGTCGCAGCACCGGGACGGTCACGGTCGCTTCCGAGCCCTCCGGGCCACCGCAGCGGTGGGCGGAGGTGCCCGACCGATGCCTGCTGATCGCCGACACCGAGCACGTCGAGGTCACTTCCCTCGAGGAGGACTCTTGAAGACCAGGTTCACCGAGGCCGACGCTGCCGCCGAACTGCGCGCCGATGTCCGCGAAGGGCTCACCGATGAGCCGAAGTGGCTCTCGCCGAAGTGGTTCTACGACGCGGCGGGCAGCGAGCTGTTCGAGCGGATCACCGAGCTCCCCGAGTACTACCAGAAGCGCACCGAGGCGCGGATCCTGCGCGAACGCGCGCTGACCATCGCCGAGACCACCCGGTCCTCGACCTTGGTCGAGCTCGGCTCCGGATCCTCGGAGAAGACCCGGCTGCTGCTCGACGCGCTGCGCAAAACGGGATTCCTGCAACGGTTCGTGCCGCTGGACGTCTCGGCGTCGGCGCTGCGCGCGGCGGTGACGGCCATCGAGGCCGACTACCCGGGGCTCGAGGTGCGCGGTGTCGTGGACGACTTCACCACCGGCCGGCTCGACGACGGGGCCGACCGCCTGGTCGCGTTCCTCGGTGGCACCATCGGAAACCTGCTGCCGGAGGAGCGCGCCGGATTCTTCGCCGCGCTGCGCGAGGCGCTGCGACCGGGGGAGTGGCTGCTGCTGGGAACGGACCTGGTCAAGGACCCCGACCGGTTGGTGCGCGCCTACGACGACGCGGCCGGGGTGACCGCTGAGTTCAACCGCAACGTGCTGCGCGTGCTCAACGACCGGCTCGATGCCGACTTCGTCCCCGAGGAGTTCGACCACGTCGCGCTGTGGAACGCCGAGCAGGAGTGGATCGAGATGCGGTTGCGGGCGCGGCGCGCGATGCGCGTGCGGGTGGCGCGGTTGCACCTCGAAGTGGACTTCGTCGCCGGTGAGGAGATCCGCACCGAGATCTCGGCGAAGTTCCGGCGGGGCCGGGTTCGGGACGAACTGGCCGCCGAGGGATTCGCCCTCGAGCACTGGTGGACCGATGAGGCCGGGGACTTCGCCCTCTCGCTGTGCCGAGCAGTCTGATCACGCGGGCGGAAGCTCCGCGCCCGGTTGGGGCGCGGGCAGCCGGGACAGGCAACCGAAGCACGGCATTCCCGCCGGGCGATCGGCGACCTCGGCCAGGTGCGCCGGGATCTCCTGGCCGCACAACGTGCGCCAAGCCGTTGGGACGCCGATCTCGGGGCGGAAGGCCAGATGCGCCTGCCGACGCGCTTCGCCGACCACTCCCGCGGCGAAACGGACCGCGACCGTGCCGCCCATCAGATCCTCCCTCCCGGTGTTCGCTCCCGCGGGCGGAAGCTCGTATCGACCGGATCGCCCAGGCGCGGACGGCCGAGCGGTGCAGTGTGGACTCGGTTGTTGTCGATCATTTCCCCACCTCCGCGAACGAGACGCGGGTGGGGAGCTCGCGTGACGCGAGGCTAGACGGGTGTGACCCGTTCGGCGCAATGCTTGTGGGGCAGAACGTCGATCGGATCACCGGAAAGAGTCACGGTTGCGCTCGCAGTCACCGCGAGTGAAAAAGCCGGCCACGCCAGCATCAGCGACTGGGGGGAGGTGCTGACGAGGCGTGGCCGACGCGCACAGGCTACACCCGGTGAGCGCGTGGTCATCAAGGGTGTCGGTGGCGTCGCCGAATTGTCGGAACACCGCTCGTCCGGGGGTGTGGCCTCCCCGCGTGCGGGACGTGAGACTGGGTGCGTCGACCCCGAGGAGGAGCTGATGTCGGAATCGCTGCTGGCCCGGCACCGCGCGGTGCTGCCGTCCTGGCTGTCGTTGTACTACGAGGAGCCGATCGAGATCGTCAGCGGCTCCGGCAGACACGTCACCGACGCCGACGGCAACACGTACCTGGACTTCTTCGCGGGAATCCTCACCAATGCCATCGGTTACGACATCGCCGAGATCAGCGACGCGGTGCGCCGCCAGGTCGACACCGGTGTCCTGCACACGTCCACGCTCTACCTGATCCGGCAGCAGGTAGAGCTGGCCGAGCGGATCGCGGAGCTGTCCGGGCTGTCCGACCCGAGGGTGTTCTTCACCAACTCCGGCACCGAGGCCAACGAGACGGCGCTGATGCTGGCCACCCAGCACCGGCGCAGCAACCAGGTGCTCGCGCTGCGCAACTCGTATCACGGGCGCGCCTTCGGGACCGTCGGCGTCACCGGGAACCGCGGCTGGTCGGCGACCTCGCTGTCACCGGTGAAGGTCAGCTACGTGCACGGCGGCTACCGCTACCGAAGCCCGTTCCGGGATCTGTCCGATGCGGACTACATCGCCGCCTGCGCCGACGACCTGCGCGAGATCATCGAGACCACCACCTCCGGGGACGTGGCCTGCATGATCGTCGAACCGATCCAGGGCGTCGGCGGGTTCGCCACGCCGCCGGACGGGCTGTTCGGCGCCTTCGCCGAAGTTCTCGGGGATTACGGCATTCCGCTCATCTCCGACGAGGTGCAGACCGGTTGGGGTCGCACCGGCGAGCACTTCTGGGGCATCCAGGCCCACGACGTCACCCCGGCGGCGATGACCTTCGCCAAGGGCCTGGGCAACGGCCTGGCCATCGGCGGGCTGGTCGCCGAGGCCGAGCTGATGGACGACATCGACGCCAACTCCATCTCCACCTTCGGCGGCAACCCGGTCTCCACGGCCGGCGCCACCGCCGCTCTGGACTACCTGCTCGACCGGGACCTGCAGGCGAACGCGGCCAAGCTCGGCGGGCAGCTGCTGCAGGACCTGCGCGACCGGGCCGAGAACAGCGCGCTGATCGGTGATGTGCGCGGCAAGGGCCTGATGATCGGCGTGGAACTGGTCGAAGCCGACGGAACGCCCGCGCCCGCCGCGGCCACGCGAGTGATGGAACTGGCCAAGGCGCACGGGCTGTTGATAGGCAAGGGCGGGCTGCACGGCAACGTCCTGCGCTTGGCGCCGCCCATGACGCTGACCGAGCACGAGGCGGGACAGGCGCTGCAGGTACTCGCCGATTCCCTGGCACAGGCAGAGCAGGAGCACCACTGAGATGGCGAATCTGATCGACCACTGGATCGGCGGCGCGAACGCCGAGAGCACCCCGCAGCGCACCGGGGACGTGTTCGACCCCGCGACCGGGCAGGTCCGCGACCGGGTCGCCTTCGCCGAGGCGTCCGATGTGGACACGGCCGTGGCCTCGGCGGCCGAGGCGTTCAAGTCCTGGCGGCGCACCTCGCTGTCCCGCCGTACCAACGTGCTGTTCGCCTTCCGCGAGCTGCTCAACCGGCACGCGGGTGAGCTCGCCGAGATCATCACCGCCGAGCACGGCAAGGTCGTCCCGGACGCCGCGGGCGAGGTGCAGCGCGGGCTGGAGAACGTCGAGTACGCCTGCGGCATCCCGAACCTGCTCAAGGGCGGCTTCTCGGAGAACGCCTCCACCGGGGTCGATGTCCACTCGGTGCACCAGCCGCTCGGCGTGGCCGGGGTCATCTCGCCGTTCAACTTCCCGGCCATGGTGCCGCTGTGGTTCGTGCCCACCGCCATCGCTTGCGGCAACACCGTGGTGCTCAAACCGAGCGAGAAGGATCCCTCGGCGGCGATGTTCATCGCGCAGCTGTGGCGGGAGGCGGGACTCCCGGACGGCGTGCTCAACGTGGTGCACGGGGACAAGGTCGCCGTGGACGCCGTTCTGGGACACCGCGACGTCAAGGCGGTCTCGTTCGTCGGATCCACCCCGATCGCCCGGTACGTCTACGAGACCGCCACCGGCAACGGCAAGCGCGTGCAGGCGCTGGGCGGGGCGAAGAACCACATGGTCGTGCTGCCGGACGCCGATCTGGACCTCGCCGCCGACGCCGCGGTCTCGGCCGGGTTCGGCTCGGCGGGGGAGCGGTGCATGGCCGTCTCGGCCGTGGTCGCGGTCGACCCGGTCGGCGACGAGCTCGTGACCAAGATCGCCGAGCGGATGGCCAAGCTCGACATCGGCGACGGTCGCCGCGGCAGCGACATGGGGCCGCTGGTCACCGCGGCGCACCGGGACCGCGTCACGTCCTACGTGGAGGCCGGTGAGCGCTCGGGCGCCGAGCTCGTCGTCGACGGGCGCGGGGTGCGGGTAGACGGCGCCGAAGACGGTTTCTGGCTCGGACCGACGTTGTTCGACCACGTCGGCACCGACATGTCCATCTACACCGACGAGATCTTCGGACCCGTGCTGTCGGTGCTGCGCGCGCCCACCTACGAGCACGCGCTGAAGGTGCTCGACGATAACCCCTACGGCAACGGCACTGCGGTGTTCACCGAGAACGGCGGCGCCGCGCGGCAGTTCTGCGAGGAGGTCGAGGTCGGCATGGTCGGGGTGAACGTCCCGATCCCGGTTCCGGTGTCCTACTACTCCTTCGGTGGCTGGAAGGACTCGTTGTTCGGCGATTCGCACGCCTACGGGCCGGACGGCGTGCACTTCTACACGCGGACCAAGGCGATCACGACGCGCTGGCCGGATCCCTCGCACGGCGGCGTGAACCTCGGGTTCCCGCAGAACGACTGACATCGGTCACGTTCGACGCGGTTCTGGGCGCGGCGTGGCCGCAGATCTCATACCCTGCCGGCCATGCCCGCCCCGAGCCCCAAATCCGTACTGGAAGGACGCAGCTCCCACCGCGCGCCGGTTCCGCTGATCATCGGCCTCGCCGTCTCCGGTGTCTGCTTGCTGCTCGCGTTGCCCTCCTACGTGCTGCTCGTGCCCGGCGCGCCGGGCAACGTGGTCGTCGGCATGTTGCTGGCGCTGCCCACCGCGATCGTGCTGGTGGCGCTGGTGCTGTGGATCGACCGCCTCGAGCCGGAACCGCGGCTGATGCTGTGCGTGGCGTTCGCCTGGGGCGCCGGTGTGGCACTGCTCGGGGCGTTGATCGTCAACAGCATCAGCGAATCGGTGCTGGCCGTGGTGTTCGGTCCCGAACCGGCCGCCGTGCTGACGACGACCGCGGTCGCCCCGGTGGTGGAGGAGAGCTTCAAGGGCGCGCTGCTGCTGTTCCTGCTGATCGTGCGCCGCCACGAGATCGACGGCCCCACCGACGGCATCGTCTACGCCGCGCTGTGCGGCGTCGGTTTCGCCCTGGTCGAAAACGTCCTCTACTACATGCAGGGCCTGGCCGCGCCCGGCGACGTGTGGGGCACGGTCCTGCTGCGCGGGGTCATCGCCCCGTTCGGGCACCCGCTCTACACCGCGCTGACCGGCCTGGGAGTGGCCTACGCGGCCACTCACCGGGGCCCGGGCCGGTTCCTCGCGGTCGTGCTCGGCTGGTGCGGGGCGGTGGCGCTGCACGCGCTGTGGAACGGCGGGCTGACCCTGGGCGGCGTTCCGGGACTGGTGTTCGTCTACCTCGCCGAAGCCGCAGTGCTGCTCGTGCTGCTCGTGGTCCTGGTGGCCGACCGCCGCCGCCTGGTGCACCAGATCGGCCGGTTCCTGCCCGCCTACGTGCCCAGCGGCCTGGTCGCCCCGAACGACCTGCGGATGCTCGCCACGATGCCGGGACGCAGGCGGGCCCGCGCGTGGGCCCGGCAGACCGCAGGGGCGAGCGGGGCGCAGGCGATGGGCGACTACCAGCTCGCGGCCACCGAGCTCGCGCTGCTGCACGCCCGCGCCGAGCGGGGCACCATCACGCCGCAGCGCTTCTTCGCCCGCCGCGACGCGATCGTCGGGCTGATGCGGGTGGCCAGGGACGCGTTCTTCCGGCGCAGGCCGCAGGCTCCGCAACCGCCGTGGTCGCGCAGCGAGGATTCGGGGTTCTTCACGCTGCCGCAGCAGCTCCACCAGATGCCGACCTACCGGCAGGACGGAAATCCCGGGCAGCGCTGATCGCCCGGCGCACCGTCACCGCGACGACGGCTGCGGGCTCGTTCGCAGGTTCAGCGGTGGGCGACGAGCAGGTGGGCCGGAATGCGCCTCCGGCCCGACTCGTCGAGGGGGTGGTGCGCCCCGATCTCCTCGGGCAGGAAGGCGGCGATGCTGCTGGGCTCGATGGAGTCGATCGTCCAGTGCGCTTCCACGGCGGCGCGCAGTTCCTCGGCGCTCACGGTGTTCGGGCCGCCGCCCGCTGGGAATGCGCCGGTGTCGAACACGAGCATGTGCAGCACGGCTCCGTCCTGGGCAGCGCGGGCGATCGAGCCCAGGTAGGCGTCCCGGCGATCGACCGGCAGCGAGTGGAACAGCGTGCTGTCGACGATGGTCGCGAAGTGGTCGTCGTAGCCGCTGAAGGAGGTGACGTCGGCTACCTCGAAGGTCGCCGAGACCTGCCGCGAGTCGCGATCCGCCACGGCCTGCGCGATGGCGGACTCCGAGGAGTCCAGCCCGACGACCTCGTAGCCGCGAGCGGCCAGCTCCAAAGCGGTCACCCCGACGCCGCAACCGGCGTCCAGCACCGGGGAACGCACTCCCCGGTCGAGCAGCGCGGCGATGGCGGGCTGCGGCACGCCGATGTTCCAGGGCACCTGCTGGGCACCTTCGGCGAGCTCGTCGCCCCGGTAGACGGCGTCGAAGTCGGGAAGTTCGGCGCTCACTCGACCCCCACGGCCCATCGGCATCCTGACGTTTCCTGCCGAAACTAGCACGCGGCGCGAGGGCGAACCGGTTCGATCCGCAGCGGCAGCGAGGCCAGGGCCCGCAGGGTGTTGTTCAGGTGCCGGACCGGCTCGCCCGCGAGCTCCAGCCGTTCCACCCGGTGGACCAGCGCCGTCAGCAGGGCTTCGGACTCCAGCCGCGCGATGTGCTGACCGATGCACTGGTGGATTCCCATGCCGAAGCCGACGTGCCCGGAGGGATCGCGGGACAGGTCGAAGTCGTCCGGTCGCGACCAGCGACGCGGATCTCGGTTGGCCGCGGCCAGCGACAGCATGACCTTCGAACCGGACGGCAGCACCTCGCCGCCGATCTCGACCTGCTCGGTGGTGGTGCGGAAGAAGGTCTGCACAGGTGACTCCCAGCGCACGGCCTCGTCGAAGGCGGTGCGCGCAAGCTCCGGCCGCGCCCGCAGGCGCGCCCACTGCTCGGGGGAGCGGGCCAGCGCGTGCAGGACCGCGCCGATGCCGTGCACCGTGGTATCCACGCCCGCGGTCAGCAACGACCGGACCACCAGCGGCGCCTGCTCGTGGGTGAGATCGCCGCGATCGGCGGCCGCCCAGATCGCCGCGCCGAACCCGCCGGGCCGGAGCATCTCGCGGCGGCACTGCTCGCCGACCCACGAACCGTGCTCGGCGATGCCGTCCTGCCCGCGCCGCACCAGCTCGTTGGCCGGGCCGAAGGCGTTGAACGCGAAGTCGCCGTAGGGCAGCAGGTGTTCGCGCCCCTGCTCGGACAGGCCGACCGCGTCGGGGAAGACCCGCAGCGGGAACGGCTCGGCCAGCGCGGGCACGGCGTCCAGCTCGCCGTCGGTGACGACCTCGTCGACGAGCGCTTCGGCGTCGGCGAACCACTGCTCGCGCAGCCGCCGCAACGCGCGAGGTCCGAGGATCTTGCTCAGCACGGCGCGGGGAGCGTCGTGTCGCGGAGGGTCGGCCTCCAGCAACAGGCTTGGTGGCCGCCACGGCTTCTCGATCAGGAAGTTCGCCACGCCCACGCCGGCCGCCGATTGGAAGCGTTGCCAGTCGGAGAGCGCTGCGTGCACCTCGGCGTGCCGGCCCAGCAGGAAGGCGTCGTACTGTGCGAGGTGCACCACCGGGCCCGCGTCGCGCAGCCACTCGTGCCAGGGCAGCGGGTCGGCCAGCAGTTCCGGGGAGAACGGGTCGGCATCGGTGCTGGGGATCAAGGAATCCTCCTTCACAGGTCGAGGACCAATCGCTCGGAACGGGACCGGGACACGCAGATGAACATGCAGTCCGCGCGAGCCCGCTCCGCGTCGTCCAAAATGGCGTCCCGGTGCTCGGGTTCGCCTCGGAAGACCCCGGTTTCGCAGGTGCCGCAGAGACCTTGACCGCACGAGGACAGCACGCTCGCGCCCGCATCGCGCACCGCATCGAGGATCGAGACGTCCGCTCCGACCGTCACCGATCGCCCGGAGCGCGCGAGCTCGACCCGGAACGAGCGGTCCTCGACGTCGGCTACCCGCTCCGCGACGAACCGCTCGGTGCGCACGGATCCCGCTGGCCAGTCCGCGCACGCCCGGGCGACGGCGTCGAGCAGCGGTGCTGGGCCGCAGCAGTACACCTTGGACCCGTCGTCCGGTTCGGGAAGCCAGGCGGGAAGATCCAGCAGGCCGCACTCGTCCTGCGGTGCGACCGAGACCTTCTCGCCGTAGGTGGCGAGCTCGTCGAGCAAGGCCATCGAATCCCGGCTCCGCCCGCCGTAGAGCAACCGCCAGTCGGCGTCCAGGCGCTCGGCGGCGGCCAGCATCGGCAGCAGCGGGGTGATCCCGATGCCACCGGCGATGAACAGGTACCGGTTCGCGGGAGCCAGCCCGAAGTTGTTCCGCGGCCCGCCGATCCGCACCAGCGCGCCTTCGGTCAGTTCGTCGTGCACGTGGACCGATCCGCCGCGTCCGCCGTCCTCGCGCAGCACCGCGATGCGGTAGGAGTGCGCGTCCCAGCGGTCCCCGCACAGCGAGTACTGGCGGGTCATCCCGTTGGGCAGCACCAGGTCGATGTGCGCGCCCGGGGTCCAGTCCGGCAACCTGCGCCCGTCCGGATGCTCCAGCCGCAGCCCGACGACGCCGGAGGCGAGGCGCTCCTTGCGGGTCACTCGAAGCCCGACCGTGCCGTCCATGTGCCCTCCCTTCGTCGTGGTGACCGAGGGTGCGCGGCAGGACGCGGGCGGGGCGACGGGATTCTCAGTGAATGAGCGTTCCGCTTCGCAGGGTCCGGTCGATGCCGCGCGCGGCGGACTGCAGGAGCGCGACCCGAGACCACGCGCGGTCGTCGTTGGGGATCACCAGGCCGAGGGCGGCCAGGACCCGCCCGTCGGCGCCGCGCAGCGGTACCGCGACGCCGGTGGCGTCGGGGTGCACGTGCCCCGGGCAGCAGGCGTAGCCGCGTTCGCGGACCCCCGCCAGAACCGCGCGCAGTGCTCCGGGATCGGTGATCGTCTCGGGCGTGCGGGCGTGCATCGGCTGCCGCAGCACTCGTTCCTGCAGCTCCACGGGTGCGTGCGCGAGCAGCACCTGGCCCGCGGAGGACACGTGCAGCGGCAGCCTTCCGGCGATCCTGGTCAGGTTGATGACCGCGCCGGGTGCGCTGAGCCGCTCCACGAACAGGACCTCGTCGCCGTCCAGCACGCCGAGCTGGGTGCTGTGCCCGACGACCGCGTGGACGTCCTCCATGAACGGCATGACCACTTCGCGCAGCCGCAGCGTCGGCGAGGCGCGCTGCGCCAGCTCCCACAGCCGCACACCGATGCGGACTCGCCGGTCCTCGTCGCGGCGCAGCAGGCCGTGCCGGACCAGCTCGCCGACCATGCGTCCCGCGGTGGGCAGCGGCAGCTGCGCGCGGTGACTGATCTCGGTCACCGTGAGCACCTGATCGTCCGGGCCGAAGGCGTCCAGGATGCGAACCGCCCTGGTAAGCACGGATTCCCCGCTCGGCGACTTTGCCATGCCCGGCATGATGCGCACCAGGGACCGGCTTGTCGACACCTCGTGCTCGCTGGATGAGGGATGTTTCAGTTCGGGTTTGGCGTGGCGGGTTCGGGCGGCGGAATCTCCGACGCCGCGGGGCTGCGGGGTCCGCGACTCGAGCGGCGACCTGCGCGGCGCTGCGGGTGTCCTCGCCAGCGGGCCGCTGAGAACCCGCAGCGGTGCGGGCCGAGTCCCGCACCGCGTGCGGCTCCGGCCTGAGCGTCGCCGGCTCGGCACGCGGCTATGCGGTCGAGAGGCCGTACTGCTCGGTGACCTCGCGGCCCGCTTCGCGCAGCACCTCGCGCAGCCACGCGTGCGCCGGATCGGGCTCGTGCAGCGGGTGCCACCAGAAAGCCTCGCGCAGTGGGACGACGCCCCACGGGCACGGCAGCGCTCGCACTCCCGAAGCCGGGCCGAGTCGCCGCGCGAGGGCGGCTTGCAGCACCGCGACTCGAGAGGTTCCGCTGACCAGGAAGGGGATCGCCAGGAAGCTCTCGACCACGATTTGCACCCGTGGTTCGATGCCGATCATCTGCAGTTGGCGGATCGCCGGGGTGTGGGCGTTCGGGCCGCGGTAGGTGGCCACCCACGGCATCTCCGCGAGGTCGTCGAGGGTGAGCTCGTCGCCGACCCGATCGTTGTCCTCGGATACCAGGCAGACCCATTCGTCGGTGTAGAGATCGGTGCTGGGCAGGTCGTCGAGGAATCCGTGCGGCATCACGATGCCGTCGACCGTGCGCAGCGCTTCGTCGATGTGCTCGACGACCTGCGGGACGTTCTGCTCGAAGCGCAGCCGGACATGCGGTGCGCGCGCGGCGACCAGATCGCTGAACGTCCTGCCGAAGACCAGCGTCGCGTAGTCGCTGGTGAGCACGGTGAACTCGCGTTCCGCGCGGGCCGGGTCGAAATCCGGTGCCGCGTCGAAGACGCGCTCCACCCCGGC
The DNA here is from genome assembly GCF_039531955.1 of Saccharopolyspora halophila. Lineage (NCBI taxonomy): Bacteria > Bacillati > Actinomycetota > Actinomycetes > Pseudonocardiales > Pseudonocardiaceae > Saccharopolyspora > Saccharopolyspora halophila. Next base: position 80,920 of record NZ_BAAARA010000009.1, read on the forward strand.
CAACGCCGCGCCGGTCCGCCCGGCCAGCTGCGCCGCCAGCGCAGTGAGGTGGTAGCGATTGCCGCTGCGCTGCAGCAGCTCGTCGCCGAAATGCCTGCGCAGCTTGCCCAGCGCCGCGCTCATGCTCGGCTGGCTCACGCCGACGCGCTCGGCGGCGCGGGAGACATTGCGCTCCTCCAGCAGTGCGTCCAGCGACAGCAGCAGATTCAGATCCAGGTTACGCAGCCCCCGCACATCCATGACCGGGACTATAGCCGCAGCCGATAAGCGGCATAGTCAACTGGATCTTCTCCGATAGTGGTCCAGGCCGCAAAGTGGAGTTCGAAACCAAGTCGGCACGTCGGAGAGAGCCCCATGACAACGCGCAATGCGCTGGTGATCGGCGCCGGTTCGGCCGGTACCGCCACCGCGATCCTGCTCGCCGAAAGCGGCTGGGAGGTCGATCTCGTCGAGATCAACCCGGTCGTCGCCGCGATCGGGTCGGGCATCACGCTGCAGGGGAACGCCCTGCGCGTGCTGCGGCGGCTCGGAGTCTGGGAGCGGGCGCGCGAACGCGGGTACGCCTTCGACAGCCTCGGACTGCGCGCCCCGGGCGGCGAGTTGCAGGCCGAGATCGACGACGTGCGCACCGGTGGACCCGACCTGCCCGCCACGCTGGGCATGTATCGCCCGGAACTGGCCCGCGTGCTCATCGAGCGGGCCGGGGAAGTCGGCGTGCGGGTGCACTTCGGAGTCTCCTGCGCTCGGCTGGAGGCGGGCGACCGGCAGGCGGCGGTGACGTTCACCGATGGAACCGCCCAGCGCTACGACCTGGTCGTCGGCGCCGACGGCGTGCGGTCGGCCACCCGGGAGATGCTGGGAATCGAGGCGGGAACGCGGGGAACCGGCATGGGCATCTGGCGTGCCTTCGTGCCACGTCCGGATTCGGTGACCCGCACCGATCTGTACTACGGCGGCCCCTGCTACATCGCGGGTTACTGCCCGACCGGGGAGAACATCTACGCCTACCTGGTCGAGCGGGCGCAGGACCGCTCCGGGCTCAGCGGCCAGGACTCGCTCCGGGTGATGCGCGATCTCGCCGAGAACTACCACGGGACGTGGGACGAGATCCGGCGCGCCCTCACCGACCCCGGCAAGGTCAACTACGCCCACTTCGAAACCCACCTGCTCGAGAAACCCTGGCATCGCGGCCGAGTCGCGCTGGTCGGAGACGCCGTCCACGTCTGCCCGCCCACCGTCGCGCAGGGTGCGGCGCAGGCGCTCGAGGACGCCGCGGTGCTGGCTGAGGAGGTGATCGAGGAGGGCGACGCCACCGAGAGCGCCCTGCAGGCCTACGCCGCACGTCGGTTCGACCGCGCGAAAACCGTGGTGGACGCGTCCAACCAGCTCGGTCAGTGGTTGCTCGACGGCGAGCCGGGCGACGTCCCCGGACTGATGGCGCGCGTATCGGAACTGGTCAGCCAACCCGCTTAGCACGAAGGAGACCGGACGTGAACGATCGACTCATCACCCATCTGCGGCACCTGGACATCGCAGCGCCCGACTACGCGAAGCAGCACGAGTTCTACACCGACCTGTGGGGGCTGACCCCGGTCGCCGAGGAGCCCGGGATCAGCTTCCTGGCCGCCGAGGGCTCGCCGGAGCAGTACGTGGTGCGGTTGCGCGAGGCGCAGGAGAAGCGACTGGACCTCATCTCCCTCGGCGCTGCCGACGAGACGTCGGTCGACGCCATGGCCCAGCGGCTGGCCGGTTCCGGAGTTCAGCTGGTCAGCGAACCGGGGACGTTGCAGACGCCTGGAGGCGGCTACGGGTTCCGGTTCTTCGACGTCGACGGCCGAACCATCGAGATCTCCTGCGACGTGGCGGTTCGCAGGCACCGCCGCATCGAGGAGCAGGAATCCGTTCCGATCAAGCTCTCCCACGTGGTGATCAACTCGCCGAATCCGGAACGCACCAGGCGGTTCTACGAGCGGTACCTCGACTTCGCGCTCTCGGACACGCTGTTCCACCCGAACATGGGGGAGGCGATGTACTTCATGCGCTGCAACCCGCAGCACCACAGCCTCGCCATCGCCCGCGGGCCGCACGTGTCGCTGCACCACGCCTCCTTCGAGATGCGTGGCATCGACGAGTACATGCGGGGGACCGGCAGGCTGCTGCGCAACGACATCAAGAAGGTGTGGGGTCCGGGCAGGCACCTGGCGGGCAACAACACCTTCAGCTATTTCCTCGATCCGCACGGCAACACCGTCGAGTACACCACCGAGCTGGAGCTGCTCGACGAGGACACCTGGCATCCGCACCTCTACGACTTCAGCGACCCGGAGGTCTCCGACCAGTGGGGCACCGCGAACCCGATGGACGAGTTCGTGGCCGCGGAGTCGTTCAACGACCCGGACCGCGGCCTGTTCGTCGCGCCGCCGGTGTAGAGGGGGGCGAATTGCGCTTCGCCACCGCTGAGATCGACGGCGCTGAGGTCTGCGGGGTCATCGAGGAGCCGTTCTTCCACCCGTTCGAGGACGGCGTCGATCTGCTGGAGGTGCTGCGTTCCGGCGAGCTCGTCGCGGCCGGGAAGCGAGCGGTCTCGCGCGCCGGGATGCCGCTGGACTCGGTGCGCCTGCGGGCGCCGCTGCGACCACCGACGATCCGCGACTTCGTGGCCTTCGAAGAGCACGTGGAGGGCGTGGCCCGCGCGGTCAGCGGCACCGGGGTGGCCCCGGAGTGGTACGCCGCGCCCACCTTCTACTTCACCAACCCGTACGCGATCGCGGGCCCGTTCGACGAGGTCGCACGGCCCCCCGGATGCCGGGTGCTGGACTTCGAGCTGGAGGTCGCCGCCGTCGTCGGCCGCGGCGGGCACGATCTCGGCCCGGAGCGGGCGCCGGAGCACATCGCCGGCTACACGATCCTCAACGACTGGTCCGCGCGAGACCTGCAGTCGGCGGAGATGAAAGTGGGGCTGGGCCCTGCCAAGGGCAAGGACTTCGCGAGCACTCTCGGCCCGTCCCTGGTCACAGCCGACGAGCTGGAGCCCTACCGGGACGCCGACGGCTTCCTGCGGCTCGAGATGCGCGTGGCGGTCAACGGCGAGGTCATCGGCCGCGATCTGCTGTCCAACATGGGTTGGCCGTTCGAGGACCTGCTCGCCTACGCCTCGCGCGGAGCCGAGGTCCGGCCGGGCGACGTGCTCGGTTCCGGCACTTGCGGCAACGGCGGTTGCCTCGCCGAGCTGTGGGGCAGGCCGGACCGCGCCGACCCGCCCGCGCTGGAACCGGGCGACGAGGTGGAGATGACCGTCGAAGGCATCGGCACGCTCCGCAACCGGGTCGTCGAGGGCGCCGAGCTCCCGCCCGTGCGCCCGGCCACAGCACGCCCCCGGGACCGCGAACGCTGATGGCGGCGGTCCGCACCGACGAACGAAACGGAGCACAGCATGTTCGAGTACTTTCCCGGCAACTACGTGTGGAACCTGTCGGTAGTCGCCGCGCTCAACAGCGGCGGGCTCATCGACGAGGTCGACCGGGCTTGCCGACCGATCCGCGAGGCGGGCGCGCAGGGGTCCGATGTGGGCACCGGCGAGTTGCTGAAGTCCTGGACCGCCGTGGTCGACGACCTGGTGGAACAGGCCGAGCACGATCGCGCGGCAGGCCACGCGCGCACGGCGGGTCGCAAGTTCCACCGCGCGACCAACTACCTGGTGCACGCCGAGCGCATGCAGAGCGCCGACGCCCCGGACCGCAACCGGATCTACCAGCGTTGTCTGACGTTGATGGGCAACACCTTCAAGCTCATCGACCCGGCCACCACCCGCGTCGAGGTTCCCTACCGGGACACCTCGCTACCGGCTTACTTCACCGACGCCTCGGCAGGCGGCGACCCGGCCCCGTGCGTGATCATGTGGAACGGCCTGGACAGCACCAAGGAGCACATGTACGTCTCCGGTTTCGGCCGCGAGCTGGCCGCGCGCGGCATCTCCACGTTGATGGTCGACTGCCCGGGCAGCGGAGAGGCGCTGCGCATGCGCGGGCTGACCGCGCGGGTGGACACCGAGGTCTGGGCCGAGGCCTGCGTCGACTACCTCGAGGCGCGCCCCGAGGTGATCGCTGAGCGCATCGGTCTGGTCGGCTGGTCGCTGGGCGGCTACTTCGCGCCGAGGGCAGCGGCCTTCGAGAAGCGGCTGGCGCTGTGCGTGGCCTGGGGTGCCAACCACGACTGGGGCGCGGTGCAGAAGCGCAGGCTCGAGCGCGAGGGCGAGAATCCCGTGCCGCACTACTGGAACCACGTGCAGTGGGTGTGGGGCCAGCAGGACCTGGACGCCTTCATCGACGAGGTCGAGGCGGTGTGCCTGGACGGCGTGGTCGAGAAGATCACCGTGCCGTTCCTGATCACCCACGGGGAGAAAGATCGGCAGATCCCGCTGCGCTACGCCCACCGCAGCTACGAGCAGGCGGTGCACAGCCCGAAGCGGGACCTCCGCATCTTCACCGAAGCCGAAGGCGGCGCCGAGCACATCGGCCTGGACCACTTCGACCACGTGCTCACCTTCACCGCCGACTGGATCCGGGACACCTTCGAGGAGCTGTCGTGACCTTCCAGTTCGATCGGAACGATCCGGAAGCTGCCATCGCGGAAGCGGCCGAGCGTTGCTCGAACTGGGGGCGCTGGGGCGATCGGGACGTGCGCGGAACGCTCAACCACCTCGACGACGGCAAGCGTCGCGAAGCCGCCGAGCTCGTCCACCGCGGCGCGGTGTTCTCGCTGGCGCAGCGCTTCGACACGGACGGGCCGCAGAAGGGCTGGCGGCGCCGCACCAACCCGGTGCACACCATGCTCGACACCGGTACCGATGCCGCCGCGGGCAGCCAGGGCTTCCCGCACGGGATCGGCGGTGCCGACGACGTGGTCAGCATGCCGCTGCAGTGCTCGACCCAGTGGGACGGGCTGGGCCACATCTTCGACCGCGCGCGGGCCTGGAACGGACGTCCCGCGGGCGAGGTGGTCACGGCCGCGGGCGATCAGGTCACGGGTATCGAGACCGCGGCCGACGGCTTCACCGGCCGGGCGGTGCTGCTCGACGCGGGACGCGCGCTGGGCGAAGACGGCGAGCTGCCGGACGGGTTCGCCATCACCGCCGAGCAGCTCACCGAGATCGCCGACCGGCAGGGCAGCGCGGTGGGCCGCGGCGACATCGTGCTGGTGCGCACCGGGCAGCTCACCCGAGCCCGCCGGGACGGGTGGGGCGACTACGCGGGCGGGCCGGCGCCGGGGTTGTCGTTCGGCACGGCGGAGTGGTTGCACGGTACTGAGATCGCCGCCATCGCGACCGACACCTGGGGGGTGGAGGTGCGGCCCAACGAGTTCGCCGACGCCTTCCAGCCGCTGCACCAGATCGCGATCCCGCACATCGGGCTGTTCCTGGGCGAGATGTGGGACCTCGACGCGCTGGCCGCCGATTGCGCGTGGGACGGCCGCTACGACTTCCTGCTCGCGGCCGCCCCGATCCCGATCACCGGGGCGGTCGGGGCGCCGGTCAACCCGATCGCCGTGAAGTAGCCCGCGGGTACCGCCGTCCGCGCGGCGGCGGACCGGTCACGCGCCCAGATAGCGGCCCGGGCGGTGGTTGAGCGCCAGCACGCCGTTGAGCACCACCGCGCCCAGCGCGGACAGCAGCACGCCGGTGATCGAGGTGACCGTCAGCGACGCGAGGATGACCACCACGTCCATGCCCATCTGCACGTAGCCAGCGCGCCAGCCGAAGCGATCCTGCGCGATCAGCGCGATCACGTTGAAACCGCCGAGGCTGGACCGGTGCCGGAACACGATCAGCAGGCCGATGCCGACCAGCAGGTTGCCCGCGATCGCGCCGTAGAGCGCATCGAGGTGCAGGCCGTCGAACAACCGCGCGTGCAGCGGCGAGAAACCCGACACCAGCGCGATCGACACGATGGTGCGCAGCGTGAAGTCCCAGCCCTTGTGCCGGGCGGCCAGCGCCATGAACGGCAGGTTCACCAGCACGAACAGCACCGCGAACGGGGTCGGCAGCCCGTAGCTGAGCAGCAGCGACAGCCCGGCGGTGCCGCCGGTGACCAGTTGGCTGCTCTGCAGCAGGTAGAGCCCGAGCGAGACGACGAACGTGCCGGAGAGCAGGCCGGCCACGTCCTCGGTGCGGGAGTGCGGCAGCACGGTCTGGGCAGGTGTCTCGGGGCCGCGTTCGGCGGCCCTCACGGGTGCGGTCATGTCTGAAATTTTCAGATCGAAGGGGCTGAACGGGCAACACAGGACTCGATCACTGCGACAGAATTCGCCATAGCAGCCTTCGATGTGCCAATGTGCTCATTTGGCAGGTTCTCGTCACAGTCCTGGTTGTGGCGGTGCGCACAGGAGCGGAGGCAACGGGTGAGCGGGATCGATCCCTTGGACGCGCGGATCCTGCTGGCGCTGGACGACGACCCGGAGCTGACGATCCTCGCGCTGTCCCGGCAGCTGGGCGTCGCGCGCAACACGGTGCACGCGCGGCTGCAGAAGCTCGCGCGCAACGGCGTGCTCGGTGACTTCAGCCGCCGCGTCGATCCGACCGCGCTGGGCTTTCAGATGGTCGCCTTCGTGTCCCTGGAGATCAGCCAGTCCAAGCAGCCCAGCACCACGGCGGCGCTGCGCGAATTGCCCGAGGTCGTCGAGATCCACGCGACGACCGGCGACGCCGACATGCTGGTCAAGGTCGTCGCCCGCGACACCCAGGACATGCACCGCATCGCCAACGCCATCCTGGCCATCGACAGCGTGGTGCGCAGCAGCACCGTGATCTCGCTGCACGAGGCGATGACGACCCGGATGCGCGCGCTGCTGGAGGTCGCCGCCGGGCCGGCGTGAGCGGCCTCGCGCCACCGGTCCGGATCGAGATCCAACCGTGTCGTTCCGGCGCGGCACGCTCGGGGCGGGACGCGGCATGATCGCACCGTGCCGCCTTCGCAGCGCGCACCGAGGGTCTCCGACGTGGCCGAGCCACCGGTCGCCGCGCGGCAGCTCGACCGATCCGGACGGCATCGGGGACTTACCTGGTTCACGATGTACGTGTTACCTAAATGTGCACCCGATGGATTGCCACCGGGCTGCGGAACATGGACTATCTCTGCCTGAGATCTTCGATCTCAACGGCTCACGCCGGGTCCGAACCACTCAACGATGACGGGAACGGAACATGACGAACCTGGCAGCGAACCTGGTCGCCACCGCACGTCGGCACGGCGATCGCCCCGCGGTGCGCCTCGACGAGCACGTGCTCAGCTACGAACAGCTGCACGCCTCGGCCGCCGCTGTGGCTGGTGACCTGCGCGAACGCGGTATCAAGCCGGGCGACCGAGTCGGTCTGGTGTTTCCCAACGTGCCGGCGTTCCCGGTGCTGTTCTACGGTGCGCTGCTGGCCGGGGCCGTCGTCGTGCCGATGAACCCGCTGCTCAAGGCTCGCGAGGTGGAGTACTACCTGTCGGACTCCGGCATGTCGTTGGTCTTCGGCTGGGACGGCGGCGGCGACGCCGTGACCGAGGCCGCCGCCTCGGTGGGCATCCCGGGCGTGGTCGTCGGCGCGATGGGGCCGACCGAGCTCTCCGGCGAACCGATCACCGAGCCCGTCGAGCGCGCCGAGTCCGACACGGCGGTGCTGCTCTACACCTCGGGCACCACGGGGCACCCCAAGGGCGCCGAGCTCACCCACTCCAACATGGCTTCCAACGCCAAGATGTCGGTGGAGACGCTGTTCGAGGTCACCGCGGACGACGTGGTGATGGGCTGCCTGCCGCTGTTCCACGTCTTCGGCCTGACCTGCGCGCTGAACACCTCGGTGCTGGTCGGTGCGTGCCTGACGCTGCTGCCGCGGTTCGACGCGGGCAAGGCGCTGGAGATCATCCAGCGCGACCAGGTCACCATCTTCGAGGGCGTGCCCACGATGTACGCCGGGATGCTCAACCACCCCGACGCCGATTCCGCGGACATGCACACGCTGCGCACCTGCGCCACCGGCGGCTCGGCGATGCCGGTCGAGGTGCTGCGCGGATTCGAGGCGAAGTTCGACTGCCACGTCCTCGAGGGCTACGGCCTGTCCGAGACCTCGCCGGTGGCGTCGTTCAACCAACCCGGCTACGAGCGCAAGCCGGGTTCGATCGGCTTCCCGGTGCGCGGCTGCGAGATGCGGGTCGTCGACGAGGACGGCAACGAGCTGGGCATCGACGAGCCGGGTGAGATCGTCATCCGCGGCGAGAACGTGATGAAGGGCTACTGGGGTCGTCCGGAGGCCACGGCCGAGGCGATCCGGGACGGCTGGTTCCACACCGGCGACATCGCGACGAAGGACTCCGACGGTTACTTCTTCATCGTCGACCGCAAGAAGGACATGATCATCCGGGGCGGTTACAACGTCTACCCGCGCGAAGTCGAGGAAGTGCTCTACGAGCACCCGGCCGTGGCCGAGGCCGCGGTGATCGGCGTCAAGCACCCGGAACTCGGCGAGGAAGTGGGCGCCGCCGTCGCCTTCAAGCCGGGCCAGGAGGTCTCGGCCGACGACCTGCAGGAGTTCGTCAAGGAGCGGATCGCCGCCTACAAGTACCCGCGCGAGATCTGGATCGTGCCGGAGCTGCCGAAGGGGCCGACCGGCAAGATCCTCCGCCGCGAGGTCAAGGAGATGCCCCGCACCTCCTGAGGTCCCGGGCTGCTGACGGCGCCGGGCGGATCCACGATGGACACCGCTCGGCGCCGCGGGCTCGCCCGGTGCGAGCCCGGGCTCGTTCCGGCAACTAGGCTCACCAGCAGTTCGTGAGCGAGGGTGAGCAAGAGATGGTCGGAATCAAGGACGTGGCCCGCCAGGCGGGAGTTTCCATCGGCACGGTGTCCAATGTGGTTAACCGGCCGCACCTGGTCTCCGAGGACACCCGCCGGCGGGTGCAGACCGCCATCGACGAACTGGGTTACGTCCGGGATGAATCGGCTCGGCAGCTGCGCGCCGGGCGCAGCCGGATCATGGCGCTGCTGGTGCTGGACCTCGGCAACCCGTTCTTCGTCGATCTGGCCCGCGGTGCCGAGGAGGCCGCGCACGCGGCCGGGCTCAACGTGATCACCTGCAACAGCGGGCAGCGGGTCGACCTGGAGACCTCGTACCTGTCGATGCTCGCCGAGCAGCGGGTCCGCGGCGTGCTGCTGAGCCCGGTGGAATCGGTCGGCGACCGGCTGCAGACCTTCGCGCGCAGCGGCATCCCGTACGTGTTCGTCGACCGCAAGGTGCCCGAGCTGGAGGGCAGTTCGGTCTCGGTCGACGACGTCGCCGGGGGAGCGCTGGCCGCTCGTCACCTGCTGGAGACCGGGCACACCGAGATCGCCTTCGTCAACGGGCCCAAGATGCTCGTGCAGTGCCGCGACCGCGAAGCCGGGGTGCGTTCGGCGCTGGCGGACGGCGACGTGCGGTTGTCGGTGCTGGAGTCGGCGGCCCTGAACGCGGATTGCGGACGGGACGCCGGGGCGCGCCTGCTGGGCATGAGCCCGCGTCCCACGGCGGTGTTCTGCGCCAACGACCTGCTGGCGCTGGGAGTGCTGCAGGCGATGGTCGGTGCCGGGGTGAAGGTGCCCGAGGAGATGGCGATCGTGGGCTACGACGACATCGAGTTCGCCGGGGCGGCCGCGGTCCCGCTGACCTCGGTGCGCCAACCGGCGCGCAGGCTCGGGCGCACGGCCGCCGAGCTGCTCATCGCCGAGACCTCGACCGACCGGCCGCAACACCGCCAGGTGGTCTTCGAACCGGAACTCGTCGTGCGCGAGTCCACCCGCGTCAGCCGCTGAACCGCGGACACCGCGGTGAACGACCGGGGAGGGCGGGAGCGTACCGCGTGCTCTCGCCCTCCCCGGTAGTCGCGGGTAGGCCCGGTCGGTCGGATGACCGGAGTGGGACAGTGCTAACCGCGCACCGCGGTGCTACCTACCAATGTGACAGTTGCCGTTGTAGAAATTGAGGGGAGATTTTCAGTTTGCCGGTCGCGCGGCGGTGCGGGTGGCGGAACCTCGGAAGCCGTCGGGCTCCGGGATCCGCGGCTCGAGCAGCGACTTGCGCGGCGCTGCGGCTGTTCTCGCCCGGCGACGTCTTCAGAACCCGCGGCGGCGTCGGCTGAGTCCCGCACCGCTTGCTGGAAACCTAGGAAGCCAGGAACTCGGTAGCGGCCGCGCACGCCTCGTCGGTGACGATGTGCTGATCGCCCGGTGCGATCCGCAGGTCGACCTCCGCCCCCGCCGCCCGCAGCGCCTCCGCGGTGGCCTCGACGCGGTGGCTCGGCACCCACGGGTCCTCGCTGACGCTGCGCAGCAGGGCGGGCATCCCGGCCAGCGGCACCGCACCGGGTGCGGTGATCTCGTCCGGTCCGATGTAGCCACCGGTGAAGGCGATCAGGCCGCGATAGCGCCGCGGTGCGGTGAGCACCCGGTGCGACACCAGGCACGCGCCCTGCGAGAAGCCCCACAGCACGACGCGTTCCGGCCCGAACCCGCTCGCGGCCAGCTCCTCCAGGCACTCGTCGACGGTGGCCAGCGAGCCGGACAGCGCCGGTTCGTTCGCCTCCAGGGACTGCAGGAACGGTTGCGGGTACCAGGTGTTGCCGGGCGCTTCGGGGGCGAAGAACTGCGCCGGGGTGGGACCGAACCGGTCGGAGATCTCGCGCATGGACTCGGGGTTTCCGCCGCGTCCGTGCACGGCCAGAACCGCGATCTCGGCGGCGTCGCGTCCGGCACCCCACTCCAGCATCGACGGCATGCCTACTCCTCCTCGACCAGATCGAAGAACGCCCAGTGGCCCTCGGTGAGCCCGCCGAGCACCTTGCCGCAGTTCTGCAGGACCACCGGCCCCGAAGTCATGTGCTGGGTACCAGCGTGCAGATCCCGGAAGAACCGCTGCAGCACACCGCGCCGCAACGCCGTGGTCCCGGCCCACTTGTACACGGTCTGGCCCACCTCGTGGATCGACCAGGTGACGTGGTTGAGCATCAACCTGGTCAGGGTCTCCTGCTCGGTGCTGAGCCGCTCGCCGGCGTCGAGGGTTCGCTCGCAGCTCGCCCAGAGCTGCGCGGCGAACGCCCGGGCGGCGCGGTACTTGGCCTCGGCCTTGGCGTACTCGGCGTGGAAGTGACCGGTGTCGACCGTGGCGCGCGGGGCACCCGTCTTCTTGCCCGCCAGGGCCCGCATCTCGTCGAGCATCCGGCGGCCGACGCCCAGCGCCCAGCCGACGTGGCAGATCCCGGCCATGTTCGCCAGGCCCAGCCGGTACAGACCGCCGCCGAGCCGCGCGTCGGTGGTGGCGACCTCGTAGGTGCGGGCGGCGGGGACGAACGCCTCGCGGATCGCGTAGTCGATGCTGCCGGTGGCGCGCAGCCCCATCACGTCCCAGTTGTCGTGCAGCGTGGCGCGCTCCATCGGCAAGGTGCACACCAGCGTCTGGCCCGTTTCGGCGCAGTGCGCGGCGGTGTGGACGTGCGTGGCCATCGAGATGCCGGAGGCGAACTGCCAGTCGCCGCTGACCAGGTAACCGCCCTCGACCGGCTCGGCCTTGCCCGGTTTGGTTCCCTGACCGGCGATGATGGCGTGCTCGCCGTCGGCGACCGAGGGGTAGAGCTCCTGCGCGCAGTCCCAGCCGAGGTAAGCGGGCGTGGTGCCGGTGGCCAGCTGCACCGCCATGAACGACCAGCCCGCCGAGGCGTCCGCGTAGCTGATCTCGGCGATGGTCTCGATGGCTTGCAGCGGGGAGAACTCGTAACCGCCGAGCTGATGCGGAATTCCGATGCGCATCGCGCCGGTGCCGAGCAGCGCGCGGACCGATTCGTCGTCGAGCCTGCCGATCTGCTCGCTGTGCTCGGCGTGCTGCTCCAGCACGGGCGCGATCGCGCGCAGCCGTTCGAGCAGCGCGGGGAACTCCTTGCTGACGTGCAACTCGCTCATGATGGGTGTCCTCACGTCTCAGGCGTGTTGAACCGTCCTGATCCAGTCGATGACGGGTTTCACAGTCCGGTCTGAGTTGGTCTCCCACAGCAGGCCGTGACCGTTGCCGGTGATGCCCAGCTCCGGCAGGTGTACGTGCTCGGCGCTCGCACCCGCCGCGTCGAGGAAGTCCGCGATCCGATCGGCGAACCCCGCGAAGGGCGATTCGCCGCCGGAGAACAGCGCTATCGGGGTGCCGGTCAGACCGGGGATCGCCTTGCCGGGAACTTCCTCGGGGGTGGCGGCCACCGGCTCGGTGGTGATCTCGGCGGCGGTCAGGCCCCAGCGCAGCTCGCCGATGCCGGGCAGCTCAGCGAACGGCGGGCCGACGGGTTCGACCGCCGCGATCCCGGCCACCGCGCCGGGCCTGCGGTTGGCGGCCAGCCAACCGGCCGCGCCACCGAGCGAGTGGGTCAGAAGCACCGACTCGCCGAGGACGTCGAGCAACCGCGCCAGCCGGTCGGCGTCGATGCGCTGGGACTCGGCCAGATCGACGGGTAGCGGGCCCATCGCGCTGACCATCTGGTCGAGCTCGGCGTCACCGATGTCCCGGCCGAACGGCCAGCGGGTGTGCCCGCCCTCGGGATCCTCCGGGACGAACAACTCCTTGGCCGCCTCGTACGGGAACTGCGCGCCCATCGGTCCGATGACATCGGGGTGGTATGGCGAGCGCCCGTGCCCGCAGCGGTCCACCACGTACACGGCGAAGCCCGCCTCGACCAGCCGCGGGGCCCACCCCGGTCTGCCGTCCGGGGTGCCCGTCCAGTCGCTGCCCTGACCGCCGCCGCCGTGCACCAGCACCAGCGGCAACCGGTGGGCGCCATCGGCGGGTGCCTCCCAGTGCACGAACATCGGGCCGCGCTGGGCGGTGCCGCTCGGCAGGCGCACCCGCTCACCCGGGATCCAGAACTGACCGCGGCGGATGGTGATCGCTTCGCCTGCGGACCGATGAGGTGGTGGCATCGTCGCCTCCCGCTCGGCTTCGGCTCCCCGGCCCGCTCAGATGTCGATGTCCTCCAACCTGCTGAAGATCTCCTCGCGGCGGTGCTCGAACTCCTCCGGCAGCTGGAAGCGGGTGCCGAGCTCGTGCGGTGATTCGTCGCAGGTCCAGCCGCCGTCGGCGTGGGTGACCGCGAGCTCGAACAGCGCGCCGCCCGGGGTGCGCACGTAGACGCTCTTGAAGTACTTGCGGTCCTTGAGCTCCGAGATGTCGGTGTAGCCGTTGCCCTCGATGGCGAACTTCACCGCGTCCTGGTTCTCCAGGGTGGCGGCGTTCCACGCGAAGTGGTGGAACGTTCCGGCGCCGTAGCGCCAGGTTCCCTGCTCGTCGGTGCGGTTGACGGTGATCTCGAGGTGGTTGCCGTGCTTGTCGTCGCCGACCTGCAGCGCGGCGACATCGCCTTCCTCGAGGAGCCTGCCCCGCGAGTGGAAGACCTCGTCGGCGAACTCCACCATCCGGTCCGGGGTCGCCACGTGCAGCCCGACGCCGTGGATGCCGTTGATCGCGTACTCCTGCGGCACCCCGTGGCCGGGGTGGCCGACGCGCGGGTCGGCCTCGTTGCCCACCAGGACGTACTCGATGCCGCACGGGTGCTCGAACTTCAGCCGCCGCTTGCCGAAGCGCTCGATGTTGGTCACCTCGATGTCGTGCGCGGTCAGCCGCTCGTGCCAGAAGTTCAACGAGTCGTGCGGCACCGAGAGCAGCACCTCGCGGGCCTGGTTGGTGCCGCGCTTGCCGAAGAAGCCCGCCTGTGCCCAGGGAAAGGTGGTGACCACGCTGGACGGATCGCCCGTCGCGTTGGAGTAGTACAGGTGGTAGATCGGCAGCGATCCGTCGAAGAGCACGGTGCGCTTGATGAAGCGCATCCCCAGCACCTTGACGTGGAAGTCGACGTCCTCCTGGGCGTGGCCGACGGAAAGCGTGACGTGGTGCGAACCTTCCAGATATGCCATGGGCGCGACCTCCCCGTTGAGGTGTGAACAGCTCGTCGCCCGACCCTAGGAACGACGGCGCCGACCGCCCTCCTGACTGCGTGCACGGACCTGTCGGATGCGTGCAGGACATTTGTCTGTGGCCGCCATCACACCGCGGCTGTACGGTCGGACGCGGCCGGATCAGTTCCCTTCACCGGGCTGGGTGCGGAGGCGACGATGCCGTCACTGGCGCAACGCACGCGCGACCTGGTCAGCGAGGCCGACCCGGAGGTCTCGTTCGGTTCGTGGACCACCGCGGTGCGACGCAGCGTGCTGAGCTTCGAGTTCGACTGCGAGCGGCCGCAGGAGTTCGGCGGTGCGCTCAACGACCGATCGCTCGGCGAGGTCAACTTCGTGAACATGGCCTGCGGCAGGCACGCCGCCTACCGCGACGGGCGCGCGGCGGCCGAGGCCGGCTACTACGTGCTGACGCTGCAGCTGTCCGGTTCGCTGCGGATGGAGCAGGACGAGCGGGCGGCCCGGTTGCGGCCGGGGGAGTTCGCCGTCTACGACTCGTCGCGCCCGGCCCGGCTGGTCTCCAGCGACGACTACCGCTCGACCTGCGTCCGGTTCCCGAAGGAGCTGCTCGGCGGGCCCCACCCCGAGCCGCTGGCCGAGGTCACCGCCACCGCCTTCGCCTACGAGCCGGGACTTCCGTCGGTCGTGTGGGACACCCTGATCAGCCTCAACCGCAACCTGCACGCGATGGGTCCGCACGCGGGCCTCGCCGTGCACAACGTGATGGACATGGTCGGGGTCATGCTGCGCACCGCCGCGGGGGCGGTGGTCCGATCGGACCAGGAGATGCTGCTGCACCGGATTCGCGCCCACATCGACGCCCACCTCGACGACCCCGAGCTGGGGCCCGCCCAGATCGCCGCCGCGCACTACATCTCGCTGCGCCAGCTGCACAGCCTCTTCGAGCGCACCGGGTCGAGCGTGGCGCGCTGGATCCGCACCCGCCGAATCGAGCTGTGCAAGCGCGATCTGGCCGACCCGGCGAACAGCTCGGTGCCGATCTCCACGCTCGCCGCCCGCCGGGGCTTCACGAACCCCTCGCACTTCGCGCAGCTGTTCAAGCGGACCACGGGCCGCTCGCCCAAGGCGTACCGGCACGCGGCGTCGAGGCCCTAGGAAGGTGCCCGGGCACGTGCCCCGCGGAGACGCCGCGCCGCCGGGCGCGCTCGGTCGCGCACCCGAAGGTGATCTCGCCGACGAGATGCCTGCGATCGATCACCGACCAGCGCGGTGATCGATCGTCGTGCGCGAGCACGTCCAGAGCGTCCGCGCGCTCGCGCACCAGCGGTTCGAACTCGCCGGAACCGAACCCGCCGCGAGTGCTCTGGACCAGATCCTGGAAGCCGCGTTCGCATCGGCACGCGCAGATCGGGTGGCACGAGCACGTCGCGCGTGCCGGGTGCGGACAACCCGAACATGCGCTGGAGAAGGCGGTTTGCGAGGTTCACCGGGATTCCTCCGACTGCCGCCGCGGGGTTCCGCAGCCTGGAGGAACCCCGCGGCGGCTACTTCAACCCGGTGGTCGCGATTCCCTTCACGATGTACTTCTGGCCGAACAGGAACAGCAGGAAGATCGGGAGCAACGACACCACCGACATCGCGAACAGCGAGCCCCAGGAGCTCTCGGCGGTCGAGTCCACGAAGGTGCGCAGTGCCACCGGAACCGTGTACATCTCCGGATCGGTCAGGAAGATCAGCTGGCTGAAGAAGTCGTTCCAGGTCCAGATGAACGTGAAGATCGTCGCGGTGGCCAGCGCGGGAAGCGACAGCGGCAGCATGATCCGCCAGTAGATCCGGAAGTGCCCGGCACCGTCGATCTTGGCGGCCTCGGTGAGCTCGGCCGGGATGCCGCGGAAGAACTGCACCATCAGGAAGATGAAGAACGCGTCGGTCGCCAGCAGTTTCGGCACGATCAGCGGCAGGAACGTGTTGATCCATCCCAGGTTCGAGAACAGCACGTACTGCGGCACGATCACCGCGTGGATCGGCAGCATGATCGACATCAGCATGATGGCGAACCACAGCCTCTTGCTGCGGAAGTTCAACCGCGCGAACGCGTACGCGGCCATCGAGCAGGAGATGAGGTTGCCCAGCACCGAGCCGATCACGATGATCGCCGAGTTCAGCAGGTAGTGGCTGAACGGGTGCGCCAGCGCGACCCAGCCGCCGGGGTAGTTGGACAGGTCCAGCTGCGTCGGGATCAGCGACGGGTCGCGGAAGATCAGCGCGTTCGGCTTGAACGAGCTGGCGATCATCCACAGCAGCGGGTACAGCATCACCAGCGCCGCCGCGATCAGCGCGAGGTGCTTGATGATCCGGCGAAGCCGCAATCGCGCGGAGGCGGCGGGGACCGGCGGGACGTCGGTGGTGGGTGGCTTGGTCGGCGCCTCAGTCGTCATAGAACACCCAGAACTTGGCGAGGGAGAAGTTGATCGCGGTGAACGCTGCGATGATCACCAGCAGCAGCCAGGCCAGCGCCGAGGCGTAGCCCATGTTCAGGTTCGTGAAGCCCTGCTCGTAGAGGTAGAGCGTGTAGAACAGCGTCGCGTCGACCGGGCCGCCCGTGCCGCCACTGACCACGAACGCCTGGGTGAACGACTGGAAGGCGTGGATGATCTGCAGCACCAGGTTGAAGAAGATGATCGGCGTCAGCAGCGGTAGCGTGACGCTCCAGAACTGCCGGAGCTTGTTCGCGCCATCGATGGCCGCGGCTTCGTAGTAGTGCTGCGGGATCTGCCGCAACCCGGCGAGGAAGATCAGCATCGGCGAGCCAAAGGTCCACACGTTGAGGATCACCAGCGTTCCCAGCGCGTAGTCCGGGTGGCTGATCCAGCCGACGCCCTCGATGCCGAACCAGCCCAGCACCTGGTTGACCAGCCCGCCGTTGCCGAAGATCTGCCGCCACAGGATCGCGATCGCCACGCTGGAGCCCAGCAGCGACGGCAGGTAGAACGCCGATCGGTAGAAGGCCAGGCCGCGCAACCCGCGATCGAGGAACAGCGCCAGCGCCAGGGCGGCCGCCAGCTGCACCGGCACGGACACGAACACGTAGGTGAACGTCACGCGCAGGGAGGTCAGCAGCCGTTCGTCGCCGAACATCTCGACGTAGTTGTCCAGCCCGGTCCACTCCGGTGCGGCCAGCAGGCTGTAGTCGGTGAACGAGAGGTACAGCGAGGCCAGCACCGGGCCGACCGTGATCAGCGCCAGACCGAGGAACCAAGGCGTCAGGAACAGCGCGGCCGCCTTGCCGTCGCCGCGCTCGGCGGGGCTGGTACCGCGGGCGGATCTGGATCGGCGCAGCGTCGCCAGTTCACTCAGCACCGACATGAGACCTCCCCGCGGGGGCGAGTTCGGGCAATCCGAGCTCGTCGACGCGCACGGCCGCGCCGGTCTCCATCGACCGGTTCACCGCCAGGCCCACCGCGACCGAAGCCATGCCGTCGCGGTGCCCGGACCGGCGCCCCAGCGGATCCGGTGCGGCGCCCCGGAAGACGTCGTCGAGCAACAGCGCGTCCCCGCCGCCGTGGCTGCCCGCGCCCATCTCGATCGGCACCTCTTCGGCGTGCTCCCAGTGCCGCTGCAGCAGCAGCCGCGTGCCCGGCGCGCGGGCGGTGCCGGTGGTGTCGTCGTGCTCGGCGCCCGCGTCGAGCACGATCCGGCCGTCCGGACCGGGCAGCACCGCGGCCCGTTCGACGACCTCGAGCTCGGCTCGCCCCCGCGTGCCGTTGACGGTGACCCGGTAGCCCTCCCACGGGCTGTGCGCGTTCAGCGAGTAGGTCACCGTCGCGCCGCCCCGATAGCCGATCAGCGCGGAGATGTTGTCCTCGATGGTGATGCCGGAGCCGAAGACGTCCTGGTCGCGGCGATATCCGTCGTAGCACTCGGCGTCGTGGTACAGCGAGCGCAGCATCGGATCGCGGCGCAGGTCCAGCGCGAACGGATCGGTGCTCGGCGGGTCGACGGTGCCGCGCTCGGGGCGAGCGCCCAGCCCGCGCGCACGCGCGTTCTCCGCGCCGTAGAAGCGCAGGCCGCCGTCGGCGAACACCCGGTCCGGGGTGTCGCCGAGCCACCAGTTGAGCAGGTCGAAGTGATGACTGGCCTTGTGGATCGCGAGGCCGCCGGAATTGGTCTTGTCGCGATGCCACCGGCGGAAGTAGTCGGCGCCGTGCATGGTGTCCAGCGCCCACTCGAAGTGCACCGAGGTCACCGCACCGACCCGGCCGTCCGCGATGATCCGCTTGAGCGCCGAGTTTCGGGGCGAATAGCGGTAGTTGAACGTCAGCACCGGGGTTCGGCCGGTCTCGGCGACCGCCTCGGCGATCTCCCGGCACCCGTCGGCGGTGGTGGTCAGCGGCTTCTCGACCACGACGTCGGCGCCTGCGCGCAGCGCGCGGGCGACCGCGTCGGCATGGCTGTGATCGGGTCCGGTGATCACGACCGAATCCAGCGCCTCGGCCTCGATCATCCGCTCCAGGTCCGCGGGTGCGTGCCGTGAGGGGGTGAATCCGCCCAGCTCGGCGACCAGCCGATCCGCGTGGTCCATCCGGCCGGGGTTCGGTTCGCACCATGCGACGAGGTCGGCGACGTCAGCGTGCTCGCCGAGCATCGCGCGGATGTACATCTGGGCGCGGGCTCCGGTGCCCACCACCCCGTACCGTCGGAGCATCAAATCACCACCGTTTCTGGGAGGGAACCGGTCGTTCGGGTGTGGGGGCGAAACCTTCGCCGCGCACCGCCTCCGGCCGTCGTGGCGAGCAAGGCCCGGGCGGCACGGTGGCAACGTCATCCCGTCCGTCGCCCGGGCAGGGCGACGGCGGCCGGATGGTGCACCGTTCCCGGGCGCGGGCCGGCAGATTGCCGACCCGGCGGTCGGGTCCGTCGTGGAGGTAGGTGTTCTTCGGCGTACCTGTCGGGAGCTTGGAGAGCGCTTTCCGATTCTTGCAGCCGAGTGCCTGCCCTGACTAGAGCCGGGATGTCCCAGACTCCGTCGTTGCAGGTGCTCGGATCACCGGCGCACTGCGCGCGCCCGGTCGGCGCGGCTCGCTGACGCGAACGGAGCCGCCGAGAGCGAGCCCCGATTCGGCCCAGTCCGGCGGGCGGCGGCGGTTCGCGTTCGAGCGACCCGTTCTTCGCCCGGGGGAAGGTGTCCCGGGATTCGCGCACCGCGAGTTCGCGGTGTTCCGCGCCGCCGAACTGGTCCGCGAGAAGTGCTTCGGCCGCGCGGCGGTTCATCGCCTGCCGCGCGTTCGGCGGGCGGATTCGAGCGCGTTCGGGCGCGACGGGGCGCGTCCGAACGATGCTTCGCGCTCCGTTTTCGGAGGTGCCGCGGGCACCTCCGAAGGCGCGTCAGTTCTCCACGATCGGATTTTCCAGGACGTCGAGGTTTCCGCGCGGCTCGTCGATCTTGAGCAGTTCGCCGTCCGGGCTGAGCTCGAGCTCCGCGCCCGCTTCGATGCCGTCGCGGTCGATGCGCAGGTGCGGCCGCGCGTCCACGCCGACGCCGAGCAGGTCGACGCCGGTCCGGGCCTCGCTGTCGAGGACCTGCGTCTCCGGCGGGATGGGCAGCGGGATCGGCGGCGCGGGCTCCGAAGCGGGCGGGCTCGGCGGTGCGGCCGGCTGCTCCGGCGCGGGGGCCTGAGGGGGTGCCGCGGGCGGTGCCGCAGGCGGTGCTGCGGGAGGGGCTGGTGGTGGTGCGGCGGGCGGCTGCGCGGGTGACGGGGCTTGGTCCTCGGCCTCGGCGACCGGGGGGATCTCCTGCTCGCCGGAGGTCATCGCGAAGGCCAGCGCGGCGAACATGGCCGCCGCCGCGGCTCCGGTCAGCGCGGCCCGCTTCGGTCCGCCGATGGCGCCGAGGACTCCGCCCGCGGCCGTGCCTCCGACGGTGGTGGTGCCCGCGGTGGCCAGGTAACCGGTGGCGCCGCCGCCCAGCACCAGAGGAGCGATGAACACGCGGAGCGCTCCGTTGATCTCGGCGAGCTCCGCGGCCAGCGCGCGACACTGGTCGCAGTCGTCCAGATGCCCCTCGACCTGCGAGGTTTCCCGCTTGGCCAATCCGCTGCGGGTCCAGGCGCCCAGCCGTTCGACGGTGGCGCGGCATCGTTCCTGCCCGGCGGTGAGCTTGCCGAGGTGCATCTGCAGGTAGGCCTGCTTGAGGCCCTCGCGGGCGCGGTAGGCCAGTGCGGAGACGCCGTTGGCCGTCATCCCGAGCAGCGGCGCGACCCGGGACGGGGCTTCGCCCTCGATCTCGACGTGCCAGAGCACGGTCTGCCAGCGCTCCGGAAGTTCGGCGAAGGCCGCAGCGACCAGCGACCGGTCCTCTCCCTCGACCGCGGTGTCCTTGAACGGCTGCGAGATGTCGATGTTCGGGACCGTTTCCAGATCCTCGGAGTACTGCACCTTCCGCTGCTTGCGGGTGCGGTCGTAGGCGGCGTGGCGCACCGCGGTCAGCACGTAGGCGCGGAAGGCGCTGGTGGGGCCCTTCTGCGCGCGCAGCAGGTCCAGCACCTTGGCGAAGGCCTCCGAGACGAGGTCGTCGGCCTCGGTGGTGGAGCTGGCGACCTGCCGCGCCATGTTGTAGGCGGCGGCGATGTGCCGCTCGTAGAGCACGCCGTAGGCGGCGGTGTCACCTTCGCGCACGGCTTCGATCAGTTCGGCGTCGCCGCGTTCCTGGGACTCCGAGTCCGTGGGTAATGCCGCCATCGATGTCGCCCCCTGTATTCGGTCCCCGACACTGCTACCGCGAATACTTCGAGAACGTATCGTATCGAATTGTTCTGTTGTGGTTTCGTGAGCGGTGCGGGATCGCGGTGCGATGAAACGGCGGAAATGCGGTCGAAAATGCTTCGACCGCACCGCTCGTGTCGACGCGGCGCGGTTGAAGCGCGGAGGTCAGCTGCGGGCAGCCGCGAGGGTGTCCAGCAGCGAGTGGTACGCGGGCTTGCGGGTGAAGTCGTCCCACATGATCGTGGCCGCACCCTGCTCCGGGAAGGTGCTCGGCACCCAGGAGTACTTGTCCGGCAATCCCCAGACGGTGAACGAGTGGCAGGTCCGCACTCGCAGGCAG
This sequence comes from Saccharopolyspora halophila, assembly GCF_039531955.1. Taxonomy (NCBI): domain Bacteria; kingdom Bacillati; phylum Actinomycetota; class Actinomycetes; order Pseudonocardiales; family Pseudonocardiaceae; genus Saccharopolyspora; species Saccharopolyspora halophila. The sequence continues at coordinate 101,975 of NZ_BAAARA010000009.1, forward strand.
GCCTGCAACGTGCGGGCGTAGTAGTCGGCCTGCTCCGCCAGCTGTTCCTCGGTGGGCGTCCCGCTCTCGGGCGGCGTCAGCCGCACGTCCAGTTCGGTGATCGCGGTCTCCAGGCCCAGGTCCGCGAAGCGCTGCAGGTTCCGGGTCAGGTCCGCCGGGAACCCGTCCTCGAGGTTGAGGTGGGCCTGCGCGGAGAAGCCCTCCACCGGAACGCCTTCGGCCCGCAGCTGCCGGGTCAGCTCGTAGTAGGCGTCGCTCTTGGCGTTGATCGCTTCCACGCCGTAGTCGTTGAAGAACAGCTTCGCGCTCGGGTCGGCCTCGTGCGCCCAGCGGAAGGCGTCGGCGATGATGCCGGGCCCGAGCTCGCGGATCCAGATGTTGTCCTGGGTGCGCAGCTGCCCGTTGCCGTCGAAGATCTCGTTGGCCACGTCCCACTGCTCGATCCGGCCCGCGTAGCGGCCCACGACCGTGCTGATGTGCTCGTGCAGGATGTCGCGCAGCTGTTCGGGGGTGAAGTCGCCGTTCTCCAGCCAGTCCGGGTTCTGGCTGTGCCACAGCAGGGTGTGCCCGCGCACCTCCTGCACGTTCCGTTCGGCGAAATCGACGATCCGGTCGGCGGCCTCGAAGTCGTAGGTGTCCCGCTGCGGGTGGATGTACTCCCACTTCATCTGGTTCTCCGGCGACAGCGAGCTGAACTCGCTGGAGAGCACATCGCGGTAGGGCTGGTCGGAGGTGAACGGGTCCGGGTACTGCGCGTCCTCGTGATGCCCGCCGCCGGCGACGGCGGATCCGATCGCCAGCCCGCCGGGGGCGGCGTCGCGCAACGTGTCGGCTTGTGCGGGCGGTGTGGCGTGGGCGGCGGGGCCGGCGAACACGGTCAGCGCCATGGCGGCGGTGGTGGCAAGGCGAATCGGCTTCATCGCTGACTCCCAGGTTTGCCGAACATTTCGGAAAGTTTCGTTCCTCGGATGAGTCAGAAGGCTATTGCCGCTGCACGTGAGGAGTCAAGGCTCGCAGGACGATCGGAGTACCCCGAAAGCTTTCGCGCAGATCGCACTTTGGGTGCAGCGCGACGATGTGGAAAGCTGACCGGCAGGTCTCTAGTTTTGCTTTCTGAAAAGTTGCGGGGTCCAGGTGCCCGAGTCGGCGGAGGCTGGCGCGTCGAGTTCCGGTTCGTTCTTCGATCGCGGACCTGGTGATCCCGGCACGACCAGCCCCGCCGCGACCGCATCGGAGATCGTCGTCCGCCCGGACGACGGGCGGAACGGTGGCGCTGACATTCGAGGACGTCACGGGCCCCAACAGGCCGCCCGCATTGCTCGGGGTGCTGCGACGGCAGCGGGGGCGACTCGGTGCTCCGCCTGTTGGGGCGACACGTCCGGAAGAGTCCGGAGCCGGTGTGCTGGATCGCAGCCCTACGGCACGTGCTGCGCGGCCACAGGTGCGGGGGTGACCGCTCGCGGGCCGCGGTGGCGGCGGTGGACCGGCTCGTCCCGCGGTCGCGCGGGAGCCGGCGATTCGCGCTCCCGGCCGGTGCGCCGTCCTGACCCGCGGGCCGGGCGAGCGGACGGCGCGGGTCAGTCGTGGCCGCGGGTCTCGGCCTTGCTCGCGGTGAGCTCCTGGCGCAGGCTGGCGATCTCCTCGCGAAGCACGCCGATCTCCGCGCGCAGCGCCTCGCTGTCGTCGTCCAGGCGCCGGGAGTCCGAGCTGGTCTGCTCCAGCTGTCGCTCGATGCCGCCGAAGCGGTCGACGAACCAGGAGGCGATGGAACCGGTCACCACACCGAGCATGGCGATGCCTGCGATCATCAGACCGGCCGCGATGAACTTGCCCCGGTCGGTGACGGGGGAGTAGTCGCCGTAGCCCACGGTGGTGATCGTGGTCATCGTCCACCACACCGCGTCGCCGAAGGTCTTGATCGTCGAGTCCGGGGCGCGGCGCTCGACCTCCAGGACGGCCAGCGCGGCGCTGAAGCCGAGCAGCGCCACCGCGCCGGAGACGTAGAGCACGACGCGACCGCGCACCTGGCCCTGGGACTTGCGGTTGAGCATCAGCAGCACCATGACCACGCGCAGCACGCGCAGCTGGCGCAACAGCGGCAGCACCAGCACGGCCAGGTCGAACAGGTGCCGGACGAAGAACCGGCCACGCTCGCGCGCGAGCGCGAACTTGACGACGTAGTCGATGGCGAACGCGACCCAGGTGACCCACATGCCCGTGGAGATGGCCCGGTTCAGCGAGTCGGGCATGTCCGGCTGCAGCACGTTCCACGCGTAGAGCGCCAGGAAGAGCACGGACAGGGTCACCATCGGCCATTCGGTGCGTCGCTCCCACCGGTACAGCCCCGGTTCCGCGCGTGCCTCGGCGGCCTCGGCGGTCACGGGCTCGGGCGGAGCGGCATCAGGTCGGTGTCCCACGGCGACCCATCATGCCTTCCGCCTTGCGCGCGCGTGCGGGCAAGGGCCCGGCCGACGTGTCGGGAATCACCGGAACGCCCGGGCCGGGGGTGTCGGGTCCGGCAGGTCACGAAGCCGCATTGGCTCCCGCTGGGCGGAAACCATCGCTGGTCGGCAACTGCCCGCGTGGCCGCATGATGCGCGCCATCGATGAACACCGAGCGCGAAGAGGTGAACGCGGATGACAACGGCGTCAGAGCACTCGTCCACCGGCCCGGAACCCCCGGCCGCGAGATCGGCGGGCTGGGTGGCCGCGCTGTGCTGGGCCGTCGTGGCGCTGGAAGGTTACGACCTGGTGGTGCTCGGCGTGGTCCTGCCCGAGCTCCTCGACGACCCGAGCTGGGGGCTCGATCCGGCCACCGCCTCGGTGATCTCCTCGGCAGGTCTGGTGGGCGTGATGATCGGCGCCCTCGGGGTGGGCCCGCTGACCGACCGGTTCGGCCGCCGCACCATGATGATCGGAACCGTCACGATGTTCTCGGTGCTGACCCTGCTGTGCGCGGTGGCGACCGGTCCGCTGGTCTTCGGCGTGCTGCGCTTCCTCGCGGGACTGGGGCTCGGGGGTGTGCTGCCGGTGTCCATCGCGATGGTCAACGAGGCGAAGCGGACCGCGGGCGGTAGCGCGACCACGACCCTGATGACCGGGTATCACGCCGGAGCGGTGCTGACCGCGTTGCTGGGCATCGTGGTGATCCCGGCGCTGAGCTGGCGCGCCATGTTCGTCATCGGCGCGCTGCCCGCGGTGGTGCTGGTTCCCCTGCTGGCCAAGCGGTTGCCGGAGTCCATGCCGATCACGCCGGAACAGCGCGCCGCCCGGGGCAATCCGCTGTCGACCTTGGTGCGCGGCGGCTACCTTCGCTCGTCGCTCGCGTTCTGGGTGACCTCGTTCATGGGTCTGCTGCTGGTCTACGGCCTCAACACCTGGTTGCCGGAGATCATGCGCGAGGCCGGTTACGAGCTCGGCGCGGCGCTGGCGCTGCTGCTCACGCTCAACGTCGGCGCGGTGCTGGGGTTGCTGCTGGCCGGGCGGGTCTCGGACCGGATCGGCGTGCGCAACTGCGTGCTGATCTGGTTCGGCGCGGCCGCGGTGTTCCTGGCACTGCTCAGCGTCAAGCTGCCGGGCTTCGGCGTGTACGTGAGCGTGCTGCTGGCAGGCGTTTTCGTGTTCAGCAGCCAGGTCGTGGTCTACGCCTACGTCAGCCACCACTACCCGGCGCAGGCCCGCGCGACCGCGCTGGGCGCCTCGAGCGGGATCGGCCGGCTCGGTGCGATCTCCGGACCGCTGCTCGGGGGCGCGCTGCTGAGCGCGGGGCTGGCCTACCCGTGGGGCTTCTACGCCTTCGCCGCGGTGGCGCTCGTGGCGCTGGTCGCGATCACCTTCGCCGGCAAGACCGCGGAACCCGCGCGGGATTAGGGGATGAATCAGTGCGCGGTGCGCGTTGCGCTGCGGGTGGCGGAATCTCGGACGCCGTCCGCGACTCGAGCACCTCGAAGCGCGGCGCTGCGGCTCTCCTCGTCCGACGAAGTCCGAGTACCCGCGGCGTGCGGCCGCACCGCGTGCGGCTACCGCCGCGCGCCGAAAGGGCCCCTTGGGCGGTGCGAACGAGGGCCGCTCCCGGTGCGGTACCGGGAGCGGCCCTCGTCACCGACGCGCCAGGCGCACGAGGTCGCCGCGAGCGAATCCCTCGCGGGTCCGCAGGTCGATGTAGCGCACGTAGTACATCGCCGCCGTCAGGGGCAGCGAGATGGCATCGCTGAGGCCGGTGTTGAGCGCGGCGCTGAGCCACGAGGGCAGTGCTTCGAGGCTCGCCGCGGTCCAGAGCACGTCCACGGCCACGTCGACGAACTCCGTCAGCACCATCACCAGCAGCACGGTTCCGAGCGTTGGGAACACCCGCTTGAGCGCCAGCGACAGGGTCCGCCGCAGGGCCATCGGGGCCGAGCACCGCTCCAATAGGACGGGCACGGCCGAGACCAGCGTCGCGATCGTCGCGGCGAAGGCGGCCAGTGCACCGCCGAGCATGACGAGCAGCAGCGCGCTGATCGCGATGACGTCGGGGCTGCTCGTGGCCAGGTTCTCCGAGAGCGGCCCGAAGATCGCGCGCCACAGCAGGACCGGCACCAGCAGGGCGATCACCGGGATGGCCACGGCGAGCGCGATCAGCGCACTCAGCGGGCGAGCGCGCTCGATGACGCGGCGCCAGGCGAGGCGCGGGCCGGACGGCCGGTGCGCGGCGGCCGCGGTCAGCGCGGCGGAGGTGGCGGCGACGATCAGGATCAGCGGCGGGGCCTGGATGACACCGCGGTACACGTGGGCGCTGATCTTGCCGACCAGCGAATCGGGAACCCGGAGCAGCTCGATCACGGAGAGCGACTCGGCGCAGGAACCGAGGTGGCAGGTCACCGACCACGCGGCGAGCTGGAAGGGCGCCACGAGCGACAGCGCCACCGGGACCAGCCACCAGCACCGCACGAGCAGCGCGGGTCCGCCGAGCAACGGCCCGCGCACTCCGAGGACCTGGCGAAGCGGATGTGCGGCCACCCGACCAGTCTCGCAGCCGAAGATCACCACGACCGGAGGATTCGCCCGAATCCCCCGATGAGCCCAACACGCGGTGACGCGAGGGAGGCTCCTGCGAGAACCGCTCTCGCGTCACCACCGGCTCGATCAGATGCCGTGGACCTGCTTGCGGGCCAGGGTGTAGGCGGTGCGTACCACTTCGTGGCTGGTGTCCGCGCCGACCGCCTTGCGGGTGCCCGCGACCTCCCACTCCGGTGGGGCAGCCGAACCGGAGTGCGCCCACGCCGCCTGCTTGGCCGCGCCGAGGGCCACGTACTCCGCCGGATCCGGGATGTCCACGTCGACGCCGAAGAGCCCCGGGGCGATGGCCTGCACGGCTTCCGAACGCGCGGCGCCGCCGATCAGCAGGACGCGGCGGACCTCGGCGCCGGTGTCGCGGATCGCGTCGATGGCGTCGGCCATGCCGCAGAGCATTCCCTCCACCGCGGCGCGGGCCAGGTTCTGCGGCGTCATGTTCGCGCCGCTGAGCCCGGTCAGCGTGCCGGTGGCGTCCGGAAGGTTGGGCGTGCGTTCGCCTTCCAGGTAGGGAAGCAGGCTCAGCCCGGCCGCGCCCGGCTCGGCGGCGAGCGCGAGTTCGGACAGGCCCTCGAGGTCGGTCTCGAGCATCTGCGCGGTGGAGCTGAGCACGCGCGCGGCGTTGAGCGTGCACACCAGCGGCAGGTAGCGGCCGGTGGCGTCGCAGAAGCCCGCGACGATGCCGCTCGGGTCCGCGCTGGGCTGCTCGGCGGGCGCGAAGACCGCACCCGAGGTCCCCAGCGAGACCACCACGTCACCCGGCTTGAGGCCCAAACCGAGCGCGGCGGCCATGTTGTCGCCGGTGCCCGCGCCGATCGTGGCGCCCTCGATGCCGGGCAGCGTCGCTTCCGCGGCCTTGGCGTTGGGGGCCAGGAGTTTCGGCAGTTTCGGGGTGCGCCCGCCCATCGCCTCGGCGAGCAGCTCCGGGATCCACTCGCCGGTGGCGGGGGAGTAGTAGCCGGTTCCGGAGGCGTCACCGTGGTCGGTCCAGGCCTGCTCCGGGCGTCCGGCCAGCTGCCAGCCGAGCCAGTCGTGCGGCAGCAGCACCTGTTCCACGCGGTCGGCGTTGTGCGGCTCGTTCTGGGTCAGCCAGGCGAGCTTGGTGATGGTGAAGCTGGCGACCGGAACGAGTCCGGTGCGCGAGGCCAGCTGCTCGGCGCCGTGCCGCTCGATGAGCTCGTCGGCCTGCGGCGCGGAGCGGGTGTCGTTCCACAGCAGGGCGTCGCGGACCGGTTCCCCGGACGAGTCCAGTGCGACCATGCCGTGCTGCTGGCCGCCCACCGAGACCGCCTCGATGCGGCCGGGCGCCCGTTCGACGGCTTCGGCGATGGCGCTCTGAGCGGCCTCCCACCAGGCGGCCGGATTCACCTCGGTGCCCTCCGGGTGCGACGCCTTGGCCTCGGCGACCACGGCGCCGTTGTCGGCGTCGACGACCAGCGCCTTGGTGGACTGGGTCGACGAGTCGATGCCTAGCACCAGCATTGCGGATCATCCTTCATGCTCGCGCGGCCCGGGCGACTGCGCAGCCGCCCGGGCCGGGGATTTGCGGCGTGCCAACGCCGGATTCGATCGTGGCTGGCTCCGATTGTGCTCGATCGGACCCAGCCGCGGGGATCGGACCGGGTCGGCTCAGGAGACGCCCAGCAGGTGGTCCATGGCCAGCTGGTCGAGGCGCTCGAAGTGCATTCCGCGGGCCGCGGCGGCGTCCACGTCGAACCCGTCCTCGGCCAGCAGGTCGGAGACCGACTCGCCCGAGCCCAGGGTCGGGGTGGACAGCTCGTGCAGGCGGGATGCCTTCAAGGCCTCCTGGACCCGCGGGTCGGCGCGGAAGGACGCGGCCCGCTCCTTGAGGATCAGGTAGTTGCGCATGCAGCCCGCGGCCGAGGCCCAGACGCCGTCGTAGTCCTCGGTGCGCGGCGGCTTGAAGTCGAAGTGCCGCGGACCCTGATAACCACCGGTCTCCAGCAGGTCGACCAGGAAGAACGCGTTGCGCAGATCGCCGGCGCCGAAGCGCAGGTCCTGGTCGTACTTGATGCCGTTCTGGCCGTTGAGGTCGATGTGGAAGAGCTTGTTCGCCCACATCGCCTGCGCGATGCCGTGCGCGAAGTTCAGCCCGGCCATCTGCTCGTGGCCGGTCTCCGGGTTCACGCCGACCATCTCGGAGTGCTCGAGCTCGTTGATGAACGACAGCGCGTGGCCGACGGTCGGCAGCAAGATGTCGCCGCGGGGCTCGTTCGGCTTGGGCTCCAGGGCCAGCTTCAGGTCGTAGCCGCGCTCCTTGATGAACGAGCACACCGTGTCGATGCCCTCGCGGTAGCGGTCCAGCGCGGCCCGCACGTCCTTGGCAGCACCGGACTCGGCGCCCTCGCGACCGCCCCATGCGACGAAGGTCTTGGCGCCCAGGTCGGCGGCCAGCTCGACGTTGCGCAGCACCTTGCGCAGCGCGAACCGGCGGACGTCGCGGTCGTTGGCGGTCATCGCGCCGTCCTTGAACACCGGGTGGGCGAACAGGTTGGTGGTGACCATCGGGACCGTCATGCCGGTCTCGTCGAGCGCACCGCGGAAGCGGCTGACGATCGACTCGCGCTCGGTGGCGCTGGAGCCGAACGGGATGAGGTCGTCGTCGTGGAAGGTGACGCCCCAAGCACCCAGATCGGAGAGCCGCTTGACGGCCTCGACCGGGTCGAGCGGGCTGCGGGTGGCCTCGCCGAACGGGTCGCGTCCGAGCCAGCCCACGGTCCACAGACCGAAGGAGAACTTGTCCTCGCGCTTCGGGGTGAAGTCGGTCATGACTTTCCTTTCACTTCGTCGTGTTCCCACGGGGATCGTTCGGAACCGTTCGTGCCGACGGGATTTCAGTCGGCGGTGGAGGGCTCGTCGCCGGAGGGGATGCGCAGCGGGTCGGTGAAGACCTCTTCGACCACGATGCTGGCGGCACCCCGAACCGCGGCGGAGAAGCCGAAGGCCGATGCGGTGATCCGGCAGGTCGCCGCATCCCCGGCCACCGCGCGTTCGCGCAGCTGCCGCATCGCCGAGGGCACCACGTACGGAGCTACCGTGCCCAGGTAGCCGCCCAGCACGACGGCCTCCGGGTTGAGCAGGTTGACCAGCATCGAGGCTCCGATGCCCAGCCATCTGCCGATCTCGTCGAAGCCGGCCAGCGCCTCCGGCCCGCCGTCCTCGGCGCGACGTCGCAGCGCGTGCGCCTGGTCCTGCGGGTCGGCATCGGCGGCGATCAGATCGGGTGCGGCGGCGCGCAGCACCGCGGGCAGTCCGATCTTGGTCTCCAGGCAGCCGCGCCTCCCGCAGCCGCACAACCCGCCGTCCAGGTCCACCGGAACGTGCCCGACCTCGCCGGAGAACCCGCTCGAACCGCGCAGCAAGCGGCCCCCGGTGATCAGTCCGGCGCCCACGCCGACCTCGCCGGTCAGGTAGACGAGATCGGCCGCCGGTTTCTCCATCGCGTGCAGCTCGGCCAGCGCGGAGAGGTTGGCCTCGTTGTCCACCGCGATCGGCACGTCGTTGCCCAGCCGGTCGCGCAGCGACTCGGTGACCGCCACCCCGTGCCACTCCAGGTTGGGGGCGTAGCGGACGCGGCCGGTGTCGGCGTCGACGAGACCGGGCACGGCCACGGCGATGCCCGCGAGGAAGGAGTGCGCACTGCCCTGGTCGGACAGCTCGGCGATGGCCTCGCGAGCCAGTCCGGCCAGCCGGTCGAGGGTGTCCTCGGGGCGGGTGTGCATCGCGTCGAAACCGAGGCGGCGCTCCACGATGACCCGGCCGGCGAGATCGGTGCCGCGCGCGGCGAGGTACTTGGAGTTGATCTCGAGCCCGAGCGCGGTGATCCCGCTGCCGTCGAGCTCGAGCGAGCGACCTGGTCGGCCGACCGCGCCTTCGCGGCGCAGCCCGGTCTCGCGGATCAGGCCGCGGTCGATGAGCTCGCCGGCCAGGCTCGAGACGGTGGCCTTGGTCAGCCCGCTCCGCGCGGCGATCTCGGCTCGCGAGACCACCTCACCGCGGCGCACCTCGTCGAGCACGCGCGCCAGGTTGGCCCGCCGCACGGCGGTCTGGTCGACGCCCGATGGGCCGCCGAGTCGCCCGGCGTCCGCGTGTCCCCGGTCGGCCACGTTCACCTCCCAATAAGTTCAGTCGACAAACTAATACCTCGGGATGGGGTGCGCAAGAGTGGGTCGATGCGGTGCGAGGTCCGTGCGCGGCCGCATTACTAGTGGCGCGCGGCACAACGTCACGACCCTATTAGTTGAACTTGTTTACGAATGTCCGGACGCTTCGGGCAAGGCGGATAGGGGGGATTCGCATCGCCGATGCCTCGTTGCCCAGGTGCGCGCGGGGCGGCAGCATCGGTCCCGCCACGTGATCATCGGCCGGTGCCCGCACCACCGCGATCGACCCGCGGGCGACGATCCGCGTCGATCGTCGACCCGCACCACTGCCGTCGAGGATGGGGAGCTCCCGATGAGCTCGATGTTGTCCCGCCGCCCGCTCGGCGGCACCGGCCTCGCGGTCGCCCCGCTGTGCGCGGGTGGTGCTCCGCTGGGAAGCATGCCGCAGCAGTTCGGCTACCGAACCCCCGCCGAGCGCGGGATCGCCACCGTGCGCGCGGTGCTCGACAGCGGCATCAACTTCCTGGACACCGCGAACATCTACGCCGACGGCGGAAGCGAGCGGCGCATCGGTGCTGCGCTGGCCGAAATCGGCGGGCCACCGGATGATTTCGTGCTGGCGACCAAAGTGGATCGAGACGCGGAGGGGAACTTCTCCGGTGACCGCGTGCGCCGTTCGGCCGAGGAGAGCCTCGAGCGGCTCGGCGTGGACCGGGTCCCGCTGCTGCACCTGCACGATCCCGAGCACATCTCCTTCGAGGAGGCCATGGCACCGGGCGGTGCCGTGGAAGCCCTCTTCGAGCTTCGAGCCGAGGGGATCGCCGACCACATCGGCCTGGCCGGTGGCCCGGTGGGGCTGATGTCGAGGTTCTTGCGGGAGGCCCCCTTCGAGGTGCTGCTCACGCACAACCGCTGGAGCCTGCTGGACCGCAGCGCCGACGACCTCGTCGACGAGGCGGTCGAACGCGGCGTGGCGGTGCTCAACGGAGCGGTCTTCGGCGGCGGGATGCTCGCCAGAGGACCGGGCGAATCCGGCAAGTACGCCTACCGGGAGGCCGACGAGGAGATCCTGGACCGCGCGCGCAGGATGCACGAGGCGTGCGAGCGCCACGAGGTTCCGCTCGCGGCGGCGGCGCTGCAGTTCTCGGTGCGCGACAGCAGGATCGCTTCGACGATCGTCGGGACCTCCCGCCCGGAACGCGTGGCCGAAACCATCCGGTTGGCCGAACACCCCGTCCCGGAGGAACTCTGGGCGGAGCTATTGCCGCTGGCCGCACCACCCGAGTGCTGGCAGTGGTGAGCACAACCCGAAAGGAAGTGAATGGGCGAGTCGATGCGGTTCCCGGACGGATTCGCGTGGGGCGTGGCCACGGCGAGCTACCAGATCGAGGGCGGCGCGTTCGAGGGCGGTCGGGGTGAATCGATCTGGGACCGCTTCTCCCACACCGAAGGAAACGTGTTCGAAGGGCAGAACGGGGACGTGGCCTGCGACCACTTCCACCGCTATCCCGAGGACGTGGCGCTGATGGCCGACCTCGGGGTCACGCACTACCGGTTCTCGATGGCCTGGCCGCGCCTGCAGCCGGACGGCAGCGGGCAGCTCAACCCGGCGGGCCTGGACTTCTACTCCAGGCTGGTCGACGAACTGCTCACCAACGGGATCACACCCTGGGTGACGCTCTACCACTGGGACCTCCCGCAGGTGCTGGAGGAGCAGGGCGGCTGGCCGGAGCGCGACATCGCGTACCGCTTCGCCGACTACGCCACGAAGGTCCACTCCGCGCTGTCCGACCGCATCCGGCACTGGACGACCCTGAACGAGCCGTGGTGCTCGGCGTTCCTGGGCTACGCCGAAGGGCGGCACGCGCCGGGCAGGCAGGACCACCCCGCGGCGCTGCGCGCGGCGCACCACCTGATGCTCGGCCACGGGCTCGCCGTCGCCGAGATGCGCAGGAGCGATCCGGACGCCGATTACGGCATCACGCTCAACCTGTTCCCGGTCGATCCTGCCACCGACAGCGCGGCCGACGAGGACCTGGCGCGGCGCATCGACGGGCTGATGAACCGGCAGTGGCTCGATCCGCTGCTGCGCGGACGCTACCCGGACGATCTGCTCGACGACGTCCGGCCGGTCACCGACCTCGCGCACATCCAGGACGGCGACGAGAAGACGATCAACCAGCCGCTGGACTTCCTCGGCGTCAACTACTACTTCCGCCACGTGCTCTCGGTCGGCGAGCAGCAACGGGTCTGGCAGCCGGGCGATGAGCCGAGCCCGTGGCCGGGGAGCTCGGACATGATCTCGGTCAGCCGCGGGTGGCCGACGACCGAGATGGGCTGGGAGATCGACCCGGCGGGCCTCGGCGAGGTGCTGAGGCGCCTGCAGCGCGACTACGGCCCGATCCCGCTCTACGTCACGGAGAACGGCATGGCCTGCCCGGACGAGGTGGACGAGGACGGCGGGGTGCACGACGCCGACCGGGTCGACTACCTCCAGCGGCACTTCCGGACCGCGCATCGAGCCATCGCCGACGGCGTCGATCTGCGCGGGTACTTCGTGTGGTCCTTGCTGGACAACTTCGAGTGGGCGCTGGGCTACTCGAAGCGGTTCGGCCTGGTCCACTGCGATTACGAGACGCAGCGGCGCACCGTCAAGGACAGCGGCCACTGGTTCCGCGCTGCTGCGGCGGCGAACGCGGTCGAGCCCGACTAGCAGCCGTCCGCCGCCCGCACCGCCACGCGAGCAGCGAACGGAAACATCTCCTCGACCGGAACCGGCGTCCATCCCGCGAGGCGCGTGCTCTCGGTTGCCGAGAGCGCTGTTGCGGCGCGTCGCCCGGATCTGACGAAGCTCCGGGCGACGCGCCTTCGCGTCCTGTAGCAGAAAGGCGTCCGATTCGTGGCGAGTCGCTGGATGCTTACGCCGCTTAGGTGACGTGAAGCAACCTTTCTCCGGGTGCGGTGCGTCAGCCCTACTGACGCCTGAAGTTTCGATGGGGGAAGTCGTGGGGATTGAGCAGGGGATGCGGCGCATGACCGAGGCCGCCGCGATCCGGTTCCTGGAGATCGGGTGCCGGAGCATTTCGAGATCGCTGGACTTCTACCGGGGGTTGCTGGGTTTTCGGCCGGTCGCCGAGGAACCGGGGGTGTGCTGGCTGGACGCGGGCAAGGCCATGCTGAAGCTCGTCGAGGTGCCCACCGGTGATCTGGGCGGCTGGGCCGCGGACGATCTGCAGTGCGGCATGAGGCATTTCGGCATGCGCGTCGGCGACGTCGACGCGCATGCCGCCCGGTTGCGCGAAGCGGGCGTCGCGTTCACCACCGAGCCGCGCGATGCGCACGGCGGCGTGCGCATCGCGTTCTTCACCGACCCGGATGGTGCGCTGCTGGAGCTCGTGGCCGGTTCGGTCGAGCACGACGAGGTGTGCGCACCCGAGCTGGTCGAGCGCGACCGGGCGTTGCACGCCTCGCTGACGCCCGAGTCGGATCCGGTCTTCGACCACGTGGCCGTCACGGCACCGGATATGGAGCAGGCCCTGGACTTCTACGTGCGCGCCGCGGGAGCCGAGGTGATCGGACGGCTCCGGTTCGAGGACGACCCGCGCGGTCTGGTCATCACCAACCTCCAACTGGGGCCGGCCAGGCTCGAGCTGCTCAGCTTCACCCGGGACACCGACCCGAACCCGTGGAACGCGGGCCAAGCCCGCCTGGGTCTGCGCACCCTCGGCTTCACGGTCACCGAACACCGATCCGCCGTGGAGACTCTGACCCAGGCCGGTGCGGGCGCGGTCATGCGGCCCAGCCCGGACCCGCTGCTGATCGACCCCGACGGCCTGCCGTTGACGGTCACGACGCGTTGATCCCGCACGGCGAGCGGCCCGCTCCGCTCCCCGCGGGACCCGAAACCGGCCGCGTCGTGCCGAGCGGGAACGCCCGGGTGCCGAAGCCGCTCAGGACAGCGGGAAGGTCACCCCGGTGAGCTCCTCGGACATCGCCCAGAGCCGGTTGGCCGCCGCGGGATCGGCAGCGGCCGCCGAGCGGCCGACCAGGGTGGGCGCGCCGCGCATCTCGCCGAGCCCGGACGGTCCGGCGTAGCTGTTGCCCGGGAGGTCTTCGGTCGCGGCGAAGAGCGTCGGCAGGGATCCGGCCTCGGCGCCCTGCGCGATGAGGCGGTTGCCGACGGCCATGAGCCGCCGAAGCACTGCGTTGCCCGCGTGGCTCTGCAGGTTGGTCGCCGCGTACCCGGGATGCGCGGCCATGGCCCGCACCGGGGAACCGCAGGCCTCGAGCCGTCGCTGCAGTTCGAGCGTGAAAAGCAGGTTGGCCAGCTTCGACTGGCCGTAGGCGCGCTGGGGGTTGTAGGCGCCCCGCAGGTTCGGGTTGTCCCACTCGATGCCGTTCACGCTGCGGTGCAGCCCGGATGCCAGCGTCACCACCCGGTCGGTGAGGTGCGGCAGCAGCAGGTTGGTCAGCGCGAAGTGCCCCAGGTGGTTGGTGCCGAACTGGGTCTCGAAGCCGTCCACCGTGCTGCCCTCCGGCGGGAACATCACCCCGGCGTTGTTGATCAGCACCGCCGCCTCGCCCGACCAGGATTCGGCGAACCCGCGGATCGAGGACAGGTCGCCGAGATCCAGCCGGCGAACCTCGGGGGTGCCGGGCACCGAGGCGGCGGCGTGGTCGCCCTTGCGCTGATCGCGCACGGCGAGCACCACGTGCGCGCCGGCCCGGCCCAGGGCGCGCGCGGCGTGCAGACCGAGCCCGCTGTTGGCGCCGGTGATGATGACCGTTCGTCCGGCAAGGTCGGGGATCCGGTTGATGTTCCATCGCGTCATGGCACAACTGTAGACACTCGCGATGGCGGATTCCGGCACTCGCTCGGCGGTTTCGAAGCGCGGCTCCCACGGCTGCGGATTTCGTTCCCGGCCCGGGGCGGGGCCACGACCGCCGCGCGATCGTGGCCCCGCCCCGGTGCGCTCAGCAGGGGTCGACGCCGTAGGTGTCGAAGCCCCGCGTGTCGTCGTCGAACTCGGGTGCGGTGGAGGTGTACTGGCGGATCCACGGCCCCTCGGGATTGGCCGGGTCGGTGCCCCAGAACTCGGCGACGGTTCCGTCGTACTGGTTGTTGATCCAGGAGCCGACCTTCCACGGCGTGTTCACCGGGCCTGCGGTGCACTGGTAGTACTTGTGCATCGCGCCGGTGCCCGCAGGCCCCTCGAACACGCACAGATACCCATCGCCGCACGCTTCACGCATGGCCTGGAAGGTCGAGTTCTCCTCGGCCGGGGTCGCAGCGGCCGACCCGATGGCGGTGGCGGTCAGCAGCACGCCACCCGCTGCGACGGCCGCGGCTCGCGCGGTCTTGCTTCGTACGGACATGATTCCTCCCGGTCTTTCGCGCTCGTGCGCCATCGCACGGCGCTGAACTGCGGTTTCGCACCGGTGTTGTGGTCAGGGCCCCAGTGGCCCGGCGGGCCGGGCCGATTGCGTCGCGACACTCAGGACACGTCGCGCGCCCGGCTGGGGTTGCCTCGAACTTCGCCAAAAATGCAGCGGGGCCCGAAGACACCCGGTCGGGTCGCTGCGAACGGGGAGAGCATGACGTGAGGTGACGAGCCCCGTCGGAACCGCACGCTCGGAGGAGCCGGAATCGCTGCGCGGCAGCGGAATTCTCCACGCAGGGTGAACCCGGTGTCGATCGGAGGGGACCGCGTCCGCGCGGATCGAGCGCCGGGCGGCTCAGGGGATCAGCACCTCGCCGGGACGGGAATCGGCACGGCTGGGGAAGCGCGGTGGTGGAACGGCGAGGATGGCCTCGCGCACCGCTTCGATGGCCGCCGAGCGCGGCTGGTCGGCGTGCCACCACAACGCGACGACCCGCTCGCTGCTGGTGTCGGCGACCGGAACGAGGCTGGTGCCGTCGAGGTTCGCCGTGGTCATCGCCAGCGCGTTGGTCATGCCGACGCCGAGCCCGTGCCGCACCAGCGAGACCATCGTCTGCGGCTGGGTCGCCCGGAAGCCCACGTTCGGCTGCAGACCGGCGTTGGCGAAGGCCAGGTGCGGTTCGGTCTGGTTGCCGCTCTCCTGCGAGCTCTCGCCCATGATTACCAGCGTCTGCTCGGCGAGCTGGCGCAGCCGCACCGAGCCGGCGCCCGCGAGCGGGTGCGCGCTGGGGAAAACCGCGACCAGGGGTTCGCGCCACAGCACCGTGCTGCTGAACCCGCTGGCCCGCACCACCGGGAGGGTGTGCCGCACCGAGAGATCGATCTCGCCGTGCTGCAGCGCCTTCTCGAGCGTGCGCGCGTCGGCCTCGTGCAGCACCACCGAGATGTCCGGATGACTGCGCTGCAGTCGCAGCACCGCGCGCGGGAAAACGTAGGCCGCCGCGCTGGGGTAGAGGCCGACGTGCACCTCGCCGCGCGCCGATCCGGATGCCGAGGACAGGTCCGACAGCGCCTCCAGCCGCCGCAGGATCTCGTCGCAATGCCGTTGCAGCAGGCGGCCTTCCGGAGTGAGTTGCGGAGGATGTGCCGACCGGTCGAACAGCTGCGCCCCGATGGCCTGCTCGAGCTCGGCCACGTGCGTGCTCACCCGCGACTGGGAGCGGTAGAGCGCCTTGGCGGCGGCGGAGAACCCGCCGTGCCGGATCACCGCGGCGAAGCTGATCAGCCAGTCGACGCGGTACCTGTTCGCGTCCTTGAGCTGCACCGCACACCTCGATCCCGATGCCCCGAAGACCGTCGCCCGAATCCGGCCGCATTGGCCCGATCGTGCGACGGCAAGCCACGTCCACATCAACTTAGCACGGTGAATGACCTGCACAGGCGGGACAAAACCGGCAGCGGCGTCCTGTCATCCGGACACCGGTCGCCGCACCGCGGACGCGCACGCATGCTGGGAGCGACGACTGCCATCTGACTTCGGGGGACGACGATGAGCACGACCACAGATCCCACCTTCTACCGCAGTCCGGTCGAGGCGATCGCAGCTCCGCCGGAACGGCTGGCCTACGTCGTGGCGTTCGACCGGACGGGCGAGACACCCGACGCGCTCGCCGTGCTCGACACCGATCCGGACTCCGCCGACCACGGCCGGGTGGTCGGCTGGGCGGAACTTCCGACCAAGGGCGACGAGCTGCACCACTTCGGGTGGAACGCCTGCAGCAGCGCTTTCGCCCACGCCGGACACCACACCGACGGCCTGCAACGCCGCTACCTGCTGCTGCCGGGCCTGCGCTCGTCGAAGGTGCACATCTACGACACGCAGCCGGATCCGCGGCAACCCCGGCTGGTGCGCACCATCGGCGCCGCCGAGCTGGCCGAGAAGGCGGGCTACTCCCGTCCGCACACGCTGCACTGCGGACCGGACGGCGTCTACCTGTCCTGCCTGGGGGCGGCGAACGGCGACGAGGGCCCCGGCGGCATCGCCGTGCTCGACCACGACACCTTCGACGTGCTGCGCGCCTGGGAGACCGATCGCGGCCCGCAGCACATGGCCTACGACGCCTGGTGGCACCTCAACCAGAACACGCTGATCACCAGCGAGTGGGGCACCCCGTCGATGATCGAGGACGGCGTGGTCCCGGAGCTGCTGCTGGACAACCGGTACGGGCACGCACTGCACTTCTGGAACCTCGCCGAGGGGCGCCACGAGCAACGGGTCGACCTCGGCGCGCAGCACCAGATGGTCCTCGAGCTGCGTCCTTCGCACGATCCGAACGCCACTTGGGGATTCGTGGGCGTGGTGATCAGCACCGAGGACCTGTCTGCCTCGGTGTGGCGCTGGTACCGAGACGGCGATCGGTGGGCGGCCGAGAAGGTGATCACCATTCCGGCCGAGCCCGCGCCGGCCGAGCAGCTGCCCCCGGCCCTGCAGCCGTTCGGGGCCGTCCCGCCGCTGGTGACCGATATCGACCTGTCGGTGGACGACCGGTTCCTCTACGTCTCCTGCTGGGGGACCGGCGAGCTCAAGCAGTACGACGTCTCGGACCCGGCGCACCCGCGCGAGACGGCTTCCGTCCGGCTCGGCGGGATCGTGGCCCGCGAGCCGCATCCGGCCGCACCCGGCGAGCCGCTGTCCGGCGGGCCGCAGATGGTGGAGGTCAGCCGCGACGGGCGCCGGGTGTACGTGACCAACTCGCTGTACGGCTCCTGGGACGACCAGTTCTACCCGGACGGGGTCGGCGCGTGGCTGGCCAAGCTGGACGCGGACCAGACCGGCGGTCTCCACCTCAACGAGAACTTCTTCCCCCGGGGGCAGGAGTTCCGCGGTCGCCGGGTGCACCAGGTCCGCCTGCAGGGCGGCGACGCGTCCTCGGACTCCTACTGCTTCGCCCGGTGATCTCCGAAGATCTTCGGTGGCCGGTCGTCGGTGCGGGCTGGCAGGCTCCGCGGTCATGCCACCGCCGCAGACCAAGGACGTGCTCCAGCGCTACCTGCGAGCCGCGCGCGACGCGATGTCGTGGAAGCTCGACGGTGTCTCGGAGTGCGACGCCCGCAGACCGCTGACGCCGACCGGCACCAACCTGCCCGGCATGGTCAAGCACCTGGCCGCGTGCGAGATCGGCTACTTCGGCGCGACCTTCGACCGGCGTTCCCGCGCACCCCGGAGTGGCTGCGCGATCCCGGTGACGATCCGCAGGTCGACATGTGGGTCACCGCGGAGGAGACGCGGGCGGAGATCACCGGGTTGTACCGGGAGGCCTGCGCACGCCGACGCGACCGTCGAGGCGCTACCGCTGGACGCTCCGGGACTGGTGCCGTGGTGGGGCGAGCCCGACGTCACGCTGCACCACGTCCTGGTGCGCATGATCGCCGAGACGAACCGGCACGCCGGGCACGCGGACGTGCTGCGCGAACTGCTCGACGGCGCGGTCGGGATGCGGACGCCGGCGACAACCTGCCGGGAGGCGAAGAGGGCTTCTGGGCGGCGCACCGCGCGAAGGTCGAGCGAGCCGCGCAGGCCTTCCGCTGAGGCGGCGCGGGCAGGCGCCCACGCCGCCAGCGAGCTCAGCGGCCGCGCGTTGCCGGGCGGCCCGAGGCCGACGTCGAGACGTCGCGGACCTCGTGGCTGCCGTCGGTGCGGCCGATGATCATCTCAGCGGCGATACCGCTGAACAGGCCGTTCTCCACGACCCCGGGAATCCAGTTGAGCTTGCTGTCGATCGCGAGCGGGTCGGTGATGGCCTCGAGGTGCGCGTCGACGATGAAGTTGCCGCTGTCGGTGACCAGGGGTTCGTCGCCCCGCATCCGGCGGGTCAGCTCGACGTCCCGGTAGCCCAGCTCGCTCAGCAGCGCGGCGATGCCGTTGCGGGTGGCCTCCCACTCGAACTGGACCACCTCGATGGGCAGCGGGAACGCGCCCAGGCGGTCGACGACCTTTCCGCCGTCGACGACGCAGACCATCTTCTCCGAGGTCTCGGCGATGATGCGCTCCCAGAGCAGGCACGCGCCGCCGCCCTTGATCATGACGCCGTCGGCGTCGATCTCGTCCGCGCCGTCGACCGTGAGGTCGAGCTTGCCGGCCTCGGCGAGGGTGGTCAGCGGCACGCCGACCTCGATGGCCAGGTCGCGGGTGCCGGTCGAGGTGGGCACCCCGACCACGTCGAGACCGTCCTTGACCGCCTCACCCAGCGCGCGGACGAACCAGTGCGAGGTGCTGCCCGAGCCAAGGCCGAGCTTCATGCCGTCGTGGATGTAGGCGTCGATGGCGGCGGTGCCCGCCGCCCACTTGGCCCGGTCCTGCTCGTTACTCGGTTGCATCGTTGCTGGAGCTCCTGGGGAGAGGTCTACGTGATCGCCGGCGCGCCGGATCCGGCGCTGCCACTCGGGACGGTAATAGGCCGTGTTCGCCCCGCGCGCGGTGCCCTGGGGTCGAGGACGCGCGGGCCGCGCTCCCGCGGCCGGGGCTCCGACTGAATCGATCAGCCGGGTCCGGCCATGCGGAACTCACCGAAAAGCACCGGTCCACCGTTCGAGTCACTCCGGGCGAAGTTGGTGGTGCCCCGGCCTCGGGGACGACCGGGGCACCACCTGCGACGGGGCCGCCTCGGCGCTCGGGGGCTGTGCTGCTCGGCGGACCCGTCCGGATCCGGTCAGCCGTTGCCGTCGCGGTCCCGCGGGTCGTGCTTCAGCGCCGAGATCAACGCCTGAGCGGTCTCCGGGGAGAGCTCGCCCGCGAACTGCTCGTCCTCGGAAGACTTGCCCGCGGTCTTCAGCGGTGCGGCGAGGTTGGCCCGCCGGGTGCGCTTCGGGAGTTCGCCCTCGACGGTCTCGGCCTCCACGGCTCCGTCGTCGGACTCCTCGGGCTCGGTCCAGACCTTCTCGCCCCGCGCCGAACCGGGGGTCCGCTGCGGCAGGCCGGTGGCCTGCGCGGGCTGCGGGGACCGCTGCGCGGGCTCGGGTTCGGCGTGCTCGGAGTCACCGGGCGTCGGCGTGAGGATCGAGGACGGCAGGTGCACCCGTGCCGTGGTCGCGCCCGCGGGCGACGAGTGCAGCGAGACTTCGACGCCCTGGCGGTGAGCCAGGCAGCTGACCACGAACAACCCGATCCGGTCGCTGTCGAACAGCTCCAGCCGATGCCCTTCCTCGAGCGTCTCGTTGGCCTCGGCGAGCTTGTCGTCGTGCATGCCGAGCCCGTTGTCCTCGATCTCCACCAGGGCTCCGCCCTCGGCGTTCCCGCCCCGCACGCGCACGGTGCTGTCCGGCGGGGAGAACGCCGTGGCGTTCTCGGCGATCTCGGTGAACAGCCTGGTCAGATCCGATACCGCCGGGCCCACCACGGAAAGTTCCGGCATCCGGCCGAGGTCGATGCGGGCGTGATCCTCGACGTCGGTGACCGCCGAGCGCAGCACCGACATCAGCGGTACCGGGCTGCGCCAGGAGCGGCCCGGGGTGGCGCCGGACATCACGATCAGCCCTTCGGCGTGCCTGCGCATCCGGGCGGCCAGGTGACCGAGCCGCAGCAGGTCGCCCTGGTCGGCCGGGTCGTCGGCGTGCTTCTTCATGGTGTCGAGCAGTTCCAGCTGGCGGTGCACCAGGGACTGGCTGCGCCGCGCCAGGTTGTTGAACACCCCGGAAACATCGGTGAGCAGCTCGGCGCGATCGGCGGCGGCGGTCAGCGCCGATCGCTGCACCGCGTTCAACGCCGCACCGACCTCGCCGATCTCGCCCTCGCCCGGGGTGATGGCCGGGTCCTCGTCGGCCTTCTGACCAGCGCGAATCCGCTGCATGGCGCCGGGCAGCCGATGGTGTGCCAGTTCCAGCGCCGAGTCGCGCAGCCCGACGAGGTCGCGCACCAGCCCGCGCGCGATCCGCGTCGAGATCACCAGGGCCAGGATCACCCCGAGCAGTCCGAGCGCGGCCGTCCACATCGCACGATCGCGGGCGGTGTCCGCTCGCGCGTCGGCGGCCGAGGACTGCGCGTCGCGCGCGGTGTCGTGGGTGCGCTCCACCACCGCGTCGAGCTGGTCCAGCGAGTTGCGCCAGCCGTTGGCGGAGATGCCGACGGTGGCCACCGGATCGGTGCCGTGCGCGAGCATCGAGTCCTGCATCCCGGTCAATGTCCGGTAGGGCACCGACTCGACCAGGTCTCGGTACGCCGCGGCCTGCTCGGGGGACAGATCGGGCAGCAGCGCGGCGGTCAGCGTGCGCTGGCCGCCGAGAGCCCGCGCGAATGCCTGGTGCTCTTCGACGGTGAACCGGCCCGTGGTCAGCGCGCCGCCGACCACGGTCGCCTGTCGCTGCAGGGTCTCGTCGATGCGGGTGAGCCGAACCGCCACTCGGGCGTGCGCGGCGGCGGTGCCCTCCTGCGCATCGGCCAGCGACTGCGACAGCGCCAGAGCGGAGTCGATGGTGTCGCCGTAGGCGCTGTAGGCGTCCTGCCAGGTCGAATCGTGCTTCGGCAGCGAACGGAGATCGGTGAGCAGCGCATCGGCGCGGTGCTGCACCGCGGCGCCCGGGGAGGCCTCGCGCAAGCTGTTGCGCAGCTCGGTGGCGGCGGCCTCGGTGTTCGCGCGGTCGGCGCCGAGATCGCCGGAGCCGGTGCCGGGTGCGGCCAGGTGCAGGGCGACGGCGTCGCGTTCCTCCTGCAGCGCGTCGATGAGCCCGTCGACCGGAGCCGAGAGGTCGGCGTCGAGGCCGGCGGCCCGGTGCGCGCTCCAAGCCTGCTGTGCGGTGGTGGCGGTGGCCAGGGCCCAGAGGGCGACCAGCGACAGCACCGGCACGATCAGCAAGGCCACGGTTTTGGCACGAATGCTTTTCGGCCGCAGCGCGGCTGGAAAGGTGTGGTTTTTCGCGCGGGTTCGGCCGCCTTCAGACATGAGTCCTCCGCCCGGAAGTGCGATTCCCGGGAATGGGATGGAGCGGTGCGATCAACACCGTTCGGTTCGAGGTATCAACAGATTGTTCGACTGCTCCGCGTCATCGGAGAACACGTTCGGTGAGAACGTGCGCATCATCGCGCGGCGGAGCGGATATCCCGATTCGAACCATGCTTTCCCGTGAACGTGTAGTCGTCAGTTGGCAGATCCAGCCCCTGGTTGGCCCCCGAACGGCCGCAAACGTTGTCGCGACAATACACATTCGGGTGAAGATCGACAACCGCCGGTCGGGGAAAGCCCCGTGGTGGTGATCGGCTGTGTTCGAAGCGTTAATTGCCGAGCTGGCCGACGCTTTCGGCGCGATGTGTAACAGTCCTCGCGCCCGGTTCGATATGCAGTTCTGGGGGAGAATGCGCGCTCGCACCGAAGCGAACAATGACCGATTTGAGGAGATGCCCGAAGTGCGGTAGGTCAGCCGTCCTGATGCTTCGTGATGTGCCCGTGATCGGATTTCCGCGTCCTGAGTGGACGATTCAGCTGCGGTGACGCTCGCGGTCATGGCGGTGCCCACGTGAAAGGCTTGTATGTGTAAGGCCTTTCACGTTCCGGTGATCGTGGTTGGCATATGCCATCACGCTCAGGAGCCACGCGTCCTTCGTCCGACGGCGGCCCGATCGAGTTGCTGTTTTGGCGACAGGCCCAACAATGGACGGAGCAGGGGGTAATCCGGTGGCAGTAGCCGGCGCCCGGGGGGACGAGTGGAAGGACGCTGTGCATGCCCTTCTATTCGACAATGGCCGAGACGGAAATAGAGTGCTCGGCTCTGGCGGCGTACCACTACATCACCAATCCGGCAAACTGGAGGGACATTCGCCCCGTCAGTGATCCGGGGTGGACGGTGGTTCCCGCTCAGGGGCAGGTCACGAAGGAGGCCTGGACGCAACGGCAGGAATCAGAGGCGCCTGTGACGCGTGGTTGGACCGTGCTGGAAGCCGAACCCGGACGGCGCTGGATCGTCCGGTCGAGCGGGTTCGGCAGCGGCTCGTCGATCACCGTCACCTACAGCCTCGCGGAGCGGGAGGGCATGACTCACTTCCTGCGGCACATGGAGATCGAAGTTCCGGATCACGCCGCGGTCAGTGAGCACGCCCGTGCCGCGTTCACCTGTTCGAGGTCCAGCCACGACTTGATCGCGGCGATCAAGCAGACGCTGGAGAGGGCGAGTCAGGTCGTGATGGGAACCGGCGCGATGCCGGTGCAGACGCCGCAGCCGCGCTAGCGGGCGGCGCGGGCGATCGCGCGCAACCGATGCGTTCGTCCGGGCGGCAGAGGGCGGTCGCGGCCTGCGACCGCGCTCGGGGTCTGGTTCGGTCGGTGCGTGCGCGCGTGCGACTCGGTGACGGAGGCTCCGGACTCGCGCGGCTCGCCCCGCCTCGCAATGTGTTCGGCGTCACGTGCGCTCGTGCGGGCGCGGGCGTTGCGCTCTGGGTGCGAGCAGGGGTGTGCGGCCGGCCTTGCGCAGCTCTCTCGCGCTTCGGGGGATCCCGCTCTGCGGACACGTCCGGTTGACAAAAGCACGGAGCACTCCCAAAATTTGCCTCACGCCGGGTTAGACCGACTCGATGCGCCCCGATGGGGCGCGACCGCTGGCCGAGAGGCGCTGCAACGGACTCGTCGTCCGCCACGCTTGGCCTGCGGGGTAAAGGGACATCCACGGTAAGGGCGCCTCCTATCGGGAGGTGCCCATTTTGATGTTTTTAGGGGGTTCGCGGTCGTCGGGGGAGCCGACGTCGTGTTGAGCCGATCTGGGGTCGGTTCCACGCAAGCCGCGGGGCAAGCATCCGTTTTCGTCCGCAATGGACTTTGGTCTTGCTGAATATCCTTTGTTGAGAGGGAAGTCATGAGCGTAGAGCTGCAGAAGGTCAACGGTATTGATTTTGCCGTGCGGGACCTT
>NZ_BAAARA010000010.1:0-450323 GCF_039531955.1 Saccharopolyspora halophila
GGCCGAGTACATCGGTGTGGACGTCGAGGGCCCGTACAAGCCCGAGCACTACCGCTACTGAGCTGAGACCGGCCGTGCTCCTCTCCGGTCCTCCCACCACTCCCGGGGAGGAGCACGGCCGGTGCCGATCGCGCCGGCTGCGAAACGGCGCGGTACCCGTGCAAGGTAGGCGGTAGTAGGCACCCCGGCAATGGGGCCGGGGTGCCGCCGCTTGCCTCGTGCCGTCCTGGCAGGGGGCGCGAATTCGTTCGCGCGGAGGTGTCAGACCGCCGGGGTGCGCGCGGTGGACCCGCGGACGACGAGCTCGCTGGCGAAGCACCTCTTTCGCGCCGCGAGCCCGCGATCTTCGACCCGTTCGAGCAGCAGATCCACTGCGGCGCGGGCCATTTCGGCGATGGGCTGGCGGACCGTGGTGATGTCGTAGGAATCCCAGGCGGTCAGCGCGATGTCATCGTAGCCGACCACCCACACGTCGTCCGGGACCCGCTTGCCCGCGGACACCGCGCCGTCCACGGCGCCGAGCGCGGTGAGGTCGTTGGCGCAGAACACCGCGGTCGGCGGGTCGTCGAGCGCGAGCAGCCCGCGCATGGCGGCGCGCGCCATGTCGTGGGCGAAACCGCCCGGGACCACGAGGAATTCGTCCAGCGCCTGGCCGAGTTCGACCAGGCGGTCCCGGAACCCGTGCTCGCGGTGGCGCGCCGTGCTGGGTAGTTCCGGCCCCGCCAGGAAGCCGATCCGGCGGTGCCCGGCCGCGATCAGGTAGTCGGCCACCGCGCGGCCGCCCCCGGTGTTGTCGGTGGTGACCTGATCGCAGTCCAGCTCGTCGAGCCCCCGGTGCAGCAGCGCGATCGGCTCGCCGCGCTCCACCGCCTCGGCCAGCTGCGCGGAGGCCTCGGTGACCGTGGTGAAGATCAGCCCGTCCACCGTTCCCTCGTCCAGCGATTCCAGCGCGCCCGCGCCGTCCGGGCCGTTCCACAGCACCATGCGCTGGCCCGCCGACTTCAGCGCTGTCGAAACCGCTTCCAGCAGCTGCGGGTAGAAGGGGTTGGTGATGTCGGCGACCACCACGCCGATCGTCGAGGTGCGTCGAGTGCGCATGGTCCGGGCCGCGGCGTGCGGGCGGTAGCCGGCCTCGCGCATCGCCTCCAGCACCTTCTCGCGGGTCTGGGCGGCGACGCGGTCGCTGTCCTGCAGGACTCGCGAGACCGTCATCTGCGAGACGCCGGCCAGCCGCGCCACATCCCGGCTGGTGACCACCGGTGACCTCCAAGGGGTTCTGGATCGAGGGAGAGCGATCCGTGGGTTTACGTAAACATCGTAGCGCGCCTACCGTCTATGTGTACGTAAACATGATGGAGGTTTCAGCATGGCGTTCGCCCTCAAGGCCGCTCCGACGAGCTCTGCGGCCACGACCACGTCATCGCCCGATGTGCAGGAGAAGGTCGCGGCGATCGTCGAGGACGTCCGCACTCGCGGCGACGAAGCGGTGCGCGAGCACTCCGCCCGCTTCGACGACTGGGAACCCGAGTCCTTCCGGCTCTCGCGCGCGCAGATCGACGAGATCGTGGCGCGCGTTCCCGAGCAGGTCATCGCCGACATCGAGTTCGTCCAGCAGCAGGTGCGCGGATTCGCCGAGAAGCAGCTGGAATCGATGCGCGAGATCGAGGTGGAGACGTTGCCCGGAGTCGTGCTCGGGCACAAGCACGTCCCGGTGGCCGCGGCGGGCGCCTACGTCCCCGGCGGGCGCTACCCGCTGCTGGCCTCGGCGCACATGACGATCCTGACCGCCAAGGCCGCTGGCGTGCCCCGCGTAGTCGGCTGCACTCCGCCGATCCGCGGCGAGGTTCCCGACGCCACCGTCGCGGCCATGCACCTGGCGGGAGCCGACGAGATCTACCTGCTGGGCGGCGTTCAGGCGGTGGTCTCGATGGCACTGGGCACCGAGACGATCGAGCCGGTGGACATGCTCGCCGGCCCGGGCAACGCCTTCGTCGCCGAGGCCAAGCGTCAGCTCTACGGCGAGATCGGCATCGACCTGTTCGCGGGCCCGACCGAGATCCTCGTGGTCGCCGACGAGCACGCCGATCCGTTCGTGGTCGCGGTGGACCTGCTCAGCCAGGCCGAGCACGGGCCGGACTCGCCCGCGGTGCTGATCACCACCTCGGAGGGCCTGGGGCGCGCGGTGATCGAGCACGTCGACGCGCTGCTCCCGGGAATGCCCACCAAGGACAACGCGGAACCGGCCTGGCGCGACCACGGCGAGGTGCACGTGGTCGCCGACCTCGACGAGGCCTACCGGCTGGCCGACACCTACGCCAGCGAGCACGTGCAGATCCTCACCGAGCACCCGCGCGAAGCGCTGGAGAAGATGCGCAACTACGGCGCCCTCTTCCTCGGCGAGGGCACCTGCGTGTCCTACGGCGACAAGGTGATCGGCACCAACCACGTGCTGCCCACCCGCGGCGCCTCCCGCTACACCGGTGGTCTGTGGGTCGGCAAGTACCTCAAGACCGTGACCTACCAGGAGGTCACCGACCCGGCGGCCAGCGCCGACCTCGGCGAGGTCTGCGGCCGGGCGGCGCGCGTCGAGCTCTTCGAGGGGCACGCCCGCTCCGGCGACGTCCGCGCGGCGAAGTACGGCGAAGCCGAACTGCCCTGGGCGCCGGGCGTTCCGGCCGGATCCTGATCACGTCCGTTCGGCACCTTCGCGGCCGGGCTCATCGCCCGCCCGCTGGGCGGTTTCGCGGCCGGGCCCTTCGGTGACGCCGCTAATGGCGACCAGCCTGATCATGTGGTCCGGCGGGGCGTCCTGGAGCGCGGCGGTCCTGATCGCCGCCGCGCGCTGATCGCGGCCGCGTCGATGGCCGCCGCTCCGGAGACCCGTCGCCGCGATCTGGTCACTCCCCGGGAAGGAGAGCGCGAACCCGTGGCTAGTGCGTGAAGACGCCGATGCCGTTGGCGACCTGGCGCTGCTCGCCGTCCGAGGGGACGTTGCGAACGGTGGCCAGGTCGTCGCCGGGCGCGCGCACGGCCATGGTGCTCGAGCCGCCGCCGTCGAGGTTGACGCCGTCGGTGGCGCCGAAGGAGGTCAGCAGCTCGGCGACCTCTCGAAGGCTCATGCCGGTGCTGGCTTCCGAGCGGCCGTCGACGACCACCAGCCGGACCTGCCTGCCATCGGCGCTGATGCCCGCGGCCGTGCGCGGGGCGAGCTCGCCGTCGAGGCCGGGCAGCGGTGCGCCGTCGCGCAGGATCGGGGTGGCTCCGACGGCGAACTCCAGCTGGGGAGCTTCGGCGGGGACGAGCTTCGTGCGCACCGAGACCGGGTCGCCCGCGTCCAGCGTTTCCAGCTCGTCCGCGCCCTGTTCGCGTCCGACCAGCACCACTGAGTCCTCCGGGATCGGGCCGGTGCCCGGGCGGTCGGCCTCGGACTCGACCACGCCGCGGTGGACCACGACCTCCTCGGTGCGCTCGCTGCACGGGGCGGACCTGTCCTCATCGGTGCCGCAGACCGCGCGCGCCCGGGATGCGGTACCCCAATCATCGGTGAACGCCCCGACGCCGCCCACCGGCAACGCGTACTGGTTGAGCCCGGCGACACCGATGGTTCCGCGCGGGCCGACGGCGGTCCCGCTGAGATCCAGGTGCGCGATGCGGGCGCGGCCGTCCGCGCCGAGCGCGAGGACGTCTTCATTGGACGTTCCCGCGGGCAGTGCCGGACCGAAGCGCTGGCCGTCCGGCACAGCGCCCTTCAGGGCTCGTCCCTCGGCGATCTCCGGTCCGGTCGACGAGCTCGTCGGCCGGATTCCCGGGTGCTCCTCGGCGATGTTGAAGAAGTCCCCGTTGACACCGGCGACGGCGCCGCGGGCGTTGGTGAGGTCGGTTACCTCGTCCTTGGCGGCGACCGAACCCGGGTGCAGCAGGCCCAGATCGACGTGCGGGTCGGACAGGTCGACGCTGATCACGTGGCCGCGCACCGGACCGTGCGAAGTGGACAGATCGAACGGCCGGTAGGTGACACCGGCAGCGATGGGAACCGCCTCGTCGCCCGCCGAGGCCGCGGGCAGCGGGAGGACCGCGAAACCCACGGCCAGTGCCGCGGTGAACGCGCGAAGTCGAGCCGGGACGGAGCTCATCACCGGGATTTCCTTCCGCCGGGGGCATTCCGCGATCGATCGGACACACGCAATCACCCGGCGGTGAACGCGCGGTGTTCGCCGGACCAATGCCTCGTGCTCGTCGCGAACACGCTAGGCGACGGAGCGATGACCGTCCGGCACCGACCCGCGCCCGGAGCGCGTGCGGGCGCGAAGGTCCCAGGTGACCTGGCCCGCGAAGAGCGCAGCGGGCTTGATCTGGGCGGTGCGGGTCCGGCAAGCTTGGCTTGCAAAACGGGCGGGTCGGGGGTCCGGCGTTGAAATGCTGGGCAAGGCGTCCGAAGGGAAAGACGCGGACGTCCTGGAGGCCGTTAGAAGATGCTCACCCCTGATGACGTGCGCAATGTCGTCTTCAGCGGGGCGTGGCGCAAGGAGCGCGGCTACGACGAGGCAGAGGTCGACCGGTTCCTGGCACGTGTCGAGGCAACGCTGCGCGGCAAGCGGCTGGTCACCGCGCGCGACGTGCTGACCGCGGAGTTCAGCCCGCGCAAGAAGGGCGCCCGCGCCTACAAGAAGTCCCAGGTCGACCGGTTCCTCGACAAGGTCGCGCTGACCCTGATGAAGCTCGAGGTGCGCGACGAGGACGGAGCACCGCGCAGGCACCGCCTGGCCTCCGACGGCCACGAGCAGCCCTCCCGGGGTGAGAGCGCCGCGCCGCGGCGCCGGCAGGCCGATCCGCCGGCGGACGGCACCGAGCAGTTCGGGCCGGAGCCACCCGCTCCGGAACTGCCCGCCGCTGAGGAGGGCGCCGCGCGACCGCGCAGGCCGGAGCGGCCCGAGGCGGACACGCGCAGACAGCTGCCGCAACGCCGTTCGGCCCAGCCCCGGCAGTCCTCCGACAGCGGGCCGATGCCCGCGCAGCCGCCCACCGCCGCGCCGCCGGCGCAGCCACCTGCTGTCGCGCCCGCGCAGCCGCCCGCGCCCGCTGCGCCGGCGA
This sequence comes from Saccharopolyspora halophila, assembly GCF_039531955.1. Lineage (NCBI taxonomy): Bacteria > Bacillati > Actinomycetota > Actinomycetes > Pseudonocardiales > Pseudonocardiaceae > Saccharopolyspora > Saccharopolyspora halophila. The sequence goes on from NZ_BAAARA010000010.1 coordinate 5,092, forward strand.
CGTCCTCCGGTCCGGCGCAGGCGCCCCCGGTTGCGCAGCCGCCCGCGGCAGGCGCGGCCTCCGCGAGCGAACTGGTCCGCGACCCCGCTCGATTCGGTGCGCTGGAGCCGGCCAAGTCGCCGAGCACCGCGCTGGACAAGGGGGAGGTCGACGCGTTCATGGACCGCGTGCAGGCGACGCTGCGCGGCGCGGACGCGATCAGCTCCAAGGACGTGCTCGGTGCCCGGTTCAACCCGCCCGCACCGGGCATGCCGGGCTACGACAAGGAAGGCGTGATCGCCTTCCTGAAGGTCATCTCGGTGAGCATCCAGAACCTGACCTCCCGCAACATGCGGCCGGTCGATCCGGCCGCGGGCGCAGCGCGGCAGAACGGCAGCGGTCAGGGGAGCGGACGTCCCCCGCCGCCCGCGGCCGATCAACGCCCCGCGTCGACGAACATGCGACCGGCGGCCGGTGCCGCGGCGCAGCAGGCGCCCGGGACGGGTCAGGCCGGCTCCGGGGCGTTCCCGGCGCAGATCAGCGGCAACCTGCGGACCGGGCAGCAGAACCCGGCGGGACGACGCGGCTGAACTCGCACGTCCGCGACCGCGAGCGGTAGCGTGGCGGCCGTGGACGGTGCGCGAACCAGCAAGCTGCGGCGCTATTGGGACCGGTCGGCGCCCTCCTACGATCGCGCGATGGCCTACTTCGAGCGCTTCCTGGCAGGCGACAGCCGCCAGTGGGTGTGCTCGCGGGCGCACGGCCGCGTGCTGGAGGTCGCGATCGGCACCGGCCTCAACCTGCCCGCCTATCCCGCCGAGGCGCGGCTGACCGGGGTGGAGTGGAGCGGGCAGATGCTCGAGCGCGCCGCGCGCCGCGCGCGCGACCTCGGGGTGGACGCGAACCTCCTGGAGGGCGACGCCCGAGCGCTTCCGCTCGCCGCCGACTCGTTCGACACCGCGGTCTGCACCTTCTCGCTGTGCGCGATCCCGGAACCCGAGCGGGCGATCGCGGAGCTGCACCGGGTGCTCAAACCCGGCGGAACTCTGCTGCTGGCCGATCACGTGGCGAGCACGGCCTGGCCGGTGCGCCTCGCGCAACGCGCCGCGGAACTCATCACGGTTCCGGTCGGCGGTGAGCACTTCCTGCGCCGTCCCTCGGCTCAGCTGCGATCCGCCGGGTTCGACATCGCCGAGGCGGAGCGCTTCAAGCTCGGCATCATCGAACGCCTCGCGGCCCGCAAGGCCGAGTGATCAGACGCTGATCTCGGTCTTCCAGGCGGCCTTCTGCCCCGCGGTCGCGAACGACGCGTCGAACGAGTTGCGCGCCAGGGTGGCGAACTGCTGCTCGGTCATGCCCAGCTCGCTGCGCAACGCGGCGAAGTTGTCGTCCAGGTAGCCGCCGAAGTAAGCGGGGTCGTCGCTGTTCACGCAGGCCAGCAGGCCCTCGTCGAGCATCTTCGGCAACACGTGCTCGGAGAGCCGGTCGATCGCGCGCAGCGCCACGTTCGACAGCGGGCACACGGTCAGCGGCACCTGCTCGTCGCGCAGCCGCGCCACCAGCTCGGGGTCCTCCATCGCGCGGATTCCGTGGTCGATGCGCTCGACTCCGAGCACGTCCAGCGCCTGGCGCACGTACTCCGGATCTCCCTCCTCGCCCGCGTGCGCGACCCGGTGCAGGCCCTCGGCGGCGGCCAGCTCGTAGACGTCCTTGAACGGTGCCGGTGGGAACCCGACCTCGGCCGAGTCCAGGCCGACGCCGATGAACCGGTCGCGGAAGGGCAGCGCCATGCGCAGCGTCTCCATCGCGGCGTCCGGCCCGAGATCGCGCACGAAGCACAGGATCAGCTCGGCCGAGATGTCCGAGTCGCCCAGGGCGCTGGTGATGCCGTCGAAGATCGCAGCCAGCGGAACGTCGTTGCGCAGGTGCACCTGCGGGTCGAAGAAGATCTCCGCCCGGCGCACCCCACCTCGCCCGGCCCGATCGAGGTAAGCGCTGGTGAGGTCGTAGAAGTCCTGGCTGGTGCGCAGCACCGGCAGGTTGTCGTAGTAGAGGTCGAGGAACGACTGCAGATCGGCGAAGGAGTACTTCGCGCGCAGCTCATCGAGGTCGCTCGTCGGCAGCGCGACGCCGTTGCGCCTGGCCAGCCCGACCAGCATTTCGGGTTCGAGCGTGCCTTCGATGTGGATGTGCAGTTCTGCCGTCGGCAGCATCGGTCCTCCCCTCGTCACCGGTTCGAACCTACCCGCCGACGTTTCGCATCGCGGTATCAGGGTTCCCCGCGGATCTCGGTGTAGGTCAGCCCGTCGCTGGTCGCGGGGTCGCCGACGAGCTCGCGGGCGCCGGTCTGATCGAGATCGGAGCAGGCCACGAACGCGCCGTCGACCAGGAGTGGACGGCGGATCTCGCCCTTGGCGGCGTAGGCGAGGACATCGCGGGCGAGGCCGCCGCCCTCCAGCTCGACGCGTTCGGGGCCGTGCAACCGGACGAGGCGGTAGCGGACGTCCCGGCCCTCGCACTCGTCGAGCGCGCGGCGTTGTTCCGGGGTGACGAGCCACACCGCGTGGTTCTCGACCACGCCGGGAGCCGAGACCAGCACCGCGGGGCGCTGGCCATCGCGGGCGCGGACACCGGAGGCCCAGACCGCGGACAGGCCCGTGCAGCGCGCGGCGAGCACCACCGCGGGGCCGGTGAGGCCGAGCTCCTCGCGCAACCAGGTGATCTTGCCGGGGCAGGCGTTGGAGCCGTAGGCCAGCACCGGGACTCGCCGCGACAGCGGCTCGGCGCGGTGCGCGGACAGCCAGTCGTCGAGGCACTCCGCCCCGACGCGCCACCCGGACGCGGTCGCGGCCGGGTGCGCGCGGTGGCCGGAACCGCCGAGCTCGACGAAGGAGTACCCGGGCCGCGCTCCGGGATAGGGGTCGGCCGGGTAGTCCGCGTCGGCGAAGTCGGCGGGGTTCGACATCGAGATCCGAGCATGCCCAGCGCGGTCTTGCGGTGCAACGGGTTTGGCGGGTTTTGCCGACGAGTTCGGTCGCTTAGGGTCCGAGCGGGGGAGCCGGTGCGACGAGGAGGTCGTTGGTGGCAGTGGTGGAGACGGTGCGCGGGCAGGTGCCGGTGGAAAGCCTGGGAACCGTGCTGATGCACGAGCACGTGTTCGTCCTCAACGAGGAGATCCGGCGCAACTACCCGGAGCTGTGGGACGAGGAGGAGCGCGTCGCCGACGCCGTCCGGAGGCTCACCGAGCTCAAGGAGCGCGGCGTGGACACCATCGTCGATCCGACCGTGCTGGGCCTGGGCCGCGACATCGAGCGCGTCGCTCGGGTGAACGCCCAGGTCGATCTCAACATCGTGCCCGCCGCGGGCCTCTACACCTACGACTCCGTGCCGTTTTTCTTCCGCATGCACGGCCCCGGCACCATGCTCGGTGGCGACGATCCGATGGTGGACATGTTCGTCAAGGACATCACCGAGGGCATCGCGGGCACCGGGATCAAGGCCGCGTTCCTCAAGTGCGCGATCGAGGAGGAGCTGACGCCGGGAGTCGAGCGGGTGCTGCACGCGGTCGCGGAGGCGCACCTGCGCACCGGCGCGCCGATCACGGTGCACACCAGTCCCGCGCACGGCACCGGGCTCACCGCCCAGCGGGTGCTGCGGGAGCGCGGCGTGGATCTCGGGCGGGTCGTGATCGGGCACAGCGGTGACACGACCGACACCGACTACCTGCGCGAGCTCGTCGACAACGGTTCCTACATCGGCATGGATCGCTTCGGGCTCGACGTGCTGCTGCCCACCGATGATCGCGTGGCGACCATCGCCCGGCTCGCAGGGGAGGGCCTGGCCGAGCGGATGGTCCTGGCGCACGACGCCTCCTGCCACATCGACTGGTTCCAGCCCGGAGTTCTCGAGCACGCGGCGCCGAACTGGCACTACACGCACATCCACGACGTGGTGCTGCCCGCGCTGCGCGAAGCGGGTGTGACCGAGCAGCAGCTGACCACGATGCTCGTGGACAACCCCCGCCGCTACTTCGGCTGAACCTGAGGGGATGTTTCGGTTCGGAGTTTGCGCGGCGGTGCGGCTGTCCTCGCCCGGCGATGTTCGAGAACCCGCGGCGGCTGAGTCCGTTCAATATGCAGCTGCCGCCGCGTGTTGAACGGCCCCCTTCGCGGAGCGCCCGCCGTCCGATGGGTGCTCCTCGCGCAGCCGCGCCGGCCGGAAACTAGGGTTCGGGTGGCGTGGTTGGAGGAAGCTGTTGATCGGTATCGATGAAATCGAGGCGGCGGCGGGACGCGTCGCGGACCAGGTGGTGCGCACCCCGGTGGTCGAAAGCCCCGGGCTGTCCGGTCTGCTGGGCGTTGCCGTGACGGCCAAGCTGGAGTTGCTGCAGCGCACGGGTTCGTTCAAGGCGCGTGGTGCGGTGGCGAAGCTGCGGGCGCTGAGCCCGGACGAGCGGGCCGCGGGAGTCGTCGCGGTCAGCGGTGGCAACCACGGCATCGCATTGGCCGTGATGGCCGGGGCGCTCGACGTCAAGGCGACCGTGGTGATGCCCCGGTCCGCGCCCGCGCGGGCGGTGCGCTTGGCCGAGGAGGCCGGTGCGACCGTGCGCGTCGCCGACGACATGGCCGAGGCGTTCTCGCTCACCGAGCGGTTGCGCGACGAGGGCAGCACCCTCGTGCACCCCTTCGACGACGAGGTCGTGATCGCCGGTCAGGGCACGGTCGGTCTCGAATTCGCCGACGACGCGGGCGAACTCACCGATGTGCTGGTCTCGATCGGCGGTGGCGGCCTGATCTCCGGCGTGGCCGCCGCGCTGCGCCACCTGCGCCCGGGAGTGCGGGTGTGGGGAGTGGAGACCGAAGGGGCCGAGGCGATGACCTCGGCGCTGCGGGCCGGGGGACCGGTCCCGGTGGAGCTGTCGTCCATCGTGTCCACGCTGAGCGCTCCGGCGGTCTCGGCGATCACGCACGAGCACGTGTCCACATTGGTCGAGGGCGTGGAGGTCGTCTCCGATGCCGACGCGGTGCGCGGAGTTCTCGAGCTCGCCGAGCACGCGAAGGTCTGGGCCGAACCCGCGGCGGGTTGTCTGCTGCCCGCCGCGCGCCGGGTCGTCGACTGGGTGGGGCCGCAAGCGCGCCTGGGCCTGGTCGTCTGCGGTGGCAACACCACGCCCGCGGACGTGCAGTCCTGGGCGCAGCGCTTCGACCTGACCTGAGCTCCCTTCAGGGGCTGACAGTTTTGCCTATAACTGTCCGGACATTTCGGGCGCCGAGAGCTTGCAGTTATAGGCAAAACTGTCAGTGCTCTCGGGTGGCGCCCGGTGGTGGGCGGGGCTAGGTCTCTTTCGGTTTGGCGCGGAGGTGGGCTCGTTCGCCCTGCTTGCCGAACAGGCTCAGGAACTCCACGGCCTGCGCGTCGGCGCAACCGAACCAGTGCGGAACCCGGGTGTCGAACTCGGCGGCCTCGCCGGGGGAGAGCAGCAGGTCGTGCTCGCCGAGCACGAGGCGCAGCCGTCCGTTGAGCACGTAGAGCCACTCGTAGCCCTCGTGCGTCTGCGGATCCGGTTCGCCGCGTTCGGCGTTCGCCGGAATGATCAGTTTGAAGGCTTGGATGCCGCCCGCGCGACGCGTCAGCGGCAGCATCGTCATGCCGTGCCGCTGCACCGGGCGCAGGTGGATGCGGGGATCGCCGGTCGGCGGCGCGTCGACCAGTTCGTCCAGGGTCACGCCGTGCGCCTTGGCCAGCGGCAGCAGCAGTTCCAGGGTCGGCTTGCGCGAGCCCGATTCCAATCTGGACAACGTGCTCACCGAGATGCCGGTCTCGCCGGACAGTTCCGTCAGGGTCGTCGCGCGTTGCTTGCGCAGTGCGCGCAACCTCGGACCGACGGCTTCGAGCGACTGCTCGGACTCGTCATCCATGCCGCCAGCTTGCCACCCCGGCAACCGGGATTGCCACTGCGGGCGAGCGGAGCCGGCCATCGGATCGGAGCCCCGGCCGAGAACGCCCGCGGACTCACGGATCGCGGTAGATCTCGTTGTAGCGCGAGCTCCTGCGCGCCCGTTCGTCGGCGTGCGCGGCCTCGCGGGTGGCCCTGCCGGTTCCCAGCGGATAGCCGTGCTTGTAGAGGCGGTACTCGCAGGTGTGCTCCATGTAGGACAGCGAGTACCACACCGCCAGGATCACCCCGCCCAGGATCGACATGGCCCGGATCCACAGCGGCCCCGGCAGCAGCAGGAACAGCAGCCCCGGGGAGATCTGCACCAGGCTCCGCGCGGTGTGCCGCAGCGCCCAGGTCCGGCAGGTGACGTCGTGCAGCACCCATTCGCGGAACCGCTCGGGGAGGCGGCCGCCGAACGCGTACCACAGCCAGCGCAGCGGGTCCGGGCGCTTGGGGCGACTACCGGTCACGGACGACTCCTCAGCTGGCTCGGCAGGGCGCGGCTCGACGGCATTGCTTAGCGCACTAACAATTAGCGTACCTGCGCTACGATGTCGACCGTGACCGACCTCGACCTGGGTGAAGACCCGCTGGCCCTGGACCGCCAAGTCTGCTTCGCGCTGTCGGTGGCCTCGCGCAACGTGATCGCGCTGTACCGGCCGCTGCTGGCTCCGATGGGCCTGACGCACCCGCAGTACCTCGTGATGCTGGCCCTGTGGGAGACCGCGCCGCGATCGGTCAAGGACCTCTGCGAGGTGCTGCACGCCGACGCCGCGACGCTCTCGCCGCTGCTCAAGCGCCTGGAAGCGATCGGCTACGTGGTCCGCGACCGCAGTCGCAGCGACGAGCGGCGCCTCGAGGTCGACCTCACCGGCAAGGGGCGCGAGCTGCGGGCGGAGGCGGAGAAGATCCCGTACCGGGTGGTCGAACTGCTCGGGATGGACCTCGCCGAGCTCGAGCAGCTCAACGCGGGTCTGACCCGGGTGATCGCGGCGTCGCGCACGGCGCTCGACGAGCGGTGACCGGCCCGGCCACCGCACGACCGGGCCGGTTCGGGCTCATCGCCGGAACGGGCCGGTGACCTCGTAGGTGATCCCGTCCTCGCTGCGCCCGGAAGGGCCGCGCTGCGAGGAGAAGTAGAGGCGCTCGCCTGCCGGGTCGAAGGCCACGCCGCAGAGCTCGGACTCGGACTGCCCGCCGACCCGCAGGAACGGAGCCACCACGTCCTCGGGCGTGATCACGCAGATCTCCATGTTGCCGCCGTCCTCGGCGACGTAGAGGTCACCCGCGGGAGTGCCGGTGATGTTGTCCACACCGGTCAGCGGGGCGTCGTCGGTGAGATCGTCGTCGTAGACGACCTGCAGGGCGTTGGCCGCCGCGTCGTAGGCCCAGACCCGGTTGTCGCCCTTGGTGGTGAAGAAGCAGGTGCCGTTGCGGTAGTAGGCGCCCTCGCCGCCGTCGAAGGTCTTGGCCTCGGCGACCTGGTGCCGGGTGCGCACCACCGCCGCGGTCGGGTCGGGCACCTCCACCCAGGCCAGGGCGCCGTCGGACTCGGTGAGCACCTGCAAGGTCCCCGCCGACATGGCCTCCCAGGTCTCGGGGACGAAGCGGTAGAAGTTGCCGTCCGGCTCGTCCTCGGTGAGGTAGACGACCCGGCGGTCCGGGTCGGCGGCAGCGGCCTCGTGCTTGAGCCTGCCCATCGCGTCGCGGCGGATCGCCTCACCGCCCCACGGGTCGGTTTCGAAGACGAAGCCCCGGTCGGTCTCCTCGCAGGACAACCAGGTGTTCCACGGCGTCGCGCCGCCCGAGCAGTTGTCCGTCGTACCGGACAGGATCGGGTAGGCGTCGGTGATCGTGCCGTCGGCGGCGAAGCGCACGGCGCTGACCCCGCCGGTTCCGGCGCCCATCTCGGAGTTGGAGACGTAGATCCAACCGTCGCCATCGGTGAAGCAGGCGCCGCCGTCCGGTGCGCCGTGCCAGACGTGCGGGGTGCCCTCTACGGCCTGACCGGTGCGGGCGATGACGCGGCTGGTGAAGCCCTCGGGCAGTTCGAGTCCGTTCGCGTCCGCGGGCAGCAGCGGGCCGTACGGGCTCGGCCCCGCCTCGGCGGGGTAGGCGATCGCTTCGCGGGTGACGCTGAAGCCGAAGGCGACGGCCGTGCCGCCGGCCACGGCGGCGCGCAGGAAAGTGCGGCGTTCCACGGGTTTCCTCCCGGTTTCGAGGTGGATCGACGTCGTTCGGGGGCGAGCGGGGTGACCGTATTGCGAACGCCCGTGCCCGATCACCGCGAATTCGATGAACAACATCTGTCCGATCGGCGAACCTGATCCCGTTTCCCGCGCGACCCGCGACATCCGCTCGCCCGGTACCGCCGGTTTCGTGGATGATCGGGAACAACCGCAGGTCGATTTGACAAGACCCTTCACCTGATCGGGAGCGGCGGTCAGGCGGGATTAGCCTTGCTGTCGACCGTGCGAGTTACCGGGAAACCGGTGAAGATCTCAAGGGGAGCTGACCCGAAGGGATGGCAATCAGGATGGACGAGGAGATCCGCAACCGGCTGAACGAGGTCCGGCAGCTGGCTGACGAGCTGCACCCGGAGAGCATCGAGGCCGAGATCGGGCGGGCGCGGGTGGAGGCCTACCAGGCAGGGATCAAGTTCGCCGCCGACTTCATCGAGCACGGTCCCCAGGAGCGCGAGCGTCCCCAGGCCGACATTCCGACGCCTCGGTACTAGGCTTCCGGTCCTGCCGGGTTGCGGCGATCGGTTTCGATCGGTTGGCCGCGCCCGAACGGCCGGAGGTAGAGTGCGGGGCCTGCTGCGGAGCGCGGGTTCGGGGCGAATGTGGGGTGCGGGCGATGGTCACCGGCAAGGTAATCCGGTTCGACGAGGTGCGCGGGTACGGCTTCGTCTCGCCGGACTCGGGCGGTGAGGACGTGTTCATCCACGTCAACGACTTGACCTTCGACAAGCGGCTGATCGCTCCCGGCGTGGTCGTCGAGTTCGACCCGGAGGACTCCGACCGCGGCCCGAAGGCCTCCAACGTGAGCATCGTGCGTTCCACGGCGACCGCCGGCGGCGCGCCCGAGGAAGACCTCTTCGACGTGCTGCCCGCCAAGGAGTTCCACGAGGTCATCACCGAAGCGCTGCTGACATCGGCGCCGAGCATGACCGCGGAGCAGATCCTGCAGGTGCGGCAGAAGCTCACCCAGATCGCAGTCCGGCACGGCTGGGTCGACGCCTGAACGGTCCGATGCGGACCGTCAGAACGCGGTGCGGAACACCCGCATCCAGTTCTCGATCGCGGCGACCTTGCCGAGCAGCCCGTAGTAGCGCCGCACCGAGGGATCCGGAGCTCGGTGCGTGTCGGTGAGCACCCCGACGTCGGTGATCTGCCGCAGGCCGGGGGTTTCGGCGATGATGCCGGGGTAGTCCCGCTGCGAGGTCAGGTAGGCGGGGGCGCGGTGCCACCGGGGGAAGCAACGCTTGAGCACCCGGGATTTGGCGGCCACCCACGGCGCGACCCCGTCGAAGACGATCTCGCCGGTGGTGCGGTGCTCCGTCAGGCGGCGGAACAGCTCCCGGTTGGCGGCGGGGGACAGGTACATCAGCAGGCCCTCGATGATGACGAGCGTGGGCCCATCCGACGGTAACTCGCGCAGCCAGCGCGGATCGGTCGCGGACCCGGCGAGCATCCGATACCCGTCACCGTCGGCGTAGAGCCTGCGCCGAAGTTCGACGACCTCCGGCAGGTCGATGTCGAACCAGCGCACCCCGGAGCCGGGGGCCAGGCGGAACGCGCGGCTGTCCAGTCCGCAGCCCAGGTCGATCACCGCGGCGTCCGCGTGCCGGCGCAGGAACCCCGCTGCGAGGTCGTCGAACCGGTTGGCGCGCAGGGCGACCGCGTAGCAGTCGTTGGCGAGCCCGCGCTTGGCGAGGCGGCCCCAGTCGTAGTCGATGCGCCGGACCGCCTCGGCGGCGTAGCGATCCCCGAGCACCGGGGCGGGCGAATTCGCGTCCAGCGCGCGCAGGTGCAGCGTCCTGAGCATGGTGGCGCGCACGTCGGTGAGATCCATTCCGCTGCTGGCCATCTCGCCCCCGCGTCCGGTGTCGGCCGATCGACGGTACGGCCGGGCACAGCGCGCGGGCAATGCTCAGCGGACGGCGAGCAGGGTTGCCGCGGTGATCTCGCGCAGCTCCTCGGCCGTGGTGGGGAAGACCGTGCGCGGCGTTCCGGCTGCGGCCCAGACGCGCGGGTGCTCGGCGAGGGCCGCGTCGACGACGGTGGGCAGCGGCCGCGGGTGGCCCACCGGCGCGACGCCGCCGATGACCTGCCCGGTGGCGTCGCGCACCTGCTCCGGGGTGGCGCGTTCGAGTTCGCCGCGCCCCCATCGCCGGGCCAGCGCCTTCTGGTCGACCCGGTGGGCGCCGCTGGTGAGCACCAGCACCGGTTCCTCGTCGGAGATGAAGACCAGGCTGTTGGCGATGGCGCCCACCTCGCAACCGAGCGCGGCGGCGGCGTCGGCGGCGGTGCGCGTGGAATCGGCGAGCTCGCGCACGGCGCCGCGCACTCCGGCGGCCCCGAGCACGGCGGCGACGTGTCGGCTTCGTTCGGGCGGGGAAGTGGTCATCGCGCCTCGCTCGTTCTGTTCGCGGAACGTCGCCGATGCTAGCGGTTCGGCGGCTTCGAGTCAGTCGGGCCGCGCGACCGTTCCCGAAATTTAGATAGCATCTATTGCTTCAGTGCGGAGTGAAATAAATCCCCGGTGCGCGGTGCGGGCAGAACGGCGGGGAGGGTCAGCTCGGCGACGGCAGCTGCTGCTCGACTCCGCGCAGCGCGGTGAAGGGGTCGCCGACGGTCGCGATGCGGTCCAGCACGGTGCGGATGGTCCAGCGGTCCGGTGCGAGCTCGGGATCGTCGAGCTCGTCCCACTCGAGCGGGACCGAGACCGGGGCTCCGCGGCGCGGGCGGGCGCTGTAGGGCGCGACCAGGGTCTTGCTCTGCACGTTCTGCGTGTAATCCAGCCTGGCCAGTCCGCGGCGCTGCGCTTTCGCCCACTGCCACGACACCAGCTCCGGCACGACGTCACCGACCGCGCGCGACACCTGCTCCACCCAGGCGCGGGTTTCGGCGTAGGTGTAGCGGGGTTCGACGGGTACCCAGATCTGGATGCCGCGTTGGCCGGTGACCTTCGGGCGTGCCGTGACGCCGAGGTGCTCCAGCGCGCTGCGGTGCAGCCGGGCCAGCACCAGCACGTCGTCGAAGCTGGTGTGCTCGCCCGGGTCGATGTCGAAGAGCGCCCAGGTCGGGTGGTCGATGTCGTCGATCTTCGAGGTCCACGCGTGCAGTTCCAGCGCCGCGTAGTTGGCCAGCCAGGCCAGGGCCTCCGGGCTGTCCGGAACGATGTAGGACTGGGCGTTGTCGGGGCCCGGGTCCGGGTGGTGCCAGCGGCGCAACCAGTCCGGGGCGTGGCTCGGGAACTCCTTGTGCCAGAAGCCGGACTCGCCCACGCCGTTGGGGAAGCGGTGCGAGTTCAGCGGCCGATCGACCAGATAGGGCAGCATCACCGGGGCGATCAGCGCGTGATAGCGGATCAGGTCCCGCTTGGTCACCGGTTCCTCGTCCGCGCGCCCGGCGAAGAGCACCTTGTCCAGGTTCGTCAGCGCCAGGTCTCGTCCGCTCAGCCGCCAGGTGCCCTTCTTCCCGAGAGCGCCGAGCGCGGCCAGCTCCTCGCCGCTCGGCCCTTGCCAGCGCAGCCGGACCTCGGCCCGTTCGGGTGGGAGCTCCGAATGCCACTGCGCGTCGGGATTCGGTGCGACCTCCTCGTTGGTGCGGCCGCTGCGGACGGACAGCGGGTGCTGCTCCGGGTCCCAGCCGGGCTCGGCGTGCTCGTCCTTCTTGTGCAGCAGCAGCCACTGCTGCTCGCCCCGCCGCACGAGCACGAACCGTCCGCTCAGCTTGCGGCCGTGCAGTTCGAAGTGCAGCGTGCCCTCGGCCAGGGCGGCGGCGGGATCGTCCTCGCCGGGAGTCCAGGTGCCGCGGTCCCACACGATCACGTCCCCGCCGCCGTACTCGCCCGCGGGGATGGTGCCTTCGAAATCGGCGTACTCGAGCGGATGGTCCTCGACGCGCACCGCCATCCGCCGCACCGCCGGGTCGAGCGTCGGGCCCTTCGGGACCGCCCAGCTCAGCAGCACGCCGTCGTGCTCGAGTCGGAGGTCGTAGTGCTTGCGGCTGGCGCGGTGGCGCTGCACCACGAAGCGGTTGCCGGGCCCGTCCGCCTCGCGGGTGCCGCGCGGCTCCGCGGTGCGGTCGAAGTCGCGCTTGCGCCGATACGGGGCCAGCCGCTCGGAGTGGGTCTCGGGCATGCGCCACCTCCAGTGCCGACAGCGTGGCACGGCCGGCAGGGCCGGTGCAGGTCATGGCGCTGACCGGCGAATCGGGCCGGGACGCGTGATGATCGACGCAGAATTTCCGGCCGCCGGTTGATTCGGGGATGCGCCGCCGTAGGGCAGAATTAGTTGAAAACGAAAGGAGTTTGCCGATGCCACAGCCAGAGGGCGCCGAGCTGGAAGCCATCCGGGCGCGTCGCGACAAGCTGCGCGAGCAGTACCTGCTGCCGGGGGCGAAGCGTCCGTCGCCCACCGTCGGAGGGTTTCACCACGTCGCGCTGATCTGCTCCGATGTCGAGCAGACGATTCGCTTCTACCAGGAGATCCTGGGATTTCCGCTGGTGGAGCTGGTGGAGAACCGGGACTACGCGGGATCGAGCCACTTCTTCTTCGACGTCGGCAACCGCAACCTGCTGGGCTTCTTCGACTTCCCGGGTCACCCGCACCCGGAGTTCTCCGAGACCATCGGTGCGGTCCAGCACATCGCGCTGTCGACGACTCCGGAGAACTTCGAGGCCGCCCGCAAGCGTCTCGACGGCAACGGGATCGAGTACATCGGTCCGGACCGGGGAGTGCACAACAGCCTCTACATCCGGGATCCCAACGGGGTGGGACTGGAGTTCTACCGCGAGGAGCTCGCGGTGTTCGAGGGGCACCGCCTGCTCGAGGAGTGACGTGCCGCCGCGTGCGGCGCGCGCCGCACGCGGCGTCCAGCGGTGATGCCACCGCTAGACTGGCGGCGTGAACTTGCTGCGCGGCGCGCTGGGCGTCGGAGAGGACCAGGCGCTGGAGGTCGCAACCGCGCACGCGATGCTGCGCCGCGTCAGCGATGGCGAAACGGGGCCCGCGTTGCGGGTGTACCGCCCGGAGGCCCGGGTGGTCGCGTTCGGGCGCCGGGACAGCTTGTTGTCCGGCTTCCCCGATGCGGTCGCCGCGGTGCGCGACGCCGGTTTCACCCCGGTGCTGCGCGCGCCCGGCGGTCGTGCCGTGGCCTACACCGAGCGTTCGCTGGTCGTCGACCACGCCGCCCCGGACGTCGAAGGGCTGGCGGCGATGGATCAGCGCTTCGTGGGTTACGCCGAGCTGTGGTCCGGGGTGCTGGCCCGCCACGGGGTCGACGCCCGGGTCGGCGCGGTGCCGGGGGAGTACTGCCCCGGCGCGCACAGCGTGAACGCTCGCGCGCGCGTGAAGCTCGTGGGCACGGCGCAGCGCATGATTCGGAAGGCGTGGTTGTTCAGCGCCGTGGCGATCTTCGACGACGCCGAGATCCTCCGCCCGCTGCTGGCCGAGGTCTACCGCGCTCTCGGGTTGCCGTTCGCCGGCGATTCGGTCGGTTCGGTGGCCGAGGAGGTTCCCGGCCTGACGTTCGACGCGTTCGAGCGCGATCTAGTCGACGCCTACGCCGGGCGCTTCGACCTGGTCCCCGCCGAGCTGCCCGAGGAGCTCCGCACCCGCGCCAAGGCCCTGGCCGACGATCACCGGGTCGACGCCTGAGCTGACCGCTGCGGCCTTCCGGGGCCGCCGGGGTGTGACGGGCATCGATGGTTTCCGGGCCCCTTGCGCCTGCGTGGACCCTACCCCCAGGGGGTAATACGATCCAGTGGGCGCGTTGCTTGCCCGGATACCCCATGGGGGTATATTTTCAAATGGTGTCGGCCCGTTGTCGGCGGGCCGCAGGGCTCGAGAAAGAGGTTCGGCGATGAGTGAGACGACCTACCAGGTGACCGGCATGACCTGCCAGCACTGCGTGGCCTCGGTGACCGAGGAGGTCGGCGAGATCGAGGGCGTGACCGAGGTGAAGGTGGACCTGCCCACCGGGGCGGTCACCGTCGTCGGTTACGCCGGGCGGGACCAGGTCCGGGCCGCGGTGCAGGAAGCCGGCTACGAGCTGGTCGCCTGAATCCCCCAGCGAGCTCGCCGCGCGCGATCACCCGCGGCGCGGCGGGCTCGCCCGATGAACGCGCACGAGGAAGGACCCGGGCATGAGCACTGCGCACGGCACGGAGCGGATCGCCGCAGCGCGGCCGATCGAGTTGGACATCACCGGCATGACCTGCGCTTCCTGCGCGAATCGGATCGAGCGCAAGCTCAACAAGGTCGGCGGTGTCTCGGCGAGCGTCAACTACGCCATGGCCAAGGCGCGGGTCAGCGCGCCGGATGACGTGGACCCGCAGCAGCTGGTCGAGGTCGTGGAGAAGGCGGGCTACGGCGCTGCGCTGCCCGCCGCGGAACCGGAGGAAGCCGCCGAGGAGCCCGCCGACGAGCTCAAGCGGCGACTGCTGGTGACCCTGGTGCTCACGGTGCCGGTCGTGGTGCTGGCGATGGTCCCGGTGCTGCAGTTCACCTACTGGCAGTGGATCTCGCTCGTGCTGGCCGCGCCGGTCGTGGTCTGGGGCGGCCTGCCGTTCCACCGCGCGGCGTGGACGAACCTGCGCCACGGGGCGGCCACCATGGACACCTTGGTGTCGATGGGCACCCTCGCGGCGTTCGTCTGGTCGCTGTACGCGCTGCTGCTCGGTGACGCGGGCATGCCCGGCATGACCCACTCGTTCTCGCTGATCGTCTCACGCGCGGAGGCCGCCGACTCGATCTACCTGGAGGTCGCGGCCGCGGTCACCGCCTTCATCCTGGCGGGCCGCTACTTCGAAGCCCGCGCCAAGCGGCGTGCGGGAGATGCGCTGCGCGCGCTGCTGGAACTGGGCGCCAAGGACGTGGCGGTGCTGCGCGACGGCCGCGAGGTCCGCGTCGGCACCGACGAACTCGTCGTCGGTGATCGTTTCGTGGTCCGGCCCGGCGAGAAGATCGCCACGGACGGCCTCGTCGAGGACGGCAGCTCCGCGGTGGACGCCAGCATGCTCACCGGCGAGTCCGTCCCGGTCGAGGTCGGGCCGGGCGAGTCCGTGGTCGGGGCGACCGTCAACGCGGGCGGTCGCCTGGTCGTGCGGGCGACGCAGGTGGGCTCGGGCACGCAGCTGGCGCAGATGGCGAGGCTGGTCGAGGAGGCGCAGGCCGGGAAGGCCCGGATCCAGCGGCTGGCCGACCGGGTGTCGGCGGTGTTCGTGCCGATCGTGATCGGCATCGCGCTGGTGTCCCTTGCGGGCTGGTTGCTGGCCGGGCAACCGGTGACCGCGGCGTTCACCGCGGCGGTCGCGGTGCTGATCATCGCTTGCCCGTGCGCGATGGGTCTGGCGACCCCGACGGCGCTGCTGGTCGGCACCGGGCGCGGTGCCCAGCTGGGCGTGCTGATCAAGGGTCCGCAGGCGTTGGAGTCGACGCGCAGGATCGACACCGTGGTGCTGGACAAGACCGGCACGGTCACCACCGGCCGGATGCAGCTGCTCGAGGTGCACACCGCCGATGGCGTGGAGCGGGCCGAGGCGCTGCGGGTGGCCGGAGCCGTGGAGGACGCCTCCGAGCACCCGATCGCTCGCGCGATCGCCGCGGGGGCCGAGCGGGAGATCGGCGAGCTGCCCGCGGTGTCGGGCTTCGGCAACCTCGAAGGGCTCGGGGTGCGCGGCACCGTCGACGGGCACGAGGTGCTCGCGGGCCGGGCCGCGCTGCTGGAGGAGCGCGAACTGGGACTGCCCGAGGGGCTCGGTGCGGCCAAGGCCGCCGCGGAGGCCGAGGGACGCACGGCGGTGGTGCTGGCCGTCGACGGCGCCGCGTGGGCGGTGCTCGTGGTGGCCGACACCGTCAAGGCGTCCTCGTCGCGAGCGATCGCGCAGCTGCGCGAGCTCGGGCTGACTCCGGTCCTGCTCACCGGGGACAACACCGCAGTGGCCCGCTCGGTGGCTGCCGAGGTGGGCATCGACGAGGTCGTCGCCGAGGTGCTGCCGAAGGACAAGGTCGATGTGATCACCCAGCTGCAGGGCCAGGGCAAGGCCGTGGCGATGGTCGGCGACGGGATCAACGACGCGGCCGCGCTGGCCCAGGCCGACCTGGGGATGGCGATGGGCACCGGCACCGATATCGCCATGGAGGCCGGTGATCTCACCCTGGTGCGCGGTGACCTGCGCGCGGTGGTCGACGCGATCCGGTTGTCCCGGCGGACGCTGGCCACGATCAAGGGGAACCTGTTCTGGGCGTTCGCCTACAACGTGGCGGCGCTGCCGCTGGCCGCCGCGGGCCTGCTCAACCCGATGATCGCCGGTGCGGCGATGGCCTGCAGCTCGTTGTTCGTGGTGGGAAACAGCCTGCGGTTGCGCGGTTTCCGCGCTGCGGCGCAGTAGCTCGCGCCTTCGAGGAATCGCCCCGGTCACGGCCGGGGCGATTTCTGCTGCCCGTCCTTCCCGAGTCCGGCGGGATGGGCGTACGGTGGCGATGAACGAACGAACAAAACGTTCATTGATTCACACCAGGAGGCGGGATGCCCGCGGCGTTCAGCGAGGAGGACAGGGAGCGGATCACCGAGCTGCTCCTGGAGCGCGGCCGTGAGCTGTTCACCACCCGAGGTCTGGGCAAAACATCCCTGGCCGAGCTCGTCGAGCCCGCCGGGATGGCCAAGACCAGCTTCTACGCCTTCTTCGACTCCAAGGAGGCGCTGTACCTGGAGCTGCTGATGCGGCAGGCGCCTGAGGTCACCCGCTCGTTCCGGGAAGCGCTCGCGGCGGCCGGAAGCGCCCGCGAAGGCGTCGAGAGCATCATCCGCGAGGGCGTGCGAACCGCCACCGGCGACCCGCTCTACCGCAGGCTGCTCAGCCACCCCGAGGAGCTCGCCGCGGTGACCCGCAAGGTCGGGCCGGAGGAGGCGGAACGGTCCCGGCCCTACGTCCTGGAACCGATGCTGGAGTTCATCCGGCGAGCCCAGGAGCGCGGGGACATGACCGATGCCGATCCGATGGTGATCGTCGGCGCGATCCAGGCGGTTTCCTACACGGTCGTGCACGCCGACGAACTCGGCCCGAACTACCCGCAGATCCTGGAGCTGCTGACCACCAGCATCGCCAAGGGCTTGACCACCGAGGAGTCGCGATGACCGACGTGATCGAGGTCGCCGGACTGGACTTCCGCTACTCCCGGGGCAAACCGCCCGCGGTGCGCGGGATGGAGTTCGCCGTCGGGAGCGGCGAGATCATGGGCTTCCTCGGCCCCAGCGGGGCGGGCAAGTCCACCACGCAGAAGATCCTCACCGGCCTGCTCGGCGGCTACCGCGGCGTGGCGGCGCTGTGGGGCAGGTCGCCGCGGCAGTGGGGCGACGAGCTCTACCAGCACATCGGTGTGTCCTTCGAACTGCCGAACCACTACCGCAAGCTCACCGCGCTGGAGAACCTGCGGTTCTTCGCCTCCCTGCACGATCGGCCGACCAGGAATCCGCTAGAGCTCCTGGAGGCCGTGGGATTGGCCGACGCCGGCGGCACGCGGGTGGGGGAATTCTCCAAGGGGATGCAGATGCGGCTGGGTTTCGTGCGCGCGCTGCTGCACGACCCCGGGTTGCTGTTCCTGGACGAACCGACCTCGGGGCTGGACCCGCGCAACGCGCGAGTGGTCAAGGACCTCGTGCTCGAGCACAAGGCCCGCGGCACCACGGTCTTCCTCAGCACCCACGACATGGCCACCGCCGACGAGCTCTGCGACCGGGTCGCGTTCGTCGTCGACGGGCACATCGCGGTGCTGGGCAGCCCCACCGAGCTCAAGATCGCCCGCAGCGAACGCCTGGTGCGCGCGGCCTACCGCGACGGGAACGGCCTGCGCGAGGTCGATTTCGACTTCGACGAGCTCGCCGATGACCCGGAGTTCCACCGGATGCTGCGCGAGGAGCGCGTGGAGACGCTGCACAGCCGGGAGGCCGACCTCGACGACGTGTTCCTGGAAACGACCGGACGGAGCCTGCGATGAGTCGACTGCCCGTCGCGCTGCGCATGGAAATGCTGCTGCAGCGGCGCTACAAGTTCCTGCACGCCGCGGCCTTCTCGGCCCTGCTGTGGATCGCGGTGCTGCTGCCAGTGCCGCCGGAGACCCGCGCGATCCTGGAGCCCTACATCGTCTTCGGCGACCTGGGCATCGTCGGGTTCTTCTTCATCGCGGCAGCGGTCTTCTTCGAGAAGGACGAGCGCACTCTCGGCGCGCTGGCCAACAGCCCACTGCGGTTCCGGGAGTACCTGGTGGCCAAGCTGATCACGCTCAGCGGGCTTTCCGTGCTGCTGTCGGTGCTGGTGGCCACCGCGACCCGCGGGCTGGACTACCACCTTCCGCTGCTCGTGCTCGGTTCGGCGCTGGGGGCGTTGCCGATGCTCGTCGCCGGGTTCTGCTCGGCGTTGCCGTTCGCCTCGGCCGGGGACTGGTTCCTGCTCGGGATGGTGCCGCTGACCGTGCTGATGGCCCCGGTGTTCCACTACGCGGGTGTGTTCGAGTGGCCGGTGTTCTACCTGCTGCCGACCCAGGGGCCGCTGCAACTCATCGGCGCGTCCTTCGGCCAGAACGGGATCAGCGGGCCGCAGCTGGCCTACGCCGTGGCCTATCCACTGCTGTTCTCGGCCGCGTGCCTGCCGCTCGCGCGGCGGATGTTCGTCCGCCACGCGCTGTCCGGTGCGGGGGTCGCGGCATGACGCGCGCGCTGGTGGGCAAGGATCTGCGCGGCCTGCTGCGCGAGCCGTTGCTGATCGGGCTGCTGATCGCCCCCGTGGCCTGGACCTTGATGGTCCGGCTGCCGTTGCCCGCGGTCTCGGTGATGGTGCGCGAGCGCTTCGGGCTCGAGCTCGGCGACTACCACGCGCTGATCCTCACCGGGTTCCTCGTGCTGACGGCTCCGGTGGTCACCGGCGGTCTCGCGGGGCTCATGGCCCTCGACGAGCGCGACGAGGGAACGCTGCAGGCGCTGCGGGTGAGTCCGCTGCCGATGTCGGTCTACGTGCGCTACCGCGCGGGCGCGGCGCTGGTGCTGACCACGGTCATCACGCTGCTGACCACGTGGGGCACCGGTTTGCTCCCGGCGGCGGCCGTGCCCGGCACGCTGCTGGTCGGCGTGCTCGGCGGGAGCTGCGCGCTGCTGGTGGCCTTGCTGCTGCTGGGCTTCGCGGGCAACAAGGTCGAGGGCGTCGCGATCATCCGCGCCCTCGGCCTGCTGCTGGCCGGCGTCCCGCTGGTGCCCTACTTCCTGGACCCGGCCTGGCAATGGCCGTTCGGGATCGTGCCCACCTACTGGCCGTCGAAGACGTTCTGGGTGGTCTTCGACGGTGGTACCTGGTGGCCGTACCTGGCCATCGGGCTGGCCTACAACGCGCTGCTGGTCTGGCCGCTCTACCGGCGCGTGCGAGGCCACCTCTAGGCATGTCCGGGAACTGCTCTGCTCGGTGCGCGGGCGGCGGAACCCGAGCGGCTCGGCGGAGCCGGTGGTGCGCGATGACGAGCGCGCCGGATGCGTAGCGAGTTCGGGGACTGCCATGGTGGCCTTCCTGCGCTACAACGAAGGCATGTCCAACATGGTTACGCTGCAACCGGGGCAGGTCGAATCCTCGGACAACGGTGAGCGCTTCGGTCGCTCGCAGGGCGGGCACCTGGTGCAGTTGCGCAGGCGCCGGTCCGAACGCGGATTCGTGGTCACCGTCGACGCCGATCCGCGGCCGGAGGTGCCCGCCGAACTGCTCACCCACGAGTGGGGTGCGGCCAACGCGGCCTTCGACCGGCTGATGCGCGAGTACTGACCCCTCGCGCGCGGTTTCGCCGCAGGAGCGTACGGGTACTCCGCTGAGGACCCGTAATCCGCGGTGAGAGGGGCGATCATGACTACTGCGCGCGACATCATGCACGCCGGTGCCGAATGCATCGGCGAGGACGAGTACCTGGACAAGGCCGCGCGGATGATGCGCGATCTGAACGTCGGTTCACTGCCCATCTGCGGTCGCGACGACCGGCTGCACGGCATCGTCACCGACCGCGACATCGTGCTGCGCTGCTGCGCCGAGAACCGTAACCCGGCCGAGGTGCCGGCATCCGAAATCGCCCAGGGGACACCGCACTGGGTGGACGCCCGCGCCGACGTCGGCGAAGTGCTCGAGACCATGGAGGGTCACCAGGTGCGTCGGGTACCGGTGATCTCCGAGCACCGGCTCGTCGGCATGATCAGCGAGGCCGACCTGGCCAGGGCGCTGACCGACGACCAGCTCGCGCACTTCGTCGAGAGCATCTACGCACGAGGCTAGCTGGATCCGGCGACCGCGCTCCCGGCCGCTTATCCTGCTCGGCAGGCGCAAGGATGACCGAGCGCGGGAGCTAGCAATGAGCACACGGGTGTTCGTGGTCGACGACCACGAGGTGATTCGACGCGGCGTCGCCGCGCTGATCGGAGCAGAGGACGACCTCGAACTGGTCGGCGAGGCGGGCACCATCGCCGAAACGCTGGCCCGGGTGCCCGGGCAGGAACCCGACGTAGCCGTGCTCGACGTGCGCCTGCCCGACGGCAACGGCGTCGAGCTGTGCCGCGAGCTGCGGTCTCGGATGCCGGAGCTGCGGTGCCTGATGCTGACCTCCTTCGACGACCACGAGGCGCTGATGGACGCGATTCTCGCCGGCGCCTCGGGGTTCGTGCTCAAGGGCGTGGTGGCCGAGGAACTGGTCGGGGCCATTCGCACGATCGGCGCGGGCCGGTCGCTGCTGAGCCAGCAGAAGACCCAGGCGATGCTGGACTGGCTGCGCCAGCAGCAGGAGCAGGCCGACCCGCTGCGAGAACTCACCGAGCGCGAGCGCGAGGTCTTCGAGCTCGTCGGCGAGGGCATGACCAACCGCGAGATCGCGGGGCGGATGTTCCTGGCGGAGAAGACGGTCAAGAACCACGTCTCGCAGGTGCTGGCCAAGCTCGCGATGCGGCACCGCAGCGAAGCCGCGGTGCTGGCCACCGAACTGCGCATGGATCGGGATTCGCGCAACCGCTGACCGAACTAGCCCGCGCGGCGGGAGGTCGTCATGTCGTCACAACCGCCGGAACGGGACGAGGCCGCCCAGGCGCTGGCCAGGCTCGTGCCCGCGTTGCGCGAGCTGCGCGATGGGAACTTCCGGCGGCGGCTGGTCGCTTCCGGGCCGGCCGCGGAGGCGGCCGAGGTCTTCAACGAGCTCGCCGAGCGAAACGGGCGCCTGCTCGCCGAGCTCGATCGCCTCGGCAGTGCCGTCGCGCGCGGGGAGTGGCAGGTCGAGCCGATCGACCTCGGTCCGGCGCACCAGGGCCGCTGGGGCGATGTCGCCGACGCGATCAACGACGTGGGTGCGGGAATCTCCGCTCAGCTGCGCGAGATCGCCGATGTCGCCAGGACGGTGGCCGCGGGAGATCTGAACCGGCAGATCACCGTCGAGGCCTATGGTGAGATGGGCGAGCTCAAGGACACCATCAACGGCATGGTCGACCGGTTGTCGGCCTTCGCGGGCGAGATCTCCCGGGTCTCCCGCGAGGTCGCCAGGGAGGGGCGGCTCGGCAGCCAGGCCGAGGTCCCGGGCGCCGAGGGCGTGTGGCGCGGGCTGGTGGACTCGGTGAACTACATGGCCGACAACCTCACCGTGCAGCTGCGCAGCATCGCTCAGGTCGCCACCGCGGTCGCGCGCGGCAACCTCACCCAGAAGATCGATGTGGACGCGCGCGGGGAGATCTTCGAGCTCAAGAGCACGATCAACACGATGGTCGACCAGCTCTCGGCGTTCGCCTCGGAGGTCACCCGCGTGGCCAGGGAGGTGGGCACCGAGGGCAAGCTGGGTGGTCAGGCTCGCGTGCACGGGGTCGCCGGAACCTGGCAGGACCTGACCGACAACGTGAACATCATGGCCGACAACCTCACCGGCCAGGTGCGCAACATCGCCGAGGTGACCAAGGCCGTGGCGCGCGGCGACCTGTCGAAGAAGATCGACGTGGACGCGCGCGGGGAGATCTTGGAGCTCAAGAGCACGATCAACACGATGGTCGACCAGCTCTCGGCGTTCGCCTCGGAGGTCACCCGAGTGGCCAAGGAGGTGGGCACCGAGGGCAAGCTGGGCGGTCAGGCCGAGGTGGCCGACGTCTCGGGCACCTGGCGGCGCCTGACCGAGAGCGTGAACAGCCTCGCGGGCAACCTCACCACGCAGGTCCGCGCGATCGCGCAGGTGGCCACCGCGGTCACCGATGGCGATCTGTCCCAGCAGATCACGGTGGACGCCTCCGGGGAGGTCGCCGAGCTCAAGGACAACGTCAACGCCATGATCGGCAACCTGCGGGAGACCACCAGGGCCAACCGGGACCAGGACTGGCTCAAGACCAATCTCGCCCGGCTGTCCGCGCTGATGAAGGGCCAGCGCGACCTGGTGGAGCTCGCGCAGCTGATCATGTCCGAGGTCGCGCCGCTGGTCTCGGCGCACGCCGGGGCGTTCTTCCTCGCGCGCACCACCGACGAGGGCAAGACCGTCCTCGAGCACGCCGCCGGCTACGGCCGCGTGGTCGACGAGCAGGAGCCGCTTCGATTCCGGCTGGGCGAATCACTGGTCGGCCAGGCGGCCGCGGACCGGCGCACCGTCGTCGTGCAGGAGGCTCCGCCGGATTACGTGCGCATCGGTTCCGGGCTCGGCTCGGCGTCCCCGAAGCAGCTGGTCCTCCTTCCGGTGCTGTTCGAGGGGGAGGTGCTCGGCGTCATCGAGCTGGCGACCATCGAGAGCTTCGGCCCGGTGCACCTGGACCTGCTCGAACGCCTCCGGGAGACCATCGGCATCGAGGCCAACACCATCATCGTCAACTCGCGCACCGAGGCGCTGCTGACCGAATCCCAGCACCTGACCAGCGAACTGCAGGCGCGTTCCGACCAGCTTCAGGAGCAGCGCAGCGAGTTGCAGCGCTCCAACGCCGAACTCGAGGACAAGGCCGCGCTGCTGGCCAGCCGCAATCGCGACATCGAGAACAAGAACCTCGAGATCGAACAGGCCCGCCAGGAGCTCGAGGACCGGGCCCGCCAGCTCTCGCTGGCGTCGGCCTACAAGTCCGAGTTCCTCGCGAACATGTCGCACGAACTGCGCACGCCGCTGAACAGCATCCTGATCCTCGCCAAGCTGCTGGCCGACAACATGGGAGGCAACCTCACCGAGGAGCAGGCCGATCTCGCCAGGACCGTCCACCAGGCGGGCAGCGACCTGCTGCAGCTGATCAACGATGTCCTCGATCTGTCCAAGGTGGAGGCAGGTCAGATGCGGCTGCTGTCCGAGGAGGTCGAAGTCGGCGAGCTGGCGGGCCAGCTCGAGCAGCTCTACCGGCCGCAGGCCGCGGACAAGGGGCTCGAGTTCAACGTGGTGGTCTCGGCGTCGCTGCCGCCGAGCCTGCGCACCGATCGCAACCGGCTGGAGCAGGTGCTGCGCAACCTGCTGTCCAACGCGATCAAGTTCACCGACACCGGCGTCGTCGAACTGCGCATCCGGCCCGCGCAGCCCACCGAGGTCCAGCTGCCCGAGCTCCGCGGAGCCCGGCAGCGAGTGGTGTTCACCGTTCGGGACACCGGCATCGGCATCGCGGCCGACAAGCTCGACCACATCTTCGAGGCCTTCCAGCAGGCCGACGGCACCACGGTCCGCAAGTACGGCGGCACCGGGTTGGGCCTGTCCATCAGCCGCGAGTTCAGCGAGCTGCTCGGCGGTGAGCTCCAGGTCCGCAGCGAGCCGGGCCAGGGCAGCAGCTTCAGCCTCTACCTGGCGAGCGAGCCGGGTCCATCCGGGGAAACCGAGGGCGAATCCGGCACCGGCTCGGGCGAGGTCGAACAGCCTCCGCTGCCGCGCGCGCCCACCGAGGCCGAAAGCAGCATGGACGTCGCCGTGGAGGGCATCGACCCCCCGCCGTCGGCCACTGAACCCAAGGCCCCGCCGGAGCGCCCGCGGCTGTCCGGCACCGCCCGGTTCAACGGGGAGAAGGTGCTGGTCGTCGACGACGACGAGCGCGGTCTGCGCGCGATGCGCACCCTGCTGGAGCAGCACGGCCTGCAGGTCGTGCACGCGGGCAACGCCGTCGACGGGCTGCAGGCGCTGCGCGAGCACGGCGACATCCTCGTCGTCCTGATGGACGTGATGATGCCGAGCCTGGACGGCAACGAAACCATCCGGCTCATCCGCGAGATGCCGCGCTACCGGGACCTCGCCATCATCGCCGTGACCGCCAAGGCGATGCAGATCGACCGGGAACGCAGCCTCGCCGCAGGAGCGACCGCTCACCTGACGAAACCCGTCGACGCGGACCGCCTGTTCGAGCTCCTCTCCGAGCACCTGCCTGCCGGCCTGGCCACCGAGGGCTGACGCGACTGCGGCCGAGTGCGCGTTGTGCACTTTCACGAACCGAGTATTGCGTGATTCGCGCAGACGTCACTATCGTGCTACCAGACCCGACGGAGGGTGGTTCGTCGGGTGGCCCGGCGAACAGAAGAGCAGGTGATCATGGGATCGCGAGTCCTGGTCGTGGCTGACGACCTCAGCGGTGCCGGTGATTCCGGAGTTCCGTTTGCGTTGCGCGAAATGCGCACCTTGTTGGCTCTGGACGACACCGGAGACGCCGAGGTGTTCGTCGCCGACACCGACAGCCGGCATCTCGAATCCGACCTGGCCGCCAAGCGCGTTCAGGAAGCGCTGCACGGGCACGCCGCAGGTCGTGTGCTGTTCAAGAAGCTCGATTCGACGTTGCGCGGCAACGTCGCGGCCGAACTCCGCGCGGTCCTGGAATGCGCGCCGAGCGCCGGGGTGCTGCTGTGCCCGGCCTCGCCGGCGACCGGCCGCACCGTGCTCGGCGGCGTCGTGCACATCGACGGAATTCCGTTGCACCACACCGATTCCTGGGCGCTGGAGAACGATCCCGCACCGGAGGACATCGCCTCCGCGCTGGACGGGCTGCGGGTGCGCCACGTCGCCCTGGCCTCGGTGCGCGGCAAGCCCGCGCAACTGCGCGCACGCGTGGCCGAGCTGCTGGGCGAGGCCGATGTCGTGGTCTGCGACGCGGTTTCGGAGGCAGATCTGCGGGCCGTGGTCGCGGCGGGTTCGTCGGCCCCGACGCAGCCGGTCTGGGCGGGATCGGCGGGATTGGCCGACGCCCTCGCCGAAGAGCTGCGCCCCGGTGGCGACATCGAACCGCCGCCGCCGATCGACGGCCCGGCGCTGGCCGTGGTCGGCAGCGCCCACCACGCCTCCCGCGAACAGGCGGACTACCTCGCCGAGCACTTCGCGCACACTCGCAGACTGGACGCGCGCGACCTGGTCGACGCCGATGCCGCCGCGCTGGCCCGGCTCGCCGAGTCGCTGGGGGAGGATCTGGCCACCGGCGACGTCCTGGTCACAGTGGACGGTCCGGTCGATGCGAGCCTTGCTCGCGGGCTGAACTCCGCGCTGGGCGAGGTCTGCGCCCCGGCAGCCGAGCGCGCCGGGTTGCTGGTGCTCACCGGCGGCGAGACGGCACGGGCGGTGCTGAGCCGCCGCGGCGTGAGCGGCCTGCGGCTGCTCAACGAGCTCGAACCCGGAGTGGTGCTCTCCCGGACGGTGGAGCCCCAGCCCGGCTACATCATCACCAAGGCGGGCGGTTTCGGGACGCCGGATTCGCTGCACCGCGCCGTGAACGCGGTGCGGGGAAAGGTGCTCGCCGCATGAGCCTTCCGACCATTGCCGTCACCATGGGCGATGCCGCAGGCGTCGGCCCGGAGATCGTCGTCCGGGCGCTGTCCTCGCCGGAGCTGGGCGGGCTCGCCCGTTGCGTCGTGATCGGCGATGCGGGCCGGCTGACCCGTGCCGCGGAGCTCTGCGGTGTCGACGCGCGGATCAAACCCGTCGCCGACCCCGCGGAGGCCACCGGCCAGCCGGACGTCATCGAGGTGCTGGATCTGGATGTCGTGCCCGGGGACCTCCCGTTCGGGCAGCTGTCCGAAGCCGCCGGTGAGGGCGCCTACCAGTACGTGGCCAAGGCCGCCGAGCTGGCGATGGCCGGTCGCGTGCAGGCGATCTGCACCGCGCCGCTGAACAAGGCGGCGCTGCACGCCGCCGGGCACCGCTACCCGGGTCACACCGAGCTGCTGGCCGAGCTGTGCGGTGTGCCCGAGGTGTCGATGATGCTCTCCACCGGGCAGGTGCGGGTGATCCACGTGACCACTCACGTCGGTCTGCTCGACGCGGTCGAGCGGATCGAACCCGGGCTGGTGGAGCGAACCGTGCGCCGCGGTCACCGCACTCTGGTCGACTCCGGTGTCGCCGCGCCGAGAATCGCGGTGTGCGGCATCAACCCGCACGCCGGGGAGAACGGGCTGTTCGGGCGCGGCGAGGAGGAGGACAAGATCGAGCCCGCTCTCGCGGAGTGCCGTGCCGACGGCATCGACGCGCAGGGGCCGCTGCCCGCCGACACGGTGTTCTTCCGCGCAGGTCGCGGTGATTTCGACCTGGTGGTGGCGATGTATCACGACCAGGGGCACGGGCCGGTGAAGATCCTCGGCCTGGAGGCCGGGGTGAACATCACCGTCGGACTGCCGGTCATCCGCACCTCGGTCGATCACGGAACGGCCTTCGACATCGCGGGTACGGGCGCTGCCGACGCGGGAAGCATGCTGGAGGCGCTGCGGCAGGCCGCGACCCTGGCCACCCGGCCCTGAAATCGCGCCCGGTTCTGGGAGGATCGCGGCGTGGGCACCGATTTCGGACACCGGATGACCGCGGGCAAACGGCGCGCGCTCATCGAGCGCCTGGTCACCGAGCAGGGCGCGGTGCAGGTCGAGGAGCTGGCCGACGCCCTGTCGGTCACGTCCTCGACGATCCGCCGCGACCTGTCGCTGCTGACCGAGCAGGGCAAGCTCGCCCGCACCTACGGCGGCGCGATGCCCGCCACGACCGGAGAGCCCTCGCTGGGCCAGCGAACCGCGCTGGCCAATGCCGAGAAGGACCGCATCGCGCGCTGGGCCGCGAAGCAGATCGCGCCCGGTGACACGGTGCTGCTCGATGCGGGAACGACGACCGGGCGGTTGGCGCACCACCTGCGCGAGCACTCCGGGCTCACCGTGGTGACCAACGGCATCTCCGTGCTCACCGAACTGGTCGATGCCGACGCGGTGCAGGTGATCGGTCTCGGTGGGGAGATGCGGCACATCAGCCAGGGCTTCGTCGGCCCGCTGGCCGAGCTGACGTTGTCGCGGATCTCTGCCGACAAGGTCTTCGTCGGCGCCGACGGTCTCGATGCCCGGCTGGGCATCTGCGAGGCCAGCCTGCTGCAGACCCGGCTCAAGGAGCAGATGATCGCGCGGGCTCGCGAGGTCTACGTGCTGGCCGATCGCAGCAAGCTCGGCGCGGCCCCGTTCAACGCCTGGGCGCCGTTACCTGCGACGTGGACCCTGGTCACCGACGATGAGGCACCCCCGGCGGCCCTAGCGCCCTTCCAAAGCCTCGCAGGCGCCGAACTCGTCACGGTCTGAAGCCTCTCGCGCCCCTGCGAGCCCGCAGCGGACGTGACAGTTTTACCTAAAACTGTGCGGGCATTTCGGGCGCCAGGGCGCACAGTTTTAGGCAAAACTGTCACGACTGAGCCCCATGTCCGGGTGATACCGTTCGGTCGGCTAATGGATCGTGGTTCGGGAGGTAGTCGGGTGAGGCGATGAACGGCCGGATCGCGCTCTACGTCGGCGGTCTGCTCGGCCCCTTCGGCGGTGGTGTCGTCGCGGCCATGCTGCCCGAGCTCGGTGGGACGTACGGCATCTCGCCAGGGCTGGCGGCCAGTTCGATGACCGCCTACCTGCTGCCGTTCGCGGCGATCATGCTCGTGTCCGGGAACCTGGGCGAGCGGTGGGGCACCGGTCGCACCATCCGCTGGGCGTACCTGGCCTACGGGGTGGCCGCGCTGCTCGGGGCGATCGCGCCGAGCTTCTGGCTGTTCCAGGGCGCCCGAGCGCTGCAGGGCGCGGCCAACGCCTTCACCACGCCGCTGCTGCTGGCCAAGGTCGCCGAAGGCACGCCCAAGCACCGCCTCGGGCGTGCGCTGGGAACCATGGGATCGATGCAGGCGATCGGGCAGACCTCGGCACCGCTGGTGGGTGGCCTGGCCGCCGAAAGCGCCTGGCAGCTGGCGTTCGTCGGCCTGGCCGTGGTCTCCGCCGGGCTGGCGCTGAACCCGCTGCCACCGGATCCGGCCGGGACCGCGCGGAGTCCCTCGACGCTGCGCGACGCGTGGCATCCGGTGGTCGTGCTGGCCGGAGCGGTCTGCGCGGTGGCCTGGATGTGCTCGGCCGGACTTCCGTTCCTGGTGTCGTTGCGCCTCGACGACGCCTTCGCGCTCTCCTCCGGCGCGCGCGGGCTCGTGCTGACCGGGTACGGCATCGCAGGTGTCCTGGCCGCCCGGCTGACCGGCGGTGCGGTGGACCGGTTCGGGGAACGCGCCGTGGTCATCACCGGGCTGTTGATGGCCGCGCTGGTGGTCGGTTCGGTCGGCGTGCTGACCTACCTGCCGCTGGTGGTGGCCGTCTGGGCGCTGGCCGGTGCGTGCGGACAGCTGATCCTGGTCGGGATCAACTCCACCGTCCTCGGCCGGGCCAGGGGCGGTGGTGGCGCGATCTCGGTGGTCACCGCGTGGCGCTTTCTCGGCATGGCCGCCGCCCCGGCGGCCTTCACCGCGCTGTATCGGTACGACGCCGCGCTCGGATTCGGTTTGCCGGCGCTGCTGATGGTGCTGACCATTCCCGTTGTTGCCGTTTTCTGGCCTGCGGCGAAACGGGAACGATGACCTCTGCAGGGTGTGTCGTCGAAGGTCGAGGCAGTCATCACGGGTTGATGAGAACGCAGTTCCAGCGAAATTCGTCGCGCACGGTTCATCGCGTCACCAGAATTGATTCACCAACTGGTGATCGGATTTGTGGCACCCTCCGACTCGTCCGCGAGAGCGAGAGGACGAGTCCATGCGCATTACCCGACGGAAACCCCTGGCACTGTTATGCGGAGCCGTGCTCGTGGCGGTGCCGACGACGGCCGCGGCGGCGGCACCGGCCCAGACGGCCGCGCCGGCCAGCGCTGCGGACTACTACCAGGACGCGGTCGGCAAGACCGGCCCGGAGCTGGAAGCCGCGCTGCACGGCATCATCAGCAGCGACGTCACGACGCTGAGCTATTCGG
Source organism: Saccharopolyspora halophila (assembly GCF_039531955.1). Classification (NCBI taxonomy): domain Bacteria; kingdom Bacillati; phylum Actinomycetota; class Actinomycetes; order Pseudonocardiales; family Pseudonocardiaceae; genus Saccharopolyspora; species Saccharopolyspora halophila. The sequence goes on from NZ_BAAARA010000010.1 coordinate 34,446, forward strand.
ACGTCTGGGACGCGCTGCAGGTCACCGACGAGGACCCGAACAACAGCGGCAACGTCGTGCTGCTGTACTCCGGCCGGTCGCAGAGCAAGGCCGAACACGGCGGCGACGCGGACGAGTGGAACCGCGAGCACGTCTGGGCCAAGTCCCACGGCGACTTCGACACCGTGCCGGGCCCGGGCACCGACGTGCACCACCTGCGGCCCACCGACGTCACGGTCAACTCCGACCGCGGCAACAAGGACTTCGACGCGGGAGGGGCCGAGTCCGAGGAGGCACCGGGCAACTTCACCGATGACGACTCCTGGGAACCCCGCGACGAGGTCAAGGGCGATGTGGCCCGCATGATCTTCTACATGTCGGTGCGCTACGAGGGCGATGACGGGTTCGCCGACCTGGAGGTCAACGACCAGGTCGACAACGGCAGCGCCCCGAACATCGGCAAGGTCTCGGTGCTGAAGCAGTGGCACGAGCAGGACCCGCCGGACGCCTTCGAGCAGCGCCGCAACGAGGTCATCTACACCGACTTCCAGCACAACCGGAACCCGTTCATCGACCACCCGGAGTGGGTCGGCGAGATCTGGTGACCGGTAGCGCGACCGCAGGCCGGGTCGTCAGCCGACCACGCCGTCGGCGGCCAGACCCGCGTAGACGGCTTCGCTGACGGTCTGCAGCGACGACATCGGCCGGATCATCACGGTGAAGGTGGTGATCCGGTCGTTCTCGTCCAGGTGCAGCAGGTCGATGCCCTCGACCTGCTTGCCGTTGACCACCGTGCGGAAGTGCAGCACGTGAGCACCGGTCTCAGTCCCGTCGGGGGCCTCGCCGCGGCCGGGGAAGTCGCCGACGTAGCGGAAGTCCTCGAACGTGCGCTGCAGGACGCGGAACAGCGCCCGGACCGTGTCGATGCCCTCGAACGGCTTGAACTTCACCGGGCTGTAGAAGCGGATGTCCTCGGCGAACAACTCCACCGCGGCGTCGAAATCGCCCGCGTCGATGGCCGTCCGGAAGCGTGCTGCGGCGTTCACGATGCCTCTCCTCCGTCGTTCTCGAGCGCTTTGATCGACTCGTCGCACCACGACAGGAACGCCTCCTCGACGCGCATCCCGCCGAGCAGCACCAGGTACTGGTGCAGTTCCCTCCCGGTCAGCCGGGCGGGAACGGGGAAATCGCGCTGCTCGAGGGTGCGGTAGAGCTCCAGCCGTTCGGCGTGCATGTCGCGATGCCTGGTCATCTCGGCGATGACCTCGGCCGTGTTGCCGAAGGAGGCGCCGCGCAGCTTGACCGACAGGTCGTTGCGAGTCGTCGAGGAGGGCGTGGCCGGCTCGCCGATCCACCGGGCCAGCTCGGCGGCGCCGTCCTCGCTGACCCGGTAGACCTTCTTGTCCGGCCGCTTGTCCTGCGCGACCTCGTCGCAGTCGATCCAGCCCGCGTCGACCATCCGCTTGAGGCTGCGGTAGATCTGCTGATGGCTGGCCGCCCAGAAGTACCCGATGGACTTGTCGAAGCGCCGGGCCAGCTCGTAACCCGAGCCGGCTCGTTCGCGCAGCGACACCAGGATCGCGTACTCCAGGGACACCTTCCGGGCCTCCTTCTCGCGGCTCAGCTCGTGATCGTCCGCGCCAGCCGGTCGCCGATGAGCTCGCGCGCCTGCCCGGTGATCCGGGTGACCAGCTCGTCGACGGTCGGCACGTCGTCGATCAGGCCCTGGACCATACCCGCGCTCCAGATGCCCAGTTCGGTGTTGCCCCGCTCGTAGACCTCGCGGCCGCGCGCACCGGCGACCAGCTCGCGCACGTCCTCGAAACCGGCGCCCGCGTCGAGCTTCTCGACCACTTCGCGGCTGACCGAGTTGCTGGCCACGCGGGCGGTGTTGCGCAGCGGGCGGAAGATCAGCTCGGTGTCGCGCTCACCGGCCCGGGTGATGTGCTGCTTGACCTCGTCGTGAATCGGCGACTCGGCGGTGCACATGAAGCGGGTGCCCATGTTCACGCCGTCGGCGCCGAGCGCGAGCGCGGCGACCAGCCCGCGCGCATCGGCGAAGCCGCCGGAGGCGATGATCGGGATGCTCAGCTCGTCGGCGGCCCGGGGGATGAGCACCAGTCCCGGGATGTCGTCCTCGCCGGGGTGCCCGGCGCACTCGAAGCCGTCGATGCTGACGGCGTCCACGCCCAGCTGCTGCGCCTTGAGCGCGTGCCGGACGCTGGTGCACTTGTGGATGACCTTGACGCCCGCGGGCTGGAACGCGGCCAGCTGCTCGGCGGGGTTCGATCCGGCGGTCTCCACGATCCCGACGCCGGACTCGATGATCGCCTGCCGGTACTCGGCGTAGGGCGGGGGAGTGATCGTCGGCAGGATCGTCAGGTTCACGCCGAACGGCTTGTCGGTGCGGTCGCGGCACCGCTCGATCTCCTTGACCAGGTCCTCCGGAGTGGGCTGGGTCAACGCGGTGAGCATGCCCAGCGCACCGGCGTTGGCCACGGCGGCCACCAGCTCGGCGCGCCCGACCCATTGCATCCCGCCCTGCACGATCGGGTGCTCGACGCCGAACTCCTCGGTGAACCTGGTCCGAAGCACGATGCTCACTACCTTCCTCGCTCCTGCGCGGTGCTCGCCGACGCGAACCGGCGCCGGCGAGGCGGACGCTACTATGCACCTGGTTGCAATGCAACGTGTTGCATATCGTTCCCGTCGCTCACCCGCGCTGCGACGCGGGCCGGTCGGCCGGTCGGCGCGAGGCCTTCCACGAGCGCGCATCGTGCTGGACAGCTGGGACGGACCCGGCTCCTCGATCGGGAAGTGCCCGCGGCCCCCAGCGCAGCATCACCGGCCGGGTCGGTGCGGCCACGCGGCCGGGGCAGCGGATGCTGTTGGCTGGCGGCGTCCACTCGTCCGCGGCCGGATGCACCGGGGTGCGCGGAACCGCGTCGGCGCAGGACGCGGATTCTCCTGCCGCGCCAGCTCCACCAGGTCGAGCGCGGTGCGGTCACCGCCGCCCGATACCGCCCCGCCGGCAGGAATCGCGTAGTCCTCGATGTCCACCGCCGAGCGCCCAGCGACCGCGCCGGGCGGGCCGGGGGAGCGGGCCGGATTCGCCCGAATGGCGCTGAACGACTGCGGCAGCCCGTGTTTCGGTCGAAGGCGGGTAGCCGGGACCGCAACGGCGGCGTGCGCTGCTGTGGGGCGTGCCACTGCGCCCGCGTGGATGCGTGCTCCGCGCGCGGCCGGATGATCGAATGTTGCGAAATCCGCAGCAGGAAGGGGGAACTCGGTCGATGAGCAAGAAGACCTGGTCGTCGGTGGTGGCCGCGGCATTACTCGGGTTGATGTGGGTCGTCTTCGAGTCGGGCCTGTTCGACCAGGACGTCAGCTCGGCCAGCGGACCGGCCGCCGATCAGGTGGATCAGCTGAAGGTCGCACCGGCGGCATCGATGGACGGCTACTCGCGAGACCGGTTCGACCACTGGAACGCGCAACCCGAGGCGGGCAAGAACTGCAACACCCGGGAGGCGGTGCTGGCCCGCGACGGCGAGAACGTCCGGACCGACAACCGCTGCCAGCCGACCTCGGGATCCTGGACCAGCTCCTACACCGGCGAGAAGATCACCGACGACTCCGAGGTCGACATCGACCACATGGTTCCGCTGGCCAACGCCTGGCGCAGCGGTGCGAACGAGTGGACCGACGCCGAGCGCGAGAAGTTCGCCAACGACATGAACTCGCCGCAACTGGTGGCCGTGGACTCGAGTTCCAACCGCAGCAAGGGTGACCAGGACCCGTCGACCTGGAAGCCCTCGGCCGAGGGGCAGTGGTGCGACTACGCGGGCGATTGGGTCGAGGTCAAGAACACCTACGACCTCACCGTCACCCAGGCGGAAAAGCGGGCACTGCACGAAATGCTCGCGACCTGCGGCTGACGATCGGGCGCCCTCCGTCGAGGGCGCCCGTTTCTCGTCCGGCTAGCGGAATTCGGCGCACGACTCGCCGGGACGTCGAGGCGGGCGCGGGTCTGGTCAGGGCTCCTATCCTGTCCCGCATGGCGAAGTACTTCGACGTGCACCCGGAAAACCCGCAGCCGCGGTCGATCGGGAAGGTGGTCGACATCGTGCGCAACGACGGGTTGATCGCTTATCCGACCGACTCGTGCTTCGCGCTCGGCACTCAGCTGGGCAACAAGGAGGGGATGGAGCGGATCCGCACCATCCGCGACCTCGATGACCGGCACCACTTCACCCTGGTGTGCGAGAACTTCGCTCAGCTCGGCCAGTTCGTGATCATCAACAACGCGGTGTTCCGCGCGATCAAGGCCGCGACTCCGGGCGAGTACACCTTCATCCTGCCCGCCACCAAGGAAGTTCCGCGGCGGCTGATGCACCCGAAGAAGAAGACCGTCGGCGTGCGCATCCCCGATCACGTGGCCGCCCAGGCGCTGCTGGCCGAGCTCGGCGAGCCGATGCTGTCGAGCACCTTGCTGCTGCCCGGGGAGGAGGACCCGATGACCCAGGGATGGCAGATCAAGGACGAGCTCGACAACGTCCTGGACGCGGTCATCGACTCCGGCGACTGCGGTGTCGAACCGACCACCGTCATCGACTTCTCGGGCGATGAACCGGAGATCGTCCGCCGCGGCGCGGGGGACACCGCTCGGTTCGAATAGCCGCCCGGCGTGCGCGAATGCAAAAGATCGCCGAAAACGGCCGCGCGCGGGGTGCCGAACTCGTAGCTTGGCGCACCTGCACGGTCTAGCCAAGGAGTCCTGATGGCGCTTCGGGTGATCGACTGGACGGCGTTGGCCGTCGACGCGCGTTCCGGCCCGGCCGGTCTCGCCGCGCTGATCAGCGGGCTGCTGGTGCGCGGCGAGCTGCGCGCGGGCGACCGGCTGCCTTCCGAACGCGACTTCGCCGAGCTGCTCGGCGCCAGCCGCGCCACGGTGCGCGAGGCGATCCACGAACTCGAGCTCAAGGGGATCGTGGATCGGCGACGCGGTCGCGGCACGGTGATCGCCCCGGCGAGCGGTGTCGTCGACGGGCTGCTCGGCACGCTGGACACGGGGCAGCGCGGGTTGCACGACGTGCAGGACCTGCGCGCGACGGTCGAGCCCGCGATCGCCTCCCGCGCGGCCGCGCGGGCGACCAGGGCCGACCTCGCCCTGCTGCGCGAGATCCTCGAGGAGTGCGAAACCGGCCGCAGCGCCCGGCGGGCGGCCGAGCTCGACGAGCGGTTCCACTCCGGCGTGGCCCGCGCGGCGCGCAACCCGCTGCTCGCCGCGCTGGTGGAATCCGGTGCGGAGCGGATCAGGGAGGCGCGCGGTAGGGCGCACCGGATCGCGGTCGCCCGGCGCGACTCGCACGCCGGTCACCAGCAGGTGCTGCGCGCCATCGAGGCGGGTGATGCAGCGGCGGCCGCCGCTGCGATGAGCGCGCACCTGCGCTACGCCTCCACCCGGCTGGCCTGAGCCGATCAGTCGCGGGAGAGCCGGATGCCCTTGGCCTCCAGCCGCGGGATCACCTCGGCGGCGAAGTGCTCGAGTTCGTCGAGGTAATCGACGAACGACAGGGTCATGCCCGTCAGGCCGGCCGCGGCGTAGCGTTCGATCTGCTCGGCCACGTCGTCGGGCGAGCCGATCAGCGGACAGGTGCCGTGGCCGGCCGCGAAGCGCGGCCGGAAGCTCGCGAGGACCTCGTCGGTGAAGGCCTTGGAATACATCCCCTGCAACCTCATGAGCTCGTCGACGGCCTCCCAGTCGGCGTTCTCCTCGGCGTAGTGCCGCAGGTACTCCTCCGCCTCCGCGCGCGTGGGCCTGCACACCACGAAGGCCGGAGCGAGCACGCCGACCCGCCTGCCGTGGTCGCGCTTCGCGGCGGACTCGAGCTCGGCGACGACCCCGGCGCCGTCGTCGGGGTCGCGCAGACCGGTGAACACGAGGTCCGCGTTGCGCGAGGCGAACGCCCTGCCCTGCGGGCTGGTGCCCGCGTTGATCAGGGGGAGCGCGCCGCCGACCGGTTTCGGTGCCGATTCCACGCCCCGCAGGTCGAAGAACCGGCCGGGCAGGTCGAACCTGCCCTCCTCGGTCCACAGCGCGTACACGTGATCCCACCACTCCTGGGCCAGCGCGTAGCGCTCCTCGTGGGATTCCGGCAGTTCCAGGCCCATCGCCCGGTACTCGGGTTCGTTCCACCCGGCGACGATGTTCAGGCCCGTCCGCCCCTGTCCGATCTGATCGAGCGTGGCGAGCTGCTTCGCGCTGACCACCGGGTGGTTGAACGCGGTGTGCACGGTGGTGAAGATCGAGACTCGACTGGTCGCGGCCAGCAGGGCGGCGGCCCAGGGGATCGGCTCCAGCACGCTGTGGTGGAACTCGGAGCTGCCCTGGTACCCGATCCAGCGCGCGATCGGCAGGATGAAGTCGATGCCGGTGCGGTCGGCTAATCGCGCCAGTTCGAGATTGCCGGACCAGGTGGCCGGCCACCTCTCGGCGACCGTGGTGGCCGCGAGGCCGCCGGAGCAGTTGGGGGAGAACAGGCCGAGCTTGAAATCGCGTCCGTCGAGCAGGTTGTGGGACATGCGCCTCCCATCCGAGCTGGTGCGACCAGTGCACCTGGAGGGACGTGCGGCGACAAGATCCGTGGCACAAGCTTGACAAGATCACTTCCACACAGGACCGGATTTCGAGTCGGCGGCGACCAGCAATCTCGACGGAAAATGTGTCGCCGATCACGCCACGGCGGAGTGATCCTCGGCGACATCGGGCGCGCGGGCGTGTAGTGTTCAGGTTGGTCGTATTTTTCTGGGGTCGTGTTCGCGCACACTCGCAGGATGTTGATGCGAGCGTGCGCTTTCTGGTTGTAGCTGGACAAGTTGCCGCGTTCGATCAGCGGCCCGGGTGGTTGCGCAGTGTGATCGCTCGTTGTAGTACCGGCTCCCAGAAGGAGAGAGCAAGAATGGCACAGGGAACCGTGAAGTGGTTCAACTCGGAAAAGGGCTTCGGCTTCATCGCCCCCGATGACGGTGGCCCGGACGTTTTCGTCCACTACTCCGCCATCGACGCCCGTGGCTTCCGGAGCCTCGACGAGGACCAGAAGGTGAGCTACGAGGTCAGCCAGGGCCCGAAGGGCCCGCAGGCGGCCGACGTTCGCGTCATCTGAGGCACGGCGTCCACTTCTGTCTGACGGTCTCCTGCCGGTAGGCGCGAGCTCGAAGACAAGCAGTTGATTCCGGAGTGCTCCGCGCGGTTCGTCCGCGCGAAGGACTTCAACGCGAGGCTCCGCATCCGAGGGTGCGGAGCCTCTGCGCGTTCCGGGTGGGTTTCCCGCTGTCCGGACTAGGGCCTGCGCGCTCGTGAGGCACCGATCAGAGCTGTGACCAGGAGGAACAGCGCGATCACCGTGATCGTCGCGCCCATCCGGTGCAGGCCGGCGTCGGTCGGGGTCACGCCGAGCGTGAGGACCAGGACCGCGGCCGCCAGGTTGGCGCCCACGTACTGCGAGGTGCGGTAGAGGCCGGAGGCGGCGCCCATGTGCTCGGACGGCGCGAGCGCGTACATCGCGCGCTGGTTGCCCATGTTGTTGAACCCGTTGGGCAGGCCCAGCACCGCGGCGATGGCGAGCAGCAGCGGGATCGGCGATCGCACGTCGGGCACCACCAGCAGCAGGCCGCCCGCGCACAACGCCGCGCTGCCGATCACCAGCGACGCCCACGGCCCGCGCGTGCGCTGCAGCCGCGTGGACAGGATCGTGGAGAGCACACCGACGGCGGGGATCGGCAGCATCACCAGGCCCGCGCCCATCGGTCCCAGCTCGCGCGCTTCCTCGAGCCACTGCGGGATGCCGTAGAAGACGCAGTAGAACGCGGTGTAGGTGACGATCGTGCGCAGGTAGGTCAACGACAGCGCGCGCTGCCCCAGCAGGCGCATGTCCAGGAACGGCTCCTGCCTGCGCAGGCTCCACCACGCGGTGGCGATGCCCGCGGGCACCGCGACGATCAGCCACCACCACCGCACGACGTCGGCGAGCGAGAGCAGCCAGAACATCAGCGCGGTCAGCGCGACCGTGAACAGCAGCATGCCCACGGGGTCGATCCGCAGCAGCGCGCCGAGCCTGCCGGTGCGCTCCAGCGGCGGGTCGGCCGGCCCCCAGCGCAGCATCACCGCGATGCCGATGAGCACCATCGGCACGTTGATCCAGAACACGCCCGGCCAGCCGAGCGCGCCGACCAGCAGTCCGCCGAGCGTCGGCCCCAGCGCGACCGTGACCTGCGAGCACACCGCCAGGGTGGCCAGCGCGTTGCCGGATCGGGCGCGCAGCTCATCGGCGGCGCGGCGCACCATCGCCACCCCGCACGGGTACTGCGCCGCGGTACCGATGCCGATCAGCACGCGGCAGACCACCAGCAGGGGGATGTTCGGCGCGAACGGAGCGGCGACCGAGGCCAGGCCGACCAGGGCGAAGCCGGCGAGGCTGGCGCGGCGCGCCCCGAACACGTCGGCGATCCGGCCCATCGCCGGTGAGGCCACCGCGGTGGCCAGGTACAGCGCGGACACCAGCCAGGTCACCGAGGTCCCGGCGTCGAAGGCGCCGCGGATCCCCACCAGCGCGACCGCGATCATCGAGGAGTTCAGCGGTTGCAGGACGGTGCCGAACGCGATCGGCGTGATGAACCCGGACGGGAGCTCGCGCGAAGTCGTCGTGCGTTCAGCGTTGCTGTCGTTCTGAGCAGATGCTGTCGACATGGTTCGTCAGTCGAGCGCGCTCTCGGCGAGCCGGTCGTGCAGCCGAGCGGCCAGCACCAGCAGCTCCCGTTCCACGTCGGTGAGCTCGTCCATCGCCTGCGCGAGCCATGCCTCGTGCCTGCTGCGGTCGGCCAGCACCCGCTGCTGGCCCAGCTCGGTGATGCGGATCAGCGTCGCTCGCCGGTCCACCTGATCGGGGGTTCGCTCGGCCAAACCGGCGTCCAGCAGGTGCTGGACGATGCGTGCCATCGTCTGCGGCGCGACGCGCTCGGCGGAGGCCAGCGCGCTCGCGGTGGCCGGGCCATCCCGCTCGAGTCTGCCCAGCACCGCGAACCTGCTCGGCGTCAGCTCGCCGGGCTCCCGCTCCGCGCGCAGCCGCCGAGCCAGGCGCTGCACGCCCAGGCGAACCTCGGAAGCTTCCCGCGTGCGTTCCGAATCGGTGCTCACAAATTAAGCATAGCTGGCTAATGAGAGTGGTGAGGCCGCCCCGGGCGGCTTCGCGGGGCAGGGAGCGGTCAGGCGCGCACGCGTCGCAGTTCGGCGGAGACGTGCGGCGTCATCGGCTCACCGACCATCTCGCGGCTCTCGGCGTAGTCGAGGGCGTCGTCGTCGCGCAGCGCGTAGCTGCGACGCGCGGCGCTGACCTGCTTGGCGGTGTCGGTCGGCAGCACCGAATCGGTGGTGAACTCCCACCGCCGCTGATCGACGTGGCCGTAGAACACCTCGAGAATGCCGGTGGCGTGACTGAGCAGCAGTTCCAACCTGCCGTTCGCACCGGGACGCCACCAGCCGGTCTCCCACGCCGCCGGTCGCAGCACGTTGCCATCGGCGTCGAGCAGCCACGCCTTGGCCTGGTGCCGCAGGAACGGCCTGCCGTCGTGCGAGATGGTCACCTGCTGGCCGAAGCGGTACGGCCCGTTGATCGTCGGGTAGTCGACTTCGCCCCGGCCGCGCCAGATCCCGACGAGCTCGCCGATCGGCGAACAGGCCTCGTGCAGCGGCGGACCGCTGTTCGGGTCGGCGGTGTCGGCGGGGATCGGCGGTTCGGTGAACTCCTCGAAAGCAACCACGCCCGCAGCCTATGCGGTCCTCCGGGCCGAGCGCTGGAAATCCACAGTGGATGGTTGTGCCGCGCTGCGCGAGCACGTCGGCACCGGCGCGGTCGCCGGCGTTTCGGCCGCGAACATCGGGGGAGAGGTCTGTACCTGACCGCCGCGCGGCGGATCTCGCCGCCCGAGCGGGTGACTTTCGGTGGTGGATGCGAACTGTCGCTATGCGAGAACGGCGCCGGCCGGGTGAGCTGCATCATCGCCCGGTCGAGAGGACCAGGCGCTGCGTGCGCGCCATGACCGCGAGGGGTCCTTCCCGGGTGGGCGGTCGCTACGCCATTCGCGGGGACGACGGTGACTCCGCGTTACCATCCGTGGTCAGGGGGTGGCGTGGTGGCTCGAGTTACGGCCCGTTATTGTTGACGCAATAGCGCTGGTACCCGGCGAGTTCAGCATGGCTAGCGGACTCAAAAGTTCTGCCGGGGCCAATCGGTCGGGCGCTTTTCGGGAATGAGGGAACCTCCAATGCTGCGAGCTGTCGGAACGTTGGCCGTCGTCGGTGCCGGAGTCATCGGCTTTTGGGTCGGGTACTTCCTGGACGCTCGGCGCAACCCCGCCGAGCTGTTCGAAGGCGAGCCCGCGATGGCCGCTTGATCCGCGCTCGGCCCACGATCGCCCGGGCTGGAGCGACTCGGCGCGCCTGGTGCCGCGAGGTGCCGACGACTCGCTCCGGTTCGCGATCGACACGCCGGTTACCTCTCGTCGAGAGGTGGTCTTTAGGCTCTGCGGGGACTGTCCGGCGAGGTTGAGGTGGGCGAGCGCGTGGGTCGGCCTTCCACAGGGACGCAACGGCGACGAACCAGCGTGAGCGCGCGCCTCTGCGCCGCCGTGCTCGGTCTGATCTCGGCCGCGCTGGCCCTGGCGGTGCCGTTCCTACCGGTGAACTTCGACGTCAGCACGCTGCGCTGGCCCACCGCCGAGGGCACGCGGTCGGTATCCGCGCCGCTGGTGAGCCAGGCGCCGATGTGGCTCACCGCGAACGTGCCGTGCGCCTCCGCTCGCGATCTCGACCTGCGCAGCGAAGAGCCGGGCGTTCTGGTGGCGACCAACGCCCCCGAAGCCGATTACGGCCGGGCCACCGGGCTGAGCCTGCGCGTCGACGACGGGCAGCTGCAGGTCTGGTCGCGCGGTGAGGAGATCGGTGGTGGACCGGTCCCGGCGGGCGACTGCGCGATCACGCTGCGCGCGGACGCCGCGGGCACGCATGCCGAAGCGGGCGGAGCCCCGCTCGCCGCGGTCGAGGGCGATCAGCGGCCGCAGGTCACCGGCATCTACTCCGAGCTGGACGGGCGCACCGACGACGTGCGCGGCCTGGACGTGCAGATCCGCCCGGACAACCGGTTCGACAGCACGCCCACGCAGCTCAAGACCGCGGCGATGGTGCTGTCCGTGCTGTGCTTCCTGGGCTCGATGTTCGCCTTGCGCGGCTTCGAGGCTCGCAAGCCGGTGCGGTTGGCTCCGCGGAACTGGTGGCGTCCGGACGCGCGGGACGTCGTGGTGTTCGGCGGCTTGATCGCGTGGTGGCTGATCGGGGCGATGACCGCCGACGACGGTTACATCCTCACGATGCTCCGCGCGGCCGACGACGCCGGGTACGTCACCAACTACTTCCGCTGGTTCGGCAACCCCGAGTCCCCGTTCGGCTGGTTCTACGAGTTCTACGCGCTGTGGGTGCAGGTATCGAGCGCGACACCGTGGGTGCGATTGCCCGCGCTGTTCCTCGGTGCGACCAGCTGGCTGTTGCTCAGTCGCGGCGTGCTGCCCAGACTCGGCCAGCAGATCCGGCTGAGCCGCTCCGCGGGCTGGGCGGCGGCCGCGGCGTTCCTGGCGTTCTGGCTGCCGTACAACAACGGGCTGCGGCCAGAACCGGTCGTGGTGGCGTGCTTCCTCGCCTCGATGTGCCTGGTGGAGCGTTCGGTGGCGACCGGCAGGCTCACCCCGGCGGCGTGGGGTCTGCTCGTGGCCGGGCTGGGACTGGGCGCGAATCCGCACGGCATGGTCGCGGTGCTGCCGTTCCTGGTGGCCGCGAAACCGCTGCTGCGGATGGTGTGGCGGCGCATCCGCGAACGCGGTGCGCTGCCCGTGCTGGCCCCGCTGCTGGCCGCGGGGCTGCTGATCCTGATCGGGGTGTTCTTCGACCAGACGCTGCGCACGGTGCTGGACTCGGTCGCGCTCAAAACGGCGTTCGGTCCGGACAGCTCCTGGTACGAGGAGCTGACCCGCTACGAGAAGCTCTTCGACAAGTATCCGGACGGCTCGCTGACCAGGCGGTTCCCGGTGCTGCTGCTGATCCTGTGCATCGTGGGCAGTGGCGTGGTCCTGCTGCGGCGGCACCGCATCCGCGGCGCCGCGCTCGGTCCGAGTCGTCGGATGCTGAGCATCGCCGTGCTGTGCTTCGCGGTGCTGGCGGCCACGCCGACCAAGCACACCCACCACTTCGGCGTGCTGGCTGGCATCGGGGCGGTGCTGGCGGCGCTGACCGCCGTGGCCACCAGTGCCGCGGTGCTGCGATCCAGGCGGAACCGGGCGGCGTTCTTCGCCGGGCTGATGTCGGTGTGCGCTTTCTCGGTGACCGGGACGAACTCCTGGTGGTACGTCTCCGAGTGGGGCGTCCCGTGGTTCGACAAGGCACCCAGCATCGATGGCAGGCAGGCCAGCACGGCGTTCCTGCTCGCGGCTTTCGCCGCGTTCGTGGTGGCCGTCGTCGAGCACGTGCGCCACGACGAACCGCCGGTGCGCACGCCCGAGGCCCGGCGCCGGGCGCTGCGGTTCGGCGCGGCGCCGCTGACGCTGATCTGCGCGCTGTGCGTGGCCGGTGAGGTCGGGTTGTTCGTCAAGGGCATCGAATCCCAGCGCGGCACCTACAGCCTCGGTGCCGACAACATCGCGCAGCTGAGCGGCGAGAGCTGCGGTCTCAGCGATCACGTCCAGGTCGAGGCCGATCCGCGGCGCGGTCTCCTCGCGCCCGCGAGGGCGCAGCCGCGGGTGAGCACCGATATGTCGGTTCCCGCCGACTACCTGCGCTCGCGTTCGCACGGTTTCCACCGCTCCGGCTTCCCGGATGACCTCGCCCCGCGCTACGGGTACGGCGACGACGCCACTCCCATCTGGGGCACCTACGCCGAGGAGCCCTCGGCGACCGGTGAGATGCGCTCGGCCTGGTACGACGTCCCGCGGGGTGGTGATCGGCCGGTGGTGCTGCAGTTCGCGGGGTCTTCGTCCGGTGCCAACTCGCTGCGGGTCGAGCTGGGCGTGCAGGACGCCGGTGGATTCCGGGTGACCGGGCACCGCGATGTGGTGCGCAACGGCGGGTGGCAGGACGTCCGCCTGCAGGTGGGCGAGGTGAACCGGATGCGTGTGGTGGCCACCGACCACCGCACCGACGAGAACGGTTGGCTGGCCTTCAGCGTCCCGCGCGTTCCGGTGTTCGGGAACATGACCGACGTGATCGGTGCCGACCGGACGTTCGTGGAATGGCCGGCCGCGCTGGTGCACCCCTGCCTGGAACCGATGCGGTTGCACGACGGCGTGGCCGATCTGCCGAGGTTCCGCGTCGCGGGCGGCGGCATCATGCGCGACATGGGCCAGTCCTGGTCGGCGCCGTCCGGGGGTGGCCCGTTCGGCTGGCTCAACGTAGCGGCCAGCTACCGCGAGCTCCCGACCTACCTCGCGGGCGAGCCCTCCCGGGATTGGGGAGCTCTCTACGTCGTCGATCCCTACCACGCGCGGGCATTGCCCGCCCGGGCCGCGCTGCACACGCACCGGGAAACGAGGTGGGGCAACTGGCGAGCGGGTCCGCTCTACGATGCTGACCCGCTTCCGGGGCCGCCGTTGAACTCCCGTGGTCGCGACGACGTGACCCCGGTTCGCCCGGCCGACCCGGGGCCGCACACCTGATCGTCCCGATTGTGTGAGAGTGGCCATTCCGGCACCTCGGATGCGTCCGAGATCGCTTAGGATCGCTAACCGAGTGGGGCGCTCCCGAGCATCGCGGCTCGCGGGATGGCGCCGGTTTCGGCTCCACATTCGGTGACGCGTCGAACTGGACGCGAACACCGCGCGCCTCCGCGAAGTGTCGAACCTTCGACGAGGAAAGAGCAGATGACTCGCGCGCGTCCACGTCCGGTCTCCGGTCCCGGGCCCGGCGCCATCGGCGGCGGAGGCGAGATCTCGTGTCCGGTGTGATGCAGGGATTCGGCGTCATCGGCGCCATCGTGCTGGTCGGCTACGTGCTCGGCCGTACCGAGGTGCTCGGGGACAACGCCAGGGACGTGCTGGCCAAGCTCTCGTTCTACGTCGGCACGCCGGCGTTGCTGATGCAGATGCTGTCCGAATCCGACGTCTCGGTGCTGTTCTCCACCCCGTTGCTGGTCACGGCGCTGAGCACGTTCGCGGCCGCCGGGTTGTTCGTGCTGATCGGGTTGTGGCGGAGCTGGAACGTGCGGCGCACCACCATCGGCGCGCTGTGCTCGAGCTACGTCAACGCGGGCAACCTGGGCATCCCGATCGCGGTCTACGTGCTCGGGGACGCGAGCCTGGTCGCGCCGGTGATGCTGTTCCAGCTGCTGGTGATGACCCCGATCGGTCTCACCGTGATCGACGCGACCCAGGACGGTGCGCGCGGTTCCGCGCTCGGGCGGGTGCTGGCGCCGTTCCGGAACCCGATCGTCATCTGCTCGCTGATCGGCGTCGGGCTCTCGGTGAGCGGGACGCGCATTCCCCAGCCGGTGGCCGAACCGCTGACGCTGCTGGGCCACCTGTCGGTGCCGACCGTGCTGCTGGCCTTCGGCATCTCGCTGTGCGGTTCGACGTTGCCCGCCGGGGGAGCCGAGCGGTGGCCGGTGCTGGTCTCGGTCGGGCTGAAGTCGTTCGCGCACCCGGTTATGGCCTATTCGATCGGGGCGGGCCTGTTCGGGATGAGCGGTGCTTCGCTGTTCGCCGCCGTGGTGATCTCGGCGCTGCCCGCCGCGCAGAACCTGTTCGTCTACGCCTCCCGCTACAACGTGGGCGTGCGGCTGGCGCGGGAGTCGATCCTGCTGTCGACGATCCTCTCGGTTCCGGTGCTGTTCACCGTGACCGCGCTGCTGGGCTGAGGAGATTTTCGGTTTGCCGTTCGCGTGGTGGTGCGGGTGGCCGAACCTCGGACGCCGTCGGGCACCGGGATCCGCGACTCGAGCAGCGACTTGCGCGGCGCTGCGGCTGTTCTCGGCCGGCGACGTCCGAGAACCCGCCGCGGCGCCGACTGAGTCCCGCACCGCATGGGCTCCGCCGCGTGCTGGAAGGACCCATGAGCGAGCCGTTCGCGAAGCGGACTCGCGCGGCGGTGTGGGCCGCATACCTGACGCGGCCGGTCCTCACGTTCCCAGCGGCGGCGGGGTCCGGGTGGTGATCTCCGGCAGCGGCCCGTCGTGCGGTTCGACGTCGACGTGCGCGTGCTGCCCGGCGCAGCCCTGCGACAGCCGGGAGGACGGCAGGTCCGCGGTGAGCACGTTCGGATTGCCGTGCGCGCACACCGTCGCCCCGTCCCGCTTCGGATCGGGCTTCGGATCGAACCAGGCGCCGGTGGGCAGCACCACCACGCCCGGGCGAACCCGGTCACTCAGCCGCGCGCCGGCCAGGCACGCGCCGCGGTCGTTGAACAGGCGCACCACGGCTCCCTCGGTGATGCCGCGGGCGGCGGCGTCCTCGGGATGCAGGGTGACCGGTTCCCGTCCGTCCACCTTGGACTCCATGCTGGCGGCGCCGACGTCGCCCTGGCTGTGCAGCCGGGTCGGCGGTTGGTTGGCGATCAGGTGCAGCGGACCACCGCGCGGGTGCTGCGGTTCGAGCCAGGCCGGGTGACCGGGGCAGTCCGGGTAGCCGAAACCGTCGACGGTGGCGGAGAACAGCTCGATGCGGCCGCTCGGGGTGTGCAGCGGGCTGGAGTCGGGGTCCTGGCGGAATCGGCGCAGCGGCGGCTGTTCGGCGACCTCCGGCAGCTCGATGCGGCCGAGCTCCCAGAATCGCTCGAAGCGGGGGACTTCCAGCCCTTGATCCAGCAGGGAAGCCCGCCAGGACTCGTAGAGGTGCTCGAGCCAGCCGCGCGCGCCGCGCCCTTCGGTGAACGCGTGCCGCGCGCCCAGCCGGTCGGCCAGCGCGGTGAAGATCGAGTAGTCATCGCGCGACTCGGCGTAGGGATCCAGGACCCGGTGCATGGCCGTCAGGTGCGTGTCGCGCCGTCCCGCGCCGAGGTCCTCGCGTTCCAGCGTGGTGGTGGCGGGCAGCACCACGTCGGCGTGCCGGGCGGTGGCGGTCCAGTGCGTCTCGTGCACCACCACGGTCTCCGGGCGGGCGAAGGCGCGGCGCAACCGGGTGAGGTCCTGGTGGTGGTGGAACGGGTTGCCGCCTGCCCAGTAGACGAGCCGGATGTCCGGGTAGGTCCGGGTCTGGCCGTTGTACTGGAACTCCTCGCCGGGCGAGAGCAGCAGGTCGGCGATGCGCGCGACCGGGATGAACGCGCGCACCGGGTTGGCGCCCTGCGACAGCGTGGGCAACCTGAGCAGCGGGCCGGAATCGCCCATTTCGGCCATCGAACCGTAGCCGTGGCCGAAACCGCCGCCGGGCAGCCCGATCTGACCGAGCATCGCCGCCAGCAGGATTCCCGCCCACACCGGTTGCTCCCCGTGCTCGGTGCGCTGCAACGACCAGGTGACGTTCACCAGCGTGCGCCCACCGGCCATCCGCCGGGCCAGCTCGCGGATGTCGGCCGCCGGGATCTCGCAGATCTCCGCGGCCCACTCCGGGGTCTTGGCGACCCCGTCCGGATCACCGCGCAGGTACCCGGCGACGACCTCGAAGCCGGTGCAGTAGCGCTGCAGGAACGCGGTGTCGTGCAGGTCTTCGGCGAGCAGCGTGTGCGCCAGCGCGAGCTGCATGGCCACGTCGGTGCCGGGAGCGATCGAGTACCAGCGGCCGCTGGCCGGGATGTCGGCGCCGAGCGGGCTGATCGCGGCGACCTCCACGCCGGGGTCCGCGGCCGCGGCCGCGCCGGTGTGCCGGGTTACCCCGCCTGGGGTGACCGAGAGGTTCTTGGTGGGCAAGCCGCCGAAGGCCACGATCAGATCGGTGTTGTCCCGGATGGTCTCCCAGCTGTCGGCGTATCCCAGGACCGACGAGACGGTGCCGACCACGTGGGGGAGCAGCACCTGCGAGGTGCCGAAGCTGTAGTTGTTCCTCGACGCCGTGTACCCCCCGATGGTGTTGAGGAACCGGTGCAACTGGCTCTGGGCGTGGTGGAAGCGCCCGGCGCTGCTCCACCCGTAGGAGCCGCCGAAGATCGCCTCGTTGCCGGACTCGCCGCGCACCCGGTCCAGCTGCGCGGCCACCAGGTCCAGCGCGGTGTCCCAGTCGACCTCGACGAACTCCTCGTGGCCGCGATTCGCGCTGGGCCCTGGACCGTTGTCGAGCCAGCTGCGGCGGATCGCGGGACGGGCGACGCGGGTGGGGTGCCGGGCGCTGCCCTCGACGTTGCGCAGCAGCGGGGACGGTGCCGGGTCCTCCGGGTGCGGTGCCACTCTGACGTCGCCGTCGGCATCGGTGGTGGCCTGGTAGGCACCCCAGTGCGAGGTCGTGGGCACCCAGCGCTCGGTCATGCATTCCTCCTCGCCAGCCGGACCCGCGCCGACCAGCGATTTCGAGTACATCACCGGTGCGCGGACCGGTCAAACCAATCCCGCGCGAGCGCGCGACGGCGCGCGTTCCGACGTCGAAACCGGTTGCGAAGTCCGGTGATCGACCCGGTTTGAAGTCCGCCACCCGGTCAGGCGAAAGAGGCGTCGACCACCACCTGATCGGGTGCGGTGCGCACCGACAACCGACCGTCCGGCCCGCCGCACAGCAGCACCGGGTCTCCGGCGAAGACCGGCCGGTTGAGGCGATAGGACAGTTCGCGCACCGGGTGCTCGTGTCGCCTGGCGAGCTCGGCGAGCTTGAGCACCAGCAGCGGACCGTGCACCACCAGGCCGGGATAGCGCTCCACGTCGCGGCAGTAGGGCGCGTCGTAGTGGATGCGGTGCGAGTTCGCGGTCAGCGCGCTGAACCGGAACAACCGGACGGGATCGCCGACGAACGGCTCCTGCCACGGCGCCTCCGAGGCCGGGGCCCGGGTGGGACGCGTCGCGTGCGGATCCTTCGCCGCGCTCTCGCCGCTGCGGTAGACGTAGTCCTGCTCCTCGGTGAGCCGCAGCTCGCCGTCCTGCCGGTACTCGCTGCGCACCGTCACGAACACCATGTCGCCGGACCTGCCCCGCTTGGCGACGACCTCGCCCAGCTCCGAGCGCCGCTCGGCGGGCGTGCCCAGCCGCAGGGGAGCGGTCACGCTCAAGCGTCCGCCCGCGAACATCCGCCTGCGATCCGGGATCGGTGGCAAGAATCGTCCACTGATCGGGTGGCCGTCCTCGCCGAGCTCCGCGTGCTGCGGCCAGTCCAGGAAGTGGACCCAGTGCCACAGCGGGGGCAGTTCGTCGGCCGGGGCCGCCGAGGTGCCCAGCGCCGCGGCCAGCGCCCGTGCCTGTTCGAGGGCCAAGGTGTCGTGCTCCACCAGCGGCTCGGGCCGCCAGCCGGTCAGACAACCGCTCAGCTCGGGCACCGCAACCTCCTTCAGCGAAACCGTTCGAAGGTGGAACCTGCGAACGTGAGCAAGTCTGTGCACGCCGGGCGGCGGCGTCAATGCGCGCAGCGGGCGGCCCCGAGTCATCGCGGCCCGGCGATCGCCGGTGGGCGCCGAACCGGGTGACGCCGCGATGCGCGAGCCGCTTTCCGCGGGCTGGCCGGCCGATGACGAAGGAGCACCTCGATGAGCGCAGTGGACACCCTCAGCGACGATGAGCAGCTCGTCGTGCGCACGGTGCGCGAGTTCGTCGACCGGTCGGTCAGGCCGGTGGCGAGCGGACTCGAGCACAGCGATACCTACCCGCACGAGCTCATCGAGCAGATGAAGCGACTCGGGATCTTCGGGTTGGCCGTCCCCGAGGAGTACGGCGGCAACGAGGTCTCGGCGGCCTGTTACGTGCTGATCACCGAAGAACTCGCCCGCGGCTGGATGAGCCTGGCGGGAGCTATGGGCGGGCACACCGTGGTCGCCAAACTCCTGCTGCGCTACGGCACCGAGGAGCAGAAGCAGCACTACCTGCCCAAGATGGCCACCGGTGAGGTCCGCGCGACGATGGCGCTCACCGAACCGGGCGGTGGATCGGACCTGCAGGCGATGACCACGACCGCCCGCCGCGACGGCGGCGAGTACGTGATCGACGGCGCCAAGACCTGGATCACCAACTCCCGCCGCTCGCAGCTCATCGCGCTGCTGTGCAAGACCGACCCGGACGCGGATCCAGCGCATCGGGGGATCTCGATCCTGCTGGTCGAGCACGGGCCCGGCCTGACCGTCTCGCGCGATTTGCCCAAGCTCGGTTACAAGGGCGTGGAGAGCTGCGAACTGTTCTTCTCCGGCCACCGCGCGCCCGCCTCGGCGCTGCTCGGTGCCGAGGAGGGGCGCGGTTTCGCGCAGATGATGAGAGGCCTGGAGACCGGGCGCATCCAGGTGGCCGCCCGGGCGCTCGGCGTCGGCAAGGCCGCCCTGGACGACGCGCTGAGCTACGCGCGCGAACGCGAGAGCTTCGGCAAGCCCATCTGGCAGCACCAGTCGGTGGGCAATCACCTCGCCGACATGGCCACGAAGCTCACCGCTGCCCGGCAGCTCACCCTGCACGCTGCCCGCGAATACGACGCGGGACGGCGGGTGGACATGGAAGCGGGCATGGCCAAGCTGTTCGCCTCGGAGGCGGCCATGGAGATCGCGCTCGACGCCATTCGCGTGCACGGCGGGCACGGCTACTCGACCGAATTCGACGTCGAGCGCTACTTCCGGGACGCGCCGCTGATGATCGTCGGGGAGGGGACCAACGAGATCCAACGCAACGTCATCGCACGACAACTCATCAACAGGGACGAGTGGTGATAAGGGGTCCTTGCAGTATGCGGCGAAGCCGCTGTTTCAAGCGTGGGACTCAGCCGGCGCCGCCGCGGGTTCTGACGCGTCGTGTGGCGAGGACAGCCGCGTAGGCCGCTACTCAAGGAGCGGATCCCGCAGCCACGCGGCGCGTCAGGTTCCGCCACCCGCACCGCCACGCACCCGGCACACTGAAATACCTCCCTATAATACTGTCGCTGGTGACGCTCTGTTGCTGCCGTCGGGCTCTCGGCGTTGGCCGTCAGCGCAGGTAGACGCGGTGGGGGTCGACTTCTTCGCGAAGGCGGTGGAGTTCCGGATCGGTTGGTGCGGGGATCGTGGTGAGGTCCTCGGCCACCCGCAGGTCCCAGCCCGTTCGGGCGCGGACCTGCTCGACCGTCACGCCGGGGTGGATGGCCACGAGTTCGAGCTCCTCGCCGACTCCTCCGCGAGCCAGGATGCCGAGCTCGGTGATCACGCGGGTGACACCCGCGCCGCGCGGGCGGATGCCGTCGGCCAGGGCGCGATCCGGCCCCGGGGAGGTGCAGAAGTCCAGCTCGGCCACGAACGAGCGCGGGTCGTGCCGTCGCATCACCACGAAGACCTCACCGGAGTTGGCCATCACCTCCATTGCGCCACCGGAGCCCGGCAGCCGGACATCGGGCGAGTGCCAATCGCCGATGACCGAGGAGTTGAGGTTGCCGAACCGGTCGATCTGCGCCGCGCCGAGGAACCCGACGTCGATGCGCCCGCCCTGCAGCACGTAGCCGAACAGCGCGGTCATCGGCAGCACCGCCTCCGAGTCGGTGATCAGCACCGAATCGGCGATGGTCTCCGGCAGTCGCGCGGGATGCGCCCCGCAGACGCCGGACTCGTAGACGATCTCCACCTCGGGCGCGACCGTCAGCTGCGCCAGCGACACCGCGAGAGTCGGTAGCCCGATGCCGGCGAACACGGTGTTCGCGCCCGCGAGCTCGCGGGAGGCGACCGCCGCCAGCAACTCCGATGAAGTCGCCCCGCTCGAGTCCGCAGTGGACATGAATCCTCCCCGTGGTCAGAGCCGTCGCCCGTAGTTGACCGGTTCGCTCCAGGCCTCCCCGGCCGCGAGCAGGTCCCAGTGCTGGGTGCCGAGCTTGGCCAGGTACTCGTGGTGGTCCTCGGTGCCGCGCACCCATTCGTCCAGCCAGTCCCGCAGCCGCTCCGGATCACCGCTGATCCGGGACCACTCGCGGTAGAACTCGCCGTCGCGGTCGTAGTAGCCCTGCACGAACGCCGGATGCGCGCCGCCGGGGCACTCGACGACCGCGTCGACCGCGTGCGCGGGGATGGCCGTCCGGTTCGGGTCGGAGCGGACGACCTCGTCGGCCACGATCTCCTCGACGACCACGATCGCCCGCTGCGCGGCGTAGACCGCCTCGGCCTGGATGCCGGTCAGGCCCCAGATCTGGGCGTTGCCGAACCGGTCCGCGCGCTGCGCTTGCACGATCGTGACGTCCGGGTTCAGCGGCGGGACCACGTAGATCTGCTCCGCGCCGCCATCGGAAGCGGGGTAGGGCGAGGTCACCTTGCGGATGTCCGGGTTGACCGAGGGGATGTCGCTGCCGGCGTAGGAACGCAGCGGGTAGAACGGCAATCGCTGAGCGCCGGCCAGATATCGGCAGATCATCCCGTGATGGCTGTACTCCTCGAACCGCAGCTCGCCGGATTCGATCCGCCTGCGGAGCTCGCCCAGCGAACCCGCCGTCGAGTTGCCGACGAACGAGGAGATCAGCCGGCGCACGCAGTCACCCGCGATGAGCTGATCGGTGACCACGTCGGCGGTCATCCGGGCGATGGTCAGGTCGCTGCGGCCCTGGCGGATGATCTCGTGGCCCGCCGCGGTGGGGATCAGGTGGGTGAAGCCCTCCAGAGCGACGGTGGCCCCGTCGGTGACGTGCGCGGCGATCGCCTCCCGCATCGACATCGTCTTGTCCGGTCGGCTCCGCTGCGGCTTCGAACCGGCGGCGGGATCGGTCATCGTCGGCTCCTGCGCTCTCCGTTGGTTCGAGACACACTGCCACGCCGAATTGATCAGGATCCAATACTTGATTAGTGTCAGATCAAGACGAGCTGATAATCAGTGGAGGGATCGTGGAGCTTCGCCACCTGGCCTCGTTCCTCGCGGTCGCGGAGGAGCTGCACTTCGGCCGTGCCGCGAAGCGCCTGCGGATGGCCCAGCCGCCGCTGAGCCAGCAGATCCGGCAGCTGGAGGGGGAGCTCGGCGTCCAGCTGTTCGAGCGCAACACGCGCTCGGTGCGGCTGACCAACGCGGGCGAGTCCTTCCGCGAGCCGGCCCGCGCCGTGCTCGACGACCTGGACATCGCGGTGCGCGCGGCGAAAGCGGCGGGTCGCGGTGAATACGGCCGGGTCAGCGTCGGATTCGCTGGTGCCTCCACGCACGAGACGCTGCCGCGGCTGACCCGCGCCGTCCGGGCCGCGCACCCGGGGCTGGAGCTGGTGATGCGCGGGCAGACCTACGCCAACGCTGCGCTGGCCCGGGTCGCCGACGGGTCGCTGGACCTGGGATTCGTGCGGCTGCCGGTGAATCAGCCCGGTGTGTCGACGCGCGTCATCGAGGTCGAGGAGCTGATCTGCGCGCTGCCCACCGACCACCCGCTGGCCGATCGGGAGCGAATCCCGATCGAGGAACTCGCCGCGGAACCGTTCGTGAGCTTCCCGGCCAACGCCGGTTCCACCTTGCGCGACGCGACGGTCAAGGCCTGCGTCGCAGGCGGTTTCAACCCCAGGGTGGTGCAGGAGGCGCCGGACTCCTACACGATCCTGGCGCTGGTGGCGGCAGGCGTCGGAGTGACGCTGACGCTGACCTCCTGCGGGCACATCCAGCAGAACGGGCTGGTCTACCGCCCGCTGACCGGCGAGGCGATCAGGCTCAACGCGGCGCTGGCCTGGCGCAGCGACAACACCAACGCCGCGCTGCGCACCGTCTTGGACATCGCCGAGACCGCACTTCCCACACCGGATTCGGTCGCTCATTGATCGTTCGCGCGTCTCACTGCGGCACGGATTCTGTATTGGACAGTTAATTGTCCGGGCTGGCACGGTTTCGCCGTTCACATCGGACGGTGGCGCAACGGCCGCGCCGATGGCACCGAGCTTCAAGGGAGAACTCATGGGTGCGGCGGATTCGCGCGCGCAGGGCCGGACGGCCAGACGGGCCGGTATCGGGGCGTTCATCGGCTCGACCATCGAGTGGTTCGACTTCTACATCTACGGGACCGCCTCCGCACTGGTCTTCGACCAGGTCTTCTTCCCGGAGCTCTCCGGTGCGGTGGGCACTCTGGTGGCCTTCGCGACCTTCTGGGTCGGGTTCCTCGCGCGTCCGCTCGGCGGAATCGTCTTCGGGCACATCGGAGACCGCCTGGGGCGGAAGAAGACGCTGGTCATCACGTTGCTGATGATGGGCATCGCGACCACGCTGATCGGACTGCTGCCCGGTTACGACCGCATCGGCGTCTGGGCACCGATCCTGCTGGTGTCCATCCGGATGGTGCAGGGCATCGGACTCGGCGGCGAGTGGGGCGGTGCGGTGCTCATCGCCTCGGAGCACGCGCCCAAGGGCAAGTCCATCCTCTACGGCGCCTTCGCCCAGCAGGGATCACCCGTCGGCAACGCGCTGAGCACGGTGAGCTTCCTGCTGGTCAGCGGACTGCCGGAGCCCGCTATGCTCAGCTGGGGCTGGCGGATTCCGTTCCTGGCCTCGGCGCTGCTGGTGGTCGTGGGCCTGTTCATCCGGCTGCGCGTGACCGAATCGCCCGCGATGGAGCGCGTGCTCGCGCAGCGGAGCGCGGCGAAACTGCCGTTCTGGCAGGTGGTCCGAGCACACCCGGGGCTGCTGGTGCTGGGCATCGGTGCTTGCACGATCGGGCTGTCGGCGACTTACTTCAAGACCACCTTCGCGCTGTCCTGGGCGACCACCGATCTCGACTTCACCAGGTCGGACTTCCTCACGATCGTGCTGGTGGCGACCCTGACCCAGATCGTCGCGCAGCCCTTCGGCGCGGTGCTGGCCACCCGGATGCGCAGCCTCTCCCGCGCGGTGACGCTGATGCTGCTGCCGGAAGTGGTGCTGCTGCCGCTGATGTTCGTCCTGATCAGCACCAACGACTACGCGCTGGCCATGATCGGCGTGGCGGTCGCGACCATCCCGCACTGCCTGTACTACGCAGCGCTGGCCGGAATCCTGGCGGGCCGCTTCCCGGCCGAGGTTCGCTACACCGGCCTGTCGCTGTGCTACCAGCTCTGCGGCACGTTGCTGGGCGGCACGACTCCGGTGGTGGGCCAGTTCCTGCTCAACACCACGGGTTCGATCAACGCGGTGATCGCCTACGCGCTGTTCCAGGTGCTGCTCAGCCTGGGCTGCATGCTGCTGATCCTGCGCAGGCCCAGGCAGGACGTCCAAGCGCCGGAGGCTGCGACCGCGGCCGCCGCGGTCTGACCGGAGGTCGCCGGTCCGTGCGGCTGGTGGGCGAGTCGTGCCGACCAGTACGGTCTGGGACCGGCACTGCCGGAGTCCGTAGTGGACCTTCGACTTGGGATCGCGGATGGCCTTCTTCATCGAGACCTTCGACAAACCGGATTCGCAGGAGCTGCGGCGAGCGCACCGTCGCGAGCACCTCGACTACCTGGCGGCGAACAAGCACCTCCTGCTGGCCTGCGGGGCCAAGCTCGACGACGAGTCCGAGGTCCCGACCGGCGGGGTGTACCTGTTGGACGTCGACGAGCGGGGCGAGGCCGAGACGTTCATCGCGCGGGATCCCTTCACCCAGGAGGGCCTGTTCTCCGAGATCCGGATCTCGGCGTGGCGGAAGGCCTTCCTGGACGGTCAGAGCTACGTGTGATCCAGCGCGGCCAGCGCGCGGCGGGACTCGAACCTGCGGTGCGCCCCGGTGATCGGGTCGGTGAACTCCAGCGACCGGGCCAGTAGCTAGAGCGGTTCGGCGAAGTCGTCCGCGGGTCGATCGAGTACCTGCGGGTACAGGTCGTCGCCGAGGATCGGGATGCCGAGGGCGTTGAGGTGCACCCGCAGCTGGTGGGTGCGGCCGGTGCGCGGGAGCAGCCGGTAGCGGGCGATCCGGTCGCGCCGTTCCAGCAGCTCGACCCGGGTCTCGGCGTTGGGCTCGCCGGGCTCCTCCTGCGCGGCCAGCACCCCGCGGTGCTTGATGATCCGGCTGCGCACCGTGCGGGGCAGCTCCAGGTCCGGCCGGTACGGCGCGACGGCCTCGTACTCCTTGTCGACTCTCCGGTCGTGGAACAGCGTCTGGTAAGTCCCGCGCCGCCGCGGATCGATCACGAACAGCACCACGCCCGCGGTCGCGCGGTCGAGGCGGTGTGCCGGGCTCAGGTCCGGGAGGTCGAGCTGCCTGCGCAGCCGGATCAGCGCGGTCTCGGTCACGTGCCCGCCACGCGGGGTGGTGGCCAGGAAGTGCGGCTTGTCGACCACCAGGATGTCCTCGTCGCGGTGCAGCACGTCGATCTCGAACGGCACCGGTGTCTCCTCGGGGAGATCGCGGTGGAACCACACGAACGTCCCCGGGCGGAAGACGGCGTCCGGTGCGACGGGGCCGTCCAGGGAAACGATCCGCCCCTCGCGCAACATCCGCTCGATGCGCTCCGGTGCGAGCTTCGGAATCCGGTCGACCAGGAAGTCGCGGACGGTCGCCCAGTGCCCGTCGGTGGGCAGCCGCAGCCGGACGGGGTCGAGCCCGTGCCGTTGCGGCAGCGGGGAGCGTAGCTTGCGGCGCATGGCCCGCCAGCGTATCCGCCCGCCGGGAGCCGGCGAGGAAGGTATGCGCGGGTGGCGCCGGGGCGCTGCGGCCGGCAGCCAGCTACGCCCTGGCGGTGGCCGTCCGCGCGGTCAGCGGGCCGAATCGGAACCCGGGCCGGCCGCCCGAGCCCGCGCCTAGCCCATGAGCTTGGCGATGAACCATCCGACCCGGCTGACCTTGCGCACCCGCGGGCTGTTCTCCACCCCGTGGATCTCCCACTGCTGGCCGCACTCGGGGCACTTCCACAACCCGATCCGGTGAGTGTCCACCGCGCAGGGATGCCCCCGTCGCCCTCGTCGCATGTCCCGATCACACCACAGCGCGGCGGATCGATCGAGTGCGTTGGCGGATGTGTCCGGGACTTTTGCCCTATTGTCGGAATTCGGTTCTTCCGTACCGTTGCTGATTCAGCGAAAGGTGGGGGGATATGCAGCCAGGAGTGCGGATCAGTTGTCGGAGCAGCAGCTCGGGTCCTGGCACGAGTGGTTGAGGCCGGGAAGCGGCGGAGCGTCCACGTGGCGGGCGCGGTCGATGGTCAGCCCGGAGAGCAGGCCACCGGCAGCGCACAGCGCCGCGGAGATCAGCATGGCGGTGGCGAACCCGGGTCCCAGCGGTGCACCGGCAGGAGTGCCGGACAGACCCGCGACCACCGGTAGCACGGCCACGGCAAGCAGGCCTGCCAACCGGGAGACGGCGTTGTTCACGCCGGACGCGACCCCGCCGTCATCCGGTGACACCGAGGCCAGCACCGCCGAGGTCAGCGGTGCCACGGTGATCGACAGCCCGAGCCCGAACACGAGCACTCCCGGGAACACGCCCGCGAGGTAGCTCGCGCCGGGCACGGCGCGGGTCAGCAGCACCAGGCCGAGCGCGCAGCCCAACGGGCCGATGATCATCGGCAGCCGGGGGCCGGTGCGCTGAGCCAGGGCACCGACCCGGCCGGAGAGCACCAGCATGATGATGGTGATCGGCAAGGTCGCGACACCGGTCTCCAGCGCCGAGTAGCCCATCGACTGCTGCAACTGCAACGAGAGCAGGAACAGCGCGCCGCCGAGCGCGGCGTAGACGGTCAGCGTGGTCAGGTTCGCTCCGGTGAACTGGCGCGATCGCAGCAGGGCGGGCGGCAGCAGCGGGGCCGGGTGGCGGGACTCGATCAGGGCGAACGCGATGAGCGCGGCCACCCCGAGCACGGCCGCCGCGGTGGTGACGACGTTCCACCCGATCCCGGGGACCTCGATCAGGGCGAAGATCGTGCCCGCCAGTCCGATCGTCACCGCGGCCGCGCCACCGATGTCGGGGGGACCGGTCACCGAGGTGTTGCGCGATTCGGGAACCCGCCGCAACGCCAGCAGCGCGGCCACCGCGATCGGGGCGTTGATCAGGAAGATCCACCGCCAGGAGGCGGCGTCCACCAGCCAGCCGCCGACGAAGGGGCCGATCGCCGAGGAAACCCCGGTCAGGCCAGCCCACCGGCCGACGGCCATGCCGCGGTCGGCTTCGCGGATCGCCGAGTTGATCAGTGCCAGGCTGCCGGGCACCAGCAGCGCCCCGCCGACGCCCTGCGCGAGCCGGGCGGCGATCAGGGCCGTTCCGGTGGGTGCCAGTCCGCACCCCACCGAGGCGATGGTGAACACGACCATCCCGGCGGCGAACACCCGGCGGCGGCCGTACCGATCGCCGAGGGCTCCGCCGAGCAGCAGCAACGCGCTGAGCGTGAGCAGATAGCCGTCCAGCACCCACTGCTGCACCCGCAACCCGCCGCCGAGTTCGCGACCGATGGCGGGCAACGCGACGTTGACCACCGAGCCGTCCAGGAAGGCCACTCCGGAGCCGAGGATGGTGGCCACCAGGATCCAGCGCCCGGATCGCGAACGCAGCGCAACGGCAGTCACCGGGCGACCATAACGGTGCGCCGGAACGGATGCCGATCCCGCGACCGGGGATCGCGGGCGTTCAGCGCGCGGGCAGCGCGAGCCCTTCAGCGGCGAGTTCGGAGCCGACCGCACCGGGGTAGTGGCGCCCCAGCAGATCCAGGCCGATCTGGGCGCGGCGGACGCGTTCCTTGCCCAGTGCGACGGCCGTGGGGGTGAGGTGGGTGCCGCTCGGGTAGATGTTCGGCGCGTTGCGCAGGCCGAACTTGACGTAGACGGGGGAGGCGACCCGCACGATCTCGGCGATCTCGAAGTGGCGCACGAAGCCGCCCATGTCGTCCGGGGCCTCGATGTAGACGTCCAGCGGGAGGTCCGTGGCCGCGCGCACGGCCGCCAGCTGGGCCAGGCTCAGGTCGGTCGGGACGTTGTAGGTGTCGGCGCCGAGGTCCTCGGCGATGCGCACCGAGGCGGGATTGGCCAGCCCCATCTGCACGCTGATCTTGAACTGCAGGTCGCTCGGCAGATCGCCAGCTTCGCGCATCGCCGAGGCGACCTTGAGCACCCCCAGATCGGTGATCAACACGCTGCGAACGCCGGCCTCGGCCGTCCTGCGGATGTCCTCCAGCACGTGCACCAGCTGCTCGGTGCCGCGCGCCTGCGCCGCCACCGGGGCTCCGCCGGACGACGTGGACATCGGGCTGGTGTCCCAGCTCGCCAGCGGACGGGCGAACAGGCTCAGCTCGACCGAGCGCGCGGACGCGGCGACCGCCATCGAGGCGAGTTCGTCGTCGGTGAGCAGCATCCCGCCGCTGCCCTGCGAGATGCGATGCACTCGCACGCCGCGCGCGTCGGCCTCGGCCAGCACGGCCTCGAAGACCTCCGGGCCCTCGGTGCTGGGGATCTCCACCCGGTACTGCGCGCCGTCCGGGAACCGCTTGCTGCTGGTAAGCGGGGCGTCCTCGCCCGGCAAGCCTTGCGAGCGCAGGAATTCACGTGTCTGGTCCACCCGGCAACTCCGTCCGATACTTCGAACAACGTTCGCAAAATCGTATGATCGCCATCGGTCGAAGGTCAAGGAAACCTCTTGACGTGAGCCGGTATCGGGTACGATGTTCGAAATATCGGTCAACCGATCGGTGGGTACGAGGGAAGGAGCGCGCGGTGGCACGAGCGGTACCGGCCGTGGAACGGGCCTTCGACGTCCTGGAGCTGTTCCTGGAGTCGCAGGAGTTGAGCGCACCGGAAATCACCGCGCAGCTCGGCTTGCCGCGCACCACGGTGCACGAGCTGGTCGGCACGCTCAGCGAGCGCGGTTATCTGATGGCCACCGCGCGGGGCAGCAACAAGTACCGGCTCGGGGTGCGCAGCTTCCAGCTCGGCGCGGCCTATGCGGAGCGTCTCGACCTGGCCCGCGAGGGCCACGTGGTCGCCGAGGACATCGCCGAGCGCTGTCAGGAGACGGTGCACGTGGGCGTGCGGGAGAACGCCGAGGTGCTCTACGTCGCCAAGGTGGACAGCAGCCACCCGGTGCGCATGGTATCGGCGGTCGGACGCAGGCTGCCCGCGCACTGCACGGCGCTGGGCAAGGTGCTGCTGGCGAGCCTCTCCCGCGCCGAGCTCGACGACCTCTACGCCGAGCGCAAGCTCGAGGCGATGACCGAGCGGAGCGTCACCAGCCGCAAGGCGCTGCGCAAGGAGCTCGACCAGGTCGCCGCCGACGGCGTGGCCAGCGAGTACCGCGAGTCCAACGAGTCGGTGGCCTGCGTGTCCGCGCCGGTGCACGACCAGAACGACCGCGTGGTGGCCGCGATGAGCATCTCGGTGCCGATCCTGCGGTGGAACGACGAGACCGAGAACGCCTTGCGCGACCTGGTCCGCGAAGGGGCGGCCGCGCTCTCCGAGCGCCTCGGATTCGGCGGTTGAGCCCGGCGGCCTGACAGTTTTGCCGATAACTGTCAGGCCCCGGTGCCCGTTCCGTCCGCACGGTTTTAGGCAAAACTGTCAGGTGCCTAGTGGCGCACGATCACCACGGGACACTTGGCGTGCACCGCCGCGCGCTGGCTGACGGAGCCGAGCAGGGCCTTGTAGAAGCTGCCGTGCCCGCGGCTGCCGACCACCAGCAGATCGGCGTTCTCGGAGGCGTCGACGAGGACCTGCGCGGCGTGACCGTGGACGAGTTCGCGCTCGATGGTCACCCCGCGATCGTCGCCCTGAATCTCCTCGACGGTGTCGTCGAGGCACTTGCGGGCCGAGTCCTCGAAGTCGTCGGGCGGCATCGGGCCGCCCTCCCAGCTGTAGAAGGCCGGGAACTCCCAGGCGCCGATGGCGTGCACCACCGAGCCGGATAGCGCGGCCTGCTGCTGCGCCCAGCGCAGCGCGCACTTCGACGACTCCGAGCCGTCCACCCCGACGATGATCCGCTGCTGCTCGCCCATGATGCCCTCCCGATGCCACGAGGTGCCGCCGGACGTTTACGTTTCGAGTGTCCGACGTCACCCCGCGAGCACGGAAGTGCGACGCGCTGATCTCCGCCCGATCCGCCCTCGGCGGCACCCGGTGGGGCCAGCCGCGCCGTCAGGTCAGTTCGTCCTCGATGGTGCGGGCGGCCTCCCGAGTGCAGTTGCCCATGTCCTCGGCGGCGGCCGCCGCCTGGTCGAGGGCGATGTGCGACGCGGACGGCTCGAGGCCGCCGGTGTCGCAGTCGGCGGCCAGTTGATCGAGCTCGCGGGCCAGCTGGGCGCTGGCGGCGCTGAGATCCAGCAGGGCCTGCCGGGCACGCGCGGCGTCGGCGCGCGAGGTCGCCATGCCGTGCGCTCCGGCGCGTAACCGCCAGCCGACATCGGTGACCATCTCGGTCGTGCGCGCGAGGTCGTGCCAAGTCGGTTTGCTGGTCATGTCCTGCCTCGACTTCCGGTGCCCGCCCATCGATCCGGTGCTTGCCTCCGGAGGGCTACTGCACTCGGATTACCCGCGTGCCCGCGTTGCGAAGCGTGAGCCCGCTCGCACCGCCAGCGCCGACGAGGCCGCCCCGAGCGCGACGACGACGCGCCGGGAGGTCGGCACCGTGGCGCGGCGCCGGAACACGTCATAACCGGATTCCACGATGCGATCGAGGATTTCGCCGTAGAGGGTGAAGGCGGTTCGCACGCACGGCCGGGCCTGCGGGCGCAGCAGCGCGATGCCCGGCTCGGCAGCCCGGTAGCGGGCGCGGGTGCGGGCCACCTGGTCGGACAGGGCCTGCCGGACCCGGGCGTCGCGGCGGCCCGTCTCGCGGCACCAGGCGAGCCGGTCGCGGTCCACGCCGAAGGCGCCCAGCTCGTCGAGGGGCAGGTAGATCCGGCCCCTGTCGAGGTCTTCGGAGACATCCCGCAGGAAGTTGGTCAGCTGGAAGGCCACGCCCAGCTCGGCGGCGTGGGCGCGCGCCTGCTCCGGCGGGCAGACCGTGCCGAGCACCGGCAGCAGCTGCAGGCCGATGACGGCGGCCGAACCGTGCACGTAGTTCTCGAGCGTCGCGCGGGTGGGGTACTCGCCAACGGTGAGGTCCATCCGCATCGAGGTCAGGAAGTCCTGGAACAGCGCGCGGTCGATCCGGTGCCGCTGGACGGTATCGGCCAGCGCCGCCAGCACCGGCTCGGCGCTCGTTCCCGAGTCGAGCGCTTCGTTCAGTCGTTTTTCCAGGTGATCGAGCTCCACGGCGCGATCCCCGGGGGAGCGGCCGGTGGTGTCGTCGACCAGGTCGTCGACCTGGCGCGCGAATCCGTAGAGGGCGTGCACGGCCGGGCGGTGCGCGGCGGGCAGCAGTCTGGTGGCCAGGAAGTAGGTGCGGCCGTGCTCGGCGTTGAGCCGCCGGGCGCGCAGGTAGGCGCCGCGCAGGGTGACGGGGACTCCGGCCGCTCGCAGTTCGCGGCGCGCTGTCACCGCTGGCAAGGCCCCCGCGTCCATGACTCGAATCTCAGCACATCGCGCGAGGCCCGGCGGTGCCGGAACCCGCCGACGGTGAATCCGGTCACGCGGGCGGATTTCGGCATCCGGCAGGACGGCCGCCGGTCGCGACGCGCATCCACGGTCAGGTCGCGACCGACGGCCTCGCGTGCGAGATCCCCTCTAGCTCTCGCACGCACGCGGGCGCTCCTGCGCCCGCGTGATCGAGACCGCTCAGCCGGACGGATATGACGCGGTTCGCCCTGAAATTCTTTCAGCCTGTGCCGACCTGCGCAGAGTTGCGCGACCACCGCAGGTGTGGTGGTACCCGGGTTGCTGGGATCCTCCTGCGCGGCGGTGCCGGTGGCGAGCTCGACGCGCGGTGCGGCTGCGGGATGCGCTCCCGATGTGGCCACCCGCACGACCACGCGGCGTCGCGGCCGCCCTCGACGCACGACGCGTCCGCGGCCACGGCGGTGCCGGCTGCCGAGGTGGGCTAGCGGCTCCGCTGCGGGTCGGTGCTCTGGTGGTCGGCCTGCTCGGCCTCACTCGCTCAGTCCGCGGCTCCGGAGCGCAGACCGTCGAAGGCGATCTTGGTGACCGCATCGGCGACCTGCTCGGATGCCGGACCGCGGGCGGGCCGGTACCACTCGATGATCGAGTTCACCATGCCGAACAGCAACCTGCTGGTCAGCGCGGGATCCACGTCCGGGCGGATGCTGCCGTCCCGCTCGGCCTCCTTGACCAGGTCGCTGACCACGTGGTCGAAC
This sequence comes from Saccharopolyspora halophila, assembly GCF_039531955.1. Taxonomy (NCBI): domain Bacteria; kingdom Bacillati; phylum Actinomycetota; class Actinomycetes; order Pseudonocardiales; family Pseudonocardiaceae; genus Saccharopolyspora; species Saccharopolyspora halophila. Next base: position 66,652 of record NZ_BAAARA010000010.1, read on the forward strand.
TCGCGCCGCCTGCTCAGCGCCTGGCGCTCGACCCGGGTGTTGCCGCGCACCCGCAGCAGCAGCGTGACGAACGGGAGCTCCTCGACGAGCACCTGGACGCTGCGGCGAACCACGTGCTCGAGCCGATCGATGGCCTTGCCGCTGGTGGCCCCCGGCTCGTCGACCACGGCGAACAGGGCGTCCAGCGCCCGGTTCACGCCGAGCCGCAGCAGCTCGTCCTTGCCGGAGACGTGGTAGTAGATGGCGGACTTGGTGATGCCGAGCCGCTGGGCGAGCGTTTCCATGCTGGTGCCGTCGTAACCGCGCTCGTTGAACACCTGCACGGCGACGTCCAGCAGGCCGTCCAGGTCGTAACCGGGGCGGCCGCGGCGATTGGTGCGCTCTGCCATCGGTTCTCGGTCTCTCCACTCACGACTCGCGTCGGTCGACGATACGACGCAGCTTGCCCACCGAGCGCTCCAATGTGTCCGGATCCACCACGTGAACCTCGGTGCTGATGCCGACGCCGTCCTTGACCCCGCGGGTCAGTTCCTCAGCCGCCGCCGCGCGTCGCGCCGCCGGGCAGTCCTCGCGGGCCTCCACGCGCACCGCCATCCGATCCATCCGGCCCTCGCGATCGAGCACCAGCTGGAAGTGCGGCGAGAGCCCTTCGGTGCGCAGCACGACCTCCTCGATCTGGGTGGGGTAGACGTTGACCCCGCGCAGGATGATCATGTCGTCGCTGCGCCCGGTCACCTTGGCCATCCGCCGCATCGGCCGCGCCGTGCCCGGCAGCAGCTTGGTCAGGTCGCGGGTGCGGTACCGGATGATCGGCAGCGCCTCCTTGGTCAGCGAGGTGAACACCAGCTCGCCCTCGGTGCCGTCCGGCAGCACCTCCTCGGTGAACGGGTCGATCACCTCCGGGTAGCAGTGGTCCTCCCACACGTGCAGGCCGTCCTTGGTCTCCACGCACTCCTGCGCGACGCCGGGGCCCATCACCTCGGACAGGCCGTAGATGTCGACCGCGTCGATGTTCAGCCGCTGTTCGATCTCGGTCCGCATGCCGTCGGTCCACGGCTCGGCGCCGAAGATGCCCACCTTCAGCGAGGTCTCGCGCGGATCGATGCCCTGGCGCTCGAACTCGTCGAGCAGGGTGAGCATGTAGGTGGGCGTGATCATGATGATCTCGGGCCGGAAGTCCCGGATGAGCTGCACCTGCCGTGCGGTCATGCCGCCGGAGGCCGGGATCACGGTGCACCCGAGGCGCTCGGCCCCGTAGTGCGCGCCGAGTCCGCCGGTGAACAGGCCGTAGCCGTAGGAGACGTGGACCATCTGGCCGGGCCGCCCGCCCGCGGCGCGGATCGAGCGGGCCATCAGTTCGGCCCAGGTGTCGAGATCGCGCTGGGTGTAGCCGACGACCGTGGGCAGCCCGGTGGTGCCCGAGGAGGCGTGCAGCCTGCGGACCTGCTCCATCGGCACGGCGAAGGTGCCGAACGGGTAGTGCTCGCGGAGGTCGTGCTTCGTGGTGTGCGGGAACTTGGCCAGGTCGGCCAGGCTCCGGCAGTCCTCCGGTCGCACCCCGGCCGCGTCGAACTTGCTCCGGTACATCTCGACGTTGTCGTAGGCGTGCCGCAGCGTCCACTGCAGCCGGCGCAGTTGCAGGTCGGCGAGCTCGTCGGTGGTGACGCGCTCGTCGGCGGAAAGCTCCGGTGCGGTCATCGGCTGTTCCTCTCAGGTGCGCTCGTCGTTGAGCGTTCTGCTGTGGCCGCGGAACTCGGCAACGGGCTGCTCGTCGCGGTGCACGGTGACGTCGTAGATCCCGCTGCGCCCGAACCGGGTCCGCTCCTGCGCGACGGCGACGAGCTCGTCGCCGAGGCCGACCGGGCGGATGAAGGTGATGTCGGCGCGCGCGGCCACCGCGGTGGGTCCGTGGCCGTTGCACGCGCAGGCGAACGTCGTGTCGGCCAGCAGGAACAGGTAGCCGCCGTGGGCCGTGCCGTGTCCGTTGACCATCGCGGGGGTGATCCGCATGCGCGCCCGCGCATACCCTGGGGCCGTGTCGGTGAGCTCGATGCCCAGCGCCCTGGAGGCGTCGTCGGCCTCGAACATCTTCCGCGCGGGGTCCGGGTGGCCGGTCTCCTGCATTGGTTCACCGCCTCGCTACCGAACGAATAGTCGGTAATTAATCCCGCTGTCCCTCGCGGTGTCAAGACCGCACGCCCCGGGGTGATCTCTGGCTCGGTCAAGACGGAAACCGCCCTGTCCGGGCGGTGTACCGGGGTCGCCGATGGTGCTAATTTTCGAATGAACGGTCGGTAAATCCAAGTATCGGGAGGACGGCGGCGGATGTCTGCTCTGCGCAGTTACGTGGGCGGTGAGTGGCAGCGGCCCGCGGATGACGGGACGCCGGTGCTGGACGCGGTCACCGGAGCCGAGGTCGCACGGGTGTCCTCGGCCGGCATCGACATGGCCGCCGCCCTGGAGCACGGTCGTCGGCGCGGCGGGCCCGCGCTGGGCGAGCTGACGTTCCACCAGCGCGCCGCGCTGCTCAAGAGCCTGGCCTCCTACCTGCGCGAGCACCGCGAGGAGCTCTACGCGCTGTCCGCGAGCACCGGCGCCACCCGGGCAGACGCCAAGTTCGACGTCGACGGCGGCATCGGTGCCCTGTTCGCCTACTCCAGCAAGGGCCGCCGGGAACTGCCCGCCGGGTCGGTTCAGCTGGACGGCCCGGTCGAGCCCCTCGGCAAGGGCGGCACCTTCGTCGCCCAGCACGTGCTGACCCCGCTGCGCGGGGTGGCGGTGCAGATCAACGCGTTCAACTTCCCCGTGTGGGGGCCGCTGGAGAAGTTCGCACCCGCGTTCCTGGCCGGGGTGCCCAGCCTGATCAAACCCGCGACCCCGACCGCGTACCTGACCCACCGCCTGGTCGAACTGATGGTGGACTCCGAGCTGCTGCCCGAGGCCGCGGTGCAGCTGGTCTGCGGCGGCGCGGGCGACCTCCTAGACCACGTCACCGATCAGGACCTGGTGTCGTTCACCGGCTCGGCGGCCACCGGGCAGCGGCTGCGGGCGCACGCGACCATCGCGGCCAACTCCGTGCGGTTCAACGCCGAAGCCGACTCGCTGAACTGCTCGATCCTCGGTCCGGATGCCACCCCGGGCACGGCCGAGTTCGACCTGTTCGTCGACCAGCTGGTCACCGAGATGACCGTCAAGGCCGGGCAGAAGTGCACCGCGATCCGCCGCGCGCTGGTGCCCGCCGAGCGCATGGACGAGGTCGTCGACGCCGCCCGCGAACGGCTCCGCGAGGTCGTCGTGGGCAACCCGGCCGCCGAGGGCGTGCGGATGGGCGCGCTGGCGGGCACCGAACAGCGCGAGGAGGTGCGCCGCTCGCTGAAGGCCCTGCTGGAAGCGGGCACCCTGGTGCACGGTGACCCGGACCGGTTCGAGGTCGCCGACGCCGACGCGGAACGCGGCGCGTTCCTCCCGCCCCTGCTGCTGCGCTGCGACGACCCCGATCTGCCGCAACCGCACGAGGTGGAGGCATTCGGCCCGGTCAGCACGCTGCTCGGCTACGAAGGCACCGCGCACGCGGTCGAGCTGGCCCGGCGCGGCCGGGGCAGCCTGGTGGGCTCGGTGGTCAGCGCCGACACCGACTTCACCCGCGACGTGGTGCTGGGCGCGGCCTCCCGGCACGGCCGGATGCTGGTGCTCAACGACGACAACGCGGGCGAGAACACCGGCCACGGTTCGCCGCTGCCCGCACTGGTGCACGGCGGCCCCGGACGGGCGGGCGGCGGCGAGGAGCTGGGCGGCGTGCGCGGGGTGCAGCACCACATGCAGCGCACCGCCGTGCAGGCCGATCCGGCGACGCTGACCGCGATCACCGGGCAATGGGTTCCCGGCGCCCCGCGCACCGAGACCGAACAGCACCCGTTCCGCAAGCACCTCGAAGACCTGCGCGTCGGCGACACCGTCGTGGCCGGGCCGCGCACCATCACCGACGAGGACGTGGCGCACTTCGCCGACTTCACCGGCGACACCTTCTACGCCCACACCGACGAGCAAGCCGCCCGGGAGAACCCCTTCTTCGACGGCCGCGTCGCGCACGGCTATCTCGTGGTGTCCTTCGCCGCGGGCTTGTTCGTGCACCCGGATCCCGGTCCGGTGCTGGCCAACTACGGGCTGGAGAACCTGCGGTTCCTCACGCCCACCTACCCGGGCGATTCGATCACGGTGACGATGACCGCCAAGCAGATCACCCCGCGCGTCAACGCCGATCACGGCGAGGTGCGCTGGGACGTCGACGTCACCAACGGCGACGGCGACTCGGTGGCCAAGTACGACGTGCTGACCCTGGTCGCCAAGCGGACGGGAGACCGAGCATGACCGAGACCCTGGACGACACCGCCCTGCAGGAGCACTTCGAGCACCGGGTTGCCGCCGAGGAGCGCGTCGAACCGCGCGACTGGATGCCCGAGGGCTACCGCAAGACCCTGGTGCGCCAGATCGCGCAGCACGCGCACTCCGAGATCATCGGGATGCAGCCGGAGGGAAACTGGCTCACCCGCGCGCCCAGCCTGCGGCGCAAGGCGATCCTGCTGGCCAAGGTGCAGGACGAGGCCGGCCACGGGCTCTACCTCTACTCCGCGGCCGAAACCTTGGGAGTGGACCGGGCCGAGCTGACCGACAAGCTCATCGACCAGCGGCAGAAGTACTCGTCGATCTTCAACTACCCGACGCTGACCTTCGCCGACATCGGCGTGATCGGCTGGTTGGTCGACGGCGCGGCCATCTGCAACCAGGTGCCGCTGTGCCGCAGCTCGTACGGCCCGTACGCGCGAGCGATGGTGCGCATCTGCAAGGAGGAGTCCTTCCACCAGCGGCAGGGCTACGAGCTGCTGATGACGATGATGCGCGGCTCACCGGAGCAGCGGGAGATGGTGCAGGACGCCACCGATCGCTGGTGGTGGCCGTCGCTGATGATGTTCGGCCCGCCCGACGGCGACTCGCCGAACACCCAGCAGTCGATGGCCTGGCGCATCAAGCGGCACACCAACGACGAGCTCCGGCAGAAGTTCGTGGACATGACGGTGCCGCAGGCCGAGGCCCTCGGCGTCACCCTTCCCGACCCGGAACTGCGCTACGACGACGAGCGCGGGCACTACGACTTCGGCGAACCGGACTGGTCCGAGCTCAAGCGCGTCATCTCCGGGGACGGGCCGTGCAACGAGCAGCGGGTCGCCCGCCGCCGCGAGGCGCACGAACGAGGCCGGTGGGTGCGGGAAGCGGCCGCCGCGCACGCCGCCAAGCAGGCCGCGCGAAGCAGCGGGCCCACATCCGAGGAGGTCACCCGATGAGCGAGCGGGAAACCGCCGCGCCGCGCGCGTCCTGGCCGTTGTTCGAGGTCTTCGTGCGCGGCAAGCGCGGGCTCAACCACGTGCACGTCGGCTCGCTGCACGCGGCCGACGAGGAGATGGCGCTGCACAACGCGCGCAACCTCTACACCCGGCGCAACGAGGGCGTGAGCATTTGGGTGGTCCCGGCGGAGGCGATCACCGCCTCCAGCCCGGACGAGAAGGATCCGTTCTTCGCGCCGAGCGGGGACAAGGTCTACCGGCACCCGACCTTCTACCGCATCCCCGACGACGTCCCGCACATGTGAGGTCCCCGATGTCCTTCGACAACGCCTACCAGGCACTGTCCGCCGCCGATGATGACGGCGAGTCCCGCTGGGCCTTCGGGACCGGGTTCGACGACCCGCTCTCCGGCGTGGACAGCACGCTGCCGGACGGTGCGGACGGCGCCGAGCTCGGGGCGTACTGCCTGATGCTCGGCGACGACGCGCTGATCGCCGCGCACCGGCTCACCGAACTCGTCACCCTGGCCCCGGAACTCGAGGACGAGCTGGCGCTGGCCAACATCGCCCTGGACCTGCTGGGACAGGCGCGGTTGCTGCTCAGCCGCGCGGGACAGGCCGACGGGACCGGCCGGGACGAGGACCGGCTGGCCTACTTCCGCGACGAGCGGGAGTTCCGCAACGTGCGCCTGGTGGAACTGCCGGTCGGCGACTTCGGGCAGACCATCGCGCGATTGCTGGTGTTCAGCACCTGGCGGCTCGCTCTGCTGCGGCGGCTCGTCGATTCCCGCGACCCGGTACTCGCCGCCGTCGCCGCGAAGGGCGTCAGCGAGGTGACCTACCACCGGGATTACGCCGCGCGCTGGCTCGTCCGCCTCGGCGACGGCACCGAGCACTCGCACGAGCGCGCGCAGCACGGCCTGGACGAGATCTGGCCGCTGGTCGGTGAGCTCTTCGAGACCCACGCCACCGAGCGCGGACTGCCCGCTGTCGCGGTCCGAGCGGAGGAGTTGCGCGGGGAGTTCGACGAGATCATCGCGCAGGTGTGCGCCGCGGCGACCCTGGACGTCCCGCAGGCCGCGCCGCAGGCGTCGGTGGGCGGACGAGCGGGCCGCGACGGCGTGCACACCGAACACCTCGGCTACCTGCTGGCCGAGATGCAGAGCCTGGCCCGCGCGCACCCGGAGGCGACATGGTGACCACGACACGTCCGGGCCTGGCTCGGGCGCGCGCCGCCGCCGAGCAGGTCGTCGACCCGGAACTGCCGATGCTGACGCTGGCCGACCTCGGCGTGCTGCGGGAGGTCGAGATCTCGGGGGAGACGGTGGTCGTGTCGATCACGCCCACCTACTCCGGTTGTCCGGCGCTGCGCGAGATGCGGGCCGATATCGACGACCGGCTGCGCGCGGCCGGGTTCGACGACGTCGAGGTGCGCACGGTGCTCGACCCACCGTGGAGCACAGACCTGATCAGCGACGCGGGGCGCCGCAAGCTGGCCGAGCACGGCATCGCCCCGCCCGGGACCGCGCCGCAGCGCGCACCGGGGCCGGTACCGCTGACGTTGCAGGCCCCGGTCGCGCGGGTGGGCTGCCCGCGCTGCGGTTCGCCCGAGACCGAGGAGATCTCGAGGTTCGGCTCCACGGCGTGCAAGGCGCTGCGCCGGTGCCGCTCCTGCCAGGAACCCTTCGAGCACATCAAGGAGATCTGACGTGGGCGCACCCACCGCAACCCCGATCCGCAGGCGCACCGGTTTCCACTCGCTGCGGGTGAGCCGGGTCGATCGGCTCTGCGCCGACGCGGTCTCGGTCGAGTTCGCCGTGCCCGCCGAGCTCGCCGCCGAGTTCGACTTCCGCCCCGGCCAGTCGCTGACCGTGCGGCGCCACGTCGACGGGGCCGAGCAGCGGCGCAACTACTCGATCTGCGCCCCGCGCGGTGCCGCCCCGCGCATCGGGGTGCGCGAGGTGCCCGGGGGCGTGTTCTCCACCTGGTTGACCCGCGAGGTCCGGCCCGGCGACGAGATCGAGGTCGCGCCCCCGACGGGGACGTTCACCCCCGACCTGGAGCGCACCGAACGGCACGTGCTGCTGGCGGCGGGATCCGGGATCACCCCGGTGCTGTCCATCGCGAGCTCGGTGCTGGCCGAGACCGCCGCCACCATCACCCTCATCTACGGCAACCGGCGCAGCGACACGGTGATGTTCGCCGACGAGCTCGCCGAGCTCAAGGACCGCTACCCGGCCCGGCTGGAGCTCGTGCACCTGCTCTCCCGCGAACCGAGGGAGGCCGACCTGTTCACCGGCAGGCTCGACGCGGACAAGTTTCGCGCCCTGCTGTCCGATGTGGTCGCCGCCGACGGGGTGGACCAGTGGTGGTTGTGCGGACCGTTCGGCATGGTCACCGACACCTCGGAGGTGCTCCGCCAAACCGGCGTACCGGCCGAGCGGGTGCACCGCGAGCTGTTCTACGTCGACGACGTCCCGCCCGAACCGGTGCGCCACGAGGAGGCGACCACCGACGGGCCCACCAGCCAGGTGACCGTCGTGCTCGATGGCCGCACCACCACGATGGCCCTGCCGCAGGACGTCCCGGTGCTGGACGCCGCCCAGCAGGTTCGCCCGGACCTGCCGTTCGCCTGCAAGGGCGGTGTGTGCGGCACGTGCCGGGCGAAGATCACCACAGGTGAGGTGAACATGCGCCGCAACTTCGCGCTCGAGGACGCGGAACTGGCCGCGGGGTATCGGTTGACCTGCCAATCGCTACCCACCACACCCGAGGTGACGGTCGACTACGACTCGTGATCCTCGGTCGCCGTATCGGCCTGCGTGGCGGTTCGGGTGGGCCTGACACGCCGTCCGGCCGCGTGCTCTGCTCGTTGAGCAGCGGCGGTTCGCGGCTTCGCCGCTTGCGCCGGACTCACGAGGGCGGGTGCTGGCGGTCCTGGGTGCTGGAGTTCCTGAGCGGACGGTGCTAGGAGGCTTTCGCCGGGGTGTTGGTGATGGCTTCTTCCAGTTCTGCTCGTTTCATCTTGGAGCGGCCCTTGATGCCGAGTTGTTTGGCGCGATCGTCCAGTTCGGCCTTGGACAGGGCCGAGAGGTCCTCGGACGCCTTCGCCTTCGGCTTGCGGCCCTTGCGGGCCTCGTCGACGCTGCGCCGCAGCGCTTCGGTGAGATCGGTGACGTTGGTCGGTTGCGGCGGCGCCTCGGAGGGCACCGCCTCCCCGCCACGGGCCTTCTCTGCGAGGAGCTCCTCGACCCGGGCGGTGTAGGTGTCCTCGTAGTCCTCCGGATTCCACGCACCGCTCATCGATTCGATGATCGTGGTGGCCATCTGGATCTCCTTGTCCGTGGGCGCGGCCTGCTCGGACTGGTCCTCGAGCAGCTCGCCCGGATCGCGGATCTCATCGGCGAAGTACAGGGTGTTCAGCGCCAGCACCTCGTCGTCCGCGCGCACCGCGGTGAGGTACTGCTTGCCGCGCAGCACGAACGTCGCGATGCCCGCCTGCCCGGTCTTCTGCATGGCGCGGCGCAGCAGGTTGTACGGGCGGTAGTGCTCGCTGGAGTTGGGGGCCAGCCAGTAGGTCTTCTGGAAGTGCACCGGGTCGATCTCGGCGAGCTCGACGAACGTGGAGATGTCGATGGTGCGCGAGCGCCCGGGCGCGATCTCCTCCAGCTCGGCCGGATCGACGGTGATGACCCCGCCGTCGGCTTCGCGTCCCTTGACGATGTCGGAGTAGCCGACCTCCTCGCCGGTTCGCTCGTTGACGCGCTTGTAGCGGACCCGATCCGTGGTCCCGCGCTCGTACTGGTGGAACTGGATGGTGTGGTCCTCGGTCGCGGCGTAGAGCCCGACCGGGATCGTCACCAGGCCGAAGTTGATCGAACCGGTCCAGATCTTGCGCGGCATGGCTGCCTCCCGTTCCGCGGCGCCCGGTTTCACCATGCGGTGAGGGACGCAAGATCGCAGCTCTCGGAGCCGTTCTCCGGTGCTCGTCGCGCGCGACGACGCCCGGTCGCGGGGTCAACCGCCGGACCGGACCAGCTGGTGCGCGCCGTCGGGCAGCCGCCGGGTCCGGCCGCGGCGGGCGAGCAGTTCCATCAAGGGAACCGCGACCCGCCGCGACGTGTCCAGTGCCCGTTTCGCCTGACTCAGCGTGAACGGCTCGGGCAAGTCGGCCAGCCGTTCGACCGCGGCGCGCTCGGCGTCCGGCAGCAGCACCAGGCCGGGGGCGAGGCGCAGCAGCGCACCGGTGCGCTCCGCCGCGGCCAGTTCCCGCTCGCCGATGCCGAGATCGGCCAGGTCCTCGGCGGTGGGGGCCTGGAACGGGTGCTCGTGCAGCGCGCTGCACAGCGACTCCACCGCCTCGGCGACCCGAGGCGGCAGGGCGGGGTCACCGCGGCGCAGCCTGCCGTTGTCGCAGCGCGCGCCGATGTCGTGCGCGATCTCGGTCAGCAGCGCGGCATCGGGCAGTCCCAGTGCGCGACGGGCGGCCTCCGTGGCCATGCCCTCAGCGAGCGGGTGCTCGGCGCGGTGCCGCTCCAGCAAGTCGGTGAGGCGCTCGGCGAGCTCGGCGCGGTGCTGCTCGGAGAGCAACCACGGGCCGGGGCCGGGCGGGTCGGCGCCCATCGCCGCCAGCTCGTCGGCCCGGACGGTCCCGCGCCGTCGCAGTTCGTCCGCTCCGTCCGGCGTGCCGTCGAGTTCGGCGAGGACGCCGGCGCGCGCCCGCGCGGCACCGCGCCGGTTCAGCGCGGGCGGGCGGACGTCGAGCACCGTCAGGCCGGCGGCGACCCTGTGCGCGCCCGGTTCGCGCAGCAGCGCGCGATCTCCGATGCGCAGCGGTAGCGCCTGCCGCAGCGTCAGCCGCGCGCTGTCGGCGCCCAGCGGGCGGATGCGCGCGGTCACCGATGCCGCGCCGGTGTGCAGGGTCAGTTCGCGCGGGAGCTCGGAGGTGTGGCACGGCCGGGCCGGGTGGATCCGCACGTCGAGGGTGTCGGTGGTGAGCCAGCGATCGGGAGTGAGCAGCGCATCGCCGCGCCGCACCTGATCGAGGTCCACCCCGCGCAGGTTGGCGGCCACCCGGGCGGGGGCGACGACCTCGCTGGCGGCGGTGCCGAGCGCGTGCAGCGCCCGCACCGATGCCTCCAGACCCGCCGGGTGCAGCCGCAGCCGGTCACCGGTGCGCAGCGTGCCCGCCTGCAGCGTGCCGGTCACGACGGTGCCCGCGCCGCGGACGGTGAACGCGCGGTCCACCCACAGGCGGACATCGGCGTGCGCGTCGGTACCGGGCAGCTCGTGCAACATCCGGTCGATGCCCGAGCGCAGCTCGGCGAGACCGGCACCGGACCGGCCGCTGACCGCGACCGCAGGCAGGTCCTTCAGCGCCGTCGCGTCCAACCGGTCGCGCGCCTGACGCAGCGCCGGTTCGGGGTCGGCGAGGTCGCTGCGGGTGATGGCCAGCAGACCGTGCCGCACGCCCAGGGCGTGCAGCGCGTCGAGGTGCTCGCCGGATTGCGGCATCCACCCCTCGTCGGCGGCCACCACGAACAGCACCGCCGGGGCCGGGCCGACGCCCGCGAGCATGTTCGGCACGAACCGCTCGTGGCCGGGGACATCCACGAAGGCCACCGAGCAGCCGTCGGGCAACCGGGTCCAGGCGAAGCCGAGATCGATGGTCAGGCCGCGCCGGTGCTCCTCCTCCCACCGGTCCGGCTCCATCCCGGTCAGCGCCCGCACCAGCGTCGACTTGCCGTGATCGACGTGTCCCGCGGTGGCCACCACGTGCATCCGGATCACCCGGCCGCGAGCGCCGCGCGGCGCAGCGTCTCGTCGCATTCCTCGGGCACGGCTGCCAGATCCAGCAGGCACCGGTCCCGTTCCAGCCTGGCGAGCACCGGGGGATCGCCCAGGCGCAGGTGCTTGGCGAACCGTTCCGGCAAGGCCACGGCCGCGCTCGGCAGGAGCGCTCCCGGCGCACCCCCGCCACCCGCGGTCGCTTCGGATTCCACGGCGGTCGCGGGCAGTCCGGCCGCGGTCAGCTGCTCGGCGAGCGCCCGAGCGCGTCGCAGCAACCGCGCCGGGTCCGCGTGCAGCGCGCGAGCGGTCGGTGGTCGGGGCCCGCGCACGGTGGCCTCCAGCGCGGCGAGGGTCAGCTTGTCGACCCGCAGCGCGCGGGCCAGCGGATGCTTGCGCAACCGCTCGATCAGCTGCGCACGTCCCAGCAGCAGGCCGCACTGCGGGCCGCCGAGCAGCTTGTCCCCGCTGGCGATGACCAGATCCGCGCCGTCGGCCAGGGCGGTGTGCGCGTCGGGCTCGTCGGGCAGCGCCGAATCCGGCTCGAGCAGCCCGGAACCGATGTCGACCACCACCGGCGCGTCGAGCTCGCGGAGCGAGGCGGCCGGGACCGCGGCGGTGAAGCCGCTGATCACGAAGTTCGACGGGTGCACCTTGAGCACGAAACCCGTCTGCTCGCCGAGCGCCGCCCGGTAGTCGTCGAGACGAACGCGGTTGGTGGTCCCCACCTCGCGCAACCGGGCGCCGGTGGAGGTCAGCAGGTCCGGGATGCGGAAGCCGTCGCCGATCTCGACGAGCTCGCCGCGCGCGAGCACGATCTCCCCGCCGGCGGCAAGCGCGGTGGCGGCCAGGGCCAGCGCCGCCGCGCCGTTGTTGACCACGTGCGCGGCCTCCGCGGCGGGCACCGCCTCGCGCAGCGCGGCGATCGTGGCCGCACCTCGCGTTCCGCGCTTGCCGGTGTGCAGGTCGAGTTCCACATCGGTGGTGCCCGCCGCGCGCAGCAGCGCGTCCCGCGCCGGGTCGGACAGCGGAGCCCGGCCGAGGTTGGTGTGCAGCAGGACGCCGGTGGCGTTGACCACCGCCCGCACGCTCGAGGGCGAATCCGGAAGCGCCGCGAGGGTTTCCGCGACCACCCGCGAGGGATCGAGCTCGCCGTCGCGGGCCCGCTGCTGCACCTGTTGCGCGGTTCGCTTGACCAGTCGATGCCCGAGGTTTTCGATCGCGGCGGCTATCGCCGGGTCGGCCAGCACCCGGTCGGTTCCCGGAACGTCGCGGCGCGGATCGCGCATGGCCGCACTATAGGAACTCGGCGCAAGATCCGCTGGCTGGGAAGGATCCGGGGCAGGAACCCCATCGCAGCTAAATCGTGACAATGGGCGTTGACACGATTGGGTATGGTTCCTCGCATGGCTGGCACATCGCGGCACGCGATCACCGGCAGGACGCTCGACACCGTCGACGGGCTTCAGCTGAACGTGCAGGAGCGCGGTCAGCCGGACGCGCCGACCGTGCTGGCCCTGCACGGCTATCCGGACGACCACACGGTCTGGGACGGCGTGGCCGAGGTTCTCGCCGAGCGCTACCACGTGGTCACCTACGACGTTCGCGGCGCGGGTTCCTCCGGGGCCCCGGCCCACCCCGACGGCTACCGGGTCGATCTGCTGGCCGACGATCTCCGCCGGGTCGCCGACGCGGTCAGTCCCGACGCCGCGGTGCACCTGCTCGCGCACGACTGGGGCTCGGTGCAGACCTGGCACGCGGTCACCGATCCGGCCCATCGCGACCGGTTCGCCTCGTTCACCTCGATCTCGGGACCTTGCCTGGACCACATCGGGCACTGGGTGCGCGGCAAGCTGCGCGGCGGTCCGAAATCGCTCGCGCAGCTCGCCAAGCAACTCGTCTTCTCCGGCTACATCGGCTTCTTCCAGCTGCCGAAGCTTCCCGAGCTCGCCTGGCGGAGCGGGCTGATGAACCGGCTCATCGCCGTGCTGGAACGCCTCGACCGCGGCAGCGCCGGAAACCGGACGGTTCCGGTGGTCCGCGATGGCCTCAACGGGCTCTCGCTCTACCGCGCCAACTCCGGGGTGCTGACCGATCCGGGGGAGCGCAGCACCGACGTGCCGGTGCAGGTCCTGGCTCCCAGCGGTGACCCGTTCGTGTCCCCGGCGCTGCAGACGGAGGTCGGGCGATGGGTCGCGGACCTGCGCGTCCGGCGGCTCCCGGGCGGGCACTGGGTGCCGCGCACGCGTCCGGACCTCATCGCGTGGCACACCGCCGACTTCGTCGAGCACGTCCGGGGCGAGCGCAGCTGACGCAGGAAGGAGACGAGGCCGATGCCGTCCGACGTCGATCCCGCGGAGCCGGGGCGGGTGGAACTGCACGCTCGTGATGTGGAGTTCGACTGGTCCCAGCTGCCGATGCACTGGATCCCCGGTGAACCGTTCGCCACGCACTTCCTGAACTTCCTGCACCTGGTCCTGCCGGAAGGCGAGCGGTGGTTCGTCGAGGTCTTCAAGGAGGCCCTCCCGCTGGTCATCGACGAACGGCTCGCCGCCGACGTCCGCGGGTTCATCGGCCAGGAAGCCGTGCACGCCGAGTCGCACCAGGGCGTGGTCGACCACCTCGACGCCCACGGGCTGGACACCGGCCCGTACGTGGAGCAGGTCCGCTGGATCTTCCGCCGACTCCTCGGCGATCGGCCGTACCAGGGCGAGCGCGCCGAGGCGTGGCTGGTGCAGCGGCTGGCGGTCATCGCCGCGATCGAGCACTTCACGGCCGTGCTCGGGCAGTGGGTCCTGGACGCCGAGGCGCTGGACCGGTGCGGGACGGACCCGACCATGCTGGACCTGCTGCGCTGGCACGGGGCCGAGGAGGTCGAGCACCGCGCGGTCGCGTTCGACCTCTACCAGCACGTCCACGGCAAGTACCGGCAGCGGTGCGGCGCACTGCTCATCGCCGCGCTCGCGATCGCGAGCCTGTGGGCTCGCGGGGTGAAGTACCTGATGCGGCAAGACCCGGTGCTGCGCGGCAGCCGCGAACCCCGCTGGCGCGATCTGCTGCGCTGCGGCAGGCGCGGGATCATCCCGCCGGTCTGGCGGTTGCTGGGCAGCCTTCCCGGCTATCTGCGCCCGAACTACCACCCGTCCCAGTACGGCTCGACGGCGCAGGCGGTGGCGTACCTGGCGAAGTCTCCCGCGGCGTTGGCGGCCGAGCGCTGATGACCGCGCACGAGATACCTCGCGCCCTGGACGGCTCCGGCCCGGACCCGTTCCTGCTGCGGCTGCGCAAACTGGTGGCGGGCATGGAGCGGATGAGCCGCGATTGCCGCCACGGCGTCGCACCGCCGAACCCGGTCGACCGCGACATCGCGCTGGTCGTCGACGAGGTGCGCGAGGAGGCCGACGAGGTCGTGTCCGTGCGGCTGCGTCACCCGGAGGGACGCCCGCTTCCCGCGTGGCACCCCGGCGCGCACCTCGACGTCCGGCTGCCCTCGGGACGGACCCGGCAGTACTCGCTGTGCGGTCCGGTGGGCGAGCGCGACCATTACCGGATCGCGGTGCGCCGCATCGCCGGTGGCAGCGTTTCCCGCGAGGTGCACCGGCTGCGGACCGGGGCGCGGGTCTCGGCGAAGGGCCCGCGCAACGCCTTCGCCTTCGCCGGTGAGCCGCGCAACCTGTTCGTCGCGGGCGGTATCGGGATCACACCGATCCTGCCGATGGTGCGCAGCGCGGCCGCGCGCGGGCACGACTGGCGGCTCGTCTACACGGGACGCTCCCGCTCGTCGATGCCCTTCCTGGACGAGTTGTCCGAATTGGATCCGCAACGGGTGTGGATCAGAACGGACACCGAGTTCGGACTGCCCGCCTCCGGTTCGGAACTGCTCGAACGAGCCGCCCCGGGAGCCGCGGTGTACGCCTGCGGCCCCACGCCGATGCTCAGTGGCATCCGGCTCGCGCTGCCGGACAGCCCGGCCGAAGCGCTGCACTGGGAGCGGTTCGCCGCACCGCCGATCGTCGACGGGCGTGCGTTCACCGTGGAGCTCGCCCGCACCGGCCGCACCGTCGAGGTACCGGCCGACCGCACCGCGCTGGAGGCGATCTCGGACGTGCTGCCCGAGGTCCCGTACTCGTGCAGGCAGGGCTTCTGCGGTACCTGCCACACCCGCCTGCTCTCGGGTGCGGTGCGCCGACGCGGTCGCGCGGGAGAGGGGCTCGCGGCGATCTGCGTGGATCGAGCCGACGGGCGGTTGGTGCTCGACTTGTAGACCCCGGTCGGGGGATCAGGGGAGATGGGGCTCGCGGGTCGCACGGGGGCGGCCCGCGAGCCCCACCGGCACGAGCCGGGCGCCGAAGCGGTCGCGGGGTGCGAAAAACGCTTCGGCGCCCGGCGCTCCTGCCGTAGTGTTCGCGGCATGGACCTCAGCGCGGCCAGCGAGATCGGCTCCGTCGACGAGCTCACCGACATCATCGGCGAACCCCCGCAGCGGGTGCTGGACAAGGAACGGCCGCGCTTGCACGAGTTGGATCGGCAGTGGCTCGCCGCTTCGCCGTTCTGCCTCGTCGCGACCTCCGACTCCGAGGGCCGGTGCGACGTCTCACCGAAGGGGGATCCCGCCGGCTTCACCCGGGTGCTCGACGAGCGCACCATCGCCGTCCCGGAACGCCCCGGCAACCGCCAGGTCGACGGCTTCCGCAACATCCTGCGCAATCCCCACGTGGGGTTGCTGTACTTCATCCCGGGCCGCGGTGACACCTTGCGGATCAACGGTCGCGCCCGGCTGCTGCGCGATGCCCCGTTCTTCGACGACCTGGTCGTCAAGGGCCACCGGCCGGAGGTGGTGCTCCTGGTGGAGATCGAGCAGGTCTTCCACCACTGCGCCAAGGCTTTCCTGCGCTCCGGGCTGTGGAACCCGGAGACCTGGGACCCGGACGCGGTGACCACCCGTGCGCGCATCGCCAAGGAGCTGGAACGGCCTGACGACTCGCTGACCGAGCTCGAGCACTACTACAGCCCGGACCAATACCGCCGGACCCTCTACGACGCCGGGGCCTGAACCGAGTCGCGGCAGCGCGCCGGTAGCAGCGGCGGAACCAGCGGGTGAGGTGCGCCTGGTCGGCGAACCCGGCCCCGTCCGCCGCTGCGGGGCTGCTGTCGGCCTCGATCAACATCGGACCGGGTCCGGACCGATGTGCACGGCCGGTGAACCCGTTCTCCTGCGCGCAGGGGCCGTCGCGCGGATCCTCCACCCCTAGTCGACTCGCCCGCACCCGTGATGTTTGAGAGATCGCGCCCGCGGGTAGAACATCGGACCGGGCGGGAGTGGAGGACCGATGAGGCGTTGGTTGAACTGGCCGGTGCTGCGGCAGGTCACCGGCCCCGACCGGTCCGGACGGGGAACCGCGGCCCGGTCGGCCAACACCGACGAGCTGCGTGCGCGCACCACTCGAGCGGATGATGTCGTCCGGTCGGTGTGCCCGTACTGCGCCGTCGGCTGCGGCCAACGGGTGTTCGTGCAGGACGGGGAGATCACCCAGATCGAGGGCGACCCGGAATCGCCGATCAGCCGGGGCCGGTTGTGCCCGAAGGGTTCGGCCAGCCGCGAGCTCGTCACCTCTCCGCTGCGCGAGACCAAGGTCCGCTACCGGAGTCCCCACGGCACCGAATGGCAGGATCTCGACCTCGACACCGCGCTGGACATGATCGCCGACCGGGTGCTGGCCACCCGCGAGGAAACCTGGGAGGACACCGACGCCGACGGCAGACCGCTGCGGCGCACCATGGGCATCGCGAGCCTCGGAGGAGCGACCCTCGACAACGAGGAGAACTACCTCATGAAGAAGCTCTACACCGCCCTCGGTGCGGTCCAGGTGGAGAACCAGGCGCGCATTTGACACTCCTCCACGGTGCCCGGTCTGGGTACCTCCTTCGGGCGCGGCGGCGCCACGACGTTCCAGCAGGACCTCGCCGAATCGGACTGCATCCTCATCCAGGGGTCCAACATGGCCGAAGCCCATCCGGTCGGATTCCAGTGGGTCATGGAGGCCAAGAAGCGCGGCGCCACGATCATCCACGTCGACCCGCGCTACACCCGCACCTCGGCGGTGGCCGACAAGCACGTCGCGCTGCGCGCCGGTAGCGACATCGCGTTCCTCGGCGGGCTGATCAACCACGTGCTGAGCAACGACGCTTACTTCCACGACTACGTCGCCAACTACACCAACGCGGCGATGATCGTCGGCGAGGACTTCCGCGACACCGACGACCTCGGTGGGGTGTTCTCCGGCTTCGACCCCGAGGCGGGCAGTTACGACACGACCAGCTGGCAGTACGAGGGCAGCAGCGCCGTTCCACCGGTCGGCACGCACGGGCGGGAAACCCCCGAGCCGAGCAGCGAACACGGGCGCGAGCGGGCGAGCAGCAAGCCCGAGCGCACCGGATCCGGCGGGCCCGTCTACCACGGCCGTCCGGAGTCCGATCCCTCGCTGCAACACCCGCGGTGCGTGTTCCAGCTGCTCAAGCGGCACTACGCCCGCTACACCCCGGATGTGGTGGAGGAGGTCTGCGGGATCTCCCGCGAGGACTTCCAATGGGTCGCCGAGCGGCTGGTCGCCGCCTCCGGAAGGGACCGCACCGCGGCCATCGCCTACGCCGTCGGCTGGACGCACCACACCGTCGGCGTGCAGTACATCCGGGCGGCCTCGATCCTGCAGCTGCTGCTGGGCAACATCGGCAGGCCCGGCGGCGGCATCCTGGCGCTGCGGGGGCACGCCAGCATCCAGGGCTCCACCGACATCCCGACGCTGTTCAACCTGCTCCCCGGTTACATCCCGATGCCGCACGCGCACACCGATGCCGATCTGGAGTCCTTCGTGACCGAGGACGAGGGTGCCAGCGGTTATTGGGCCAACATCCGGTCCTACCTGGTCAGCCTGCTCAAGGCGTGGTGGGGTGAGCACGCCACCGCCGACAACGAGTTCTGCTTCGACCGTCTGCCCCGGCTCACCGGCGACCACGGCACCTTCCAAACCGTCGTCGACCAGATCGAGGGCCGGTGCAAGGGCTACTTCGTCATCGGTGAGAACCCGGCGGTGGGCACCGCGAACGCGCGGCAGCAGCGGATGGGGCTGGCCAACCTCGACTGGCTGGTGGTGCGCGACCTGAACATGATCGAGACCGCCACCTTCTGGAAGAACGGTCCCGAGATCGAAACGGGCGAGATGCGCACCGAGGACATCGGCACCGAGGTCTTCTTCCTGCCCGCGGCCGCGCACACCGAGAAGGACGGCACCTTCACCAACACCCAGCGGTTGCTGCAGTGGCACCACAAGGCGATCGAACCGGCCGAGGACCGGCGCAGCGACCTGTGGTTCTTCTACCACCTGGGCAAGCGGATCCGCGAGAAGGTCACCGACGAGCACTCGCGCGATCGGGCGCTGCGGGAGCTGACCTGGGACTACCCGACCGAGGGCGCGATCGGGGAACCCAGCGCGGCCGCGGTGCTGGCCGAGATCAACGGCTACGACGATCGGGGCGAGGCGCTGAGCGCCTACACCCAGCTGCGCGCGGACGGCTCCACCAGCTGCGGGTGCTGGATCTACTGCGGCGTCTACGCCGGCGGCGTCAACCAGTCCGCGCGCCGCAAACCGGGCTCCGAGCAGAGCTGGGTGGCCCCCGAGTGGGGCTGGGCCTGGCCTGCCAACCGCCGCATCCTCTACAACCGGGCCTCGGCCGACCCCGACGGTCACCCGTGGAGCCGACGCAAGGCCTACGTGTGGTGGGACGCCGAGCGGGGCCAGTGGACCGGCCACGACGTGCCCGACTTCGACAAGTCCAAGCGTCCCGACTACCGGCCCGCTCCCGAAGCCACGGGCCCCGCCGGGCTCGCGGGCGACGAACCGTTCATCATGCAGAGCGACGGCCGGGGCTGGCTCTACGTGCCCGCGGGACTGGTCGACGGCCCGTTCCCGGCGCACTACGAGCCGCAGGAATCGCCGCTGCTCAACCGGCTGCACCCGGATCAGCAGCGCAACCCGGCCCGCCAGATCAACTCCCGGCCGGAGAACCGCTACCAGCCCAGCGGGCCGGAACCGGGTGGCGACGTGTTCCCCTACGTGTTCACCACGTTCCGCCTCACCGAGCACCACACCGCCGGGGGCATGAGCCGCACGCTGCGGCACCTCTCCGAACTCGCGCCCGCGATGTTCCTGGAGGTCTCCCCGGAGCTGGCCGCCGAGCGCGGGCTCGAGCACGGTGGCTGGGCCACGGTGGTGACCGCGCGCAGCGCGATCGAGGCCCGGGTCATGGTCACCGAGCGGATGCGACCGCTGCGGGTGGGCGGGCGCGACCTGCACCAGATCGGCATCCCGTGGCACTGGGGCCCCAACGGGCTCACCACCGGGGACGCGGCGAACGAGCTGCTCGGCGTGGCGCTGGACCCGAACGTGCACATCATGGAGACCAAGGCCGGGACCTGCGACATCCGGCCCGGCCGCCGTCCCCGCGCCGCTGCGCTCAACCGGCTGGTCACCGAGTACCGCGAACGCGCGGGCATCGACGAGCGGACCGGCACCGAGCACGCCGACCACCCGCGACGGGAAGGGGAATGAGCGTGAACCAGCCCATCGGCCCGCTACCGGATCCGGCGGGCGAGACCGGGTACGAGCAGCACCCGGAGCGCGTCGGGTTCTTCACCGACACCAGCGTGTGCATCGGCTGCAAGGCCTGCGAGGTCGCGTGCAAGGAGTGGAACCTGCTGCCCGAGGACGGCATGTCGCTGACCGGGATGTCCTACGACAACACCGGTGAGCTCAGCGGGACCACCTGGCGGCACGTGGCCTTCGTCGAGCAGCGCGGGCGGGCGGTCGACCTGGGCATGCCCGAGGTCGGTTCGCCCGATGCCGAGCAGGTGCGCTGGCTGATGTCCTCGGACGTCTGCAAGCACTGCACGCACGCGGCCTGCCTGGACGTGTGTCCCACCGGCGCGCTGATCCGCACCGAGCACGGGACCGTGCTGGTGCAGGACGACGTGTGCAACGGGTGCGGGTACTGCGTCCCCGCCTGCCCCTACGGCGTGATCGACATCCGGCCGGACACCGGCGGGGCCGCCAAGTGCACGCTGTGCCAGGACCGCCTCGGCGCAGGCCAGATGCCGGCCTGCGCGACCGCGTGCCCGACCGAGTCCATCCAGTACGGCCCGCTCGACGAGCTCCGCGAGCGGGCGGCTCAGCGCGTCGACGAGCTCCACGAGCAGGGCGTGACCTCGGCCCGGCTCTACGGTCAGGACCCCGACGACGGAGTGGGCGGTGACGGGGCGTTCTTCCTGCTGCTCGACGAGCCGGAGGTCTACGGCCTGCCACCGGACCCGGTGGTGACCACCCGCGATCTGCCGTCGATGTGGGCGCACGCGGCGGTCGCCGCGGGAACGGCCGCTGCGGTGATCGCGGCGTCGTTCCTCGGGAGGCGCCGATGAGCTACTACGGCACGCCGGTGATCAAACCGCCGGTGTGGAAGGTCCCGGACGTGCCCGCCTACCTCTACCTCGGGGGCATGGCAGGTGGCAGCGCCGCGATGGCACTGCTCGCCGAGGTCACCGGCAGGCGGCAGCTGGCTCGCACCGGGCGGCTCGCCGCCGCCATCGGTGCGGGAGCCAGCGTCGTGGCGCTCGTGCACGACCTGGGCCGTCCCACGCGGTTCCTCTACATGCTGCGGGTGATCAAACCGACCTCGCCGCTGAGCATCGGGTCCTGGATCCTGGCGCCGTTCTCGGGGCTGACCGCCGCGGCCGCAGCGAGCGAGCTCACCGGTCTGCTGCCGCGCACCGGCAAGCTGGCCGGGGGAGTGGCCGGTGCGCTCGCCCCGGCGATGACCACCTACACGGCGGTGCTGCTGTCCGACACCGCAGTGCCCGGCTGGCACGAGGGCCACCGCGAGCTGCCGTTCGTCTTCGCCGGTAGCGCGGTCGCCAGCGCCGGGGCGGTCGGCTTGGTCGCAGCGCCCGCCGAAGCGGGCCCGGCTCGCCGGATGGCGGTGGCGGGTTCGGTGCTGGAGCTGGCCTCCACGCACCGCATGGAGCGGCACCTGGGCCTCGCCGCGGAGGCCTACCGCACGGGTCGCCCGGGACGCGTGCTGCGCGCCGCGCGCGTTGCCACGGCCGTCGGCGCGGCGCTGGCGCTGCCGGCCGGATCGAGTCGTCTGGCCCGGTTCGCTGCCGGGGCGTGCCTGACCGCGGGCGCGATCGCCACCCGCTACGGGATCTTCGAGGCCGGACGGGAGACGGCCCGCGATCCGCGCTATACCGTGGAACCGCAGCGGCGGCGAATCGGGCGATGAACCGCGTTCTGCCCGGTGCGCGGAGAATGTGGCGCGGTGCACTGATCGAATTCGGTCGAATGCGGACTGTACGCACCCGCAAGTAGGACTTATGGCCTAGCTCTCACCGAGCGTGACTGAATTTTGCGGGAGCATTCGATTGCCGATCAAGAAATGACCTGGGATTTCGGCCAAATCGTCGCGATCTTGATTACGTTTCTATGACGACTGCCACTCCGCCGTGGTTTGGATAGCGGTTTTTCGCTACGTAGCGTGCCCACCGTCGGCCTCCCCGAGCCGATGGCAACACCGGAAGCCCGCAGCGCCGAGCCCTGTCGGCGGGCTCTCCGGATCCCCGACACACGCGACGGCAGGGGCGCGGCGCTCGGTCACCCGACCGACCGCGCAGGCCTTTCTGGAGACGAAAGCACATGGGCAAGCACCGCAAGTCCGCTTCCAGCCGCAACATCACCCGGGCCGCCGTGGCGGGCGCCATGGTCGCCGCGCCGTTCGCGCTCGCGATGCCGGCCAACGCCGCTTCCACCTCGACCTGGGAGGCCGTGGCGCAGTGCGAGAGCGGCGGCGACTGGCACATCAACACCGGCAACGGCTACTACGGCGGCCTGCAGTTCAGCCAGTCCACCTGGTCGGGCTACGGCGGCACCGAGTACGCCTCGAACGCCGCGCAGGCGAGCAAGGCGCAGCAGATCGCCGTGGCCGAGCGCGTGCTCGAGGGCCAGGGGCCCGGCGCCTGGCCGGTGTGCTCCAAGGAGGCCGGGCTGAGCTCCTCGGGCGGCGCCCAGCACCAGGACGTGTCCTCCTCGAGCAACGAGTCCTCGAGCAACGAGTCCTCGAGCAGCAGCTCCTCCTCGGAGCAGAGCTCCGGTTCCTCCGAGCGCGAGGTCCGCAAGACCGTGCAGGTCGACGGCACCGTGACCGTGCAGGCGGGCGACACGCTGTCCAAGATCGCCCAGCAGTACGGCGTGGACTGGCGCCAGGTGTTCGAGGAGAACAGCAACATCGTCGACGACGCGAACCTGATCTTCCCGGGGCAGCAGCTCGTCATCAAGTGACCCACCCGGTCAGCGGACACGGGTGAAACAAGGGACCCCGCCTGCCTCTCTCCGGCGGGGTCCCTTGTGCTTCCGGCCTCGGTTCGACGGTGTCGGACTTGGTAGATGTTCCAGGGTGGGGTTCGCGTGGCGGCGCGGGTGGCGGAACCTCGGACGCCGTCGGGATCCCGCGACTTGAGCGGCCTCACCAGCGCGGCGCTGCGGCCGTCCTCGCCCGACGACGTCTCGACTGAGTCCCGCACCGCACGCGGCTCCGCCGCAACCGAAACCTCTCCCCGGTCGGCTGCGGCGTGTCGGTCATTGGGGCTTCTGGCGACGCAGTTCGGTGCGGATGTCCCAGGCCGTCCAGCTGACTCCGGCGAAGACGAAACCGCCCAGCAACAGCAACAGGAATTCGATCACGGATGACTCCCTTCGGATCTTGACGGAGATCGTCGGGATCAATTCCGAGCGTAATCGCACGAACTTTGATATCCCAGCGTATTGCCACAAAAAACCTGATCGGGTGAGCGTGTCGGCTGTCCATCACGTCCCCGGGTCGAAGTGTGCGGCGTGGCGCGCAGTTCTGCGAGGTCAACAATTCGGCGCCCGCCGAAATTGATCACATAGCGTTCCCCGTGTCCGCTTCGACGGGTGAACAACTCCCGAAAGCGCGATCCCTCGGCATGTTGCGGGCGAATCGGCCCGGCGACGTCGGATCATAGGTCCGAGCGCGCTCATCGCCCTGCCTGCACGGTCCCCGCCCCCCGGACGTCCGCGCACGCCTACGGAAGGGAGAGCTCGAGGTGAATTCCGACCGGCTTCTGGCCGTCGCCGAAGTGTCGTCCTTGCACGGATGGGTCGGTCCCGCCGCCGTCCTCGCCGGTGTCCTGCTACTGATCGTCGCGCTGGTTCGCCGCAGCCGGGTCACACTGGCCAGGAAGCGACGGGCGGCGAACCCCAGCACGGCCGACTGAGCCCCGAGCACCGCGTGCTGGTGTTCGCGCCGCCCCTAGCCGAGCTGAACGTGCCGCTGCGACGGCCGTTCGAGGGGGAGGGGACGCATGGCCGATACCACTCGCAAGACCGGGCAATCCCAAGTTCGCGGAGAGCCAGCCGACCAACCGTTCGCCGAACCGCGGACCGGACAGCGCTGGAAGGTCATACCGCCACCGCAGCCGGACCGGCGGCCGCGCAAGATGGGCCCGCGCACCACGCTGGCCATCCGCGCCGGACGACTCGCCGCCACCGCCTCGCAGCGGTTCGGGCTCGGCAGCGGAGGCATCATCGGGGGCCGACTGGCTCTGAGCCTACAACCGGAACTGCTGCAGCGGCTGGCAACCGGTCGGCGTGTCGTGATGGTGACCGGCACCAACGGCAAGACCACCACCACGCAGATGGTCGCCGAGGCGCTGCGGGCCCAGGCGCCTGCGGTTAGCAATGCCACCGGCGCGAACATGCTCGACGGCCACGTCGCCGCGCTGATGACCCGGATGGACGCCCCGTTCGCGGCTCTCGAGGTCGACGAGCTGCACCTGGCCCAGGTCACCGAGAAGTTCTCCCCGTCGGTGATCCTGCTGCTCAACCTCAGCCGCGATCAGCTCGACCGGGTCGGCGAGGTGCGCACGGTGGCCGCCAGCCTGCAACGCGCGGTGTCCCAGGCCCCGGAATCCGTGGTGATCGCCAACCGCGACGATCCCAACATCGTCTTCGCCGCCGAGGGGCATCCCCGGGTCACCTGGATCTCCGGCGGCGCGCGGTGGAAGGACGACGCGCTGAACTGCCCGCGCTGCGGCGCCTTCCTCGGCGATGTCACCGGTGACTGGCGTTGCACCTGCGGACTGGCCCGCCCGGCAGCTGATTGGGCGGTCACCGACACCGGTGCGGAAGGCCCGGGCGGCATCCACCACGACCTCGGGCTGGCCCTGCCCGGCCACGTCAACCGGATCAACGCCACCTTCGCGCTGGCGGCCGCGCTGCAGCTCGGTGGCGACCCGGACGCGGCGCTGGCCCGGGTGCGGCAGGTGAACTCGGCCGCGGGGCGCTACGACACCGTGCGGATCAACGGGCGCAGCGTCCGGCTGCTGCTGGCCAAGAACCCAGCGAGCTGGCTGGAGATGCTCGACCTGGTCGCGGCCACCGACGACCCGCTGGTTCTGGTGGTCAACAGCCGCGAAGCGGACGGTTACGACGTCTCCTGGCTGTGGGACATCGACTTCGAGGTCCTGCGGGGACGCGAGGTCGCCGTGGCGGGCGACCGCGCGCTGGACCTGGCGGTGCGACTGCGCTACGCCCAGGTGCGCGCCACCGTGGCCTCCACGGTCGAGGTCGCCCTCGGCGGCACCCGCGGTGGCGTCCCGGACGTCATCGCCAACTACACGGCATTCCGCGACCTGGTCACTCGGAGCAAGCGATGAGCGCGCCGGTACGCATCGCGATGGTGGTGCCCGACCTGCTGGGCACCTACGGGGACCGGGGCAACGTCACGGTGCTGGCGCAACGGTTGCGCTGGCGCGGCATCGACGCCGAGATCGTCACCGTGCTGTCGTCGGAGAGCGCCGTTCCCGAGGACTGCGATCTGTACCTCATCGGCGGCGGCGAGGACATCGCCCAGGTCGCCGCGGTGCAGTTCCTGCGTCGGGGCAACGGACTGGTGCGGGTGGCTTCCCGCGGCGTTCCGGTGCTCGGCATCTGCGGTGGTCTGCAGGTCCTGGGCACCAGCTTCGTCACCGGCGACGGGCAGCGGCACGACGGGCTCGCGCTGGTCGACGCCACCACCGAACCGGGTGATGGACGCGCCATCGGCGAGATCACCGCGCAGTGCACGATGGGCGGAGTCGGAATGCTCACCGGCTTCGAGAACCACCTCGGCCGCACCGTGGTCGGACCCGGCGCGCAGCCGCTGGGCCGGGTCGTGCGGGGGATCGGCAACGGCCACGACGACGTCGAAGGCGCGGTGGCCGGGCACGTGGTCTGCACCTACATGCACGGACCGGTGCTGGCCAGAAACCCGAAGCTCGCCGACCTGCTGTTGGAGTGGGCGATCGGGGAACCGCTGGAGCCGATGCCCGATCCGCCGGAGCTCAAGGCGCTGCGCACCGAACGAACCCGGGTGCACGTGCGCAACCGCAAGTGAACCGCGTCAGCCCCGGAGGCGACCGAGCCTGTGCAACACGGGCTTGACCTCCGGGGCGCGCATCAGCACCAGCACGCCGAAGCTGACCGCCAGCACCACGACGGTGTGCACGACCAACGCCAGCCACGCGTCGGCCTGCTCGCCCAGCGGACCGATCAGCGCGCTCAGCCCGCTCAGGATCGCCACGGCGCAGGCCGCGGCGATTGCGCTCGCCACCACGGCCCGCAGCACCCCGGCCATCGTCGCGCGGGTGCGCAGCGGTCCCAGGCGGACCCGCAGCCAGATCTGCCCGATGATCGCCCCCACGAGGAAGCTGGCCGACATCGCCGCGGTCACGCCCAGCACCAGGTCGTGCGGGTCCAGCGTGGCCAACACGACGTAGCACAGCGCGCTGCGCACCGCGACCATGATCACGTTGATCCAGGTCGGGGTGCGCGCGTCGCGCATGGCGTAGAAGGCGCGCAGCTGCAGCATCGTGATGGCGAACGGAACCACTCCCGCGGCGGCGGCGCCGAGCGCGAGCCCGAGCCGGTCGGCCGCGGAGACGTCGCTGGCTCCCAGCGAGAAGAAGGCGACGCCGAGCGGTCCGCCGGTGAGCACCAGCAGGGCGCTGACCGGCATCAGCAGCACCGTGCTCATCCGGGTCCCGAGCGCCACGTCGTCGATGAAGGCGGTGGTCTCGCCGTTGGCCGCCGCGCGGCTGATCCGCGGCATCAGCGCGGTCAGCAACGACACCCCGAGCACGCCGTAGGGGACCTGGGACAGCAACCACGCGTAGTTGAACGTCGAGACGCTGCCGGGCGTGCCCTGCCCGGCCACCCGGATGATCACGATCATGCCGATCTGGCTGACCAGGGTGTAGAGCACCACCCAGCCGGCCAGCCCGCTGAATTCGGACAGCCGCCGGTCCCATCCCCAGTTCCAGCCGTAGCGGAAGCCGTTCCGGCGCAACGACACCGCCATCACGGTCATCTGCGTGGTGATGCCCAGCAGCGTGCCCAGGCCCAGGACCAGCAGCTTCGGCTCGCCCATCCGAACCGGGTCGGTGGTGATCTCACCGGGCATCGCGGCGTACACCACGACCGTGGTGATCACGACGAGGTTGTTGCACACCGGGGCCCAGGCCGGGGTGCCGAACACCCCGCGCACGTTGAGGATCGCCTGCAGCAGCGCCGACATGCCGTAGCACACGATGCCGGGCAGCAGCAGGTAGGCGAACGCCGTGGTCAGCTCGGCGTTGGCCCGGGTATCGGGACCGAGGTACAGCGCGGTCAGCAGTCCCGCGCAGGCCACCGCGATCGCGGTGGCGACCACCAGCAGCACCCCGCCCATGGTGATCATCCACCGCGCGTAGGCCGCGCCCTCCTCCGGTCCCTTCTCCTGGGCTTTGACCAGCAGCGGGACGGCGATGCTGGTCAGCACGCCGCCGAGCAGCAGCTCGTTGACCACCGTGGGCAGGGTGTTGGCCACGGTGTAGGAGTCGTTGACCATCCCGAGGCCGAGCACGGCGACCAGCAGCACCTTGGCCAGCAGGCCGCTCACCCGGCTGGCGGCGGTGGCCACCGCCATGGCCGCGCTTGCGCGCGCCAGCGAGGGACGGCGAACGTCGGTGTCGGCCTGCTCGACCACGTGCATCCTCTCGCGGATCTTCGTCGGGTTCCTGCCGAAGGTGCCACGAAACCCCGGCGCTCGCCGCCCGGCGCCGATCCGTGGGATGCTGATCGCAGGCACCGGGAAGGGGGTTGTCCGGTTGATCGTGTTCGGTGGACTGCTGGTGGCGGCAGGCATCGTGGTGGCGGTGGTTCTCGGTGGTGATGCCGGCGGGTGGTTGCTGCCGGTCGGTCTGATCGCCGCGGGAATCGGCATGGGGATCGCGGGCGTGGTCGCCAGGATCCGCCGCCGCATCCCGCTGCTGGCCGCGGTTCGCGCGCACCGCGCGGCACCCGTGCGCTCGCCCAAGGCTCAGCTGCGGGCCTTGCCCGGGATGCTGCGCGCGACGGCGCGCGGCCAGAACCCCGCGCTGCCGCGCTACCAGCTGGCGCTGTGGGCGCTCGCGC
Source organism: Saccharopolyspora halophila (assembly GCF_039531955.1). Classification (NCBI taxonomy): domain Bacteria; kingdom Bacillati; phylum Actinomycetota; class Actinomycetes; order Pseudonocardiales; family Pseudonocardiaceae; genus Saccharopolyspora; species Saccharopolyspora halophila. The sequence continues at coordinate 94,330 of NZ_BAAARA010000010.1, forward strand.
TGGTCTACCTGGTCTCACCGATCGACTTCATCCCGGACTTCCTGCCCCTGCTGGGCATCGGTGATGACATCGGCGTGGGGACCTGGCTGCTGACCAGCCTCTACGCCGAATCCGGCAACTACGTGGCGGCGAACGAGCCGGAGCCGGAACCAGGCTCGCAGCGCTAGTCCTCGTTGAGGGGCCGCGTCGCTCGGTGGTGCGGGCAGCGGAACCGGGACTTCTCGCGTCGCCCCGATGCAGGTCGAGCTCCGTGCTCAGCGCGACGCCGCTTGCGAACCCGCATGCCGAGTCCCGCGCTGGAAGCAGCGGGGCAGCCGCGCTCCCGAACAGCTCCTAGACGTTCGGTTCCGCTGGCTCGCTCGCGCGACGCCCTCGGCGGCCGAACACCACGTGATCGACTGCCAGACGTCCCGAGCTGAAGCCGAGCGCGAGCGTGGCGACACCGATCGCCAGGGGCAGTTCGAAGCCCATCGGGGTGAACAGCCCGTTTCCGAGGTGCACGAACACGATCGCGCCCGCCATGTCGATGGCGACGGCGATGCCGACCAGCGGCATCAGCACGCCCAGGATCAGCAGCACCCCGCCCGCGAGTTCGACGACGGCCGAGTACCAGGCGGACACGCCCGGGATCGGTACGCCCATGCTCTGGAAGTCCTCGGCGGTGGCCGAGATGCCGTTGGTGATCAGCTTCTGCCAGCCGTGCGCGATCAGGATGATCCCGATCCCGATCCGGCCGACGATCAGAAAGAAGTCGCGGAGGGCCTGCATCACTGCCTCCCGGTTCGGCTCGCGCGGCTGATACGGGAAGTGTGCGGGCCTGATGGCGGGGCAGCATCCGCGCCCATCCGTTCGGGGGCTCTGGTATATCGGGATATGATATCTCATACTGGCGTGGTCGAAGATCCAGCAACGACGCTGATCGGGAGATCGCGATGAGCCAGCAGTTATCCCGGCAAGAACCCGCCGTGCCCGTGGGTTTCCTCTCCTACCTGCGGTCGTTCGGCCCGGGAATAGTGGTCGCCCTGAGCTGGGTGGGCACCGGCGACCTGATCGACAACTCGGTGGCCGGCGGCAACTACGGCTACGCCCTGCTGTGGGTGTTGCCGGTGGCGATCGCGCTGCGGTTCGTCTTCGTCAACGCGCTGGGCAAGTACGTGCTGTTCAACAAGCGGGACGACCCGAGCATCACCCGCGGCCTCGCGAGTCTGCACCCGGTGATGGGCTGGCTGCTGCTGGTCTCCTTCGTGCTCTACATCCACCTGCTGCTGTCGTTCAGCCTCAGCGCGGTGGGTGTGGCGATCTCCGGGCTGGTCGACGGCGCGATCCCGCCGTTCGTCGGGGCGCTGATCGGCGCCGCATCGGTGTTCCTGGTGACCGCCAAGGGTGTCTACGGCGTCGTGGAGAACACCTTCAAGGTCGTGCTGGCGCTGATGGTCCTGGCGTTCGTCCTGGCCATCGTGCTGGTGGGCATCGACGTGCCCGCGCTGGTGGAGGGCCTGGCCTTCGACATGCCCGAGCGCAGCGGCCCGTTCGACGCCACCCTCGTCTCGGCCAGCCTGGTGCTCGCCACCATCGGCTCGATGGCCAACCTCTTCTATCCGGAATTCCTGCGCGAGAAGGGCTGGTTGTCGGCCAAGTACCGCCGGGTCCAGCAGTACGACCTGGCTTTCGGCTCGATCGTGGTGTTCGGGCTCGGTGTCGTGGTCTGGGCCCTCGGTGCCGAGGTCCTGCACGGCGGTGGCGGCGTCTCCGAAGCCGGCGACATCGCGGGTGCGTTGCAGGCGGCCATCGGCCCGGTCGGCGCGCTGATCTTCTACTTCGGACTGCTGGCCGCGGGTTGGACCACGGTGGCCGGTTCGGTGTTCGCCTTGGGCAAGATGGTCGTGGAGGCCCTGCACGCGGTGCGACCGTCCAGGGCGGGCCGATACAGCAGCCGCGCCAAGGACCCGGTCTACATCGCGGTCGTCCTCTGGGGACTGACCGCCGTCCTGTGGACCCTGCCGGGCGGTCCGGGCCTTGTTCCGCTCGTGGTCGTCAGCCACGTGCTGACCGCACCGTTCCTGGTCCTCATCGTCTTCGGGCTCATCGCCCTGCTGAACAGCCGCGCGGCGATGGGGCAGGACCGGAACGGTTGGCTGGCGAACCTCGGCCTCGCCCTGGTGGCGACACTGGTCTGCGTAGCCGCCGCACAAGGCCTCTACCAGGCGTTCACGGAGATCACCTGATCCCCTTCGGACCGCGGTAGCGACAGTTTTGCCTAAAACTGTCCGGACAGAACGGACACGATCTTGCGACAGTTTTAGGCAAAACTGTCGCCGCCAACCGAGGGGTGGTCCGACCGGTGTCGGTCGGACCACCCTCCGGTCAGGGGGTCACTTGAGCAGGTTGCGGGCCATGACCATGCGCTGGACCTGGTTGGTGCCCTCGTAGATCTGGGTGATCTTGGCGTCGCGCATCATGCGCTCGACCGGGAAGTCCCGGGTGTAGCCCGCGCCGCCGAAGAGCTGCACCGCGTCGGTGGTGACCTCCATGGCCACATCGGAGGCGAAGCACTTCGCAGCCGCGGAGATGAAACCGAGGTCGGCCTCGCCGCGCTCGGCACGAGCCGCGGACAGGTAGACCATGTTGCGCGCGGCCTCGACCTTCATCGCCATGTCGGCGAGCATGAACTGCACGCCCTGGAAGTCCGAGATCGCCTTGCCGAACTGCTTGCGCTCCTTGACGTAGGCGATCGCCTCGTCCACGGCGCCCTGGGCGATGCCCACGGCCTGCGCACCGATGGTCGGGCGGGTGTGGTCCAGGGTCTTGAGCGCGGTCTTGAAGCCGGTGCCGGGCTCGCCGATGATCCGGTCGGCCGGGATCGTGGCGTCCTCGAAGTACAGCTCCACGGTCGGCGAGCCCTTGATGCCGAGCTTCTTCTCCTTCGGGCCGACGGTGAAGCCCGGGTCATCGCCGTGCACCGCGAACGCGCTGATGCCGTTGGCGCCCTTGTCCGGGTCGGTCACGGCCATGACGGTGTACCACTTGGACACGCCGCCGTTGGTGATCCAGCACTTGCTGCCGTTGAGCACCCAGTGGTCGCCGTCGAGGTGCGCGCGGGTCTTCATCGCGGCGGCGTCGGAGCCCGCCTCGCGCTCCGAGAGCGCGTAGGAGGCGGTGGTCTCACCGGACGCGATCGCAGGCATCACCTGCTTCTTCAGGTCCTCGGAGGCCGAGAGCAGGATCGGCATGGTGCCGAGCTTGTTCACCGCGGCGATCAGCGAGGAGGACGCGCACACCCGGGCGACCTCCTCGATCACGATGCAGGTGGCCACCGAGTCGGCGCCCTGGCCGCCGTAGGACTCGGGCACGTGCACGGCGTTGAAGCCGGACTTGACCAGCGCGTCGAGGGCCTCGGCGGGGTAGCGCTCCTGCTCGTCCACCTCGGCGGCGTACGGCTTGATCTCCTTTTCGGACAGGGCGCGCACCGCTTCGCGCAGCGCGTCGTGCTCCTCTGCGAGCTGGTAGGTGCCGAAGTTCGGGTCCACCGGGTCCCTCCTAGGTCCCGCGCCGTGTCGGCGCCGGAGTCGTGCTTGGTCCGCGCGTCACGCGGTCATCGGATTGACGCCATCGTAACGGCACTGAGTGCCACCGACAATTCGGCGGTGCTATATTCCGGCCATGTCCGAGGCAGCCGCCGCACCGAAGCCCCGCGCCGGTCGCACCGCGCACGGCAGGCGCAAGGTCCGCAGTGCCCTGGCGGTGGCCGCGCTCGATCTGTTCGCCGAGCAGGGCTTCGAGCAGACCACGGTGGATCAGATCGCCGACGCCGCAGGAGTGGGTCGGCGAACCTTCTTCCGGTACTTCCGGGCCAAGGAGGACGTCGTGTTCCCCGGCCACGACGAGCGGTTGGCGGAGGTCGTCGAGCGCTTGGAAGCCGCCGACCCGACGGCGTCACCGCTGCGCGTGGTGGGCGAGACCGCCGGGATGGTGCTGGAGATGTACCTCGACGAACCCGAGGTCTCGCTGCGGCGCTTCGAGCTGACCCGGCAGGTCTCGGCCCTGCGGGACAAGGAGATCGCCAGCATCGACCGCTACCAGCGGGTCTTCGCGCGCTTCCTGCGCCGGTGCTTCAGCGATCAGCCGGACGGGGAACTGCACGCGGCGGTCGCCGCGGCCGCGGTGGTGGCCGCGCACAACCACGTGCTGCGCCAGTGGCTGCGCAGCGGTGGGCAGTTCGACGCTCGAGCGGCTCTGCAGGAGGCCATCGGGCAGCTCGACCAGGTCTTGTCACCGCAGTGGCCGAGCGGGGGAGCGGTGGCAGGTGACGACTCGGTGGTGGTCGCCGCGGTGCGCACGAGCGCCTCGCCCGGTGTGGTGCTCAAGCAGCTGCGCCATTCGCTCGGCGAACTCGAGGACTGATCTCGCGGCACTCAGTGCCGGATTCGATCTTCGAACGCAACATGTTGATCACATCTGCGCCTTCAGTGCTCGGTGAAAAACTCCTCCGAAGAGCCCGCGTCGCCGAGCTCGCTTCAGCGCCCGGAAGCCGCCAATCCGGAAACCGGCAACTGCGGGCACAGCGAAGCGGTTCCTACTGGAGCGGGCAGCGGGGGCTGTGCCGTTCGACGTCGACCGCGATCTCGATCAACTTCGCGCTGAGAAGGCCGCGCTTGCGGGGGAGCGCTACCGGCCAACGGGCTGCAACTTGATCAGCCAGGTCTCCCGGTTCGCCATGTCGATAACATCTATTCCGTCAGTGTCAACTGAAACTCAATCGCACGCGACGCGCTCGCGCACCCGGGCGAGGACCGGGGCGAAGCTGTCCGCGTACATGCCGTGGACCGTGTAGTTGGTGAATCCGTAGCGTTCGCGGTTGCGCATCAGCTGGTCGGCCATTTCTTCGACGGTGCCGATCAGGAGGACGGGCGTCTCCAGGATCTGCTCGGTGGTGAGGGAGTCGCCGAGACGGCTCCGCAGGTCCTCGGCGGCGGCTTCGCGATCGTCTGCGGGCACGACCATCTGCAGCAGCGTGGCCCATTCGATCTCGTCGGCCCGTGCGCCCGCGCACGTCCTGGTGAAGTGCACGCGGTCCTCGACCTCCGCGGCCGTGGCCGGCTGGAGGGTGCCCGGTGGTTGTCCGTTGACCTGTCGAATGCCCGCGAGGTTTGACGATGTCGGCGGTTTCGGCCGCGTGACGAACGACCTGGTCGCCGGTTCCGCCCACGATCAGGGGTGGTCCGGTGCCGCCGAAGCCGTGGTTCTGCACGGGTTGCAACACGGGTATGCCGTGTTCGGCGCGCAGCTCGGCCTGCAGTTCGTAGCTGTGGGAGGCGAACAGGCGAGCGAGCTCGTCGATGGTCTCGCGCATCTCGCGCACGCGGGAACCGAGGGGTTGCCAGTCGATTCCGGCCTCGTCGAACTCCCGCTTCACGTGCCCGGCGCCGATGCCGACCTCGAGACGTCCGCCGGTGAGGACGTCGGTGGTGGCGATGTCGCGGGCCAGCATGGCGGGGTTCCAGAACGACGAGTTGAGCACCAGGGTGCCGACCCGCAGGTGTTCGGCGGCCTGCGCAGCTGCCACCAGGGAGGGGATGCCGAGGTGGTCGGCGCCGAAAAGCGCGTCGTAGCCGAGGGATTCGATGTGGCGGCAGGACTCGGAGAACTCGGCGGCCGCGCCGAGGCCGTGGATGTTCGCGGCGAAGCGGAAGTCGGACATGCGGCCGTGCTGTCGCTTCCGGACGCCGGTGGGGCCGCGGTTCACCTAGGACGGAGCGCCGCCGAATTTTTGTATAGTGTTTATAGCTTCAGTGTAAACTGAAACTAAGGACGACCAGCCGGACTGCCGGTAGCACGCGCCAAAAGACCCACAGTTAGCTCTTTTTCGCCAGATCAGGGACGAGCTTGAACGGCATGTGTTTGGAGATGCCAGTGCTGCCCCTGGTCTCGGCTTGCTCTTCGCCTGCGGTGACGTGTCGCTCGTTAGTGATCACGTGGGGAGCGGAGCGCCGTCGAGCACCTGTCACAGCGGCGCGGCCACATCGACCGCGACCTGCTCGCCCGCATCTCCCCGGTCCTGCTGGAACACGTGAACCGCTACGGCACCTACGACTTCCCCGTGGAGGGCGAACGCTCCCGCAGCGGCTACCGCTCCTTGCGGGAACCGGGCACGGGGCTGGGGAAGCTCAGAACGAAAGGTTGTGCTTGTACCGTCCGTGATTATCGCGGATTCTCCTCAAGACCAGCGGCACCTTCGGATCGGGGCGCAGACTTCAGCTCACCAGGTTGGCTGCGGCCTCGTCCATGTGGCTGCGCACGAACTCGCGGGCCTCGCGGGCCTCGCCGCGTGCGATGATGTCGACGATCTCGACGTGCGGGCCGACGTCCATGTTGGCGACGGCGCGGTCGCGGCCGGCCCACATGACCGACATCCGGATTGCGCCCTCGAGTCCCTGCCAGGAGCGCAGCAGGACGGGGTTTCCGGAGAGCCGGCACAGCTCGCGGTGGAAGGTCAGGTCGACTTCGATGCGTTCGCCGACCTCAGCGTCCTGGTTGTCGACCATCGCCTGCACGGCCTCACGTAGCACGGCCACTGCGGAGTCCCGGTCGGGGCGAGCGGCGAGCGACTCGGCGGCCAGTGACTCGAGGGCTGCCCGGACGGCGAACAGGTGGACGATCTCCTCGGCGTCGAGGGTGCGAACCGCGAGCCCGCCCTTGGCGCTGGTCGAGACGATGCCCTCCTGTTGCAGCTGGCGCATCGCCTCCCGCAGCGTGCCGCGACTGATTCCGAGCTTCTCGGAGAGGTCGGTCTCCACCAGGTGGGTGCCGGGCGCGAGCTCGCCGGTGCTGATCGCCCGTCGCAGCGCGTGCAGCGCCTGTTGACGGAGGCTGGTGCGTTCGAGCCCGGCGAGAGCTCCAGAGTTGGTGTTCATCGTTTCCTTCACGGTCGTTGGCCGGTCCAGCCTACCGGCTTGTCGACTGTTGACCTACCGGTGTGCGGCGCCGTGCATGGCACGGATCCGCTCGACGAGCTTGTTGGTGCTGACGCCGTACCGGTCCGAGAGCGTTGGCAGTGCGCCGGCGTCGAGAAACTCGTCGGGCAGACCGACGGGGGTGACTTGCCGGCCAATCCCGTCGCGCACCGCTGTGTGGGCGACCGCGTCGAACAAGCCACCGATGACCGTGTGGTTCTCGCAGGTCAGCACCAGTCGGTCCTTGCCCAGCTCGCGCAGGATCGTCTCCTCGTCGAGGGGTTTGAGTGTTGGGACGTGCAGGACGGCCACGTCGATCCTGTCGGCATCCAGTTCCCGGGCAGCCTCAAGCGCACGCTCGGTCATCAGCCCGGTGGACACCAGGAGTACGTCGGCACCGTCCCGGACCAGTTTCGCCTTGCCGAGCTCGAAGGAGTAGTCGTACTCGTCGAGCACCCGTGGCACCTTGCCCCGCAGGATTCGGGTGTACGTCGGGCCGTCGTGCGCAGCCAGCTGCGGCACCGCCTGCTCGATGTCCACGGCGTCGCACGGGTCGACGATGGTCAGCTCGGGCATGCCGCGCAGGATCGCGACGTCCTCGGTGGCCTGGTGAGAGGGTCCGTAGCCGGTCGTCAGCCCCGGCAGTGCGCACACCATGTTGACGTTGAGTCCGGCCTCGACGACGTCTAGGCAGAGAAAGTCGTAGGCCCGGCGGGTGGCGAAGACCGAATACGTCGACACGAAGGGGACGAACCCCTCCATCGCCAGGCCGGCGGCGGCGCCCACCAGTGCCTGCTCGGCCATCCCGATCTGGTAAAAGCGCTCCGGCATCGCGTCGCGGAAGATGTGCAGATCGGTGTACTTCGCCAGGTCGGCCGAGAGGCCGACGATCCGGTCGTCTTCCCGGGCGAGGCCAACCAGGGCATGACCGAGGGGCGCGGCGGTGACGCGTTGGTCCTCGCGGGCCAGCGAGGCGCTCATGGCGTCGGAGGTGAGCCGCTTCGGGACGGCCGTGGCGGTGCTGGTGTGGGTGCTCATGCTTCGTAGGACTCCTTCAGCTGCTGGTGGGCCGTGGCCCATTCGTCGGGGGCGACCCGCATGAAGTGCAGTTTTTCCCTGTTCTCGAGGAACTCCACGCCCTTGCCGAGCCTGGTCTCGACGACGAGGCAGCGCGGCTTGCTCGCCTCCTCGGCCCGCAGCTCCTCCAGGGAGGTGAGCAGGGCCGGCAGGTCGTGGCCGTCGACCCGGCGGGCGACCCATCCGAATGCCTCGAACTTCTGGTCGACCGGATCCATCTCGAGCACTCCGCTGCTCTTCCCGTCGGCTTGCTGGTCGTTGAAGTCCACGATCGCGATCAGGTTGTCGAGCTCGTGGTGCCCGGCGACCGCCGCGGCCTCCCACGTCGAGCCCTCGTTGAGCTCGCCGTCGGAGAGGATGTTGTAGACGAACGCGGGGTTGTCCTTGCGCTTGAGGGCCATGGCGATTCCGTTGGCGATCGTCAGCCCGTGGCCGAGCGAGCCACCGGAGATCTCGACTCCCGGCGTGTAGGAGGCCATCGCCGACATCGGCAATCGCGAGTCGTCGGTCGCGTAGGTGTCCAGCTCTTCCGCGGGAAGCACCTTCGCTTCGACCAGTGCGGCGTAGAGCGCGAGCGCGTAGTGCCCGATCGAGAGCAGACAGCGGTCGCGGCCCTCCCACGCCGGGTCGTCGGGCCGCAGCTCGAGCTGGTCGGCGTACAACACGGCGAGCACGTCGGCGATGTCGAGCGCCTGCCCGATGTAGCCCTGCCCCTGCACCTCCGCCTGGATCAGGGCGTTGCTGCGGATGTTGAACGCGGTCTCGCGGATGCGCTCGAGCCGTTTCTGACGGGTGTCGGTGGACCCGACAGGGATCCTCTCGCTGGTCGTGCGGGTGCTGTCTGTCGTCATCTGGCGCCTCCAGTGGTGGGGTCGATTGCGGGGTCGTTGTGGGGTAATGCCGTGGGCGCGGGTGCGCGATAGGTGCGGATCACCTGGGAGTCGTCCTGCTCAGCCAGGCCGGCGTCGGCGGCGGCACGGAATCTGGCGGTCGCGGCCTCGAGCAGCGGCGCGTCCAATCCCGTCGTCGCCGCGATGTCGGCCACCAGCCCGGAATCCTTGACGAAGATGCCGACGGCGCTGGTCACCTCGGTGTCCGGGCCTTGGAGCATCCGAGGCCCACGGTCGTTGAGCATCCAGGACCCGCCGGCGCCACCGGCGAGGGCCGGAAGGACCTCCGCGGGGTCGAGCTCAAGTGCTTCGGCCAGGGCGAGCGCCTCGGCGGCAGCGACCAGATGGACCGAGCACAACAGCTGGTTCACCGCCTTGACTGCCTGTCCACGGCCGGCCTCGGCCCCGCAGCCGACCACCTGGCCGAGTGCGTCCAGCGCCGGGCGCAGCCGGGCCAGCGCCTCAGGCGGTCCCGATGCGAAGAGCAGCAGCTCGCCGGTGCGGGCGCGGGACACACCCCCGGTGACCGGCACGTCCAGCACGCTCACGCCCTCGGGCGCTGCGGCGACCAGCTCCGTGACTACTTGGGGTCCCACCGTGCTCATCACGACGAACGTGCTACCTGGGGCCATGCGGGTGAGCACACTGTCAGGGCCGAGCGCGATCGCCCGTAGTTGTTCGGGCGTGGCGACCATGCACAGAACGGCTTTCGCCGCGTCCGCGGACGCGATGCTCGTCGTTGTACTCATCCCCTCGTCGGCAGCGCTCTGTAACCGGCCGGGGTCGTTATCGACAGCGGTGACGTCGAAGCCGGCCCGGGTCAGCTGCGTGGCCATCGGCAGCCCGATCGCACCGATGCCGACGAAGGTGATGGCCGGGGGGATCGGCGGGGTCATAGCTTTCTCTCCCCTTTCCGGGGCTCAGAGCACGAGGCCCAGCAGCAGGCAGACGCCGAGCCCGACGACGGCGAACGTGGACTGAGCAAGGGTGTAGATCTTGAACGTGCCCTTGACGGTGAATCCGAGCATTTGCTTGAAGATCCAGAAGGTGTTGTCGGTGACATGGCCGCCAAACGCCGCTCCCGTACCGGCGGCAAGCAAGATGAGGATCGCCGGGGTAGAGATCGTGCCCACGATCGGCGCGAGCAGCGTGGCCGCGGTGATAGCCGCCACCGACGCCGATCCCTGCGCAAGCCGCAGCACCGCAGCGACGATCCAGGCGAGCAGGACCGGGATAGACGCGTTGGCGGAGAATGCGCTGCCGAGCATGTCGCTGATACCGACCTTGTTGATCACCTCACCGAGCGAACCGGCGACGCCGGTGAAGAGCAGGATCGAACCGGAGGTCTGGGCGCCCTTGGTGATCAGGTCGTCGATGCCGTCGCGCCCCACGACCGGGACGGCGAGCACGATGCCGATCAGCAACCCGATGATCAGGGCGACGACGGGGCTTCCGAGGAAGGCGAGGACCGCGATCGAGTTGCCGGTGACCTCACCGATGGTGTTGATCACGATGAGCACGATCGGGACGAGGACCGGCAGCATCGCGACGAGGAGCGGCTGCTGGCGCGTCTTGACCGCCGGGCTCCGCGCTGTGCCCGGACCGTCGGAACGCGTCGTAGTGGTGTCGGCCTCGGCCACCGCGAACAACGAGTCGTCAAAGTCGGGTTCGCGGTCGGTGTCCGGGTTGAAGATCAGCCTCATCAGCCGGTCGTGCAGGAAGATGCTGCCGAGGATGAAGACGATCCCGAGCGGCACACCCCACAGCAGCACCGTGCCGAGCGGGACGCCCAGCGGGCCGGCGATGGTGACGGCGGCGACGCCTGGCACGACGATCAGCAGACCCACCTCGAGACCGATCGCGAGGGCTCCCGCGAGTGTGGCCAGGCTACGGCCCGTTCGCTTGGCGATCGCGCCGGCGATCGGAGCGAGGATCACCAGCGCGACATCGAAGTAGATCGCCGGGAAGACGATGCCGGAGGTGAGTCCCAGCACGTACGGCGACCGTTTCGGGCCTGCGAGAGCGAGGAACCTGTCGACCACGCGTTGCAGCGTGCCGGTGGCCGAGAGGGTCGTCCCGATCATCACGCCGAAGCCGATGATGAGGCCGACTTCCGCCATCAGGCTGCCGAACCCGTCGGTGACAGCGCTGACGGAGTCGGCGAATCCCATGCCGCCTGCGACGCCAAGGTAGAGCGCGCCGACGACCAGCGAGATGACGGGGTTGATGCGTAGTGCCACGATCATCAGCACGATGCCGATAACCGTGATGCCCAGGTGTGTCAGGAGTAGAGCGTCCACGGGGTTCTCCGGGGGATCGGACGACGGTGGCCGATGGTCAGTGGTTCGTCAGTGCAGGTGGCTTCCGCCGTTGACATCGAGGGTGACGCCGGTCAGGTATGAGGAGTCCTCCGAGCAGAGGTAGGTGATGGCCGCCGCGACCTCCTCGGTCGTCGCGGTACGGCCGACCGGAATCGAACTGGCGATCTGGGCTTCCTGCTCGGCAGAGCTGCCCACCCGGATGTCGGTGTCGACCGCGCCGGGGGTGACCGCGTTGACGGTGACCCCGGTCGGTCCGAGCTCGCGGGCCAGTGCCTTGGTGAAACCGAGGATGGCGGCCTTCGCGGCGGAGTAGGGCACCTTGCCGAAGACCCCGCCGCCACGCTGGGCAGACACCGACGACATGTTGACGATGCGCCCCCAACCGCTGTCGACCATCGAGGGAAGGAACGCCTTGGTGACCAGATAGGTCCCGGTCGCGTTGACGTCCATCACCTGCCGCCACAGCTCGAGCGTCGTGTCGAGGAAGTCGACCGGCGAGGTGATCCCGGCGATGTTGACGACGGCCCCGACCTCGGGCAATCGGCCAGCCGCGACCTCGTCGGCCACCGCGTCCCGCGCGGTGTTGACCGCGGTCTCATCAGCGACGTCCACCGCGTGTCCGAACGCCGGTACGTCGTGCTCCGCGGCGATGGACTTCGCCACCACCCCCGCGCGGTCACCGGCAAGGTCGAGGACGACGACAGCCCAGCCGTCGCGGGCGAAACGTCGCGCGGTGGCGATGCCGATTCCATTCTCACTGCTCGCTCCGGTGATGACGGCCGTGCGTTGCGGACTCATGGGGCTCCTGTTCGGGCGGGGCGCTGTGGTTCCGAGCACACTAGGACTGTTGTCTGTTAACAGTCAACCCTCAGAAGTCGGGGCGCCGGGTCTGGGGAAGAGCCGTGAGAAGATGAACGCTATCGACCAGCTGGGCGGTGTCTCACCAACGATCGTTCACGAGACGCGCTTGCTCGCGCAGCGTTTTCGCAGGTCAATTCTGTGATGCAACCCGTGTCCGCGTCGTCGGAACGCTGTCGGGGGTTCGCGATACAACTGCGCTCATGCGGATGGGCTACGGACGAGTCTCCACCCGTGACCAACACCCCGGCGCTTAAGCCGACACCCGCCCCACGATCCACCGGTACCTCAAGCCCACGAGCTAACCGCTGATTTTTAGGCGCGTGCTACTGGTAAACCCAGCCGACGAAACCGCCGCCGAGAGCGAAAAAGCCCCGCATCCCGCGTACGCGGGATGCGGGGCTCGGCCCGGAGCGGTGCTCAGGCCAGGTGCGCCTCGAGGGCGTCCGCGCCGGCCGGAGCACCGCCCGCGCGGATCACGGCCTCGCGCAGGCGGGTGAGGTTCGCCCGCACCTTCTGGTCGATGGCCATCCGGTCCACGGCGTCGCGCAGCTCGGTCGTGGTGACGGTCTCGGGGTCGAGCTTGATCCCGACTCCGAGTTCCTCGGCGCGGGCGGCGTTGGCGGCCTGCTCGGCCATCTGCGGGACGGCCACGATCGGAACTCCGCAGTAGAGCGACTCCATGGTGGAATTCATGCCGGTGTGCGAGATGAACGCGGTGGCGTGCCGCAGCACGGCGGGCTGCGGGAACGAGGTGCGCACGTCGAAGTTCTCCGGGATCTCGCCGAGTGCCCCGATGTCGATGCGGTTGCCGACCGACATGGCGACCTGCCACTGGGTGTCCGCGAACGCCTCGATGCACAGCCGGTAGAACTCCGGGCGGTCGTTGAAGGCCGTTCCCAGCGAGATGAACAGCAGCGGACGTCGCTGATCGGCGGGCTGGTAGGTCTCGTTCTCCCGGTCGCCCAGCGACGGTCCGATGAAGTGGAACCGCTCGTCGAAGGTCTCGTGCTCGAGCTGGAACTCCTTGGGCAGGAACACGAGGTTGAGCTCGGCGGGGGTTCCGCCGACGAACGCCGGGACGTCCACGCCGAACTCCTGACCGAGCTCGGCGACTGCGGCCTGGATCCGCTCCAGATCTTCGGCCGTGGGGCCGGACTGACCGGTGTGCGCCGCCATCATGCGCTGACGCAGGTCGAAGTTCTCGTTGGAGGCGAAGCTCGGCGTCAGCGCGATGGCCGGGATTCCGAGCTTGTCGCCCAGCATCCGCCCGGTCAGCGTGATCATGTCGAAGCAGACCGCGTCCGGCGGGTTGGCCGCGAAGCGGTCGAGCAGGATCGGCATGCTCTGACGCACGTCGGTGAGGAAGAACTCCGTCATCATCCGGATGTGCTCCGGGTCGAGCTTCGCGCCCGGGTTGATGTCGGGCATCCGGGTGGGCAGCTCGACGACCTCGGCGCCGGTGGCGCGCACCGCGTCGGCCTGATCGGGTCCTACCGCGTAGCTGACCGCGTGTCCTCGGTCGATCAGCTCGGAGACCAGCGCCAGTGTCGGGTTGACGTGCCCGGAGGCGGGAACGCTGACGAACAGGAAGTGCTTCTTCATGACTCCTCTAGACAGGACGGTGCCGCTGGGGCACCCGAGGCGAAGGGGTTACAGCGGACGGCGGAACCCGCGAACCGCCGCGGCGATGCCGACGACGCACAGCAGGGTGCTGGTCGCCAGCGCGGCGAGCACACCGGTTCCGGTGGGCAGTGCCAGCGACAGGTCGCGCGAGGCGTCCACGGCGTAGGTCAGCGGGTTGATCTGGGCGATCACGCGCAGCCAGCTGGGCAGGGTCTCCAGCGGGACGAAGGCGCTGGAGGCGAACATCAGCGGGAACATCGCCAGGAAGCCGATGCTCTGCATGACCTCTTCCTTGCGCAGCCAGGCGCCGAGGGCGAGGAAGATCCAGGACAGCGACCAGCTGACGAACAGCGCCAGGCCGAAGGCGCCGAGCGTGCCCGGAAGGCCGCCCGCGGGGTCGAAGTCGAACACGGCGGCGGCCACGGTCAGCAGCACGACCAGCTGGACGGCGGTGCGCAGCAGGTCGGACAGACTGCGGGCGATCAGCACCGAGCTGATGCCTATGGGCAGGGCGCGGAACCGGGCGATGACACCGTTCTTCATGTCGGTGACCAGGCCGACGCCGGACTGCATGGCGGCGCCGATGCCGGTGGTGACCAGGATGGCCGGCATCAGGTAGTTGATGTAGCTGCCGCCCTGGGCGCTGACGCTGCCCATCATGGCGTTGCCGAAGACCTGGCTGAACAGCACGAGCATGATCAGCGGCTGCAGCAGGCTGAAGATGATGACCCTCGGGTCCTTGAGCAGCGCGCGCAGCGAGCGGCCGGTCAGCACCCGGATCTGGGTGAGGTATCCGGCGCCGCGCCAGCGTCGTTGTCCGCTCGGTGCCTGGGTTCGCGTGGGTTCGGGAGTGTTCAGCGTGATGGTCATGGATTCCCCTCAGGCAGCGGTGGGCGTGTGGGCCAGGGCGAGGTAGACGTCGTCCAGCGTCGGTTCGCCGAGTCCGAGGTCGCCGATGTCGATGCCGGAGTCGTCCAGCGCGCGGACCACGTCGGCCAGTTCGCGGGAGGCGGTGACCGGAACGGTCAGCGCGTTGCGGGCCTCGTCGTGCGTGGGGGAGAAGCCGGCCGCCGTAAGCGCGGGGAGCGCTCTGCTCATGTCCGCGGGGTCGGCGAGCGTGGCGTTGACGGTGCGCTGGCCGACCTGGGCCTTGAGCTCGTCGGCGGTGCCGGTGGCCACGACCTTGCCCGCGGAGAGCACGGTGATCGAGTCGGCCAGCCGGTCGGCCTCGTCGAGGTACTGCGTGGTCAGCAGGACGGTGGTGCCGTCGGCGACGAGGTTCTCCACGATCTGCCACAGGTTGAGGCGGCTGACCGGGTCGAGTCCGGTGGTCGGCTCGTCGAGGAAGATCACGTCGGGCTGGCCGACCAGGCTGGCGGCGATGTCCAGGCGCCTGCGCATGCCGCCGGAGTAGGTGCGGGCGGGGCGTCGTGCGGCCTCGGCGAGGTCGAAGGTCCCCAGCAGCTCGTCGGCGCGGTGCTTGGCTTCGCGGTTGCTCGCGCCGAGCAGGCGGGCGATGAGCACGAGGTTGTCGAATCCGGAGAGTTGTTCGTCGACGGCGGCGAACTGGCCGGTGAGGCCGATGCGCGAGGTGACCTCGCGGCGGTCCTTGACCACGTCGAGCCCCGCGATGCGGGCGCTTCCGCTGGTGGGCGGTAACAGGGTGCTGAGCACGTTGATCAGCGTGGTCTTGCCCGCGCCGTTGTGGCCGAGCAGGCCCAGCACGGTGCCTTGCGGGACGGCGAGGCTGACATCGTCGAGGGCGGTGACCTCGCCGAACTTCTGGGTGATGTGGCTCGCTTGGATGATCGGTTCGTTCAACGGGACTCCCCAGTCGGGTTGGTGGTCTCGGCGATCGCGCCGTGCAGCAGCACATCGACGCGGGCGCGGATTTCGGCCTCCTGGTCGGCGGTGCCGCTGTCGGCGGAGGTCGCGGTGAACCGGATGCCGAGGATGAGCGCCTGCAACAGGTTCGCGAGCTGATCCGGTGGTATCCGGAGCTCGTGGGGTTCGACGAGCGAGGCGATGGCGGCGTTGAGGTCGTGGATGAACTGCTCGCGCGAGTCCATCGGCGAGGGCTTGTTCCCGGAGGCGCCACCGCGCAGGTCGAACCCCGAGTTCGCGAGGGTGTGCACGAGCTCGCCGAAGCGGGTGAAGTGATCCAGGAACAGCCGGGAGGCTTCGGTCAGCCGGGTGGCTGGATCGGCATCACGCGGGACGGCGCGAACCGCCTCGCAGAGCTCGTCGGGCCGCAGCGCGGCCGTGACGCACGTCCGCAGGAGTTCGTCCTTGTCCTTGAAGGCGCGGAAGACGGTTCCCTCGGCGATGTCGGCGGCCTGGGCGATCTGCTTGGTGGTGATGTGGGCGCCGTGCTCACGCACCAGCGGCAGCACCGCCTCGACGATGGCCTCGCGGCGCTGGTCGGGGCTCATCGCCGACGCGCGTCGACGCGTTTGGTCTGCGGTCACCGGACCACTGTATGAGTGAGCGCTCACTCCGGTCAATGAGCGTGCGCTCACTCATATGTCCGCTCCGGGGTCGCGCGGGACCGGGCGGGTCGTGCGGAGACGAAAAACGCCCCCGGCGACATCGGCTCGGGGGCGGGCGGGAGAGCGGGCGGCGGGCTCAGTCGTAGCCGCGGACCAGGTGGCTCTCGTCCTCATCCGGTTCGACGACGGGTTCGTAGCGGGTCTGGCCCGGCAGGTCGACGTCTTCGAACTCGGGCTCGAGGGAGTCCTGTGGCGCGGTTCGGTGGTCGGAGAGCGTCATTGGGGGCTCCTCTCGGCGCGGAAGTTACCGCCTGATGGTGCTTCTGAGCCCGCGAGATCGCAGGTGCGACACACGCGAGTGACCCTCGATATCGCCCGGTCGGGATATGCAATGGTCATATAACGGCATCTATTACTTCAGTGCCGACCGAAACTAATGCTTCGCCCGGCCAGTCACCTCCCGATAAAAGACCGCAACGACGCAGGGTCAGCCTCGCGGCGTGAGGCGGGTTCCGTTGCGGATGTCGAGGTAGCTGCCGTTGTCGACCACGGTCTTGCCCGCTTGGCAGACCCACGGGATGCCGCGCGGCGGCCGCATCGGGTCCTGGTAGTCGCCGACGTCGGTGACCTCATCGGGGTCGAAGGCGACCAGGTCGGCGATCTTGCCCTCGGCGATGAGGCCGCGGTCCGGGATCCGGAAGGACTCCGCGGGCAGCGAGGTCATCTTGCGGATTGCTTCCGGGAGGCTCAGCACCTCGTTGTCCCGGACGTAGCGGGCGAGCACGCGCGGGAACGTGCCGGTCATGCGCGGGTGCGGTTTGCCGCCGAGGCCGGGTGGCAGGCCATCGGAACCGATCATGGTGTGCTCGTTGCGCAGTGCGCGTTCGAGATCGTCCTCGTGCATCGAGAAGTGGGTCATCGAGACCCGCAGGCGCTCGTTGACCAGCACCTCGATGAGCGCCTGTACCGGTTCGATCCCGCGCTGGGCTGCGATGTCGGTCAGCGTCTGGCCCTCGTAGCGGTGATCGGGCGTGGAGGCGATGAGGATGCGGTCGAAGCTGGTGCGCCGTTCGATGGTGGTGGAGAGCTCCAGGTAGGCGCTGCGGTCCTTCAGGCGCGCCAGGGTGTAGTCGTCATCGCCGTTGAGGTAGTCGGGCGGCAGCAGCGCGGTCAGCGTGGTCGACGACGCGGTGTAGGGGTAGACGTCGTTGCGCACGTCGTGGCCGTCGTTCCTGGCGCGGTGCAGTCGGTGCAGGGCCGGGCGGAGCTTGCCCCAGTTGTGCGGGCGGGCGGCCTTGAGGTGCGAGATGTGCGTGCGGCCCGCGACCTCGCCGATGCGCAGGGCCTCGTCGATGGCGCTGAAGAGTTCGTCGCCCTCGTTGCGCATGTGCGTGACGTAGAGTCCGTCGCCGCCGAGGACGCGGGCGAGGGCGATGAGCTCCTCGGTGGTGGCGTACCTGGCGGGCGGGTAGCCCAGTCCGCTGGAGAGTCCGAACGCCCCGGCGCTCATGCCCTCTTCGAGCCCGTCGCGCATGGTGCGCAGGGCCTGTTCGTCGGCTGCGGCGTCGGTCATGCCGGTGGTGGCCGCGCGCAGGGTTCCGTGGCCGATGAGCGGGCAGTGGTTGGTGGTGTAGCCGGCCGCGTCGGTGGCGGCGAAGAGTTCGGCGAAGGTGGGCCTGGGCGTTGTGGTGGTGGGGAAGAGCCGTTGCAGGAATCCGGTCACGGCGGCGGCGTGGGTTTCGTCGTGTGGGGCGAGGCTGAACCCGCAGTTGCCGACGACTTCGGTGGTCACGCCTTGCAGGATCTTGGTGGTGTCGTGCTCGGTGAGCAGCGGTGCGTTGTCGGCGTGCGAGTGGGCGTCGATGAAGCCCGGTGCGAGCACGAGTCCGGTGAGGTCGCGGCGTGGGAGGTGCTCGGGTGCGGTGCCGGGGTCGAGCACGGCGGTGATGCGGTCGTCGTCGAGGAGGACGTCGGCGCGCCGTAATGGGGCGCCGGTGCCGTCGGCGATGGTGGCTCCGGTGAGCAGTTCGGTCATGTGCCCCGCCTTTCAGGTCCGCGATCGAGATCATGTTGCCGTGTCCGGCGGGCGCTGGGAATGACCGTTGGTCGTGGGCGTGTTGGGCCGGATGGTGCCGCCCGGCGGATGGGTGGTGTGTCGAGTTCTGGGGTGCGTCGTGCACGGTGAGTACAAGGTTCCCGGTGGAAAGCTGGTCGTCGTCGATGTCGAGGTCGACGGTGGTCGGTTGGCGGATGTGCGGTTGAGCGGGGATTTCTTCCTGGAGCCGGACGAGGCGTTGGAATCGATCAACGCGGCGTTGGTCGGTGCGGCGGTCGATGCTGATGGCGCGGAGCTGGCGGCGCGGGTTCGGGGCGGGTTGCCCGCGGATGCGCGCTTGGTGGGCTTCAGCGCGGAGTCGGTGGCCGTGGCGGTCCGGCGCGCGTTGACGCGGGCCTCGGGCTGGGCGGACCACCGGTGGCGGTTGATTCACGACGGGCCGCAGTCGCCGTTGATGCACATGGCGTTGGATCAGGTGCTGGCCGAGGAGGTCGGTGCGGGGCGTCGGGAGCCGACGTTGCGGTTCTGGGAGTGGGCCGCGCCGTCGGTGATCATCGGGAGTTTCCAGTCGGTGCGCAACGAGGTCGACATGGCGGCCGCGCGGCGGTTGGGCGTCGAGGTGGTTCGGCGGATCACCGGTGGTGGTGCGATGTTCGTGGAGCCGGGCAACACGGTGACGTATTCGCTGTACGCGCCCGCGTCGCTGGTGGCGGGGATGAGCACGGCGGAGTCGTACGCGTTCCTGGACGATTGGGTGCTCGGTGTGCTGGGGGATCTGGGGCTCAACGTGTGGTATCAGCCGATCAACGACATCGCGTCGGATGGCGGCAAGATAGGGGGTGCGGCGCAGAAGCGGTTGCGCGATGGCGCGGTGCTGCACCACGTGACGATGTCGTACTCGATCGATGTGGCCAAGATGGGCCAGATCCTGCGCGTGGGTGGTGAGAAGCTCTCGGACAAGGGCGTCGCGAGCGCGGTCAAGCGGGTGGATCCGCTGGCGCGGCAGACCGGGTTGGACCGGGAGGTGGTCATCGATCGGCTCGCCGAGGGGTTCCGCTCCCGGTTCGGGCTCACCGGGGGTGCGGTGACCGAGGAGGAGTTGGCGCGCGCCGAGCGGTTGGTGGAGTCGAAGTTCGCCACTCCGGAGTGGTTCGCGCGGGTGCCTTAGGGGCCCTTGCGGTATGCGGCGGAGCCGCAGGGGTGTGGCACTCAACGCGCGCCGCAGGGGGTTCTGACGCGTCGTGTGGCGAGGACAGCTGCGTCGCCGCGTAGGCCGCTGATCGAGGAGCGGAACCTCGGAGGCCGCCGGGCGCCGGGAGTCGAGCACGCCCCTGGGCGTCGCGGGCTGAGGTCGCGCTTCGGGTACGGCTTCCGCCTGATGCCGAGGTGGTCTCTCGGGCCGGTGGGTGTCAGGTGATGGGTGCGGGCGGGCCGGGGGTGCTGCGCTTGCGGCGCAGCCAGATCTTGCGGGTGCCGTCGGAGTAGAGCAGGACTCGGGAGAGTTCCCAGCCGGCGAATTCGGCGTGGATGCTGAGTTGGGTCGCTGCGCTGATGCGGGTGACGCCGGGTGGCAGGCGCAGCGGCCGGTACTCCCAGTCGGTGTCGGTCGTGGCTTCTTGCAGGGTGCTCACTGTTTCACCACCTGGTATCCGGCGCCGTTGGCGGAGGCGATGTAGACGTTTCCGGTGTCGGGGTCGACGGTGACCGAGTTGGCCTGGCTGATGGTGGGCAGCCTGCGGGTTTCTCGGGGTTGTCCGCCTGCGACGTCGTAGGCGACGACCTCGTTGGTGGCGGTCATGGTGACCCAGGCGAGGTCGTTCTTGGGGTCGTAGGCGATTCCGTAGGGGGAGGCGGGCAGCGGGTAGCGCTGTTTGAGCACGAGCGGGTCGGTGCTGAAGGCGAGGAGTGCTTGGCCGCGGGTGTCGACGGTGAGGATGCGGCCGAAGCGGTCGAGCACGGCGTTGGTGGCGCCTTGGCCGGCGCGCAGGCCGGCGCCTTTGCGGCCGTTTGTGGGGTCGACCGGGGTGATGGAGGTGGTCAGCCGGTCGAGGACGTTGAGTTCGCCGCCGGCGGGCAGCAGTTGTGCGGGGCCGGTGAACTTCTCGCTGCTGGTGGTGGGTTTGCCGTGGTCGAGGACTGCGACGGTGTTGGTGTCACCGAGGATGGCCGCGGTGCGTCCGTCCGGGAGGGTGGTGGCCTCGACGGGGCCGCCTGCCACGGGGGTGGGCGTGCTGGTGGCGGTGCGGAGGTCGACGCGGGCGATCTGGTCGGCCTCGGGCAGGGCGGCCAGCACGTGTCCTGAGGTGACGTGCAGCGAGGCGGGGGCGGCGGCCAGGGGCACGGTTCGGCGGCTTCCGTCGCGGCCGATGAGGATCAGTTCGCTTCCGCTGGCCAGCACGAGGGTGCGGGTGTCGCGGTCGAAGGTGGTGTGCTGGATCGGCGGTGCGGGGTGCACGGTGCCGGTGACTCGGGTGCTGCTCGCGGGGGAGTTCGCGGGCGTGGCGGCGGTGAGGTTGTCGGTGACCTGGAGGGGGTCGGTGTTCTGGTTCATGCCGCAGCTGGTCAGCAGGGTGGTGGTGACGCAGACGCAGGCGATGACCAGGCGACGCAACGGGTTCCTCCTCGGTGATGCTTACCCGCGGGACGTGCGGTGACTGCTCTCCAGCATCCCCGATGCGGGTTCGGGGGTGGGGCCCGCCCCGGTGGGCAAGCCCTCAGCTTG
This sequence comes from Saccharopolyspora halophila, assembly GCF_039531955.1. Taxonomy (NCBI): domain Bacteria; kingdom Bacillati; phylum Actinomycetota; class Actinomycetes; order Pseudonocardiales; family Pseudonocardiaceae; genus Saccharopolyspora; species Saccharopolyspora halophila. Next base: position 115,319 of record NZ_BAAARA010000010.1, read on the forward strand.
GCATGTCGTGCGCGTGGCGTGAATGCGTCGAGGCGGCGTTGCGTCTGGTCGGTGGAGTGTTGCGGGGTGGTGTGGTCAGTCTTGTGCGGGGCTGAGTTCGGGGTAGGCGGCTTGTGGGGCGCTGATGTCGTCGAGGGCGGCTCGGATGGCCGGTTGCAGGACGATGTCTTCGGCGGTGAGGTTGTTCTTGAGCTGGGTGGCGGTGCGGGCGCCGAGGATGGGTGCGGTCACGCCTGGGCGGTCGCGCACCCAGGCCAGGGCGAGGTGGGCCGGGCTCGCGGCGAGTCCTTCGGCGGCGGTGAGCAGGGCTTGCACGATTCGTGCGGCGCGTTCGGTGCGGTGGTGTTCGACGTAGCTGGCGAGGTCGTTGGTGGCGCCGCGGGAGTCGGGTGGGGTGGCGCTGCGGTACTTGCCGGTGAGCACGCCGCGTCCGAGGGGTGCCCAGGCGAGGATGCCGAGGCCGTGGTGTTCGGCGGCGGGGGCGACTTCGCGTTCGATGCCGCGTTCGAGCAGGGAGTACTCGACTTGGGTGGCCACCAGTGGTGTGCGGGCGGGGTGGGCGTTCTGGTGGGTGGCGGCGGTGGCGGTTTGCCAGCCGGCGTAGTTGGCGATTCCGGCGTAGCGCACGCGGCCGCTGGTGACTGCGGTGTCGAGGGCGGCGAGGGTTTCGTCGAGGGGGACCGCGGGGTCCCAGGCGTGCAGTTGCCACAGGTCGATGTGGTCGGTGCGCAGTCGTTGCAGCGAGGCGTCGAGGGCGGCCAGCAGGGAGCCGCGGGAGGCGCCGCCGCCGAAGGGGCCGGGGGCGCGGCGGGCGGCGGCTTTGGTGGCCAGCACGATTTCGTCGCGGGGTATGTGGTGGGTGAGCAGGTCGCCGAGGATTTCTTCGCTGGTGCCGTCGGCGTAGACGTCGGCGGTGTCGATGAGGGTGCCGCCGGCGTCGTGGAAGGTCGTCAGGATGTCGGCGGCTTCGTCCGCGTCGACGTCGATGCCCCAGGTCATGGTGCCGAGCGCGAAGCGGGAGACGCGGAGGCCGCTGCGGCCGAGCTGTCGCTGTTCCACGGGGCCTGAGGGTATGCGCTGCGGCGGCCCGGGTCGGTGAGGTTGGCCCGGCGGGTCCGAGATGACGTGTGGTGGATCACATCGTGGTCGTGTCCCGGCGTTCGCCGTTGCTGTTAGTGATCAGTTGGTGGCTGACCTGGCCCGATGGAGTGATGGGCCGGGGCCGGGGGTGTGGCGGGGATGCTGCAAGATCTGGGGAAACCGAGCCGGGATTGTCAAGGCCCGGGTTTCATTTCGATGTGCTGGAGTGGGTTTCGTTGTCGTGGTTGCAGGCCATGGTGTTGGCCGTGGTCCAAGGGCTCACCGAGTTCCTGCCGATTTCCTCGTCCGGGCACCTGGCGATCGTGTCGAAGCTGTTCTTCGGTGGCGACGCGGGCGCGTCGTTCACGGCGGTCACGCAGATCGGCACCGAGCTGGCGGTGGTCATCTACTTCATCGGTGACATCGCCCGGCTGATCGCGGTGTGGTTCCGGGGACTGTTCAATGTCGAGATCCGAGCCACGCAGGACTACAAGCTGTCGTGGTACGTGATCGTGGGCAGCTTGCCCATCGGCATCCTCGGTTTCCTGTTCCAGGACTACATCCGTTCGACGCTGCGCAGTCTGTGGATCACCGGCACCACGCTGATCGTGTTCGGCATCCTGATGGGCCTGGCCGAGCGGTACGGCAAGCAGCTGCGTGCGCAGGCCCAGCTGCGCTTGAGCGACGGTGTGCTGATGGGGCTGGCGCAGGCGCTGGCGCTCATTCCCGGGGTGTCGCGCTCCGGCGGGACGATCACCGCGGGTCTGTCGCTGGGGCTGGCGCGTTCGACCGCGGTGCGGTTCTCGTTCCTGCTGGCCATCCCCGCGGTCTTCGCCGCGGGGATCTCCGAGCTCGGGCACGTCTTCGAGCCGAGCGGGCCCGGGATGCAGCCGACGGTCGCGCAGATGTGGGTCTCCACCATCGTGGCCGGGGTCATCGGTTATCTGGTGATCGCCTGGTTGCTGCGGTTCGTGCAGCGCCACAGCGTGTACATCTTCGTGTGGTGGCGCATCGCGGTGGGTCTGGCGGTCTACGCGCTGCTGGGCTTCGGGGTCATCCCCGCCTGATATTCGCCTCCGGCGATGCCGGGGCGGTCCGCGCGTGGTGCGGGCCGCCCCGGTTTTTTGCGCGCGGGTAGCCTCGTCGGGCGTGGCGACTCTCATACTGCTGCGGCATGCGCGATCGGCGGCCAACGGATCCGGCACCCTCGCGGGGCGCACCCCCGGCGTGGGGCTGGACGAGACGGGCGACAAGCAGGCCCAGGGCCTGCTGGAGCGGCTGCGCGGCGTGCCGCTGTCGCGCGTGGTCAGTTCCCCGCTGCAGCGCTGCCGGGAGACCGTTGCCGGGCTTGTCGCCGAGCGCGAGCTCGACCCGGTGGTCGAACAGCGGCTGGCCGAGGTGGATTACGGCGACTGGACGGGCCGCAAGGTCACCGATCTCACCGGTGAGGATCTCTGGAAGGTGGTGCAGCAGCACCCCTCGGCGGCGGTGTTTCCCGGTGGTGAGGGGCTGGCCGAGGTCCAGTCGCGTGCGGTGGCCGCGGTGCGCGAGCACGACCGCCAGGTCGGTGACGACCAGGTGTGGTTGCTGTGCAGTCATGGTGACGTGATCAAGTCGGTGCTGGCCGACGCGCTCGGGCTGCACTTGGACTCCTTCCAGCGCATCGTCGTGGATCCCTGTTCGGTCAGCGTCGTTCGCTACACCGATACCCGCCCGTTCGTGCTCAAGGTCAACGACACCGGTGGTGATGTCTCCGGTCTGCTGCCGCCGAAGGACTCCGGTGGCTCCGATGCGGTGCCCGGTGGCACGACCGGTCAGGACAAGGGCTGAACCCGCGGGCGTGGTGATCGGCATCGGGGCGGCCGGGGCCACATCGGTGGTGGCCGTGCCGGTGGGTGTGAAAGTCCGCGCGCGGGCGCGCGGTTGGTGCTCGGTGGCCTCGCGTGCGCTCGCGCGTTCGCGCATCATGATCGGGTCGGGATCGCCGAGAACGCGGAGCGGGGGCTGTGGTCGAGCTCAAAACCGGCGGTGAGATCGAGGCGCTGCGCCGAGCCGGTGGTCTCGTGGCCCGGGTGTTGGATGCGGTGCGCGAGCACGTCGCGGTGGGGGTGCGACTGGGCGAGCTCGACGAACTCGCTGGCGGCGTGCTCGCCGATGCCGGGGCGCAGGCGGTGCTCGAAGGGCACCGCCACGGTCGGTCGGACCGGCCGTTTCCCGCAGTGATCCGGACCTCGCTCAACGACGAGATCGTGCACGGCGTGGCCGGTGCCCGGGTGCTCTCCGACGGTGATCTGCTGGGTCTTGACCTCGCCGCCAGGCTGGACGGCTGGATCGGGCATTCGGCGCTGACCTGCGCGGTCGGGGCTTGCGCGGCGGAGGACGCGCGGCTGTTGGAGACCACCGAGCAGGCGCTGGCCGACGGGATCGCCGCGGCGCGGCCCGGTGCGCGGCTGGGCGATGTCTCGCGCGCGATCGGGGTGGTCGGGCGCAGCGCCGGTTTCGGCATTCCGCCGTTGGGCGGGCATGGTCTGGGGCGTGGGTTGCGGGAGGAACCCACGGTGGCCAACGACGGGCACCGGGGTCGCGGGATGCCGTTGCGTCCGGGCTTGGTGGTCAGCGTGGAGCCGATGTTCACCTCCGGTGGTCGTGATCACCTCGAGTTGCGTGGTCACGCGGTCGTCACCGGTGATGACAGTCGGGCGGCCCATTTCGGCCACACCGTGGCCATCACCGATGACGGTCCGCTGGTGCTCACTGCCCGGCCGGGTGGGTGAGGCCGCTGCGGGTGAGGTTGGGGCTCGGGACGCTCGGGTGTGGCGGGGCGCCGAGGCGGCGCCAGGCGGGCAGCAGCGGGCACAGCGACAGCAGTCCGCCCGCGGCGGTGAACACCGCTAGGGCGGGCATGAGTCCGAGCTGGTCGCCGAGCGCTCCGGCCGTGATGGTGCCCAGGGGCATGGCCAGCGTGGCGGTGGCCGAGATCGTGGCGAACACGCGGGCGCGTAGCCGGGGTGGGGTTCGTTCGGTGCGCACCGCGGCGAGGATGGGGTTGATCGGTCCGAAGGCCAGCATCAGCACGCCGCTGGCGATGAGCAGCACCACCAGGGGCGGTTGGAGCAGGAAGATGCCGGATCGGGGCGCGAACACCAGCAGGTAGCAGGTGACCAGGACCGGCCAGCGCGGCAGGCGCAGGCCCAGTGTGGTGAACAGCAGGGTGCCGGTGATCATCGCAGTGCCGGTGACGGCGTAGAGCGCTCCGATGTGTGCTGAGGAGCCCAGGATCCAGATTCCGTAGGCGGGTACCAGCACGGAGAACAGTCCGCTGTTGACCGCGTTGGTGGCCGCGGCCAGCCACATGATGGCTTGCAGGGTGCGGTCGGTGCGTAGGAAGTTCCAGGCCTGGCGCAGGCGGGTGCGGGGTTGGCTGCGGGAGTGCTGGTGGGTGGTTTCGGGCAGTGCGGTGGCCGTGATGGCGGCGGACAGCAAGAAGCTCGAGGCGTCCAGCAGCAGTACCGCGGGTACGCCTGTGAGGGCGATCAGTGCTCCGGCCAGTGGGGCGCCCAGGGCTTTGGCGGCTTGAGTGGGTGTGTCGTGGGCGGCGGTGACTCGTTCCACCGGTGTGGCGGTCACCTTGGTGATTTCGGGGATGAGCACCAGTCGGGCGGCGTCGCCGGGGCCGCGGGTGAGCCCGATGATCCAGGCCAGCACGACCAGGGCCCATCCGGTCAGCGCACCCAGGTGGTGCAGGATCGGGATCGCGGCGAGCAGCGGGGCGGCGGCGAGGTCGAAGAGCACGGCCGCGCGGCGGGGTCGGAGCCGGTCGATCCACGGGCCGCCGAGGACCGAGCCGAGGACGACTCCGGTGGTTTCGGCGGCCACGACCACGCCGGTGTGCAGTCCGCTGCCGGTGGCGGACAGCACGAACCACGGGATGGCCAGCAGGGTCATGCCGGTGCCCAGTCCGGATATCGCGCTGGCTGTGGCCAGGCCCAGCAGCGGCGCCTTCATCGTCTCGGCGGGTCGGGTCGGTGTTGCGGCAGAGCGTGCCAGTGCACCACCACATCGGTGTCTCCGCTCTGCGGGGCGCGGCGGAAATTGTCGATGACCTCGGTGATGCGGCGGTTGAGGTCGGTGGCTTCGGCTACCGAGAGGTGCAGGCGGTAGTCGGACAGTTCGGCGGCCTGGCGCCAGTGCTCGGGCCAGTCGTTCATCGTGGCCAGGTAGATGCCTGCTTGCTCGTGGTGCACCGCGTTGACGCCGTGCAGGTAGGTCGTCAGGGCGCCGGCGAGGTCGGGGTCGCGGCTGAGTGCGACGACGTCGACGCTGGTTTGCTCCTGGGCGGCGGTCCACCAGCGTTCCCGCCGGTTGCCGCGGTGGAGGTCTTCGGTGACCAGGCCGGCGGCGGCGAGTTGACGCAGGTGCCAGCTGGTGTTGGCGGAGTTGTGACCGAATCGCTTGGCCAGGGCGGTGGCTGTGGAGGCGCCGTCGAGGCGGAGCGCGCCGAGCAGTTGTACGCGCAGCGGGTGTGCGAGCGCGCGCAGTCGTTTGGCGTCCAGGTGTGCTGTGCGGGGTTGTTCATCGGTGGTCATGCACCCGAACCTAAGATCACAAAGAGCCATTTGCAAAAGTCTCTTTGTGGGCTTGTGCGCTGCGCAGATGCCGTGGCCGCGGGGTGTGGTTTCGCCAATCGGGTCCCACCACACCCCGCTCCCGCCCCGGCATGGGCAGCTAGGTCCGCTCGCTCGCGGTCAGCACGACCTTGCCGTGATTGCGGCGGGATTCGACCAGCTCGTGGGCGGCGGCGGCCTCGGCCAGCGGCAGCTCAGCATGCACCGGCGCATGTAAGACGCCGCTGCGATGCCAGTCCCACAGCTCATCGCGCCAGCAGGCGAACAACGCCGGTTTGTCCCGCGCCAGCGCGGCCATTTGAAACCCGGTGACCGAAGCGTTGCGCGCCACCAGCTGCCGGGTGTGCAGGCAACCACCGCCGCGGGCGAAGGCCACCAGACGGCCGCCGCGGCGCAGTGATCGCGTCGCCGGATCCAGCAGTCCGCCGCCCACCCCGTCGAGCACGACGTCGACCGGCTCCGGTGGCGGCATCCGGTCGTAGGTGATGACCTCATCGGCGCCGCAGCCGAAGGCGAACGCGGTCTTGGCGGTGCTGGAGACCGCGGCCACGACCCGTTCGGCCCCGGCGGCTTTGGCCAACTGCACCACCAGCGCGCCCGTCGCCCCGGCCGCGGCGGTGACCAGCACCGACTCGCCGCGGCCGACCAGTCCCGCCGTGCAGACCCCGCGCGCGATCGGCCCGGAGCGCACCAGCGCGACCACCTCGGCGGCTCGGGCGTGCTCGGGGACCGGTGCGGCCTGCGAGCGCTCGAGCAGCACGAACTCGGCGTAGGCGTCCTGCAGGCACATGCCGGCCACCCGCGTGCCCGGCGTGAACCCGGTTCCCGCGCCCGCCGCGCCGACGATCCCGACGACCTCACCGGCCAGCGGGGTGGGCGAAGGGCCTTCGCGCACGTGCAGCACCGACGGCAGGGTCACCCCGGCCGCCTCCACCCGCACCAGCAGCTGGCCCGGTCCCGGCAGCGGCGCGGGGGCCTCCTCGGTGAACAGCACCTCCGGGCCGCCGTTGGCCTCATAACGAACGCGGCGCATGACTACCTCCCCAGTAACCGTTGGGATAACCAACGAAAACCACCGTAGGGAGAGTCCGTTGGGAAGTCCAACGAATCAGGGGTAGAGTCCCCGAACGTGGCACGCACCGACCCCACCGGCGCGACACCCGCGCACGCCTTGGAGCACATCCAATCCCTGCCCAGCTGGCTGACCGGCCGGGTCGCCACGCGCGCCCGCGAACTCGTCGCCGAGGCCCTCGCCGCCGAAGGCCTCCGGCTCGGCCACCACGCCGTGCTGGCCGCCGTGGTCGCGCACGGACCCCTGGCGCAGGCCGAACTCGTCCGCCGCCTGGACCTCGACGCCAAAGACGTCGTGGTCCACCTCGACCACCTGCAGCAACGCGGGCTGGTGCAACGCCGCCCGGACCCGGCCGATCGCCGCAAGAACGCCGTGTCGGCCACCGAGGAGGGAATCGCGACCCTCGCCCGCTGCACCGAACTGGCCGAGCAGGCCAACAACCGGCTGCTGGAGCCGCTCAGCACCGCCGAGCAGCAGCTGCTGATCTCGCTGCTGGCCCGGCTCCAGCAGGACTGACGACGACCCCTCGCGCCCGGCGGGGACTACCCGCAACGCCAGTAGTCGGCCACCGCCTCCGGGGCGAAGGCACCGCGGTCGGTGACCACCGTGGTCACCAGCGCCGGATCGGTGACGTCGAAAGCCGGGTACAGCCCCCGCACGCGCGGTCCCGCCGTGCGCTGGCCGAGGGCGTGCAGCACCTCGCTGCCGTCGCGGTATTCGATGGGCACGTCGGCGCCGGTGGGCGAATCCGGATCCGGGGCGTGGCACAACGCGTGGAAGGGCACGTCGAAAGCACGCGCGGCGGTGGCCAGCTGCAGCGTGCCGATCTTGTTGATCACGTGGCCGTCCATGCTGACCCGGTCGCTGGCGGTCACCAGCGCGTCGACCTGACCGGAGCGCATCAGCGAAGCCGGCATCGCGTCGGTGACCAGAGTGGCCTGCACGCCCATCTCGGCCAGCGATTCGGCGGTCAGCCGAGCGCCCTGCAGGTAGGGGCGCGTTTCGGTGCACACGAACGACGGCCGCTTGCCCGCCTCGAGCGCGGCCTCGACCATCCCGAGCAGGTAGAGATCGCCCCAGCAGTGGGTGAGCACCCGCGCCCGCTGCGGTAACAACCGCGCGGCGGCGCGGCCCATCTCGGCGCAACGCCCGCGGTAATCGGCCTCGCCGGCGCGGGCACCGGTCAAGGCCGCAGTGGCCACGTCGGCCGCACCGCGGTCGACCTCGTCGAGCACCCAGGCCACGGCCTTGCGCGGCTGGTCGTTGGTCGGGCGCGTGGCGATCAACCGTTCGGCCGCGGCCCGCAGGTGAGCGCGGGCGTCGGGCTCGCCCGCGGCCTCCCGCGCGGCCAGCACCATGCCGCCCAGCACCGCGAAGTACGGCCCCGAGGACTGGGTGACCATCTGCTCGATCGCGGTGGCGACCTCCTCGACGGTGCGGGCGCGCACCCAGTGGTGCTCGAACGGGAACACCCGCCGGTCGAGGAGGTGCACTCCGTCGGTGTCCAGCCGCACGCTGTCGGCCAGCAGCGGCAGGTGCGGGTGCGACGAAGGCGGGGGCATGGCTGTGGTCCTCGAAGACGTCCGGATCGGTGCGAGCGCCAGCCTAACCGCGCCGGGAAGACGACTTGTTAGGCTGGCTAACACCCCATGATCACATGCGCCCGGCGGGGCGTGTTGCACGCTGCGGCGAGCGCTCGAGGCATTCGAAGGCTGGTCGCGCCGTCCCCGCGGGCAACGACGAGAAAGGCCACCCGTGGTCGATTCCCGGCCCCGCGAAGCCGGACCCGTGCTGCGAGCCGATGACGTCGACGTCGTGCGCGAGGGCGCGCACCTGCTGCGCGAGGTCTCGCTGCGGGTCGAACGCGGTCAGCACTGGGCACTGCTGGGTTCCAACGGCGCGGGCAAGACAACGCTGCTGGGGTTGCTGGGCGTCTCGACGCACCCCACCCGCGGCACCGTCGAGGTGCTCGGTCACCGGCTCGGCCGCGTCGACATGCGCGCGCTGCGCGGCTACGTCGGCCACATCGATCCCCGGCACCCGGTGCGCGCGCCGCTGACGGCGCGGCAGGTGGTGCTCACCGGCGCGACCAACACCACCGAACTCGTGCCGCGCTGGGAACCCGACGCCGAGCAGCTCGCCCGCGCCGAGCGGTTGATCGCCACGCTGGGGATGGCCGAGAAGTCCGAATCCCGTTGGGACACGCTCTCGCAGGGCGAGCGCGGTCGTGCGCTCATCGCCCGCGCGCTGATGCCCACGCCCCGGTTGTTGCTGCTCGACGAGCCGGCGACGGGACTGGACCTGGCCGCCCGCGAGCAGCTGCTCAGCGGCCTGGACGCGTTGCGCGCCGAGCATCCCGAGCTGGCCACGGTGCTGGTGACCCACCACTTGGAGGAGCTGCCCGCCAGCACGACTCACGCGATGCTGCTGCGCGAGGGGCGATGCCTGGTGTCCGGAGCCGTCGACGACGTGCTCACCAGCGACAACATCAGCAAGTGCTTCAACCATCCGGTGCGGTTGAGCCGTGTGGCGGGACGGTGGCTCGCGCGTGCCGAAAACGGGGTGCGCGACGGGATTTCGAATGAAAGGCTGACTTGATGAGCGAGCAGAGCCCTGGCTGGATCACCGCGCCCGTCACCGAGCGGATGCTGCGCGGGGCCGTGGAGGTCGAGCGAACCGGCGGCGGGCTGCTACCGCATCGATTGCCCGCGCACGCTCGGCGTCGGGGTGCCGATGAGGGGGTGCTGCGGGCCGAGTCGCAGCCTTCGGGTGTGCGCCTGGTGCTGCGCACCCGCGCGACGGCGATCGAGTTGGACACGGTGCGCACCCGCATCGCCTACGTGGGCGCGCCTGCTCGGCCCGATGGGGTCTACGACCTGCTGGTTGACGGGCTGCCGGCCGGGCAGGCGTGCACCAGCGGCGGCAACGTGGTCGAGCTCGACATGAGCACCGGCGCGAGCACTACCGAGTTCGGCCCCGCGGGCACGGTGTCGTTCTCCGGTCTCGACGCGCGGGAGAAGACGGTCGAGATCTGGTTGCCGCACACCGAGACGACCGAGCTGCTCGAGCTGCGCGCCGACGCGCCCGTCGAGGCCGCGCCGGAGTCGGGGTTGCCGCGCTGGGTGCATCACGGCAGTTCCATCAGTCACGGGTCCAACGCCCTCCAGCCCAGCCGCACCTGGCCGGCGCTGGCGGCCCGGCGCAGTGGTGTGGAGCTGACCAATCTGGGTTTCAGCGGCAGCGCGTTGCTGGACCCGTTCACCGCGCGCGCCATCGGCGGGCTCGAGGCCGACGTGATCAGCCTCAAGCTCGGGATCAACCTGGTCGGGGGCGATGTGATGCGCATGCGCGCGTTCGTCCCGGCCGTGCACGGTTTCCTCGACATCGTCCGGCAGGCGCATCCCGAGGTGCCGTTGCTGGTGGTCTCGCCGGTCCATTGCCCGATCCACGAGGACACGCCGGGGCCCGGCGCACCCGATTTCAGCGGTGGTGGGGTGCGCTTCTGCGCCACCGGTGATCCGGCCGAGGTCGCCGCGGGCAAGCTCACGCTGGCCACCGTGCGCACGGCCTTGGCCGAGGTCGTCGAGCAGCGGGGAGATCCGCTGCTGGCCTACTTGGACGGTCGCGAGCTCTACGGCGAGTCCGATTTCGCCGAGTTGCCGCTGCCGGATGCGCTGCACCCGGATCCGGCCACTCATGAGCGCATGGGGCTGCGCTTCGCCGAGCGCGCCTTCGGCCCGGGCGGCCCGTTGGCCGCGCGTTAGCGGGCCGCCGTGGTGGTGGTCGTGGTGCCGGCGCAGGATGCAGGTCTGCGCCGGCACCACGACCACCACCACGGCGGGTTCAGCGCTTCTTCTTCGGCGGGTCCTTGCGCAGCAGGTCCGGTCCGATGATCTTGCGGACGACCCGGCGCATCAGGCTGCGCTTGCGCACCGGTGCCGGTGCGTCCAGATCCGGTGCCCGGCCGGGCTGCACGGCCGGTTGGGGGCCGGTCGCCACGGTCGACGGGGAGGGCTGGACATCGGGGTTGAGGCGCTTGGCGAATTCCGGCTGTTCTTCGCGGATCGCCGGGATGTAGGGCTGGGTGACCTCGACGTGTTCGGGTGTCGGGGGCGGAGCCATCGGGGGCTGTGCCGCGGCCGGGGGCGCCGGCCGCGGTTGCTCGGCGGGCATCGGCATCTGGTTCGGGGGTGGCGCCGGTGCCGGGGCGGGGTTCGGTGCCGCTGGGTGCGCGGCATCCGGGGGTGTGGGGGCCGCCGGAGTTTCGGCGATCACCTCGTCCAAGGGCAGGCTGCCCGCGATGCGGGTCGTCGGCGGCCCCGAATCCTCCTGCTCGGCCCCGGAAGACGGGACCACGGGCTGGAACCACGGTCGAGAAAGATCGTCTTGAATAGTCATCCGTATCGACTCTGCGTGAGCACGGCCAGTGTCACCGGATCGGGTACTTCCATTCCGGTCGAGGAGACCCTACCGGTAACGGACAGATAAAGCACACCCCCGTGTTCCCCAACCCACTCGCTCCGATCACGCCACATCCGGTTCGCGCCAACGGCGCAGCTCGAACACGCTCAGCGAGCCACGCAGTCCCCGGCGCCCGCGGCCTGCCGCAACTGGCCGAACTCGGCGGCGAGGGTCTGCTCGCTCCAGTGCGCGTTGAGCCCGCTGGGATTGGGCAGCACCCACACGCCCGCGCCCGCGATCGTGCGGTCCTGCCTGCCGAACGTGGCGCGCCGCTGAGCGAACGCGGTCCGGTAGGCGGTCACGCCCACGATCGCCACCCACTGCGGCCGCAGCCGCGTGACCTTGTCCTCCAGCGCCCGCGCGCCGGCGCGCAGTTCCTCGGTGGAGAGCTCGGCGGCCTTGGCGCTGGCCCTGTCGACCAGGTTGGTGATCCCGAGCCCGAAGGCGGGCAGTTCGTCCTGCTCCTCGGGCTGCAGGCGGCGCGGGGTGAACCCGCAGGCGTGCAGCACCGGCCAGAACCGGTTGCCCGGCCGGGAGAAGTGCAGCCCGGTCGCCCCGGACCACAGTCCCGGGTTGATGCCGCAGAAGAGCACTCGCAGGTCCGGCGCCACCACGTCGGGGATCACCGCCCCCGCGGCGGCCTCCACCTCGTGCGCACTCGGCCGTTCAGACACCCGCACCTCCGAAAAGTCGGATTCCACACTAAACGGCGCCGTCGATCTCGAGCACACGTGGTGCCGCCACGACCGGCGCGGCGGCACCACGTCGCGGATTCAGTCGGTGCCGGTCTCGATCGCCGCCCGGTCCAGTGCCTCGGACTCGGACTCCTCGGCGCCCACCGAGGCGATCGCCTCGGCGCCGCCGGGCTCCAGCGAGCCGACCAGATCGGTCTGCGCCTTGCCGACCAGCCCCAGCTTCGCGTAGCCCTCGAGCTTGGCGCGGGAATCGGCGATGTCGAGGTTGCGCATGGTCATCTGCCCGATCCGGTCGGTCGGGCCGAACGCGGCGTCCTCGGTGCGCTCCATCGACAGCTTGTCCGGGTGGTAGGAGAACGCCGGTCCCTTGGTGTCGATGATCGAGTAGTCCTCGCCGCGACGCAGCCGCAGCGTCACCTCACCGGTGACCGCCGAACCGACCCAGCGCTGCAGCGACTCGCGCAGCATCAGCGCCTGCGGGTCGAACCACCGGCCCTCGTACATCAACCGGCCGAGCTTGCGGCCCTCGTTGTGGTACGCGGCCACGGTGTCCTCGTTGTGGATGGCGTTGACCAGCCGCTCGTAGGCGGTGAACAGCAGCGCCATGCCCGGTGCCTCGTAGATGCCGCGGGACTTGGCCTCGATGATGCGGTTCTCGATCTGGTCGCTCATGCCCAGCCCGTGCCGGCCGCCGATGGCGTTGGCCTCGTGCACCAGGTCCACCGGCGAGTCGAACTCCTTGCCGTTGATGGCCACCGGACGGCCCTGCTGGAACGAGACCGTGACGTCCTCGGTGGGGATGTGCACCGAGTCGTCCCAGAACTTCACGCCCATGATCGGGTCGACGATCTCGATGCCGGTGTCGAGGTGCTCGAGCTGCTTGGCCTCGTGCGTGGCGCCCCAGATGTTGGCGTCGGTGGAATAGGCCTTCTCCGCCGAGTCGCGGTAGGGCAGGCCGTGCTCGGTCAGCCACTCCGACATCTCCTGGCGGCCACCGAGCTCTTCGACGAAGTCCTCGTCGAGCCACGGCTTGTAGATGCGCAGCCGCGGATTGGCCATCAGCCCGTAGCGGTAGAACCGCTCGATGTCGTTGCCCTTGAACGTCGACCCGTCGCCCCAGATCTGCACGTCGTCGGCCAGCATCGCGCGAACCAGCAGGGTGGCGGTCACCGCCCGGCCCAGCGGTGTCGTGTTGAAGTAGGTGCGCCCGCCCGAGCGGATGTGGAAGGCCCCGCAGGTCAGCGCGGCCAGGCCTTCCTCGACAAGCGCCTCGCGGCAGTCGACCATGCGCGCGATCTCGGCGCCGTAATCGGTGGCCCGGCCCGGGATCGAGGCGATGTCGGACTCGTCGTATTGCCCGATGTCGGCGGTGTAGGCGCACGGCACGGCGCCCTTGTCGCGCATCCAGGCCACGGCCACGGAGGTGTCGAGGCCGCCGGAGAAGGCGATGCCGACCCGGTGGCCGACCGGCAGAGACGTCAGAACCTTGGACATGCGGCAAGTTTATGCGACGGGCTGCATTGTTATCCACCCGGGGTGGGTGGGCCCTCCCGGATGCGGCCGGACGGCTCACCGGCGTCCGGCCGCGCGTGATCGGCGCCGAGATCGTCGGCCTTGAGCTAGAGCCCGCTCTAGCTCGTAGCGTTCGCCCACCGACCACGAGGGAGCGGATATGACCCGGTTCACCGGAAAGCGGATCTTGATCACCGGAGGCACCAGCGGCATCGGTCTCGCGGGCGCGCGAGCATCGCCGCCGAGGGCGGGCGGCTGATCCTCACCGGCACCCGCCCGGAAGGCATCACCGAGACGCGCCGGCAGGTGCCCGCAGCGCACGTGCTGGCCAACGACGCGGCCGATCCGGCCGCCGGTGACGAGCTGGCGGCCTCGATCGCCGACCTCGGCGGTCTCGGCGGTCTCGACGGGTTGTGGCTCAACGCCGGCTACGCCGACGTCTGCGATGTCGACGAGGTCAGCGCCGAGTTCTTCGATCGCATGATGAGCGCCAACGTGCGCGGCCCGGTGCTGCAGCTGGCCAGACTGGCCGAACACCTCAACGACGGCGCTTCGGTGGTGCTCACCTCGTCGACCGGGACCTACGAGGGGTCGGCAGTGGCGAGCGTCTACGCCGCGACGAAAGGCGCCCTGGTCGCGGTGGCGCGCGGCTGGGCGAGCGCCTTGGCCGACCGCGGCATCCGCGTCAACACGCTGATCCCGGGCGCGATCAGCACGGGTTTTCGCGATTTCATGCCGCCGCAGGCGCGCGAGCGCTTCGAGCACGACGTCGTCAGCCGCGTGCCGCTCGGGCGCACCGGCACCGCCGAGGAAGCCGCGGCGGTCGCGCTGTTCCTGCTCTGCGACGAGGCCTCCTACGTCACCGCGAGCCAGTACGCCGTCGACGGAGGCCTGACGAAACGCTAGAACTCGACCCGCCCGGCCACCGTTGCGACATGGCCCGATTTGCCCGGAATCGAGCTCCCGCGCCGCGGTGTCGTGGGCAGCGCAGCGGGCAAGACCACCCTCTCCGGCGAACTGGAAACCGGCTGGACGTTCCGGCGATCAACCTGGACCGGCACTACGGGAAACCCGGCTGGTGGCGGCCACCGGCACCGCAGCGGCGGCGAGCGAGCCGGGTCGCTGGATGCCCGCCAGGCCCGGATCGCCGGCGGGAACTACTGGTCCACGCTCGACACAGGCTCGCCCGAGCCGACGCCGCCGGCTTCCTGACCTGCAGCCTGCGATGCCTGCTGCAGGCACTGCGACGTCAGCTGCGGCACCGGTTCCACAGCCTGCAGGCACCGCGATGCCCCGAACGCTGGTCGTGATCCTTCTTCGGCTACATCTGATGCAACCACCCGCCATCGACCGCGCCTGCTGTCCACGCTGGCCGAGCGGGCCGTACACGCGCCTCGTCGTGCTGCGCACACGCCACGGGATGCGGGACTTTCTCACCGTGCTCGCGTGCGGCCACGTGCCCGTGCTCGCCGTGCGCCCGAGCCGGGGCGCTCCTGCGGAAGTGGTGCTCCTGGAGGGCTCGTCGAGCAGGTGGCGCAGGAACCCCTCCTCAGCGGCGAGGAAGTCGCGGGGCAGCCGCACCGGCAGCACGTGGTCGTAGCCAGTGAATTCGGCGCTACCGTCCTCGTCGCTCTCCAATATTCGGCCGCTCGGCAGGGCTAGCAGGATCGGGGAGTGCGTGGCCACTAGGTGGGGCAGCGGGGCGGCGGTGCGGATCGGCGTCGAGGCGTTCGATCTCGCTGGCCATGCCGTAGCAGGACTCGGCGGGCAGGAAGAATCCGCTGCGTGGTTTGCGGTTCCGGCGCACGATCGGGTGCTCGCCGAGGCTGGACTCGCTGGGGCGGGTGGCGATGGCTTCGACGAGCGTGGATTTGCCGGAACCGTTCTCTCCCACGAGAAGCGTCACTGACGAATTGGTGTCGAGTTCGTGGCCTACGAGCCGACTGATCGCCGGCAGCCCCGAGGGGGACTGGTTGGTGGCGGCCAGCCGGACGTGACGCTGGCAACGCCCTGCTGCTCTCGCGCGGGTTCGGGCTTGGCGGCATCGCCCGCACCAGCACGCCCACCCGTCTGGCCCCGGCTCGTGAAGCGTGCGCTCGATCGGGCACGCGAACGAGCACACGCTTCGACGCCGCGATCAGCGCCGCGGGATCCGATCGATGGTCGAGGCCACCGTTGGCGTGCCGTCGACGGTCTCGTGCCCGCCGCGCCGCGTCAGTCTCGCGGACCGTAGCGCTCGGCGATGGCCTGCGAGCTGTCCCACCGGCTGTAGGTGGGCGACTGCGGCCAGCCCTCCGGCGAATCCTGCCACTGCTCCTGGCGGCCGTAGGGCAGCACGTCGACGAGCGCGAAGGTGTGGCTGAGCTGCTCGGTGCCGCGCCCGCTGGTGTGCCAGGTCCGGTAGACCGTCTGCCCGTCGCGCAGGAACACGTTGACCGCGAACCCACCTCCCGGTGGGGCGCCGACATCGGTGCCGAACGTGCTCTCGGCGGTGGAGTACCAGGTCATGGTGTTGCCGACCCGTCGTTTGTAGTCCAGGGCCTCCTCGATCGGGCCCTGGGTGACGATGACGAACCGGGCGTCGTAGTTGGCCAGGAATTCCAGCCGGGTGAACTGCGAGGTGTAGGCGGTGCAGCCCGGACACTGCCACTGCTGTCCCGGCGCGAACATGTGGTTGTAGACGATCAGCTGCGCGGCGCCGTCGAAGACCTCGGCCAGCCGCACCGGGCCGTGCTCGCCGTCGAGGACGTACTCGGGCATCTCGACCATCGGCAGCCGGCGCCGCTGCGCGGCGATGGCGTCGAGTTCGCGCGTGGCGGCCTTCTCGCGGGCGCGCAGCGCGTCGAGCTCGCTTCGCCAGGTGTCGGGGTCGACGACGGGTGGTAGGGCACGGGTGCTCATGGTGACCTCACTGCGCAACGAGTGGTGGGTGCACCGGGGCAGACCCGGCCCGCGCGCGGAACTCATCGGTGCCCGGCCGGCTCGCCGGCGGTAGGGCTCACCCGGGCGGTTGCTCGTCGGTGGCCGTGGTGGGATCCCAGACGCCGCGGGTGGTGCCGCGGGCCAGGTGCTGTTCGTAGACGCCGACCTTCCAGGAGATCAGCTCGAGGCATCCCTGCAGTTCGTGGAGCTGGGCTTGCACCTGTTGGCGGTGTTTGCGCAGCAGCGCGAGGCGTTGGTCCTCGTTGCCGGGGCCTTGGCGCACCAGCGCGGCGAAGGCGCGCAGGTCGGCCAGCGGCATGCCGGAGGTGCGCAGCCGGGTGCAGATGTGCAACCAGTCCACGTCCTCGCGGTGGTAGACGCGTCGTCCGCCCGCGGTGCGGCGCACCGGTGCCAGCAGCAGGTCCTGTTGTTCGTAGAAGCGCAACGCGTGCACGCTCAGGCCGGTGCGCGCCGCCACGTCACCGATGCTCAGTTCCTCGTCCGGGGATTGCGCGGAAGTCATGATCGCCGAGGTTAGCGCCACACCCGGTCGGTGGGGCGTCGTCGGTGACCGGGCGGGCTCCGGCGGTGTGGTCGGGCGAGCCTCGGGCGGCTCGCCCGACCGGCGGGTCAGTGCTCGACGGGCCGCACCGTGAGGGTCTGCTCGGCCCGGCCGACGGGTCCGCGCTGGTCGTGCAGCACGGTGCTGGTCAGGCCGATCCCGGAGATGCCGAAGACGACGCCGGTGTCCAGGCCCGTCCAGCTGCCCTCGGGCCTGCGGTGCAGGTGGATGGTCAGGTCGAGGTTGGGGAACATCCACTTGGTGGGTTCCTGGCGCACCGCGATGCCGTTGGCCGTGTCGACCAGCGCCACGAACGAGGCCAGCGGGCTGACCGGTTCGTCGGCGACGAGTTCGGTGCCGGTCGACATCCACGCCGAGGTGCGCCCCGGCTGGGGTGTGCCGACGGTGCGGGTTTCGAGCGTGCTGATGAATCCCCTCGCGGGCCAGACCGAGTCCATCGACCAGGACTCGAGGGTTTCCGGGGTGGGCATGCGGTCGGGCTGGCCACCGACCACGGAACTCGTGTCGGCCTCGGCCATGAACCACGCGCGGGCGCGCACCACGGCGCGTCCGCCGATGGTGACGGTGGCTTCGACGAGTTCGATGGTGCGTCCGGGCCGGGTGGTCTCCACCGACAGGTCGAACTCCTCGAGCCGGATCTGGCCGAGGATGTCGAAGCTGATGCGGCTCAACGCCATCGGGGTGGCTTGGCGCTGGGCGCGGTGGGTTTCGATGGCGTGGGTGATGAGCCCGGCCAGCGGGCTGACGTGCTGCTCGTCTTCACGCCAGGCCCCGCCCACGAGGGAGGTCGGGCAGAAGCGGTCAGGGCCGATCCGCTGGAAGTAGTGCGACGCGGTCGGCGGGGTGACGGTCAAGGCGAGCTCCTCGAGTACTGCGGATGTCTAACCATCCCAGCCTATTGGCCCCGGCCGCCGGTGCTGGCGGGCGCGAACCGGTTCAGGCAGTGGTGTTGCTCGCACCGCCACCGGATGGCCTCGGTCGCGCACGCGTCGTGCGGGCCGAGGTGTGCCCGGCGGTGTCGCCGACGAGAGCGGAGTGGCCGAGTCCCGCGCCCGTCGCGGTGGGTGATCCCTCGCTCGTGGTGGCGCTCACCGCGTGAGCGGGTGGACTAGGCGCGGGTGTCGGGGCTGAAGCGCAGGGTTCGCCCGGTGATCTGGGTGGCGACCTCGGTGACGGGCAGCCCGTGGATGTAGGCGTGCGCGCGCAGCCGCAGCAGCGCGACGTCCATGGTCGTGCCGAGCTGGGCGGCGACCATGCCGGTGGCTTCGTGCACCGGGGTGCGGATGTCGCCCAGCCACAGCGTGCTCTGCGCGTTGTCGCCGCTGAGCTCGTCCAGCAGCGCCTGGGTGGCGGCCCGGGCCAGCAGCAGCGCGTCGCCGTGCTGCTGGTCGTCGAGGGGCCCGACCGTGTCGCGGTAGGTGTCCAGCGTCCCCAGGCGCACGACGCCGACCCGCAGTGGGAAGGAGAACACCGCGGCGGCGCCGAAGCGGCGTGCCGCGGGCGCGAAGCCCGGCCAGCGGCCGTCGCCTGCGGCCAGGTCGGCGACCATCACCGGCGCTGAGTTGTGGAAGGCCGCCAGGCAGGGCCCTTCGCCGACGGTCAGCTGCAGGTCGTCGAGCCGGTGGCTGGTTCCGTCGGTGGCGTGCACCAGGCCCCTTCCCGGCGGGGTCTGGTCGCCGAGGTGGGACAGCACGGTGACGGCGGCCCCGGTGACCGCCAGCGTGGTGACCGCGCGGGCGGCGACGAGTTCCAGCATCGATGCGGTGTGGTCGGCGTCGGTCAGCGCGAGCAGCGTTCCCAGCCGGGTGCGCTCGTCGGTGCTCATAACCTCATGCTCCATCCGGAGTACCCTGTGGGGTCTGCGGAGGTAGTCACGCCCGGTGGCAGTCCACGCGCAGGGGTGCGTGCGCCAGCAGCGCGGTGAACTCGTCTTCCGGCAGCGCCGGGGCGAACAGCCAGCCCTGGTAGGCGTCCGCGCCGAGCTCGAGCAGGGTCTGGAACTGGCCCGCGGTCTCCACGCCCTCGGCGATGCAGCCGCGGCCCAGCGCGTGGGCCATGTCGATGATCGACCGGGTCAGGGCCAGGTCGGCCGGGTCGGTTTCGAGTCCGGCGACGAACTGCCGGTCGATCTTGACCAGGTCGGTGGGCAGGTGTTTGAACCGGGCCAGCGAGGAGTGCCCGGTACCGAAGTCGTCGATGGCGAACCGCGCGCCGTGCCGCGTCACGTTGTGCATGCCCTGGCGGGTCTGCGTGCGGGGATCGGCCAGTTCGGTCTCGACCAGCTCCAGGATCAGCTGCGACCAGTCGATCCCGGCGGCGGCCGCGGTCTCGGCGACGAAGTCGCTGAACTCAGGGTCGGCGGGGACGAGCCCGGTCAGGTTCACCGCGATGCCCACCGGCTTGCCGGACACGTCTCGCCAGTGCGCGGCGTCGCGCAGCGCGGTGCGCAGCACCCACCGGTCGAGCTCGCGCAGCAGCCCGCCGCGTTCGGCCACCGGCAGGAACGCGCCGGGGCTGAGCAGGCCGCGTTGCGGGTGCGGCCAGCGCACCAGTGCTTCCCCGGCCAGCACCGACCCGTCGGAATTCACGATCGGCTGGTAGTGCAGCTGCAGACCGTCCTGCTTCAGCGCGGCGCGCAGTTGCGCCTCGATGTGGACCTGCTGGTCGACGGAGGCGATCAGTGCCGAATCGGCCCGGTGCACCCGCCCCAGCCCTCGGTCGCGGGCTGCACCCATCGCGGCGGTGGCGAAGCGCAGCAGATCCTCGCCGCGTTCTCCGGGTGTTTCGTGCACCGCGGCCCCGATCGAGGCCGAGAGCTGCAGCAGTTGGCCCCGGATCGGCGCCGGGGTGCGCACCAGGCCCGAGACGCGGTCGGAGAGCGCTTCCAGACCGCCCGCGGCGGCCAGGTCCGAGCACAGGATCGCGAACTCGTCCTCACCGGTGACCCGCACCGGCGTGCATTCCGCGCCGAGACCGTCGGTCAACCGCCGCGCGAGGATGGCCAGCAGCTCGTCGCCGGCGTCGTGGCCGAGCGAGGTGATCACGCGTTTGAAGTTGTCGACGCGGCAGGCCAGCACGGCCACCTCGTTGCTGGTGGGCCGGGCGAGCAGTCCCTGCAGCAGTTCGCGCGCGGCGGTGCGGTTGAACAATCCGGTCACCGGGTCGAGACGGGACGAGCCGCTCGTGGTCAGCGGTGCTTCGTGGCGGTCGGTGATGTCGTGGGTCGTGCCGGAGACGACCACGCGGCCCGCGGCGTCGCTGGTGGCCGTGCCGCGCACGCGGAAGATCCGCTGCGCGCCGTCCGGGCGCAGGTAGCGGTGCTCGATCTCGACGGGGTGGTGGTGCTTGGTCAGCGATGCCCAGGCCTGCCGCACCCATTGCCGGTCGTAGGGGTGCACCGCGGCCAGGTATTGCTCGAAGGAGACCCGGGTGGGCTCGGGGAACCCGGTGATCTCGCGCAGCACGCTCGAGGGTTGGAAGGCCTCGTCGGCCGAATCCCAGCGCCACGTGCCGATGCGCGCGCGGAGCTGGACCTCGCGCAGGGCGGAATCGTCCCAGACGTGCGCGGGTGCGGCTTCGGCGTCGCTGAAGCGGCGGGCCATCGGATGCCGTTCGGCGATGTCGGTGAGATCGGAGACGTCGACGAGCACCGTGGTCAGCAGGCGCTTGTCCTCGTGGTGCGGCCAGCTGATCTTGCGCACCAGCGTCCGGCCGGGGCCGCGCGAGCGCAGTCGCCAGACCGCTCCGTCGGCGACGAGCAGTTCGGGCAGCTTGCGGCCCGCCAACGCTTCGGGGAAGGCCTCGCCGGCCAGTGCCGCGGCCTGCTCGCTGGCGCGAACGACCGTGCCGTCCGGTGCGCTGATCAACGTGGCGCATTCCGGGAGCCACACGGCGTGGGCCAGGCCGGTCCAACCGGGCGGATCCTCGGACGATGCAGCGGACACGGGGCACCTCGCTGGGCCACGAGAAGGCGTTGGACCACAGCAGCCTAGTCATTCCCGGGCAATTCGTATACGGCACTTGGCGGCCGCGTCATGGTGCGTTTTGCCATGTCGCGCGTACCGACTGACGTCGGCGGCGGTGTGGGCCGGGGATCGGGTTCGCGCCAGCTGCGGGAGGGCGTCGGTCGGCGGGCGTCCGGAACCGGGTTCTCGAGGCCCATCCTCGCGAACGGCGATTCGTCACCCCGCACACCAATTACGTTACTAACGTTACACAACGAACGAAACGGTATTGAGGTGGTCGAAATTCGGTGAAGGGCACCGCGCATAATCGCGCTTATGTGCGGTAAGCTGTCGGCATGGAGATCCAGACGGCACCCGGCGCGGGAACGGTGGGGCACCGGCCGCAAACGGAAATGCTGGCCGCCACGACGCGCACCGGCCACACCCTGACCGCGCTGATCGCCTCGTGGCTGGGGTCGTTCTCCGAATCCGCCGACACCCGAGGGGCCTATGGGCGCGACCTGCGCGAGTACCTCGACTGGTGCACCCGCCGCGAACTCGACCCGCTGACCGTGCGGCTGCCCGAGGTGCAGATGTATGCCGCCGAACTGGCCGCCAGTGCCAACCCGCGCACCGGCAAGCCACCGGCGGCCTCCACGCGTGCGCGCAAGATCGCCGCGGTCTCGAGCTTCTACACCTACCTGGTGCGCGCCGGTGTCATCGACGCCAACCCGGCCCGCGATGCCGCCCGGCCTCGCTACGACCGCAAGCACTCGCCGACGGCCAGCGTCACCGCCGAGCAGGCCGGCGAGATCCTGGCCGGTAGCCGCGACTACCGCCACCGCACCCTCGGCCCGCAGGCCGCGACGCTGGTGATGGCCCTGCTGATCGACCTGGGCTTGCGCGTTTCGGAGCTCTGCGGTGCCGATCTGGCCGATCTCGGCCAGCGCGAGGGCATGCGGGTGCTCACGGTGCGGATGAAAGGCGGCAAGGTCCGCACCCGGCCGATCCCGCGCGGCCTGCACGGGGTGCTGGATGCCTACCTGCAGCAGCGGCCCGATTGCGACACCCCCGCGCTGGTGGTCACCCGCGACGGCAGGCGGATCAACCGCCACCAGGTCTACCGGCTGGTGCAGACGATGGCCGCCCAGGCCGGGGTGGCGATGCCGCACCGCATCACGCCGCATTCGATGCGGCACACCTTCAACACCATCGCCCGCCAGCACGGCGCGGCCCTGGAAGACCGCCGGGACGCGCTGGGGCATTCCTCGGCGGCGATCACCCAGCTCTACGACCACGTCGCCTTGTCGCTGACCCGTGACCCGGCCCATCTGGTCGCCGAAGCCACCAGCACACCCCCGGATTCCGACGAGTGATCACCCCGACAAGTTCAGTCACGGTGACGAAATTGTTTGGCTCGGCACGCCCGATAGCGTCGGTCCGGCTACGACAGCGCCAGAGGGCTCGTGGCGGTAATGCGCGATAGGTGGATCAGGACGTCGGCGCACTCGTGCAGCGGGCCCGCATCGACGCGGGAGTCCCGATCGCGCGTCGGGTCGTAATGGGGCCCGATCATGCGGGTGCGCAGTGGGTGGTGCAGCCAGTCAGCTACGGGCCGCGGAACACCGGTCGAGCAGGCCAACTCCAGTAGTGCGATCTCGTGAGGTGCGTCGGCGAACGCGGACTCGGTGAAATCGTTCGGCGGCGCCGGTACGGCAAACGGTGCGACACCCGGTCCCGCGGTGAACGCGGCGACGGCGTAGCCGTCTCCGAGCTCGGCGCGCAGGATCCCGCCTGCGTTGCGGTGGGTTTCATCAGGTGGAACGGTGCGCGGATCTCCCGCGATGACGTGGGCGGTGCCACCCCAGTGCACGACTCGCTGGCCGGTGTCGGTATGCCAGGCGAGGTCGCTGGCGGCCAGGTATGCCTCGATCTCGGCGAGGTCGCCGGGCGGTGCGCTGCGGACACGGTCGTGCAAGATCGAGACGGGATCGTTCGGATGTGCTTCGGCCCAGGCCCGCAGCCAGCGGATGACATCCAGTGCCTCGTGTGTGCGCAGGAAGCTCTGGCTGGCCGCGAGCAGTGCGGCAGGATCTCCATCGCCGGTTCGGACGAACCGATCGAGCGCCGTCGCGGTCTCAGTCGTTCCCTCGATGGCCACCGCCCGGAAGCCGGCCTGTTCGACGAGTGCCCGCAGCAGGACATGCGTCGCAACGACCTGTTCCCGGGCCGAACGAATCGAGGAGGCCAGACCGACGATCTTGGCCTGCGACAACGATTCGGGCAGCCGCATCGGTGGACCGGCGGGATCGAGCCGCAGCGGGCGGGCTCGTGCCGCGACCCAGTTGCGAAGCTCAGCAGAAGGAATCATCTCGGTACCGCCACGATCGGGGAGCTTTGTGCGGATACGCTAAGACTTCACCCGAACTAGAGGTCAACCGCGTGATGCCCCTGCTGAGAGCCCGCCGCTGAGGAACAACCGCGCGCTCACCACCTGCGTGGCCGGGTCCGGCCGAAGAAGCCGTTCAACCGCGAACACTCGAAGAGGCACCCGGGCAACCCGGATCGAGTCCTACGGGATCGAGAGCCGCCCCTGGCGAGTGCTTCGGGAACCGCGAGCACCCGCGGCGCCCCGGTGACGATCTTCCGGTGCGATCGACGAGCGAACTACCGGGCACCGGCGACGCCGGCTCGCTACTGTGGCGGCTATGAGCAGTCGGCGAGTGCCCGGTGGGGTGGTGCACACCTTGCCTGCGGACCTGCGCGCGGCGCTGATGGCCAACACCGCGGCACTCGAGGCCTGGAACGACATCACGCCCCTGGCGCGCAACGAGTTCATCTGCTGGGTCGAGGATGCCAAGCAGGAGGCGACGCGGCAGCGTCGTATTCGCCGTACCGTGGAAGAGCTCGAGGGAGGACAGCGTCGACCCTGTTGCTGGCCGGGGTGCAAGCACCGCGAGCGCGCCAGCGACTAGCCGGGCCCGGTCCTGGCGTGGTCGAGTCCGGCGACCGACACCGGTGTCGGGCCGGTCGAAGGACAGGCACGAGACTGCAAGAGCATCGGCCCTGTGCTCCTTGCCGCAGAGCGATCTCAGGTCGGGTCGAAGGTGGCTGCGGATGGCGGCGTGGCCCGCCGGTGTCAGCTGGAACCAGGTCCGTGGCCGCCAGCCAAGCGGACCCTTGCGCACTTCGAAGTAGCCGACTTCCTCGCACACCGACCCGGCCACCACCGGGGAGAGCGCGCGGCGCTGAGGTCCGCACGTGGATCGCGGGACGGCCGGGCCTGCTCGCGCGCGGCCAGATCATCGTCGACTTCGAGGACCCGCTGATCGACGAGCGCGGGTCGTCCGAGATCTTGACCCGAGCGAGCCGCTGCTCGGCCACCGTCAGCGGCGGGTGAGGATCGTGGTGGCGTTGGCGACCACGATGGCCGCGATCGACAGCCATTGGGTGGGGTCGAGGTGTTGGTCGAGGATGAGCAGGCCGGTGGTGGCGGCCAGGGCGGGGTTGAGGCTCATGCAGATGGCGAACAGCGGGGCAGGCACGCGGCGCAGCGCCAGGGCGTCGAACAGGAACGGCACCGCGGATGAGGCCACGCCCGCGGTGACCGCGCAGACCACGGCGGTGGTCGTGGGAGGGTGGGCCAGCAGCACGGCGATGCCGAGCGGGATGTAGACCAGCCCGGAGAGGCCGCAGGCGGTGGCGGTGCCCTGGGCTCCGGGCAGACTGCGGCCCAGCCGGTGGTTGAGCAGGATGTAGCAGCCCCAGCACACCGCCGCCAGCAGCGCCAGTCCCATGCCGAGGTAGTCGGTGCTGGGCTGGGGGCGCATCAGCACGGCCACGCCAGCCCCGGCCAGTAACGCGCAGCCGAGGTCGATTCGGCGGCGCGAGCCGGCCAGTGCGACGGTCAGCGGTCCCAGGAACTCCAACGTCACCGCCAGCCCGAGGCCGATGCGGTCGACCGCGCTGTAGAGCGCGAGGTTGATGACCGCGAAGACCACCGCCAACGCGGCGATCAGGCGCCACTGCGCCGCGGTGAAGCTGCGCCAGCGGGGACGGGTGATCGCTAGCAGCACACCGGCGGCGATCCATTGCCGCACCGCCACGACACCGGCCGGGGTGATCACCGGGAAGGCCAGCGAGCCGATGGCCGCGCCGGTCTGATTCGACAGCGGGCTGGCGGCCATCAGAGCGATGCCGGTGGCCCGCCCGGTCTTCGGTGTCTCGGGTGCGCGCGTGGTCGTCATGCGGCCAGCCTGCGGTGCCGCCGCGCTTGCGCAAAATGCATACGCCGGCGCAGCGATACGCTCAACGCATGGATGTGGAGTTGCGGCAGTTGCGGTGCCTGGTGGCCATCGTCGAAGCGGGTAGCTTCACCGACGCCGCCATCGACCTCGGGCTCTCGCAGGCCGCGGTCTCGCGCACCCTGTCCGGACTGGAACGGGCGCTGGGAGTGCGGCTGCTGCGACGCACCAGCCGCGAGGTCACGCTCACCGCCGCCGGCAGCGAGGTGCTGGTGCGGGCACGGCGCGTGCTGGCCGAGACCGACGAACTCGTGCGCGAAGCCACCACGGGACACGCGTTGCTGCGCATCGGTTATGCCTGGTCGGCCATGGGACGCCACACCGTGGAGTTCCAGCGCCGCTGGGCGGGGACCCATCCACGGGTCAAGCTGCAGCTGGTGCGCACCAACTCGGCCACCGCCGGGCTGGCCGAAGGCGCCTGCGACGTGGCGGTGGTGCGCAGCGAGGTCGACGAGCGCCGCTTCGACAGCGCGGTGGTGGGTCTCGAACGCCGTTACCTGGGCATGGCCTCCGATGACGCGTGGGCGCGGCGGCGATTCGTACGGCTGGCCGAGGTCGCCGAGCGCACCGTGCTCATCGACCGGCGCGCCGGTTCGACCAGCCCGCAGTTGTGGCCCGCCGGGCAGCGTCCCGAACTGGCCTACGTGCACGATGTCGACGACTGGCTGACCGCAGTGGCCGCGGGCGAGGCGGTGGGCATCACCGCCGAGAGCACGCTGAGCCAGTACCGGCGCACGGGCGTGGTGTTTCGCCCGGTGCGCGACGCGCCGGCCATCCCGGTGCGGGTGGTGTGGTGGCGCGAGGACCCGCCGGTGCACGCGCCGAAGGTGGTCGATCTGCTCACCGAGCTCTACCGCAGCTAGGGGCTCATCGCGCATCCGCGCCGCGTCGCGAGCACGTCGAAGGCGTACCCGCGGCGGTGCCGGGCGAGTCCGGCGCCTGCCCACGGCGGCCGCGCCGCCCTCCCGATCCGAGTCCGGGGCGCACCGGTGGCGTTACGGGCACAATGTGTCGGCAACGTCGAGGTTGCGATCGTCGCGAAATCAGCGGTCGCGCGCGGGGTGAACAGTACGATCGCCCGGTCGCCCCGCGCTGTCGCGGGGCCGTCGCCGAGTCCGCACGAGTTGTCGTCCTGGAGTTGCACGCTGATGCAGTCGTCTCGTCCTGAACCTGATCCGCCGGCGCAGCGCAGCACGCGGCCGGTGGGTGCGCTGGACCGCTATTTCGAGGTCTCGGCACGCGGTTCGACCTATTCGCGGGAGATCCGCGGTGGTTTGGCGACGTTCTTCGCCATGTCCTACATCGTGGTGCTCAACCCGCTGATCGTGGGCACCGCAGGCGATGCCAACGGAGCCACGCTGGGCGTGGCGGCGGTGGCCTCGGTGACCGCGCTGGTGGCCGGGGTGATGACGATCCTGATGGGCGTGGTGGGCAAGTACCCGTTCGCCATCGCCACCGGTCTCGGGCTCAACGCGTTCCTGGCCTCCACAGTGGCCCCGGAGATGACCTGGGCCGATGCGATGGGCCTGATCGTCATCGAAGGTGTGATCATCTCGATCCTGGTGCTGACCGGGTTGCGCACCGCGGTGTTCAACGCGGTGCCCGGCCAGCTCAAGACCGCCATCGGCGTCGGCATCGGTCTCTACATCGCGCTGATCGGATTCGTCGACGCCGGGTTCGTCAGCCGCATCCCGGACGCGGCCGGTACCACCACGCCGCTGCAGCTGGGTGTGGACGGCAGCCTGTTCGGGTGGCCGGTGCTGGTGTTCGCGATCGGTGTGCTGCTGACCGCCGCGCTGGTGGCCCGCCGCGTCAAGGGCGCGATCCTGCTGGGCATCCTGTCGACCACGGTGCTGGCCATCATCGTCGAGGCGCTCACCGGCACCGGTGAGGGCGGCGAGTCCAACCCGGGCGGGTGGAGCCTGGTGGTGCCCACGCTTCCCGACCAACTCGTCGAGCTGCCCAATCTGGGGCTGCTGGGTCAGTTCAACCTGCTGGGCTCGTTCGACCGCATCGGCCTGGTCGCGGTGCTGCTGCTGGTGTTCACGCTGATGCTGGTCGACTTCTTCGACACCATGGGCACCGTCGTGGGTCTGGGTGCCGAGGGCGACCTGCTCGACGACAAGGGCAATTTGCCCGGTATCGGCCGGGTGTTCTTCATCGACTCGCTGGCCGCGGTCGCCGGTGGTGCGGGTTCGACGTCGTCGAACACGACGTTCATCGAATCGGCCGCCGGTATCGGCGAAGGCGCGCGCACCGGACTGGCCAATGTGGTCACCGGCGTGCTGTTCCTGCTGGCGATGTTCTTCACGCCGCTGATCTCCATCGTGCCGTTCGAGGCGGCCAGCCCGGCGCTGGTGGTCATCGGGTTCTTGATGCTCACCCAGGTGCGCTCCATCGACTTCTCCGACTACGGGGTGGCGATCCCGGCGTTCTTGACGATGGTGGTGATGCCGTTCACCTACTCGATCAGCGCGGGCATCGGCGTCGGCTTCATCGCCTACGTGGTGCTGCGCGTGGTGCAGGCCCGCCCGCGCGAGATCCACCCGTTGATGTGGGTGGTGGCGGTGCTGTTCGTCGTCTACTTCGCCATCGAACCCATCCAGAAGGCCTTCGGCGTGAGCTGAGGGCCTCCGGGCGTGGTGCGGGGTGGTCTCCCTCGTCGGGGCCGCCCCGCTTTTTCGTGTCCGGCCGCGGGGCTCAGGCGTGATCGGGTGCGTCCGCGAGGTGGTGCTCGGCGGCGTGCAGCACTTCTTCGATCAGCCGGCGCACGTGACCACCGCGGGCGGTGTAGACCGCGTGGCGGCCCTCGCGGCGCATCCGCACGAGCCCTGCCAGGCGGAGTTTGGCCAGGTGCTGGGAGACCGCGGGCCGGGCGGCTCCAGTCGCAGTGGCCAGGCCGGCCACATCCATGTCCGCCTCGCGCAGCAGCCACACGATGCGCAACCGCGTCGGGTCGGCCAGCATCCGCAGTGCCGTCCCCGCGGTCTCGACGATTTCGTCGGGCAGTTGTTGCCCGGAGCTGGCACTTGCAGCGTTGTCGCGTGCGTACATGGGCACATATGGTGCGCGTGTTCGGCACCTGTTGTCCACCGCTGGGAGCTGATGCCGCCGTGACCGACGACGCCACACCCGCACCCGACCCGGCCCAGCACGGCCACGGGCATGGGCATGGAAGCGCGCGCTGGTGGGCGCGGGTCGCGCACGCGGTGCGCCCGCACAGCCACGACAGCACCGACATCGTCGACGACAAGCTGCAGGCCAGCCGGGCCGGGATGCGCGCGTTGTGGATCTCCTTCGCCGGGTTGATGGTCACCGCGCTGGTGCAGGCGGTGCTGGTGTCGATGACCGGTTCGGTGGCGTTGCTGGGCGATACGCTGCACAACCTCGCCGACGCGCTGACCGCCGTGCCGCTGGCGGTGGCGTTCGTGCTGGGCAGGCGGGCGGCCACGCGGCGGTTCAGCTACGGGCTGGGCCGCAGCGAGGACCTGGCCGGGTTGGTGATCCTGCTGGTGATGTCGGCCTCGGCGGTGCTGGCGGCGGTCACCGCGCTCGACCGGCTGCTGCAGCCGCAGGAGGTGCGGCACCTCGGCTGGGTCGCCGCGGCCGGTGTGGTCGGCTTCGCCGGCAATGAGCTGGTGGCGCGCTACCGCATCACCGTGGGCCGCCGGATCGGCTCGGCGGCGCTGGTCGCCGACGGGTTGCACGCGCGCACCGACGGGTTCACCTCCCTGGGTGTGCTGCTGGCCGCCGGGGGCGCCGGGCTCGGCTTCGGGTGGGCCGACCCGGTGATCGGGCTGGCGATCACCGCAGCGATCGTCGCGGTGCTCTGCGGGGCGGCCAAGGAGGTCTTCGCCCGCATCCTCGATGCCGTCGATCCCGAGCTGCACGCTCGCGCCGAGGCGGCCCTGCGCGCCACGCCCGGGGTGCTCGAGGTCGCCTCGTTGCGGATGCGCTGGGTCGGGCACCGGCTGCACGCCGAGACCGACGTCGTCGTCGCCGCGCACCTGTCGGTGCTCGAAGCGCACGCCATCGCCGCCGAGGCCGAGCACCACCTGCTGCACGCGGTCGACCGGCTCAGCCGGGCGACGGTGCACACCGACCCGGCCACCAGCGGGGAGCACGACCCGCACGCCCCGCTGGCCCACCACCGCAGCCGCGAGTGAAGCCCGCCAGAGGCCGCCGGCCACGCGCAGCACGGCGCCGCTGGTGCAGGAGTCCTGCCCGGAGAGCAACCCGGGCGATGGCCCCGGCGATCTCGCCGGGCTCGCCCGCGCGGCCGAACGACACCCGGGCGGCCGCGGTGGTGGCGCGGTCGCGGCGGCGTGGATCTCGGAGTGCACCAGGCCCGGGACCGCGGCGTTGACCCGGATGCCGTCGGTGGCCTGTTCTTTCGACAATCCGGTGGCCAGGGCGTCGATGCCGGCCTTGGCGGCGGCGCAGTGCACGTACTCGTGCGGCGATCCCGGGGTCGCGCCGCTGGAGGAGATGTTGGATGGCGCCGCCCGATCCGGCCGCGTCGGGTGGACATCACCTGGGCGGCGCGGCGGGCGCACCAGATGGTGCTCAGTAGCTTGACGTCGACGACGTGGCGGATCGCCCTGGTGGGAGTGTCGGCGAGATCGCCGATGTGGGCGGTCAGCCCGGCGTTGTTGACCAGTCCTGTGACGGTGCCGAGTTCGGCGGCGCGTCGGCGCGCACCGCGATCGCGCGCACGCCGCGCTGCCGGACTCGTGCGGTGACCTCGCAGGCGGCGTCGGAGTCGGTGCGCTAGGCCAGGACGAGGTCGTGGCCCGCGTCGGCCAGTGCCAGCGCGGTGGCCGCCCCGATCCCGCGCCCGCCACCGGTGATGATCGTGATCATCACCGCGTCATGGCAGCATCCGCATCAGATCGGCACCGTAGAAGGTCGCCAGCGGGAACAGCGCCGAGACGACCGCGGTGCACACCACGGCCTCGATGATGGTCACCGCGCGCGAGAGCCGCAGCGCGCACACCCAGGCCAGCCCCAGTGCGCCGACGACGATCTCACCCCACCAGTAGGCCACCGGGGTAGTGGCGGCCACGACGGTCAGTCCGTAGAGGCCTTCGCCGATGAGCACGCTGGCCATCGCCGCGGTCCCGAGAGCGGCCCGAACGCCCTGTCGGTGGCGCAACCAGTGGGCTCCCACGCCCAGCACCGGCCCGGCCACGACCGCGGCCAGTCCCCAGTAGAGCATCATCGCGCTCGACGACGGGAAACCGCGGGCGTCATTGGTGAGCACGTAGCCGACCAGCATGCAGGCCAGAGCCAGCATCCCGGTCAGCCCGCCGGTGCGGGCGGCGGGAGCGGCCAGCGCGAGCGCGAAGGCCACCAGGGCCCAGGGCCCGTGCGAGTTCGCCAGCGGGGCCAGCACCTCGGGCAACACCCCGCCTTGCGCGAACGCGGTCACCGCTCCCGCGGCGAGCCCGGCGGCCATCGCCACGACCAGGCACCGCACGTGCCGGTGCGCGGGGGCGCTCGGGGGTGTGGCGCTGTGCTGCGCGAGGTCGGTCATCACCCAGCAGTCTCGCAGACCGCGGTCACCGGCGGGGCGAAACGTCCCATCCGGCCGCGCACCCACCGGATGGCGGATTGCCCGCGGCGTGCGCCCCTGGGCAGCCTTGAGCGGTTTGCCGACTACGGACGGGAGTTCGGGTATGGACGGAATCGGCATCGCCGGTGCCGGGGTCGCCGGTCTCCACCTGGGATTACTGTTGCGCCGCAACGACATCCCGGTGACCCTCTACAGTGACCGCACACCGGAGCAACTGGGGTCCGGGCGGCTGCCGGCCGCGGTGGCCCACCACGACACGACCCTGGCGCGCGAGCGCGCGCTGGGCGTGCAGCACTGGAGCGCGGCCGAGTACGGCTACGACGTGCACCACCACTACGTGGGCGGGCCGTTGCAGGCGCGCTTCACCGGCAGCCTCGGGGCGCCCTCGCGCGCGGTGGACTACCGCATGTACCTGCCGCGGCTGCTGCGCGATTTCACCGACGCCGGCGGCAAGCTCGACATCCGCAGCATCGCACCGCAGGACCTCACCGAGCTCTCGCAACGCCACGAACTCGTGGTCGTGGCCACCGGCCGTTCCGGCCTCAGCGGGGTCTTCGAGCGCGTCGCGGCCAAATCACCGTTCACCAGCCCGCAGCGCAAGCTGTGCGCGGGCCTGTACACCGGAGTCGCCGCGGCCGACCCGCCAGGGGTGACGCTGAGCATCGCACCGGGCGACGGCGAACTCATCGAAATCCCGATGCACTCCTTCGCGGGCAGCGTCACCGCACTGTTCTTCGAGGCCGTTCCCGGCGGCGCCTTCGAGGCCCTGGTCGAGACCGACCAGAGCGCCGACCCGGCCGCCTTCCGCGACCGGGTGCTGCGGGTGCTGCGCGAGCACCACCCGAGCGTCCACGAACGCGTCGAGCCCGCGCGCTTCGGGCTCACCGACGAGCTCGACCTGGTCCAGGGCGCGATCACCCCGCGCATCAACGAGGACTACGCGCTGCTGGACAACGGGCGCCCCGTGGTGGCGCTGGGGGATGCGCACGCGGTGGTGGATCCGGTGGTGGGCCAGGGCGCCAACTGCGCCTCCTACTCGGCCTGGCAACTGGGGCAGACGATCCTGCAGGATCCCAACTTCGACGAGCGCTTCTGCGGCAAGGTCGCCGAGCGGCGCCGCGACCGGGTGCACGCCACCAGCGACTGGACCAACCTGATGCTCGAGGTACCGCCACCGCAGCACCTGCTGGAAATGATCACGGCGATGTCGCGCGAGCGGGCGGTCGCCGACGTGTTCACCGGCAACTTCAACCATCCCGACCGCCAGTGGGACATCCTGGCCACACCGGAGCGCACCCGGGCGTTCCTGTCCCGCATGAGCTGAAAAACCCGCTGCGGCGGCCCGGCCGGATCGGCGACCATGCGGTGCATGAGCACGCTGCGGGTGGCCACCTGCCAGTTTCCGACCTCGTCGAACATCGAGGCGAACCTGTCCTGGGTCCGGCGGCAGCTGCGTCAGGCCGCCCAGCGCGGGGCGGACCTGGCGCATCTCGGCGAAGCGGCCCTGTCGGGGTAGGCCGGTGCCGACCTGGACGGCTACGACGGTTACGACTGGGACCGGTTGCGCCGCGCCACCGAGCAGGTCATGACCGAGGCCGCCGCGGCGGGCATCTGGGTGGTGCTGGGCAGCGCGCACCCGCTGGGCGACGGGCTCAAACCGCACAACAGCCGCTACGTCATCGATGACGCGGAGCGGCTGCGGGAGCGCTACGACAAGCGCTTCTGCTCGGGCGATCCCGACGAGACCATCGGGGACCTGGCGCACTACACCCCGGGTGATCACGCCTCGGTCTGGCAGGTGCGCGACCTGACCCGCGCCGCGCTGATCTGCTACGACTGCCGGTTCCCGGAGCTCGACCGCGATCTGCTGCGGCGCGGCGCGCAGCTGGTGCTGCACTCGTTTCACACCGCTGGGCTGCCCGCCGGGCGCGTGGCCGCCATCGCCGAGCAGATCGGCCCCGGCGACGCCGAGCTCAACCGGGCCGAGACGCTGAGCTATCCGGCGGTGACCCTGCCCGCGGCGATGACCACGGCCGCGGCGTGCAACCACCTGTGGATCTCGGCGGCGAACTCCTCGGCCGCGCACAGCCTCTGGCCCGCGATGTTCGTGCGCGCCGACGGCATCACCACCGGCCGGTTGCCGCGCGAGAGCCCGGGCGTGCTGATCTCCGAGGTCGACACCACCGAACGGCTCTACGACGCGACCGCGCACTGGCGCGGGCGGGCGCTGGCGGGGGTGTGGCACAGCGGCACGACCACCCGGCACCCCCGGTCACGCGACCGCACCCGGTTGTGAAGCGCCCGCCATGTCCGGCGGCCGGCACCGGTGCCGTGCCCGGTGGGATCGGGTGACACCGGCCCGTAGTGCGGGTCGATCAGCCGGTGCGGCGGTCGGCCACGGCTGTGCTGACGAGTTCGCGCGCGGGACCGGCCGCAGCCGTGCCTGGTGGCGTTCGAGCACGGGCGCGAACCCGAAGGCCTCGGTCCGTGCGTTGCGCCAGGTCGCGGCGTTGCGGCACTCGGGCTGGTGGCGGCCCGCCCGCCGTGGGCGAGCGGGGCGTTAAACAAGGCTTTGTCCGCGGCGGGCCGGTTTTTCAGCAGCAGCACGAGATCGACGTGGGTATGCGGGTCCGGCCGGTTAGGCCGGGTCGTCTCGGCGCGGCCCTACTTCCAGGCCCGGTTCGCCCGGTAGTCGTCACCGGCACGCATGCCGGAATTCTCCTCTTTCCGCCTCGGCGCACCAGCCCGCGGGCGAGACGCCCGGTCCGGCGCGGCTCGGGTTCCGCGCGCACCGGCCGTCAGCACCCGGCCGCGCCGGTGGTGATCAGCCTGGGCAGGGCGGTGTTGGTACCGTCTTCGCGTGGCTCAGCAGGGACAGCACGACGAGGACAAGGCCAACGGGACCTGCCGATTCCCGGGATGCGAGCGCTCCGTGGAACGCCCCACCGGGCCCGGTCGCCCGCCGGAGTACTGCGACCTGCCCGAGCACACCCGCTGGCGCGCGTGGAAGCAGCGCCAGCGCGAACAGGCCGCGGCCGAACCGGCCCCGCAAGCGCCCACCACGGCCGCCGCGGAATTCGACGGGGCACGCCTGCGCGCCGAAGAGCTGCTGCGCCAATACCGGCTGCTGTCCGAGCAGCTGACCCGCAACCTGCGCTCCGGGCTCGACGAACTGGCCACCATCGCCGACCCCTCGGCGGCCGAGGCCCAGATCCAGGCCGCCCAGGCCGAAGCCGCCCACCGCATCGCCCAATCCGAACAGGCCCTGGCCACCGCGCAGCAGCAGCGCCGCGAGGCCGAGCAGGCACGGCACAACGCCGAACAGGCCACTGAGGACGCGGTGGCTGCGGCCGAGGCCTCCGAGGCCGACAGCCAGCAGGCGCGTGCCGAGCGCGACGACGCGGTGGCCCAGGCCGAGCAGGTCCGCACGCAGGCGGCCGAGGACATCGAGGCCGCGCGCAACGAGGCCGAGGTCGCCGCGCAGGCCACCCGCCGCGAGGCCGAGGAACGCATCGCCGAAGCACAGCAGGCCGCCGAGGCCGAGACCGAGCAGGCCCGCCGCGAGATCGAGGCCGCCGGGGCGCGCGCGGCCGAGGAGATCCAGGCCGTCCAGCAGCAGGCGCGCCAGGAGGTGCAGCAGGCCCAGCAGGACAGCAGGCAGGCCGGTGAACGTGCCGCCCGCGCCGAGACCGCCGCCGAGCAGGCCCGGGCGCAGCTGGCCGAGCAGACCCAGGCGACCGAGTCCGCCCGCGCCGAGATCGAGCGTCAGCGCGAGGAGCTCGCCGAACTGCGCCGCCAGCAGGCCGCGGAGCTGCAGCGGGTGCGCGACGAGGCCGCCGAGCGGCTGTCCGCCGAACGCGAGTCGCACTCCCGGCGGCTGGAGGCGCTGCAGGACGCCCGCGATCAGGCACTGGCCCGCGCCGAACGCGCCGAGAAGCAGCTCGACGCCGCCACCCACCGCGCCACCGGCGAACACGCGCCCGCGGACACGTGAAAAAGGGGGACCGGTCCGGGGTTGTTCCCGGAATCGGCCCCCCTTTTTCGGGTAAGGTGCCGCCGCGGTCGGCTCAGACCAGGCCGAGCTTGCGCACGGTGTCGCGCTCCTCGACCAGCTCGGCCACCGAGGCGTCGATGCGCTCGCGGGAGAACTCGTCGATCTCCAGGCCCTGCACGATCTCGAACTTGCCGTCCTTGGCGGTGACCGGGAACGACGAGATCAGGCCCTCCGGCACACCGTAGGAACCGTCCGAGGGGATGCCCGCCGAGGTCCAGTCACCCTCCGGGGTGCCGTTGACCCAGGTGTGCACGTGGTCGATGGCGGCGTTGGCCGCCGAGGCCGCCGAGGAGGCACCGCGGGCCTCGATGATGGCCGCGCCGCGCTTGGCCACGGTCGGGATGAACTCGTCGGCCAGCCAGGACTGCTCGACCTGCTCGGCGGCGATCTTGCCGCCGACCTCGGCGTGGAACAGGTCCGGGTACTGCGTCGCCGAGTGGTTGCCCCAGATGGTGAGCTTCTTGACGTCGTTGACCGTCACGCCCAGCTTCTTGGCCACCTGCGTCTGGGCGCGGTTGTGGTCCAGGCGAGTCATGGCGGTGAAGCGCTCGGCAGGCACGTCCGGGGCGTGGGCCTGTGCGATCAGCGCGTTGGTGTTGGCCGGGTTGCCGACCACCAGCACGCGCACGTCGTCGGCGGCGCCGGCGTTGATGGCCTCACCCTGCGGCTTGAAGATGCCACCGTTGGCCTCGAGCAGGTCACCACGCTCCATGCCCTGCCCGCGCGGGCGAGCACCGACGAGCAGACCCACGTTGGTGCCGTCGAACGCGGTGCGGGCATCGTCGGTGATGTCGATGCTCTGCAGCAGCGGGAAGGCGCAGTCGTCGAGCTCCATCGCGGTGCCCTCGGCGGCCTTGAGGCCCTGCGGGATCTCCAGCAGGCGCAGCTTGATCGGGGTGTCGGGCCCGATGAGCTGACCGGAGGCGATCCGGAACAGCAACGCGTAGCCGATCTGACCGGCCGCACCGGTGACGGTCACGGTGACGGGAGCTTTGGTCATGAGGTTTCGTTCTCCTGCTCGCCGGGAAGTATTGGCTGTGCCCGGATGTTATCCCCAGCTTCGCCAGCTGGTGACGCACCCGCCACGGATCACAGTGGACCCGGTGCGGGACCGATTCAGCCACCCTCCAGCACCGAGACCAACACCACAGGCGTGGTGGGCTCGCGGTGCGGCGCACCACCCCGAGGCGCCTACTCGAGCAGGTCCCGCCCCGCCAGCCCCAGCGTGCAGGACAACGCCTCCCGCCCCACCTCGGTGAGCACCAACGCCCGCTGCCCAGCACGCCGCCGCACCCACTCGCGAGCCACGAACGACTCCAGCAACGCGGCACCGAGCGCACCCGCCACGTGGTGGCGCTGCTCGGACCAGTCCAGGCAAAACCGCAACAACGGCCGCCTGCCCCGCAGCGCCGACACCCGATCCAGATCCACCCCGAGCTCACCCAGCACCCCGACGCCGGGCCCCAACCGGTACGGATGCTCGGAAAGCCGCGAACTCACCGGATCCTGCCACCGCGGACTCGTATCACCGACCCCGTCGACGCGCTCCAGCACGCCCACGCCCAACAACCCGCCGGTGACCGCCACACCCAACCGCCCGGCCACGCGGTCGTAGCAGCTGCGCGCGCGACGCAACGCCGCCGCGCGAGCGCCCTGCTTGAGCGACCGCACCGGCACCGCCGGAGCCAGCGCGGACAGCGCCTCGGCCACCCGCTCATCGGCCAGGCGGTGATACCGGTGCCGCCCGCTGCGCGCCACCTCGATGAACCCAGCCCGACGCAACCGGTCCAAGTGCGCGCTGGTGGCACTGGGGGAGAGCCCGGCCTCGCAGGCCAACCGCCCGGCCGACAACGCACGCCCATCGGCCAACGCCTGCACCACCCGCGCACGCGCGGGCACGGCCAACACCGCCGCGACCGCGGCCACATCGACATCACCGCTCATGGCCCCATCATCAACCCGACACGGTTGCGGCCGGGCCGAAACGTCACCACCTAGCGCATCCGCCTGCCACCACCGGCGTACAACGTCTGCCCGGTCAACCAACGAGCCTGGTGCGAAGCCAAGAACACCGCGACATCGGCGATATCGTCGGGATGGGCGACCCGCCCCAGCGGGCTGCCCTCGGCCAGCCGACGCTGCCGCTCCAGGCTGACCCACCCCGTCCGCACCGGACCCGCCGCGACGATGTTGCACGTAATACCCGCCGGGCCGAACTCCACCGCCGCCGACCGCGTCAACGACTCCAGCGCACTGTGCCCGGCCCCGTGCGAAACCTCGCCCGGAGCCACATCAGCCGAATCCGTCGACAACGCGATCACCCGCCCCCAGTCGTCCCGCCGCGCCACATGCCGCCGATGAAACTCCGCCATCAGCAACGCCGGAGCACGCGTGTTGACCGCATAATGCGCATCAAGACCCTCCACACCCACGCGCACCGCCCCGCGCACCGGCTCACCGAAGGTATCCGGCACCCGAAGCGCCGCGTTGTGCACCAGGATCTGCACCGGCCCCACGTGCGCCTCGGCCTCGTCGAAGATCCGCGCGGCGCACTCGGGCGCGGCCAAATCCACCGGCAACGAATGCACCACGGCCCCGTCGGCGCGCAACGCACTGGCCACGTGCTCATCACCACCCGGCGGGCGCACCAGCAGCAACCGCACATCGTGGCGGGCCAAACCGCGCGCGATGGCCGCGCCCACACCCAAGGCGTTGTCACTGTCGGTGAGCACAGCCACACGCCCACGCAGCCGCGGATCGATCATCGAACGGGAACCTCTGGACCTTCCCGACGCTACGGACACCAGCCACCTGATCATGAACCACCCGGCCAACCCGCAACACCCGGGGCAGGCGATCACCGGCTCACCCACCACGAGCACCACCGAGTAAGCTGCCCGCGTGATGCACACCGCGCAGCAGTCCTGGTGGCGCTCCTAACGGAGCGGCCACCCACCCACGCGCGCACAAACCGAGGGGCCGTTCGCACGGCCCCTCCTCTCCTGTCCACACCCGCCCACAGGGCACCGGGCGAGGGGCCCAACGACAGCCCCGCCAGACCGACAGGAGAACCCATGAGCACCCTCGAGCTCGCCCCCGCGCAGCGACGCAGCGCCGAACTCGAAAACCACCTCGCCACCGACCCGCAGCAGTTCCGAGTGCTCACCGGCGACCGCCCCACCGGCCCGCTGCACCTGGGCCACTACTTCGGCACCCTGGCCAACCGGGTAGCCTGCAACACCAAGGCGTGCCGATGCTCGTGGTCATCGCCGACTACCAAGTCCTCACCGACCGCGAAACCGCCACGCACCTCGACGAGCACGTGCTGGGCCTCATCGCCGATCACCTCGCCGCAGGCATCGACCCCGACGAGGCCACGATCTTCACCCACAGCGCCATCG
The DNA here is from genome assembly GCF_039531955.1 of Saccharopolyspora halophila. NCBI lineage: Bacteria > Bacillati > Actinomycetota > Actinomycetes > Pseudonocardiales > Pseudonocardiaceae > Saccharopolyspora > Saccharopolyspora halophila. The sequence goes on from NZ_BAAARA010000010.1 coordinate 153,547, forward strand.
CAGCGCTCAACCAACTCCTGCTGCCCCTGCTGAGCCTGGTCACCGTGCCCGAACTGCAACGCAACCCCACGGTCAAGGACGAGATCACCCACTCCGGCCGCAGCAGCGTCTCCGGACTGATGTTCACCTACCCAGCACATCAAGCCGCCGACATCCTGTTCTGCAAAGCCAACCTCGTCCCGGTCGGCCAAGACCAGCTACCGCACCTGGAACTGACCCGCACCCTCGCGCGCCGCTTCAACGAACGCCACGCACCGCTGTTCGCCGAACCCGACGCCCTGCTATCGGCCGCGCCGCTGCTGCTGGGCACCGACGGGACCAAGATGAGCAAATCCCGCGGCAACGCCATCGCGCTGCGCGCCGACGCCGACGAAACCGCCCGCCTCATCCGCGGCGCGAAAACCGACTCCCAGCGCCACATCACCTACGAACCCGACAGCAGACCCGAAGTGGCCAGCCTGCTGCGCCTGGCCGCGCTGTGCACCGGAACCGACCCGCACACCCTGGCCGCCGACATCGGCCCCGGCGGCGCCGCCGAACTCAAACGCGTCGTCACCGAAGCCGTCAACGAACACCTCGCCCCGCTGCGCGCCGCCCGGCAGAACTACGCCGCCGACCAAGCCGGACTGCGCCGCATCCTGACCGAGGGCAACCACCGCGCCACCGAGATCGCCGAGACCACGCTCCAACAGGTGCGCGCGGCAATGGGAACCACCTACTCGGCCAGCCCGTCGAGGTAGGCCACGCCCAGACCGGACAACCGCATCCCGGTCACGGTCGGCTCGACCAACCCCAACTCCCGCAGCCGCCACAGGTCGGTCTTGCACCGCGAGACCGGCCGCTGCTGCTCCGCGGCCAGGTCCGCAGCCCGCGACCCCGGACTCTCGGCCAGCCGCCGCAACAGCCGAACCGTCCAAGCCCCGCGGGGCGATTCCACGTCCAGACGCGCCAGCGCCGCCTGCAGGACCCGCCGCCGCCCGGCGGACAACTCCACCGGCACCGGCACCGGCGCCGGATCGGCGGCACCGAGGTGGGCCAGACGCACCCGGTAGACCGGCCCCGCGCCCCGCTTGGCCAGCGAACTGCGCAGCCCGGCGGCACTGCGAAAACCGGCCCGACGAGCGTCGTCATCGACGAGCACGTCGACATCGACCTCGATCACCTCGGTGACACCGATGAGCCCGGCCACGGTGCGCACGCGATCCCCGGCCTCGGCAGGCGGCAGGGGAGACCGCCGATAGGTCTCGGTGACCTCGCCACGGGCCACGGCTTGAGCGATGCGGTCACTGAACACACCCCAACGCTAATACCCACCCCACCCGCAAGCCCCCGACCGGGTCAAAAGCACCAAAAGGTGATCACGATCCGGGGTCGCCAACTACCGCGCGCCCACCAGCACGGGCAGAATCGACCCATGCTGCAGGTCTGCCTCAACGGCGCCCGCTCCCCACGGGAGCACTTCCACCTCCCGGTACGCCCGGAAGACCTCGCCAAAGCCGCCGCCGCGGCCGTGGCCGCAGGAGCCACCGACGTGCACCTGCACCCCAAAACCCCCGACGGCGCCGACAGCATCGACCCCCACCAGGTCGCCGCCGCGCTGCGCGCCGTGCGCGCCGCCGTCCCCGGCACCCCCCTGGGTGTGACCACCGGCGCCTGGACCACCCCCGACACCGCCGAGCGCGTGCGCGCCATCAACGCCTGGACCGTGCTGCCCGAATACGCCTCGGTCAACTGGCACGAACCCGGCGCCGACGAGATCGCCGCCACACTGCTGCGCCGCGGCGTAGCCGTCGAAGCCGGCATCTTCTCCGGCACCGACGCCGACCGCAACCTCGCCCGCTCCCCGCACCGCAACCGCATCACCCGACTGCTGGCCGAGGTCACCGACCCCACCGCCAGCGGCGCGGCCGCCACCGCCGAAGCCCTCCTGGCACGCCTGCACCCGGCCCGCGCGCCGATCCTGCTGCACGGCGAAGCCGGGGGAGCCTGGCCAGTGCTGGCCGTAGCCGCCCGCCGGGGTTTTCCCACCCGCATCGGCCTCGAGGACACGCTGCTGCTGCCGGACGGACGAGTCGCCGAGGACAACGCGGAACTGGTCGCCGCGGCCACCCGCATCCTCGGCGCCGAAACCCGCTGAACCAGGCCCCATCACCGGCGAGCCACCCAGCCAGCGCCGCCGACCCCCACAGCCACAGCGCAGCCCTCTCGAGGCACCGACGCGCAAACCACCCACCAGCAGGACAACCAGCCCTCTACTTAGGATGATCGGCGACACCAACCCGCCCGAGAGGGAAAACGATGATCTTCATTACCGTGAAGTTCCGCATCAAACCGGAATCGGCCGAGCAGTGGCCCCAGATCGCCGCCTCGTTCACCAACTCCACCCGCCGCGAACCCGGCTGCCTGTGGTTCGACTGGTCCCGCAGCGTCGAAGACCCCAACGAGTACGTGCTCGTCGAAGCCTTCCGCGACGGCGAGGCCGGCGCCGCCCACGTCAACTCCGACCACTTCAAGCAGGCCCAGCGCGACCTCCCGCCACACCTGGCCGAAACCCCGCGCGTCATCAACACCACCGTCGACCAGGACGACTGGTCCGAACTCGGCGAAATGGCCGTCGACTGAACCCGACGCCAAACGACGAAGAGGGGGCTACCGGCACGCACCGCCGGCAGCCCCCTCCTTCTGCCTCCCGACCCCACGGTGGCCACGTCGCGGACGACACCGCCCGCGGCGTGGGTGCCGTCCGCGGGCGGTGCCCGCGCACAACCCGTCACCGCCGGGTATAACGCGCCATGATCACACCCTTGCCCGTCGGAACGCTCCAATCGAGCTCGAACTCCGTCAACGGAGCAGGTCCCTCGAACAACCGCGCGCCACTGCCCAACGTCAGCGGATGAATCAACAGCACGTAATGGTCGATCAGACCCCCGGCGTGCAGACTCCGCACCAACGACACGCTCCCGTTGATCGACAGATCCTTCCCCGGCCGCGCCTTGAGCCCCGCCACCATCTCGACCGCCTCACCACGCAGCAGAACCGAATTCCGCCACGCATCAACGTCCGGCAAGGTCCGCGACACGACGTACTTGGTGGCCGCGTTCATGTGCGCGGTGAACGGGTTCCCATCGGTTGCCCGCCCCCACGCCGCGCAGAAGTCCTGCCAGGTCCTGCGCCCGAACAACATGTCCCGAGGCTCGGCCATGACCTTGCCCAGCTCGCGGGACATCACCTCGTCGTTGTAAGCCGGGCCCCAGCCCCCGTGCGCGAAACCCCCACGAGTGTCCTCGTCCGAACGCCCAAGACCTTGAACGACGCCATCGAGCGTGACGAACACCGTGGCCGTGATCGAACGCATCGCCCCACATCCTCACGAATCTGTGAACCGTTCCGCACGGACAGACCCCGCACAGCCGCGCAACTCATCGCCCGAGAGCACCCGCGCAGCCACCGGCAACTCGAACAAGGTCACAGTACTGGCCATCCGGACGCGCGGCGCACTGCGAGCCACTCGCTGCGGGCACCGCCGCGTGGTCCGGGCCGCCACCCGGCCGCACCCACCGCACACCAAGGCCATCCCGATCCTGCTCGCCCCGGAGCGCCGGTCTGCTGCTGCGCCCGCACGCGCACGATCACACCACCGAGGCAGCACCGGCCGTCCCCAAACGGTCGGCCACCGCACGAGCGGTATCCATCTCGGCCCCATCCACGACCGGGCACAGCACGACATGATCGGCCCCGGCGGCCAGATGCTCCCGCACCGACGACGCGATCGCCTCCGCATCACCACCAGTGGCCACCGAATCCACCAGAGCATCGCTGAGCCCGACGACATCATCGTCGGCGAAGCCCATCCGCCGCACGTTCGACGCGTAACCCGCTGCATCGCCGAGCAAGAAACCCATCGGAACGCGCAGCGCATCCCGCGCCCGAGCAACATCGGAATCCAACGCCACGAGCTCGCAGACCACCAGCACGGCCTCGGGCCCCAGCACATCCCGAGCCCACGAGACGTAGCCGGGCGTCACCAGCATCGTCACCGCACCCGCCGCCCGGTCCCGAGCCAGGGCGAGCTTGCGCGGTCCAAGAGCAGCCACCAAACGCCCCGGGACCCCAACACCGCAGGCATCGAGCCGGTCCAAGAACTCCCGATTGGCCGACAACGTCCGGGAACCGAGCCCGAGCATCAGACGCCCCGGCTGCTCGACCTCCACCGCACAGCGCAAAGCGACGACCTCATCGGCACCGTAGACATCCAGCGGAATGATCGCCGGGGCGACCGCGACCCGGCGCGTGGCGCGCACCATCTCGGCCAACGGTTCCAGGCTCGACAACTGCCCACCCAGCACCCAGACGGCCGAATAACCCAACCGCTCGGCCTCCGCCGCCCGCTGAGCATGCCCACCATCCGCGCTCACGCTCAGCGCGATACCCACCTGCCCCAACTCGACGGCCGCCATGACCAGCCCTCCAACGCGATTACCGTTCCACCGCAAAACGCTAGAACTTCCACTTAACTCGAGGTCAACTACGCGGTGGTTCGGTTCCGCGGGCCCGGCGACCGGTGAACCCACGCCCGTGTCCGTCAGCGGCCAAGGCGCGACACGTGCCGGCCCGGTGGGGAAGTGGTGCCGCGCCACGACGACCAGAGCCGATCCCGCCCCGGACTTCGCCGACCATCGTGGCCGAGATCAAACGGGGAGAGGTGTCGAACACCCTTGCGGTCTACGGACCCGGACGAAGAGCCAAGCTCAAAGCCAGATCGATTGCCGAGGAGCCGATGGCAGGGGAGAGCTGTGCCGACGTTTCCCCGTCCGACAGGGGAATCGAGGTCGCGGCGCGCTGGGCAAACCCGAGTTGAGCCGCTCGGCCGTTGCGGCGACGGTGCCTTCGAGGCTGCGGGCGCAGCAGAGCCGCTGGCTGTATCGCGTTCTCCGTCGCTTTGATGACGCAGCTGAGAACGCGCCAGCGGGCGTCGCCATCGCTGCCCATGCGCCGGATCGTCACGCGATGACGGGTCGGTGTTTGTTCGATTGGTGTCGGGTGGAGCGCTTCTCAGGGGCGGTCACGCCTGGAGGGGAGCCGCTCGAATCATTGACTTAACATAATGTACATTATCGGCTTTTTGGTGATGATCAATACGGAGGCCGAGAGCGGTTGTCAGACGTCCACATCGACGCTTCGAAGCCGTCCGGTGGCGCCGCCGGATCGGTCGGCGCGGCACGCGGGTGGCGCTGGCGCTCGTCGACCGGCGAGGCGCCGGCTTGCTCGTGCGCGATGCCGGGCGTTGGTGCGCGGTCTGCGGCTGCCGGGTCGGCGCGCTGGAGCTTTCGCGTTCGGCTGGATGCATCGCTGTTGAACCCGGGTGTCCGTCGGCCCCCGGCGGGTCGGTCGGCTGCTGCCCTCTTCTCAAAGGTCGGGCGCCCAACCGCTATTTACGTCACTGTGACGCAAATGGGCTGGTCGGATCGGGTGCGCTGGCAGGGTGCCGAATCGGCGTCTGTCGCGTGTTGATCAGCGGCTATCGCTGGAGCCGGTCATCGAGTCGGCGCAACGGCTCGGACCGGAAGACTCAGGTGGAACGGTCGGCATCACGCAGCGGCCTCACCGGACGGGTGCGTCCGAACACGAACGGCTGCCGGTGGAACGGTTCCCACGATCCCCTGGTTCACCAGCCACCACTCGCCCGTTCGTCTCCGAATGATGGATAACGTAGATTATCCACGAAATTGATAAAGTCCCCTGAAGATCAACTTTGCAGCGGGCGTCCTCAGCCCACGCCCGAGCTCGCCAAACTCATTGCCCGGTCCGGCTGCCCATTCGTCCCCGTGGCGGTCTCCCTCCCCTCGCCCACACCGGCGTGCGCGTTCCCGGCTGTTCCCCTCCCCGGCCGTGAGCCAGCAACGGACACCTCCCTCGCCTACCCCCGTCCGGCCGAGTGCGCTGCACCACTGCCCCTCGCACATCCGTAGGCCTGCTCGACCGCTCGCCACGGGGCGGGGCGCCGGGCAGCGCTCGGGCCGGTCGCTACGACCCTGCCGGGTTGCTTGTGCGGTTGGGTTCTTGCCGGGGCGCGGCGGCGTGTCAGTGTTGGGCGGTCGGTGAGTCCCAGCGGTGCGCCGGTCGGACCGCCGCGGGGTCGGGTGGTCGTCGTCGCAGGAGGGCTTCGTTGGGTCGTTCGAGTCTGGTGCAGGTCGCCCGGGACGTCTTCGTCGGTGCGGGCACCGCCGTGAACTGGGTGCTGGTGCGGGAGGGCTCGGACCTCACGCTCATCGATGGTGGTTATCCGGGCGATGTCGCTGCGGTGGAGGCCTCGATTCGCGAGCTCGGTCGCGATCCGCGGGATGTTCGGGCGATTCTGGTGACGCATGCGCACGTCGATCACCTGGGCGCGGTGAATCCGTTCCACGCCCGCTACGGCACTCCGGTCTACCTGCATCCGGTGGAGGTGGCGCATGCGCGGCGGGAGTATCTCGAGCAGCTGACGCCGCGCGAGCTGCTGCCGCGGTTGTGGCGTCCGAGGGTGTTGCCGTGGGCGGTGCGGGTGTTGCGCGCGGGGGCTGCTAGAGATGTGGCCGCGCCGCACGCGGAGCCGTTCTCGGTCGGTGGGGCGTTGGATCTGCCGGGTTCGCCGGTGCCGGTTGCCACTCCCGGGCACACCTCGGGGCACACGGCCTACCACTTCCCCGCTGCCGGCGCGGTCGCCACCGGGGACGTGCTGATCACGGGTCATGCGGTGTCGCGCACGCGGGGGCCGCAGTTGATCGCGCCGTGGTTCGACCACGGTGATCGCGGTGAGATCCGCGCGGGGCTCGCCGCGTTGGAGGATCTGGATGCCGAGGTGGTTCTGCCCGGTCATGGTCCGGTGCATCACGGGCGGGTCGGTGAGGCGGTCCGGCGGGCTTGCTCGGCGTCGTGACGGGGTCCTCGGGTGCGGTCGGCCGGTGGTGGGCTGGCCGCTCCCCTGCGTTGGTGCGTGCGTGGTCGACGGTTCAGGGGCGCCAGCGGGGTTGGTAGCCGGGGCGGTCGGTGTAGGGCAGGCCGAGGAAGGCTTTGGTGGGACAGCCGCGTTCGTCTTCTCGGGGGTAGGTGTCCTCGAGGGTGTCGCAGGGTCCGCTTCCGGCGCCGCAGTGCTGGTGGATGGTCAGCAGGCGGGTCTTGAGTTCGCATTCGCGGAAGCCGCGGATGGCGGTGAGGACGCCGGCGTTGGGTTGTGCGGTGGCTTTGCCGGTTTCTTCGTCGTGCCTGGCTTGCCGGAGGAGTTCGAGGTCGATGTCGAGCTGGCGCCGCAGGAAGCGGACGAAGCGGTTCATGGGTCGGGGTGTCTCCTGTCGGTCCCGTGGTGGTGATCGTTCTTGGTGGGGATGCAGGAGCGGGTCGGTTATGACGCGGTGACGGGTCTCTTGATCGTTCGTGAATGACTGACGTGGTGTGGCGGTTTGTTGCCAGGAATTTCCGGGTTTCTGGTTCTGGCTCGTAGCGTGTCGAATTCCGGGGGCTGCGGCCCTGTTTCGATACGAGTGCGGGAGCGGATGATGGCGCTGGGAGAGGTGCGCGTGGCGCGTCGGGTGCTGCTGGCCGGTGGGCTGGCGGCCACGGCGGTGACGGTGAGCGGGATGCCCGCGGTGGCGGGTTCGCGGCGGATGGCTCCGTCGATCGCGTCGACGGCCGATTGGGACGCGCGGGCGGCTTCGGGTTCGATCCAGGTGCTGGACTCGAAGCCGACCAAGATCGTGGTGCATCACACGGCGACGCCGAACGCCGAGGACACGTCGCAGGCACACGCTTTCGAGTTATGCAGACAGATACAGAACTACCACATGGATTCGAACGGCTGGATCGACACGGGTCAGAACTTCACCAACTCGCGTGGTGGGTATCTGATGGAGGGTCGGCACCAGTCGCTGGCGGCGTTGCGGGGCGGTTCGCAGCACGTGCGGGGTGCCCACGCCGGGGAGCAGAACTCGGTGGCGCTGGGCATCGAGAACGAGGGCACCTACACCGAGGCGGCGGTGCCGTCGGCGTTGTGGAGCTCGCTGGTGGAGCTGTGCTCGTACATGGTCGCGCAGTACGGGATCGCGGCCGGCGAGATCTACGGGCATCGGGATTTCATGGCCACGGCCTGCCCGGGTGCGGTGCTCTACGGGCGGTTGCCGGAGTTGCGCGCGCAGGTGGGTGCGCGGACGGGATCGCCGGTGGTGCAGCCGGTGACGTGGCCGTTGGTGGTCCCGGGTGCTTCGGGGGATGTGGTTTCGGCGTTGCAGTTGCTGTTGCGCGCGCGGGGTTTCGGGGTGCCGGTCGATGGTGTCTTCGGGGCGGGCACGGTGCGTGCGGCGGAGGCTGTGGTGCGTCGGCGGGGTGCTGCCGAGGGGTCGTGCTTGGCCGCGCGGGTGGTTGAGCCGGGTTTGTTCGGTGGCCAGGCGTGGCTGGAGGTGACTCCGGAGTTGGTGCGGGGTGCCGAAGGTGACGCGGTGCGGGCGGCGCAGGTGTTGTTGCGTGCACGTGGGGTGTCGATGTCGGTGGACGGGGTTTTCGGGGATTCGATGGTCTCGGTGGTGCGTGAGTTTCGGGGTTCGCGGGGTCTGGTGGCCTCGGGTGTGGTCGATGAGGTGGTGTGGCGGTGGTTGTTGTCGTGATGGCGCGTTCCCTGCCCCTGCGCGTGGTTGTGCGGGGGCAGGGTTGTGCCTAGGCGCGGGTGATGCGCAGGGTGCGGATTTCGAAGGGGCGCAGGTGTTGTTGGGTTCCGGGGGCTTCGGGTTCGTGGGTGGGGCGTTCGAGCAGGTCGGTGCGGGTCAGCGAGGTGGCGGTGAAGCTGGTGCTCAGGTGTGTTCGGGCTTGGGCGCCGCGGGATTCGTAGAGGCGGACGATGAGGTCGCCGCTGTGGTCGTCGGCGAGTTTGACGGTTTCGATGATGGTGTTGGGGTTGTCGAGGGTGACCAGTGGTGTCACGGGGTGGGTGCCGCGGGTGGTGCGGGGTGCGATGTTGATGCGGTAGCCCTCGCGGACGGCGTCGGGGATGTCGGCGCCGATGAGCAGGGCGTAGTTGAGGGTGTGGTGGCCGTGGTCGGTGTCGGGGTCGGGGAATCGGGGTGCGCGGAGCAGGGATAGGCGCACTGTTGTGGTGGTGCCGCCGTTGTCGCGGGTGTGGCGGGTGACGTCGTGGCCGTAGGTGGAGTCGTTGAGCAGGGCGTGGCCGTAGCCGGGTTCGGCGACGTGCAGGAAGCGGTGGGCGCAGATTTCGAAGCGGGCGGCGTCCCAGCTGGTGTTGCTGTGGGTGGGCCGCATGATGTGGCCGAATTGGGTTTCGGCGGCGCTGCGGTCGGCGTGGACGTCGAGGGGGAAGGCGGCTTTGAGGAGCTTTTCGCTTTCGTGCCAGTCGATGTCGGTGGTGATGTCGATGCGTTTGGTGGCTTCGTGCAGGCGCAGGGTTTGGGTGAGGGTGGAGTCGCCGAAGCTGCGGTGGATGTGCACGGCGTCGTCGGTGAGGTCGATGGTGTCGGTGTCGGTGAGGTCGTGGACGGTGTGGCGGTAGAAACCGTCGATGTCCCAGGCGTCCCAGTGGTTGGGGTGGTCGGGGTGGATTTGCAGGAGGTTGGCCGGTCCTGCGAGGGCTTCGCGGTCGGCCTGGTGGTCGATGACGGACGTCAGCAGGCCGCGGGTGTCGAGGGTGGCGCGGATGAGGCCGTTGTCGAGGGTGGTGGTGCCGTCGGGGTGGCGTTGGGGTGTGGTCGGTGCGGGTGGGTTGGTGGTGGTGGCGCCGTGTGCGGGGATGTCGTGGCGGGTGTGGGGTGTGGCGTTGAAGGTGATGGGGGTGTTGCCTTCTCCGGTGAGTGCGGTGGTGGCGCGGGTGATGATGTCTTCGAGTTCGGTGGCGATGCGGGCGTAGGTGGTTTCGGCTTCGCGGTGGACCCAGGCGATGGATGAGCCGGGCAGGATGTCGTGGAATTGGTTGAGGAGGACTTGTTTCCAGAGGCGGTCGAGTTGTTGGTGGGGGTAGGTGGCGCCGGTGTTGATGGTGGCGGTGGTGGCCCAGAGTTCGGCTTCGCGCAGGAGGTGTTCGCTGCGTCGGTTGCCTTGTTTGGTGCGGGTTTGGGAGGTGTAGGTGCCGCGGTGGGCTTCGAGGTAGAGCTCGCCGGACCACACGGCGGGGTGTGGGTGGTCGTTTTCGGCGGCGGTGAAGAATTCTTCGGGGGTGTGCAGGGTGACTTGGGGTGAGCCTTCGAGGTCGTGGGTGCGGTAGGCGCGTTCGAGCATTTCGCGGGTGGGTCCGCCGCCGCCGTCGCCGTGGCCGTAGGCGAGCAGGGAGTGGCGGGTGTGGCCGTGTTCGGTGAAGTTGTGTTGGGCGTGGGCGAGTTCGGCGCCGGTGATCTGGGCGTTGTAGGTGTCGGCGGGTGGGAAGTGGGTGAACACGCGGGTGCCGTCGATGCCTTCCCAGTGGAAGGTGTGGTGCGGGAAGCGGTTGGTTTGGTTCCAGGAGATTTTTTGGGTGAGGAACCAGCGGGAGCCGGATTGGTGGATGAGTTGGGGCAGGGCTGCGGAGTAGCCGAAGGAGTCGGGTAGCCAGACGTCGCGGGTTTCGATGCCGAATTCGTCGAGGAAGAAGCGTTTGCCGGTGATGAGTTGGCGGGCGAGGGCTTCGCCGCCGGGCATGTTGGTGTCGGATTCGACCCACATGCCGCCGGTGGGGACGAATTGGCCGGTGGTGGCGTGGTGTTGGACGCGTTCGTAGAGCTGCGGGTGGTGGGTTTTGATCCATTCGAGTTGTTGGGCTTGCGACATGGCGAAGTGGAAGTCGGGGTGATCGCGCATGAGGGTGGTGGCGTTGGCGATGGTGCGGGCGATTTTGCGGATGGTTTCGCGGATGGGCCAGAGCCAGGCGGAGTCGATGTGGGCGTGGCCGACCGCGGAGATGCGGTGGGCGCTGGGGTGTGCGGGGGCGGTGAGGGCGTCGGTGAGTTGGGCGCGGGCTGCGGTGGCGGTTCCTGGGATGTCGTGCAGGTCGAGGGTGTCGAGCATGCGTTCGAGGGCGCGGAGGATGTCGTGTCGGCGGGGTGCGGTGGCGGGGAGTTCGCGCATGAGTTGGTCGAGGACGTGCGCGTCGTGGTAGAGGGCGGTGATTTGGGGGTCGCGGATGCTGAGGTCGGCTTGTTTGAGGTGGTAGAGCGGTGCTCCGGTGGTGGTTGGTTTGGTGCCGAGGTCGGTGGGTTGGAAGCCGCGGGTGCCGAGGATGTCGGGGTTGGCGGCGGCTTCGACGTAGAAAATGCGGGTGCCTGGGGTGTCGGGCAGTTCGAGGTGGGTGTTGAGGGGGTTGAGGCCTTTGAGGGGTTGGCCGTCGGGGGTGTAGGCGAGGCCTTCGCATTGGAAGCCGGGGCGTTCGTCGGCGGAGCCGAGGTTGATGCGGGCTTCGATGGTGTGGCCTTGCCAGGTTTCGGGGATGTCGGCGGTGAAGCGGAACCAGGCGGTGCCCCAGGCGGGTCCCCAGGGGGTGCCGATGTCGGCGGGTTGGTAGGTGGCCGCGAGGGCGTGGTCGATGTCGACGGGTTCGCCGGGGGTGTGCCAGACGGCGGCGGTCAGGGGTCGGGTGTGGGTGTGCTGGGCGGGGTGGAGGCGTTGGTGCAGGACGCGGTCGAGGCGTTGTTCGACGATTCGGCGGTCATCGTGCATGGGGGTGCGCTCCGGGGTGGGGTGCTCGGTGGGTGATCATGTTGGCACGCGGGTGGGGTTGTTCTGGGGCGTCGATGCTGGTCGGTGGTGTTTGCGGTTGCCGGGTGGTGGGCTCGCACGCATGCTCTGCGTGTCGTTCGTCGTTTGTCGTTTCGGTTGAAGGGGTGTGTGTCATGGCGGTCTGCGAGGTGTGCGGGAACGATTACTGGATGAGTTTCGAGGTGCACACCGTCAGCGGTGGGGTGCACACGTTTGATTCGTTCGAGTGCGCGGCGCAGCGGTTGGCGCCGCAGTGCGAGCACTGCGGGTGCCGGATTCTGGGGCATGGTGTGGAGGCCAGTGGGCGGTTCTTCTGCTGTGCGCACTGCGCGCGGCAGTCGGATGTGGCCATGGTCGGTGAGTTGCGGGATGCGGTGGGGGCGCATCCGGGCTGAGTGGCCGGGTTCGGGTGGCGTGTGAAACACCAGACGATCTCGTTACCGTTTCGTTATATTTCGCGAGAAACATCGCGGTCACCTGCGACGATATGCGGAGTGAGACGGTTTGACTCGCCCGGAACGCGGGGTCTTTCAGGGCCCGGGACTTGACAGCGAGCAAGCGCGCCGTCATCGCATTATCCCTTGGTGAGTAGTGGAGGACTCCCGAATGACCGGTCTGGTTCACTGGCTGGGTGGTATGGCGCGCGAGATGGAACGGGCTCGCGCGCAGATGCGTCACCCCGGTTCGCAGCCCACCCGCACCAGCGGCTGAGCACGAGCGCACGCCGAGACTTCGCGGTCCCGCAGCCCTACGGGGTGCGGGACCGCTTCGCGTGCGCTCCCCTGCCCCACCCGCGTGCTGTGCGAGTGTGGTGGGCGTGGACGAGGTCGTGGAGCGGTTGCGGGTGGCAGGGTGCGTGTTCGCCGAGGACGAGGCGCGGCTGCTGCGCGCCGAGACCGGTGGTGATCGCGCGCGGCTGGAGGACATGCTCGCCGAGCGGGTCTCCGGGGTTCCGCTCGAGCAGGTTCTCGGGTGGGTGTCCTTCGCCGGGGTGCGGGTGCGGATGGCTCCGGGGGTGTTCGTGCCGCGCCAGCGCACCGAGCTGCTGGTGCGCACGGCCTGCGAACGGGTCGAGCCGGGCGCTGTGGTGGTCGATGTGTGCTGCGGCAGTGGCGCGGTGGCCGCGGCGTTGCTGCGAGCCCGTCCGGGGTTGCGGGTGTGGGCCTGCGATGTCGATGAGCGGGCGGTGGCCTGCGCGCGGCTGAATCTGCCGGGTGCCGAGGTGCGTGGCGGGGATTTGTTCGAGGGTTTGCCCGCCGGGTTGCGCGGCGGGGTGCGGGTGATCACCGCCAACGCGCCGTACGTGCCCAGTGGCGCGGTGGGGGCGATGCCGCCGGAGGCGCGCGATCACGAGCCGCTGGTGGCCCTCGATGGTGGCGATGACGGGTTGGCGGTGCAGCGGCGGGTGGCCGCCGAGGCCGGGCGGTGGTTGGCCCCGGGTGGGTCGGTGCTGATCGAGACGGGGTCCGATCAGGCGGCCCGCACCGCCGGGTTGCTCGACGGTGCGGGCCTGGTCTCGCGGGTCGTGTCGTGCCCGGAGCGGGAGGCGACCGTGGTGGTCGGGACTAGCTGAGGCCGTCGCGGTGCTTGGCGGCGAGGTTGAGGTATTGCTCGACGGAGAGCTTGAGTCCGGCTTGTTCCTCGTCGGTGAGTTCGCGGCGGACCTTGCCGGGGGTGCCTGCCACCAGCGAGCCGGGTGGGATCTCGGTGCCTTCCAGCACCACTGCCCCGGCGGCGATGAGGCTGCCCGCGCCGATGCGGGCGCCGTTGAGCACGACAGCGCCCATGCCGATGAGGCTGCCGGTCTCCACGGTGCAGCCGTGCAGCACCGCGCGGTGCCCGACGGTGACCTCGGGGTGGATGTGGGCGGGGAATCCGGGGTCGGCGTGCACGACGCAGCCGTCCTGGATGTTGCTGGCCGCGCCGACGGTGATGTCCTCCTGGTCGCCGCGCAGCACGGCCGTGTACCAGATGCTGGCGCGTTCGCCCAGGCTCACGCGGCCGATGAGGCCGGCCGAGGGGGCCACGAACGCCGAGGGGTCGACGGTGGGGCTGATGCCGTCGATGGTCACGGTCTGCGGTGCGGTCACGCTGGGTCGTCCTTTCGGTTGTCGCGCTGGCCGTCGAGCCGGGCCAGCGCTGCGTCGGTGTGTTCGTCGACCGCGTCCTCGATGCCGTCGAGGACGCGGTGGGTGGCCAGTTCGGCCAGGAGTGCCTCGGGTTCGCCGGTCTCAACGATCTCGAGCAGGCGGGCGTGACGGGCGATGTCGCCGGCGTCTGCGGTGGCGGTCAGCGGGAGGACTCCTCGCGTCGGTCGTGTCCGGCCAGGTCCACGATGGAGCCGTCCAGGTAGGCCGGGGCCTCGCCGGTCGGCGGCCTGGTGCACGTGGTTTCCAGGGCGGTGCGACGCGTTCGACGAGGCCGGAGTGCTTCGGGGTTCGGGGCGGTCACGCTGGCCGCGGTCTCCTTTCACCCGGCGAATTCTCGGGGTGATCCTAGGCGGTGTGCGGCTGGTCGACTCGGGGGCCGATGTCAGCGAGGTGGAAACCCGCCAGCGGCGACCCGGTGCGCGCGACCGGCCCGTTGCTGGGGTCGCACGCCTCCCCCTTTTTCCCGCGCACCGCGTGCTCCGCGGGGTTGGATCTCGAGCTCTCGAGACCGAGCTGGGGCGCGCGTGCTCGACCGGCTGCTGGGTTCGGCCGACGTACTGGTGCAGAACCCGCGGGCCGGGGCGCTGGTGGTGCTGGGTTCGGTCACCGATCGGCCCGTCGAGCACGCCCCGCTGACGATGCGGGCGAGCAACGAAGCCGTTCGGCGTCCGCGGGTGAGCGATCCGCCCGGCGGGGGGCGATCCCGCGCGCACGGTCTTCGGCGGCGATGACTTCGGCAACGGGGTGCGGGCGTTCCTGTCGAGGACTGCGCACCGGGTGCGGCGGCACTAGTCGGGGTCGCCGCGCGGGGGCGCGAGCAGTGCGGTGGCCTGCTGCGAGGTGGTGTCGGTGAGTTCCTCGTCCAGCAGCAGCCACCGGGTGGGTTGGCAGGCCTGGAGGAACTGCAGGTCGTGGCCCGCCAGTACCAGGGCCCCGCGAAACGAGGCCAGGGCGCTGGTCAGGGCCGCCACGCTGGCCCGGTCGAGGTTGTTGGTGGGTTCGTCGAGCAGCAGCAGCTGGGGTGCCGGTCTGGCCAGCAGGACCGTGGCCAGAGCGGCCCGCAGGCGTTCGCCGCCGGAGAGCGTCGCGGCGGTCTGATCGGCGCGCGTGCCGGAGAACAGGAACCGGGCCAGGTGGCCGCGCAGCTCGGTGGTGGTCAACTCGGGTGCGTGGTCGGCGACGTTGTCGGCCACGGTGCGCGCGTCGTCGAGCACGTCGAGGCGTTGCGGTAGCAGCCGCGCGGGCACCGGCACGTTGACCTGTCCTTCGGCGGCGGCGAGGTGTCCGGCCAGCAGCCGCAGCAGGGTGGTCTTGCCGGCGCCGTTGCGGCCCAGCAGCGCGATGCGTTCGGGGCCCTGCACGTCCAGGTCCAGGCGCGCGCGGCTGCCGTGCGGCAGTCGCGCGCCGCGCAGGGTGGCCACGGTGCGGCGGGCGGGCACGGTGGTCTCGGGCAGTCGCACGCGGATCTCGGGGTCCTCGCGCACCCGCCGTTCGGCTTGTTCGCGTCGGCGGCGGGCGGCTTCGGCGCGGGCCTGCTGCACCGCGTGCAGTTTGCCCGCCGATTCCTGCGCGGCGCGTTTGCGCGCTCCGGCCACGATTCTGGGCATGCCGTCGGCGGTGGCTCTGCCCGCTTTGTTCCTGCGGGCGGTGCGAGCGCGGGTTTCGGCGAGTCCGCGGTGGTGCTCGCGTTCGGCGGCCTCGGCGGCGCGCAGGTCTCGCTGCGCGGCCTGCTGGCTGGTGGCCAGTGCCTGTTCGTAGGACGAGAGCCCGCCGGTGTGCAGCGACAGCTGCCCGTCGCGCAGTTCGGCGATGCGGTCGACGCGTTCGAGCAGTTCGCGATCGTGGGTAACCACGATGAGCACGCCCGCGGTCCAGGTCTCCAGCGTGTCGCGGACCCGCTGGCGGGCCTGCGGGTCGAGGTTGTTGGTGGGTTCGTCGAGCAGCAGCACCCTCGGGCGCGCCAGCAGCAGCGCGGCCAGGTGCAGCAGCACGACCTGCCCACCGGAGAGCTCGCCGACGGTGCGGTCCGGGTCGATGCCGTCGAGGCCGAGCTGGGCGAGGGTCCAGCGGGCGCGTTCCTCGACGTCCCAGTCCTGCCCGATGGTGTCGAGGTGGTCCTGGGTGACCTCTCCTGCCTCGATCGCGGCCAGCGCGCGCCGCTGTTCGGCGATGCCCAGGGCCTCGTCGACGCGCAGCGTGACGTCGAGGGTGACCTGCTGGGGCAGGTAGGCCGGTGCGGCGGTGGTCACGACCTGCCCGGAGGTGGGGGTCAGTCGTCCGGCCAGCAGCCGCAGCAGGGTGGATTTGCCGCTGCCGTTGGTGCCGATCAGGCCGGTGCGGCCGGGGGCGAAGCCGGCTGTGAGGTCGTTGAGCACCGGTGTGCCGTCGGTGAAGGCGAAGCTCAGCTGCGCGCAGGTCACCGGGGTGGGTGCGGGTGGTGTCATGGGTGTTCGCCTTCGTGCGGGGTTCGCGGGGGCTCCGGGAGAAGGGCGCACGCGAGCACCGCGCGGCGAGAACACGCGACAGCGAAGTGCCGAAGTGTCCTGCGGCCGAGGTCGCCTCCACGCGGGGGCCGGCGCGCGAGCGTGTGCTCGTGCGGGTCCTCGGGCCGGTGTGGCGGCCCGTGCGCGCGGTGTTCGCGAACCTCAGCTGAGCATGCTCGACCTCGAAGGGCAGGTGGCAGGACGCCGGTGATGCTACCGGTTTCCCGGTGGCCGGTCGCGTGAATTTCGCGCGGCTACCGGGTGCGGGCCAGCTCGGCCAGCGCGGCCACGGTGCGCCAGTTGCGGCACGTCACCGGTGTGCCCAGGTGCTTGTGCAGGCGCGCGGTGGTGAGCGTGCTGCGGCCGAGCCCGTCGGGATAGTGCAGGCAGATCTCTCCGCAGCGCAGGGTGGCGCGTTCGTTGCCTGGAATGGGCATGGCCGCGAGCTGCTGCGGGGTGATCGCGGCCAGCGGGAAGGCGACCTGCAGGTGGGTGTGGTCGGGGTCGTGGGCGGCGTCGGGGTGCCCGGCGGTGGCCAGTTCGAGCAGGTGCTCGCCGGTGCGGACCATGACCGCGGTGTTGAGCCCGTCGCGGGTCAGCAGCTCGCCCAGCGCGGTGGCGGCCTGCGCGGCGCTGGGGTGCTCGGAGTCGAACACGACGTTGCCGCTGTTGAGGTAGGTGCGTGCGTCGTGGCCACCGGCGGCTTCGGTGAGTTCCCGCAACCGGTTCATGGGCAGGCGGGCGCGGCCTGCGAGGTTGACCGCGCGCAGCAGGGCGATGTACGTGTACACGCCCGCTGATGCTGCCACTCGGGCGCGGGTGCGGCCGTGCTCAGCCGCGCGCCTCGGCCACCGCGGCGGTCACGTCCTCGCGCAGGGACACCATCGTGGACAGGCCGGTGATCTCCAGCAGCTTCGCGACCGGGCCATTGCCGGGCACCACGAGCAGGGTGCAGTCGCGCTGGCGGCATCGGCGTTGCGCGGTGATCAGCAGTTCCATCGCCGCGCTGGAGGCGAAGGTCACGGTGCTGAAGTCCAGCACCACGGTCTGCAGGCTGGCCGCTCGCAGCCGCTGGCGGATCATCTCGGTCACCCGCGGCAGGCTGGCCAGGTCGATCTCGCCGCCGATGCGCACCACCACCACACCTGGGGCGGGCCATTCCACCGACAGCCGCGACGTCGCCTCGTGGTGCGCGTGCCCGAGCACCGCGTCGGCGGGCGGGCGCGGTTGCACGAGCGAGTGGTCTTGTTGCCACGCGGGAACCGGGGTGTCCTGTCCGGCTGCGATCACCTGAAACTCCCTG
Organism: Saccharopolyspora halophila; assembly: GCF_039531955.1. Classification (NCBI taxonomy): domain Bacteria; kingdom Bacillati; phylum Actinomycetota; class Actinomycetes; order Pseudonocardiales; family Pseudonocardiaceae; genus Saccharopolyspora; species Saccharopolyspora halophila. The sequence goes on from NZ_BAAARA010000010.1 coordinate 171,183, forward strand.
GTGTGGGTTCGAGGCTGCGGCCTACGACATCCACCACGTTAAGCACGCCTCGCCATGCCGACAAGCACTGGCTCTTTCGTGTGAACCGCGGTTTTCGCGGTGCGGCCACCTCTGCAACGCGGGCCATCCCCTACCGTGCACCCTGACCCGAACAGCGGGCTCGCTCCAACCCCGGGAAAGGGCGCATGAACACCGAGCCGCCATTGCTGCTGGCGCTGGATTTCACCGGCACCTTCGCCTTCGCCCTCAACGGCGCCCTGACCGCGGTTCGCGCCACCCGCCTGGACATCGTCGGCGTGCTCACCCTCGGCATGATCACCGCCCTCGGCGGCGGCATCCTGCGCGACCTGCTCATCGGCCAGACCCCGCCGGGGGCGTTGCAGGACTGGCGCTACCTCGCGGTGGCGCTGGGCGGGGCGCTGGTGGCCTTCGCGCTCGGCCAGTGGCTGCACCGGCTGGAAACCCCGATCAACGTGCTCGACGCCATCGGGCTGAGCACCTTCGCCGTGCTCGGCGCGAACAAAGCCGTCGAAGCCGGTCTGGGCATCGGGCCCGCGATCATCCTCGGCGCGATCACAGGTGTCGGCGGCGGCACCATCCGCGACACCCTCATCGGCCGCATCCCCTCGGTGCTGCAGAGCGACCTCTACGCGATCCCCGCGCTCATCGGCGCGGCCCTGACGGTGGCGGCCTTGCACACCGGCCTCTACGGGCTGCCGGCCGCGCTGGCGGCGGCCGCGGTCTGCTTCCTCGTGCGCATGATCGGAGTGCACTTCGGCCTGCAGGCCCCCGCGCCCCCGGGCGGACGCGCCTGACCCGCCCGGTCAGCCGGCGGATTCGCAGGGCAGCTGGAAGTCCTCCGGGCTGGCGTGGCGGCCACCGGAGACCGGGCGCCACACCTGGGTGATCTGCACATCCAGCTCGCCGGCCCGCACGCCGACGGTGACCTCGTCACCGGCGCTGACGCGCCCGGCGAGAACGAGCTCGGCCAGCCGGTTGTCGAGCTCGCGCGAGATCACCCGCCGCAGCGGGCGAGCACCGAACTCCGGCTGGTGTCCCCGCGCGACCAGCCAGTCCAGGCCCTCGTCGGTCATCGACAGCCGCACGCCCTTGTCGGTGAGCTGCTTTTCGGTGCGCTCCAGCAGCAGGGTCGCGATGCGGCGCAGCTGCTCGGTGCCCAGCGGGCGGAAGACCACCACGTCGTCGATGCGGTTGATGAACTCCGGCCGGAAGAACCCGCGCAGCTGCTCGGTGACGACCTCGGTGGCCGCAGCCGCACCGGCCTGCAGGATGCGGTCGGCACCGATGTTGGAGGTCATGATCACCACCACGTTGCGGAAATCGACCAACCTGCCCTGCGAGTCGGTCAACCGCCCCGCGTCGAGCACCTGCAGCAGCGTGTTGAACACGTCCGGATGGGCCTTTTCGACCTCGTCGAAGAGCACCACCGAATAGGGCTGGCGACGCACCCGGTCGGTGAGCTGGCCGGCCTCGCCGTAGCCGACGTAGCCGGGCGGGGCGCCGATCAGCCGCGCGACCGCGTGCTTTTCCTGGAACTCGCCCATGTCCAGCCGCAGCAGGCGCTGCGCGTCACCGAACAGCGCCTGCGCCAAGGCCCGGGCCAGTTCGGTCTTGCCCACGCCCGTGGGCCCCAGGAACAAGAACGTGCCGATCGGCCGGTCCGGATCGGCCAGCCCCACCCGCGCGCGCCGCACGGCCTCGGCCACCGCGGCCACCGCCTCGTCCTGGCCCACGACCCGCTCTCCGAGATGCTGCTCGAGGCCCAGCAGCCGGGAGACGTCGGCGGCGCTGACGTCGGCGACCGGGATGCCGGTGCGCGAGGCCACCACGTCGGCGACGTCGTCGGCGATCACGGTCGGTTCGAACACCGCGGCCGAGCGCACCTGCCCGCCGCGCCGCAACCGCACCCGCGAACACGCCTGATCGAGCAGATCCACCGCCTTGTCCGGCAGGAACCGGTCGACGAGGTAGCGCTGGGAGAGCTCGGCGGCCGCGCGCAGGGCCGCGTCGTCGATGCGCACCCGGTGGTGGCGCTGGTACCGCTCGCGCAGCCCGCCCAGCACAGTGATCGTGTCCTCCACCGAGGGCTCACCGACCATGATCGGCGCGAAGCGGCGCTCCAGGGCCGGGTCCTTCTCGATGTGCTTGCGGTACTCCTCGACGGTGGTGGCGCCCAAGAGCCGCACCTCACCCCGCGCCAGCGCGGGTTTGAGCATGGTGCCGGCGTCCATCGAGCCCTCACCGGCCCCGGCACCGACGATGGCGTGCAGCTCGTCGATGAACACCAGCACCGCCTCGCGGTTGGCGCGGATCTCGGCGAGCACCTCGCGGAACCGCTGCTCGAACTCACCGCGGTACTTCGCCCCGGCGACCATGCCGGACAGATCCAGCGAGATCACCCGCACCCCGGCCAGCGACCACGGCACCGCGCCGTCGACCACCCGCCGCGCCAGGCCCTCGGCGATGGCGGTCTTGCCCACACCCGGGTCGCCCACGAACACCGGGTTGTTCTTCGAACGCCTGCCCAGCACTTCCACGGCCTGCTCGATCTCGGTGTCGCGGCCGACCACGGGATCCAGCGAGCCCGCGCGGGCCAGCTCGGTGAGATCGAGCCCGAACTCGTCGAGCCGCGGCGTCAGCGACAGCACCGACCGGCCCTGCGCGCCGTCACCGAGTTCGATCGCGCGCGCCAGCGCACGCCCGGCCACCGAATCCGCGTCGGCGGCCAGCCCCAGCACCAGGTGCCGCGCGGCGACCACGTCGGCGCCCTCACCGAGAGCTTGCTGGTAGGCGCCCAGCAGCGCGCGCCGCGCCGTGGCCGACAGCACCGGTTTGCCACCCGGGGAGGGTTCCTGGGCCGACAGCACCGCCGAGCGCACCGCCTCGGCCAGATCATCGACCCGCACACCCGAGGCGGTCAGCATCTCGGCGGTGGCCGGAACCTGCGTGACCGCCCACAGCAGGTGCGTGCTGTCGAGTTCCGGGCTGCCCCACTGCACGGTGCCGCGCACCGCGCGGGACAGCACCTCGTGCGCCTGCTCGTCGAGCAACGTCGACAGCGCCGCGCTCCGCTGCGCGGTTCCGCTGTCCTCGGCGGTGAACATCTCGGAGAACAGCGAGTCAAAAGCGGCAGAGGAATCCCCGGTGCTGCCGCGATCCAACCAGGCCACCTCCACCCGACGCGCGAATCACCCCACGCGGCGGCCACCGGGCGAAACACCGGACACCACCGTCGACATGCCATGCGGCGCGCAGCTCGGCCGGACACAAGCCCGCGAGAATCGGGCTCGGGCGCGCACCGCTCGACGATCATTGTGGCACACGCCGCCACGAACCGGACGGCGCGTGCCACCGCTTACCCGGCTTCCTGCTCCTGGGCCTTGTCGACCGCGTCGGCCAGCCGGGACAGTTCTTTTCCGATGTGCGAGAGGCGCTCGGACATGACGCTGGAGTGCCCAGACAGCGGGCCCACGTGCCCGGCGGCGCGCAGCCACTCGGTGACACCGGTCAGCCCGTTGGACATGCCTTCCATGGTCAGGGAGAACCCGCGCAGGACCTTCTCGATCTCCTCGACGTTGTGGGCCACGCCCGGGTCGCGCAGCCGTTCGCCCAGCGCCACGGTCGCCTCGCCGACCTGGCGGGCCACCTCCGCGGAGTACCCCGACTCGCCACCGGCGTCCTCGTCCTGCTTGCCCGTGTTCCGGCGGGGCGGCGTGTGCCTGCCCGCCTGCGACGACGTCTTGTCGGAATTTCCAGCGGTAGTCATAGCGAACCAATCAACCCGAATCCGTTACCAACTCCACCCCGACGCCACCGAGCCCGTACCGGGCGCGGTGTGCCTGCCGGGCCCCCGGGCTCGGCCAGGCACAGGAGTAGGTGCCGAGAGGTTAGCGCGTCCGGCCGGGAGGCGGTGATGGTGTTGCGCACGCATGCGCTTCAGCGCCCGCTGAACCCACCAAAGCTGATGATTTCTCAGGTGTGTCCGGCGCTCGTCCGGGCCGCCCGGGGGCCGCTCAGTCCTGCTCGGCGGCACCGCCGAGCTCGTCGAGGATCCCGTCGATCTCGGCATCGGTGGTGGCGCCGAACTCGCCGTACCACTGCCCCACCGCCGCGAAGTCCACCGGCTGCAGCACGCACACCACCACATCGGCCACCAACTCCAAGGCCCGCACCGAATCCGGCGACCCCACCGGCACGGCCAGCACCACCCGCCGCGGAGCGTGCTCGCGCAACATGCCGATCGCCGCGCGCGCCGTGGCACCGGTCGCCAACCCGTCGTCGACGAGCACCACATCACGCCCACCCAGCTCAGGCGCCGGGCCGCGGGTGTAGCGGGCCTCCCGCTGGCGGGCCTCGTTGCGCTCGCGTTCGGTGAGCTCGGCCAGCTCGGCGTCACCGAGCCCGAACGAGCGCACCAGCCGATCGTCGTAGCCCGCGGGACCGTGCGCGGTCACCGCGCCCAAGGCCAACTCCGGCTGCCCCGGCGCGCCGATCTTGCGCGCCACGCACACCCGAAGCGGCGCGCCCAAACCACGCGCGACCTCGGCGGCCACCGGCACCCCGCCGCGCGCCAGACCGAACACCACCGGCCCGGACAGCTGCACACCCTCCAGATGCCGAGCCAGGGCCCGACCGGCGTGCGCCCGATCGGCATAGCCGGGGGTGGCGCGCGGCCGGAAACGCATCCGAGGCATCCCAAGCACCCCCTTGGCGGCTCACCCCGATGATGCCCGCGCCACCCGGTCCGGCAAACCTCCGGCTCAGCCGCCGAAACCAGCCACCCGCAGCACCCGCAGCCGGTTGAGGGCCGCGGCCAGATCCAACGCGCGCGGCACCGCGAAATCACCCACGAACCGCTCGTCGACGGCATCGACACCCCGCCGGCGCACATCGGCGGTGAAGGACTCCAGGATCTCCTCGAGCGTGCGCCGCCCGTCGATGACACCGCGCTCGGCCGCCGAGACGAGCGCCAACCCGATCCCGGTGACCTGCGCCGGATCCACCAGCTGCTCGATACCGCGCAACTCGACCGTGGAGTCCCCGAGCGTGAGCGCATCGGTGCCGCGAGCACGCACCTTCGCGCGCCCGGTGGGAATCGACCGGGCATCGACCACCCGAGGACGCACCGCGGCGAACCCGCGGCCCTCGGCACTGCGCCCCGTCGGCGCGGACCGCGAGAGCTCCCGCGCCCGCGCGGTCACGTCGTGGGCCCGGTAGGAATCCAGCATCAGCACCTGGTCGGCGATGTCCATGTAGTCACCGGAGCCGCCCATGACCAGCACCGTGGAGACCCCGTGGGTGTCGTAGAGCGGCCGGATGAGGTCGATGAACGGAGTCAGCGGCTCGGCGTCCTTGGCCACCAGGGCCTGCATGCGCGCGTCGCGGATCATCAGATTCGTCGCGCAGGTGTCCTCGTCGACCAGCAGCGTCCCCGCACCGGCCTCCACCGACTCCATGATGGACGCGGCCTGCGAGGTCGAACCCGAGGCGTTGTCGGTGGAGAAGTCCGTGGTGTCGGCACCGGTGGGCAAATGCGCCACGAACGGGCTCACATCGACCCGGTGCACCCGCCTGCCGTCCTCGGCGCGGATCTTGACCGTGTCCTCGCGGGCCACGACCAGCTCGCGCCCATCACCCGGAACGTGGTCGTAGACCCCGAACTCCAAGGCCCGCAGCAGTGTGGACTTGCCGTGAAACCCGCCACCGACGACCAGCGTGATGCCCTCGGCCACACCCATGCCGGTGACCTCACCGCGATTGGGCAGCTTCATCCGCACCCGCATCGACTCCGGCGACTCGAAAGCCACCCCGTCGGACAGCGGACGCTCATCGACACCGCTGCGACGCGGCAACATCGCCCCGTCGGCGACGAAGGCCACCAACCCCATCTCCGGCAGCAGCCGCCGCGCGGCGTCGGTGTCCTCGATGCTGTCGACGAACTCGCGGACCTTGCCCTGATCGGCGGTGTCCCACCGCAACGCCGCGCCGACGACCTCGGGCAGCTCGTCGCAGAGGGTCTCCTCGGCCGCGCGCCCGTCGATGCTGCGGCCCCGCCCGGGCATGTCGATGCCCAGCCGCAGCCGCACCGCGCCCTCGCGGATCTGGCAGGAACTGCGGTCGAGGACCTGCTGACGGCCCGCGTCCACGCGCAACCGGCTGTCGCGCAACCGGCGCTCCACCGCGCGCACCAGGTATCCGGCCAGCGCGCGCGCTCGCACCGGGCTGTGCCAGAGCTGCTCGGGGAACCCGGCGGTGTCGGCATCGACGGTGACCTGCACGCGGCTGGCCGGCGCGTACGGATCCGACTGCACCCGTTGGATTTCCAGGGTGCAACCGGGAAGACCCCAGCGGCCGGTCAACGACTTGTAGCGGCCGTAGCCACTGCCGTGCATCTCCCGCAGCTGCCCGCGCAGCTTGTCCACGTCCCCGCGGTAGCCACCGGGCTGCTGCTCGCGTCCCCCGGGGCGCGGGCCCTTGCCGCGCCGCTCGTCGCGGCCGCCGCCGCCATTTCGCTGCTGTGCCATGCCCGCACCTGTACCGGACACGCCGAGCAAACTCCAATCGAGAGATCCCGACCACAGTGGACATCCTGCGCAGGCCCGTGGCGTGGGAGTTCACCCGGAAAATGCGAAACGCGCACGCGTCGCTATCGAGCGCGACCCGCCACCCGGGGTTATCCTCTGCCACGCGCGCACAAGATCGGCCGATCACGACCCCGAACCCACCGGTTCGCCCGAATTCCGCATTTCCACGACATCCCCACGGCGGGTGTCGTGCTGTCCACGAGGAGGCGCGTTCATGCCACGATCGGTCGCCCCGGCACGGCCGCAGCGCACCCGCCGGATGCCCGCCGTGTTAACAGCCCTGCTCACCGCAGCGATGGCCACGGCAACACCCGCCGCGGCCGCCCCGGCACCCGCGCCCGAGCACCCGCGCACCACCCCGCGGGTCAGCCCCGCCGACCCGCACGGCGCCTGGGCCGGCTACAGCACCGGCCAAACCGCCACCCGGCAACGCGGCCCGGCGCAGATTCCCGCGGGCGCGCTGGCAGGTACCGACGTCTCCGGACATCAGGGCACAGTGGACTGGCCCGCGGCCCACGCCGCCGGGGCGCGCTTCGCCTACGTCAAAGCCACCGAGGGCACCGACTTCCGCAGCGATTCGTTCCGGTCCCAGTACGACGGAGCCCTGGCCGCCGGCATGGTGCGCGGCGCCTACCACTTCGCGCTGCCCAACAGCTCCAGCGGCGCGCAGCAGGCCAACTTCTTCGTCGACAACGGCGGCATGTGGGTGCCCGACGGGCGCACCCTGCCGGGCGTGCTCGACATCGAGCACAACCCGTACGGGCCGACCTGCTACGGGCTCGACCCGGCGGCGATGTCGGGGTGGCTGGCCGAGTTCTCCAACACCTACCACGCACGCACCGGGCGGTTCCCGGTCATCTACACCACCGCCAGCTGGTGGAACCGCTGCACCGGCGCCAACCCGGACTTCGCCGCCAACAACCCGCTGTGGGTGGCCCGCTACGCCCCCGAGATCGGGCAGCTGCCCGCGGGCTGGAACTTCCACACCTTCTGGCAGCACAACGACACCGGGCCGCTGCCCGGTGGTCAGGACGTGTTCAACGGCAACCTCGAGCAGCTCATCGCCTTCGCCGGCTGAACCCGTCGCGCACGTGTGAGGGCCGCCGCCGAGCATCTCGGCGGCGTCCCTCANTGCTACTGGTCCAGCAGTTCCGGCGGGATCGGCTCGTCCTCGGCGATGGCCTGGAACATCTGCGAGGCGCGCTGCTTGTCCCAGACGATGACCGAGCCACCGTTGGAGTCCTCACCGAAGCCCGCGAACGGCACCGAGGTGGTCACGCCCTGGCCCTTGGAGATGTCGCCCATGGCCATCGCCAGCCAGAACAGGTTCCAGACGTGGTCGTTCTCGTTGACCAGGAACGTCTTGCCCGCCCCGTTGGCCAGCGGGATCAACCGGAACGGGTTGAGCAGCGTGGCCGGGCTGGTGGCCTTGTCCACCAGCGCGCCCAGCAGCTTGCGCTGGTTCTGGGTGCGTTCGAAGTCCCCGCCGTCGAGGGAGTAGCGGGCGCGCACGAACCCCAGGGCGGTGGGTCCGTCGAGCTCGTTGGGCCCTGCGGGCAGGTGCACGTTGGCCTTGTCGTCGTTCATCGGCTTCTCGAGGGTGACCTCGACACCGCCGACCGCGTCGACCAGGTCGGCGAAGCCGCCGAATCCGATCTCGGCGTAGTGATCGATGTGCACACCGGTGGCCTGCTCGACCGTCTGCGACAGCAGCTGCGGGCCACCGTAGGAGAAGGCCGCGTTGAGCTTGGTCTTGCCGTGTCCCGGGATCGAGACGTAGGAGTCGCGCGGCAGGCTGATCAGGGCGGGCTGGCCGCCGCCGCTGGGAACGTGCACCAGCATCATGGTGTCGGTGCGGCGCCCGCCCGCGTCACCGGCGGCGAGCTCCTCGCGCTTGGCCTCGTCGAGGCCCTCCCGGCTGTCGGAGCCCACCAGCAGCCAGTTGGTCCCGGCCGAGTCGGGCGCCTGCCCCTGGAAGTCCAGCGCAGCGGTGCGCTGCAGCGTGCTGTCGAAGTAGATGACCAGCCCGGCCAGCAGCGCCACCACGACCAGCAGCGCGATGCCGAGACGCTTGCCCCAGCTCTTCTTCTTGGCGGGGCGCCGCGGCGGCCGCGGGGGCTCGCCCGAACGCGGCGGCTGGCCCCCTCGCCCGGGTGGCGGTGGCGGCGGTGGGCCGTCCCGCCCCCGCGGGGGCTGCTGACCACCACGGTAGTAGTCGTACCTTCCGCCGCCCTGCGGCCTCCGGCTCCTCGGCGGGCCTCCCGCCGACCAGTCGCTCATGCTCACACCTGCGTCGGTTGGGTCGTTGGGCGACGCGTGGCACGCGCCGCTGCTTGCGGTGCAGCATTGCAGACACGCCCGCGGCAGGTGTCCCCCGCTATCGAACGGTGCTCCGGCGACGGCGTCTGCGCAGGTGGTGGGCGTGAGCCCGAACTCACACCCACCACCACAGGTGTTCTAGTCCGCCACGGCGCGCGCCACCGCCCGCGACCAGCACGCCACCGCCTCGTCGACCTGCGCGGCCGTGACGATCAGCGGCGGGATCATGCGCACCACGTTGCCGTGCGGCCCGCAGGTCAGCAGCAGCAGGCCCTCCTCGGCCGCGGCGGCGTGCGCGCGGGCGGCCGTGGCCGCGTCCGGCGCCCCCTCCGAGGTGGTGAACTCGTTGCCCAGCATCAGCCCGAGGCCGCGCACATCACCGATGACCGGGTGCTCGGCGGCGACCTTGCGCAACCCCTCGATCAACCGCTGGCCCTGCTCGGCGGCGTTGCCCACCAGGTCTTCGTCGCGCACCACATCCAGGGTGGCCAGCGCGGCCGCGGCCGCCACGGCGTTGCCGCCGTAGGTGCCGCCTTGCGAGCCGGGCCAGGCCTTGCTCATCAGCTCCTCGCCGGCCGCGATCGCCGACAGCGGGAACCCGCTGGCCAGCCCCTTGGCGGTGATGAGGATGTCCGGGCCGATACCGGCGTGCTCGTGGCCCCAGAAGGCGCCGGTGCGCCCCACTCCGGTCTGGACCTCGTCGGCGATGAGCAGGATGCCGTGCTTGTCGGCGCGCTCGCGCAGACCGGCCAAGAACCGCGGGGGCGCGGGGATGTAGCCGCCTTCACCGAGCACCGGCTCGACGATGATCGCCGCGGTGTCCTTCGGCGAGGTGGTGGTCATCAGCAGCTGGTCCAGCTCGGCCAGCGCGCGATCGACCTCGGCGGCCTCGGTGGTGCCGTGCCGGTAGGCCTCGGGGAACGGGGCGAAGGCCACGCCCGGCATCATCGGCCCGATCCCGGCGCGCACCTTGACCCCGGAGGTCGTCAGCGCGGCCGCCCCCATGGTGCGGCCGTGAAAACCACCCGAGAAGGCGATGATGTTCTGCCGTCCGGTTGCGTGTCGCGCCAACCGCACAGAGGCTTCAACGGCTTCACTACCGGAGTTGACGTAGAACAACCGATCCAGCCCGGTGGGCAGGACCTCGCCCAGACGCTCGGTGAGCTCGAGGAGCCGGCGGTGCATCACGGTCGTGTACTGGCCGTGGATGAGGGTGCCGACCTGGTTTTGCGCGGCTTCGACCACGCGCGGGTGGCAGTGCCCGGTGCTGGTGACGCCGATGCCCGCGGTGAAGTCCAGATAGCGGCGGTCGTCCTCGTCGAAGAGGTAAACCCCTTCGCCGCGAGCGGCCAGCACCGGGGTCGCCTGCTTGAGCGCCGGCGAGAGCTCAGTCATGATCCACTCCAAGGGTGCACATTGTAGGATTGTTGACAATCTGGGTCCTCATGCAACCATCGCAGGGCGGCGCTGTCCACCACTGAACGACCCGCACTCATCACCGAGAGCATTGAGGAGTTCGCCTACTCATGACCACCACCCACCCCCGTGAGAACGCCGTCGTCGAGATGGCACCCAAGCAGCTGCTCATCGGCGGCAGCTGGCGCGACGCCACCGGCGCGCGCACCTTCACCGTCGAAGACCCCGCCACCGGGCAGGGACTGTGCGAGGTCGCCGACGCCTCCGCCGAGGACGGCCTCGCGGCCCTGGCCGCCGCCTCCGAGGCCCAGAACGACTGGGCCGCGCACGCCCCGCGCGAACGCGGCGAGATCCTGCGACGCGCCTACGAGATCCTCACCGACCGCCGAGAGGACCTCGCGCTGCTGATGACCCTCGAGATGGGCAAACCACTGGCCGAATCGCGCGGCGAGATCACCTACGCCGCCGAGTTCTTCCGCTGGTTCGCCGAGGAAGCCGTGCGCATCGGCGGCGACTACGCCGTGGCCCCCTCGGGCACCGGACGATTCCTGGTCACCCGCCAGCCCGTCGGCCCCGCGCTGCTGATCACCCCGTGGAACTTCCCGATGGCCATGGGCACCCGCAAGATCGGCCCCGCCATCGCCGCCGGCTGCACCTCGGTGATCAAACCGGCCCACCAGACACCGCTGTCGATGCTGGCGCTGGCCGACATCCTGCGCGAGGCCGGCCTGCCCGACGGGGTGCTCAACGTCGTCACCGCCCAGGGAGCCGGCTCGGTCATGGAACCGATGATCCGCGACCGCCGCGCCCGCAAGCTCTCCTTCACCGGCTCGACCGCGGTCGGCCGCAAGCTCATCGAGCAGTCCGCCGAGCAGGTCCTGAAGGTCTCCCTCGAACTCGGCGGAAACGCCCCGTTCATCGTCTTCGACGACGCCGACCTCGACGCGGCCGTCGACGGCGCCATGCTCGCCAAGATGCGCAACATCGGCGAGGCCTGCACCGCGGCCAACCGCTTCTACGTCCACACCGACGTCGCCGAGCGGTTCTCGGCCAAGCTAGCCGAACGCATGGCCGGCCTGAACCTGGGACGCGGCGTCGCCGACGACGTCCAGGTCGGCCCCCTGATCGACGACGCGCAGCTGAACAAGGTCACCGAACTCGTCTCCGACGCGATCGACCGCGGCGCCGAAGTCGTCACCGGCGGCACCGCCGCCAACGGGCAGGGCCACTTCTACAACCCCACCGTGCTGACCAACGTGCCCCGCGAAGCCCGGATGGGCACCGAGGAGATCTTCGGCCCGGTCGCACCCATCACGACCTTCACCGACGAGCGCGAGGTCATCGACGCGGCCAACAACACCGAATACGGTCTCGTCGCCTACCTCTACACCCGCGACCTGCAACGCGGCCTGCGCGTGACCGAAGCCCTCGAAACCGGCATGGTCGGCCTCAACCAGGGCCTGGTGTCCAACCCGGCCGCTCCGTTCGGCGGCGTGAAGGCCTCCGGCCTCGGCCGCGAAGGCGGCAAGGTCGGCATCGACGAGTTCCTGGAAACCAAGTACGTCGCCATCGGCGGCCTGTGACCCCACCGCGTAGATGGAGGGGCCCCGACCCAGGTGGTGGGTCGGGGCCCCTCTACTTACGCGGGCTCACTCGGCCAGCGAACCGTTGAGCCGCTCCAGGGCGTCGTTCATGTGCCCCTCCAGGCGCGCCAGCACCAGCTGCTCGTCACCGGCCTCGATCGCATCCACCAGACCCTTGTGCTCATCGACCAGGGCCTGCACATCGGCGTGATACTTGTTCTGCAACGCCGCCAGGCACATCCGCTTCTCCACCAGCAACGTCTGGGCCATGCGCTGCAACCGCGGACTGCCCGAGACCCGCACCAGCGTCTCGTGGAACTCCTGGTCGGCATCGGCCAGACCGATCCCGTCGCCCTTGCCCGCCGCGGCCACGATCCGGCTCTGCGCCGCCGTGAGCTCGGCGACCGCCTCCACGCGATGCTCGCGCACGATCTGCTCGCACGCCGCCCGCTCCACCGCCAGCCGCGCCAGGTAGATGTCGGCGACGTCCTCGGTGTCGAGGGTCATCACGAACAACCCCCGGTGCGGCTCGCTGCGCAACAAGCCCTCGGCCACCAGACGCTGCATGGCCTCGCGCAACGGGCCCCTGCTCACGCCCAGCCGGGTGGCCAACTCGGCCTCGCCCAACTGCGAACCGGGCGGCAGCGAACCGTGCATGATCGCCGCGCGCAGCTGATCGGCCACGATCGCCGCCGTCGACTTGCGCTGCACCGGCTCTAAATCACCGGTCTGCTGATTTTCCTCGTCGATCCCGAGCACGTTGTCACCATCTCTCATTCGCGGGTCCCCTTCCCCCGGGCTTCACCCGCCGTGCGACGACCGGAACAACGTTCCGAATCCATCCCGCGACCGGCCATCACCGGCCAGCCGCAACACCTCCCAGGCACTGACCTGGTTGGCCGTGAGCACCGGCTTGCCCAACCGGCGCTCGAGCTCCTCGAGCACCCCGACGGTGTGCAACGCCGTATCCGGCAGCAGCACCGCCTCGGCCGACTCGTGATCGTTGGCCGCGGCGAACTCGCAAACCTGCTCATCGGTGAGCGTGCCGACCTCGGCGGCGGTGACGATGCCCCGACTGGCGCACCGCAGCACCCGCACCCCACCGGCCCGCAGGAACTCGGCGAACAACCCCGCCACATCGGCCGGATACGTCGCCGCCACCGCCACCCGGCGCACCCCGAGGTGCTCGGCGGCGCGCAGGAACGCGAACGACGTGCTCGAGGCCGGCACGCCCGCCACCGCCCGCAGCTTGGCCACCTGCTCGGCAGCGCCGTCGTAACCGAACACGAAGCTGCCCGAGGTGCACGCCCAGATCACCGCCTCCACCGGCGGCAACCGCCGCACGCCCTCGGCCAGCACCTCGCGGCCGCCGACCTCCAGCAGCGCGTCGACCCGATGGGCGTCCTCGCGCATCTCGGTGTGCACCACCGCGAGCCGGGTCCCGTCACCGAACGCGGCCTCCAGCTCCGGGTAGTCGTCCTCGGCGCTGTGACCGGGGTAGAGAATTCCCGCCGTAGGGGCCACCGGATCGCTCCAATCCACCGACGTCGAAGCCACCACTGACCACGGACTCCTGGTGTCGATTGTTGACAATGTTATCGCACCGCCGGACGGCGCCCATCCCGACGTAATGCCATCTTTACCGGCCCTCACGCGGCCGGGGCATCGGCGAGACCACCCAACGACTGCCCCTCCGAAACCGCGCTCAACCCCATCGCCTGCAACGCCGCCCAGATCGTCACCTGATTCGCCGTCAGCACCGGCTTGCACAACTCCTGCTCGAGCGGACCGATGATGTCGTAGGTCGGCAGATTCGTGCACGAGACGAACACCGCCTCGGCCTCCGGGTGATCGGCCGCGCGCACCATCTCCACCACCCGCCGATAGGGCACCTTCCAGATCTCCCCCGGCAACCCCAGCCCGACGCTGGTGATGACCTCCACCCCGTGCTCACCGAGGAAGACCTCCAGCAACGAGGTCATCTCCACCACGTACGGGGTGGCCACGGCGACCCGGCTCATGCGCAGCGCCAGCAACGCCCGCACCAGCGCCCCCGAGGTGGTCACCGCCGCGGGCGCCCCCGCCGCCAACATCACCTCCACCAGCGCGCGCTCACCCGCGGCACCGGCCACGAAACTGCCCGAAGTGCACGCGTAGGCCACCACCTCCGGCCCCGGCACCAGCAGATCGCGCGTGACGCCCTGCACCATCGCCTCGTCCGAGATCAGACCGGCCTGCTCGGTGGTGACCGGCACCGGCACGAACGGCGTGCGCGTGAGATGCAGCGAGACCTCCGGCGGAGTCCACCGCCACAACTCGCGATCCAGCGCCAGATCGTAGGGAGCGATCACACCGATCCCCCGCTGCAACGCCGGACCGCCCAGCGCCCCCGCGAACTCCGAAACCATCTCCACACCTCCTCGTGCCGCCTCCGCGCACACCTGCGGGCCCGGAACCGCCCCCGGCGCACCGCGCTCCGGCCCGCTCACCTGTCCAGCCGCTCGTAGCGCAACGTCTCCCCGACGCTTCCCGAACGCCACACGTCGTGACACGCCTCGGCCATCGGCGCCAAACCCTCCACGATGGAGGCGTACACGTTGCCCGGAACCCAGCCGACATCACCGTTGATCAACAGGTTGTTGCGCCCGTAGAAGATCGCCAGATCGATCACGCCCGGCAACGCCTCGACGCCCTTGTCCCGCTTGAACTCGCGATCGAGCATCCCGCCCGGAAACGAGAAGTACACGACATCACCCGGAATCGGCGTCACCGTGGGGTTCTCCTGACCCGGCTCCTCCTCGGCGAACCGCGAGACCATCGTGTAGACCTCGTTGCGCGCGTACTTCGCGTGCTGCACCGGCCCCACCTGCGGCAACGCGTTCCACACCGCCTCGCAGGTGCGCGGCGCATCGTCGTCGAGCAACTCCGCCACGCACGACACGCCCCGCTTCTCCAGCGCGATCGACAGATACCGGGCCATCACACGTCCCTTTCGCAGACACACCGAACCAGCAAGATCCGTAGGATTGTTGACAATCCTACGACCGCTTTCTAGCGTGTCAACAACCTTCCGGAACGCGTACTCAGCAGCACAAACACGCCCACCAACGGCGTGGCCGCCGATCACCGCGCCCACCCACGACCTAAGGTCACCCGCATGGCCAACACCCCCACCATCGTCGTGCTCCACGACGGCACCCCACCCGCGGAGATGGCCCGCATCGCCGAACACGCCAACCTGCGCTACGCCACCGGCGAACAACTCCCGCACCAAATCCCCGGCGCCGACGCCCTTTTCGTGTGGGCCTTCCGCTCCGAAGCGATCACCACCGCCTGGCCCGCCGCCGACAAGCTCACCTGGATCCACTCCGCCAGCGCCGGCGTCGACCGCCTCATCTTCGACGAACTCCGCGACTCCGCTGTCACCCTGACCAACTCCCGCGGCGTCTTCGACCAACCCATGGCCGAATACGTGCTGGCCACCGTGCTGACCTTCGCCAAAGACCTGCACACCACCCTGCGGCTGCAAGACCGCAGAACCTGGCAACACCGCGTCACCGAACGCATCGAAGGCAAAACCGCCCTCGTCATCGGAACCGGACCCATCGGCCGCGCCATCGCGAGCCAGCTCACCGCCGCCGGACTGCACGTCACCGGCGCAGGCCGCCGACCGCGCACCGACGACCCCGACTTCGGCGACGTGCACACCACCGACCACCTCACCGACATCATCGGCGAGTTCGACTACGTCGTCCTCGCCGCACCCCGCACCCCGCAAACCGAAGGCCTCATCAACGCCGACGTCCTCGCCGCCTGCCGCCCCACCGCACGCCTGATCAACGTCGGCCGCGGCGAACTCGTCGTGCAAGACGACCTCGTCGAAGCCCTCCGCGCCGAACACCTCGCCGGAGCCGCCCTCGACGTCTTCGAATCCGAACCGCTCCCGCACACCTCACCGCTCTGGGACATGCCCAACGTGCTGATCTCCCCGCACATGTCCGGCGACACCACCGGCTGGACCGACGAACTCGTCGACCTGTTCCTGACCAACCTGCGCGCCTACGTGCGAAACGAAGAACTCGTCAACATCGTGGACAAGCAACGCGGCTACGTCTCCACCCCCGTATAGCCAACCCGCGCACCGGCGAGACAGGAGAACACGTTGGCCAACACCCAACCCGCCGAACTGACCGCCACCGAACTCCTCGCGGCCTACGCCGCGGGCACCCTCTCACCGGTGGAGGCCACCGAAGCAACCCTGCAACGCATCGCCGACCACGACTCGGCCATCAACGCCTACTGCCTCGTCGACGGCGAACGCGCCCTCGAAGCCGCCCGCGCCTCCGAAACCCGCTGGGCCCACGGCCAACCCCAAGGCCGCCTCGACGGCATCCCCACCTCGATCAAGGACATTTTCTACACCCGAGGATGGCCCACCCTCCGCGGCTCGCACACCATCGACGCCGACCAGCCCTGGCAGGAAGACGCACCGGCAACCGCCCTGCTGCGCGCCGACAACGCGATCCTGCTCGGCAAGACCACCACCCCCGAGCTGGCCTGGAAAGGCGTCACCGACAGCCCCCGCGAAGGAATCACCCGCAACCCCTGGGATCCCGCGCGCACCGCAGGCGGCTCCTCCGGCGGCGGATCAGCCGCCGTCGCCACCGGCATGGGCCCACTGGCACTGGGAACCGACGGCGGCGGCTCCGTGCGCATCCCCGCCTCCTTCTGCGGCGTGGCGACCATCAAACCCACCTACGGCCGCATCCCCCTCTACCCGGCCAGCCCGTTCGGCACCCTCTCGCACGCCGGACCGATGACCACCAGCATCGCCGACACCGCCCTCATGCTCGACGTGCTCGCCCAACCCGACCCGCGCGACTGGTCGGTCCTGCCCGCCCCGAACACCCCGTTCTCCCACTCGCTCGACGGCGGAGCAGCCGGACTGCGCATCGCGCTGAGCACCGACCTCGGCTTCGGCACCCACCTCGACCCGCAGATCGAACGCGCGGTCACCGCCGCAGCGCACGCCTTCGAAGACCTCGGCGCCACCGTCGAGCAGGCCGACCCCGGCTTCACCGACCCGGTGCAGGACTTCCACGTCCTCTGGTTCGCAGGCGCGGCCAAGGCCACCGAACACCTCACCGACGCCCAGCGCGAACTCATGGACCCGGGACTGGCCGAGATCTGCCGCGAAGGCCTCACCTACTCCGCCCAGGACTACCTCGAGGCCACCAACACCCGCATGAAGCTCGGTCAGCGCATGGCGCACTTCCACCAGACCTACGACCTGCTGCTGACCCCCACCGTCCCGATCCCGCCGTTCGAAGCAGGCGCCGAAGCCCCCGCCACAGCACCCACCCCGCGCTGGACCAGCTGGACCCCGTTCACCTACCCGTTCAACATGACCCAGCAACCCGCCACCAGCATCCCCTGCGGCCACACCGAGGACGGCCTGCCCATCGGACTGCAACTGGTCGCCGCGCGCCACGACGACGCCACCGCGCTGCGCGCCGCGCACGCCTACGAGCAAGCCCACCCCTGGCAGCGCACGACCACACCCCAGCACTGACCCACCGGTGGGCCCCCGGAACAACGCCCGGGGCCCACCCGCCGGGCCTCAGCGCAGCCTGCGGCCCAGCCACCACTGCGAGCCGGTGCCCACCACCAGCAGCACCAGCACCGGCAGGAACGCCCACCGGTAGCCCGTCACCGGCGGCAACGCGGAGACCAGCTCCAGCACGCCGCCGACGAGCAGCTGAATCAGCACCGCCGCCGTGAAGCCACCCATGTTGACCACACCCGTGGCCGTGCCCGAGCGGTGCTCGGCATTGGACATCCGCGCCGCGTCGAAAGCCAGCATCGCGGCACCACCCCCGACGCCGACGACCAGCAACGCCACGATCAGCAACGACGTCGGCAGCACCCCCGGCCAGCCGACCAGCACCGCCCACACCAGCGCCACCACGCACGACAACCCCAGCGTGTAGCGATCACGACGCCGCGGCAGCCCCGAGATGTACTGGCCCGCGAACCACGAACCCGCCAGGAACCCCAGCACGCTGATCAGCAGCAGCCACCCGGTCTCGGACTCACCGTGGCCCTGCGCCGCTCCCAGCCACGGGCCACCCCACAACGTCGTGATCGCCACGAACTGCGCCATGAGCACGAAGTGCGTCCAGAACGCGTGCTTGGTGCCGCGCTCGGCGACCACCGCGCGCAGGGCCTGGGCGATCCGCTCCCGCGGCGCCGAGCTCGAGTGCTCGCCGAGGCGAACGGGACCGTTGCGGATGACCACCGCGGCCACGATCGCCAACAACCCGGTCAGGCCCGCCGCGCCGAGGAACGTCGGCATCCAGCCGATGCCGTGCAGCGCCAGCCCCAGCGGCAGCGTGGACACGACCTGGCCCAGGCCACCGGCCAGCCCGGTCAGCGCGGCCACCTTGCCGTAGCGGTGCGGCGGGAACCAGTGCGCGGCCAGCCGCAGCACGTTGGTGAACATGAACGCGTCGCCGAAGCCGATGAGCATCCGCCCGGCGATACCGCCGGCCACCGAGGTGCTCAGCGCGAACACCAGCGAGCCCACCGCGAGCGCGACCATGCCGCCGGTGACGACCTTGCGCGGACCGAGCCGGTCGGCCAGCAGCCCGGCGGGCACCTGCAACGCCAGGTAGACGCCCAGCTGCAGTGCCGAGAACACCGCCAAGATCGCCGGACCGGCGTGGAAGCGCTCCAGGGCCTGCGGTGCGGCGATGCCGAGGCTGGCGCGGTGGAACAGCGCCGCGCAGTAGCACAGCGCGCCGATGCCCCAGACCAGCCAGGCCGTTCGCGTCGAGCCGAGTTGCTTGCCGGGTGTCTGGGCGGGTGGATCGGCGGTCGCCGTCGCGGACACGAGAGCCCTCCTTGAACAAAGACCTGATTCCGCAGACCGGCACCGCCATTGGGCGGTCGGGAACACAACGATCGAATTTCTTGTATCCATCTTAGATACAAGAGGGCGGGAAGTACTATGTCCGCGTGTCGAGCGCAACACCTGAGACCACGCCCGAGCCGCCCGCCGCCGACCGCGCGTACAACCACGTCAAAGCGGGCCTGCTCGACGGCACCTTTCCCGACGGCGAGCTGCTCAGCGAAGGCGACGTGGCCGGCGCCCTGCGCATGTCGCGCACCCCGGTCCGCGAGGCCTTCCTGCGGCTGCAGTCGGAAGGCTTCCTCAAGCTCTACCCCAAGCGCGGCGCCCTGGTCGTGCCGGTGACCGCCACCGAAGCCCGCGCCGTGGTCGAAGCGCGCCTGGCGCTGGAGAGCTTCGCGATCGACAAGCTCGCCATCGACGGGCCGGAGGCCATGACCGCGATCGGCGAGCAGCTCGTCGCCCACCCCGCCTGCGACGCCGGCGAGCTCAGCGACGCCGAGATGCACGAGACCGACCGCGCCTTCCACGCCGCGCTGGTCGCCGCGGCGGGAAACCCCGTCGTCACCGACCTCTACAACGCGCTGCGCGACCGGCAGCTGCGCATCACCGCCACGGCCCGCACGCACACCGCGCGCCCGCGCATCAGCCACCAGCACACCCAGGTCGCCGAAGCCCTCCGCGATGCCGACCCCGACCTGGCCAAGCAGCGCCTGCGCGAGCACCTGCTGGGCACCGTCCGCGCTCTCGGCGTCGATGGCGGCCCCTACCTGGCAGCCTCCTCCGACCTCTAGTGCTGGTTTTCCCGCAGCCGTTGCAGGGTGGCGCGATGCGAAGCATTTATTTCGGCCAGCACTGAAGTCATCATGACAATAAATGAAAGATTCCCGTCGCAACCCGTTTGGGTCAAAATGCGCGTAACGGGCACCTCTCGCGCGGCGTGATCGACTCGACCAACGCAAGCTGACGCCCATGACCGAGAACGCACCGATGACCTCGGCGATCGTGATCGCCGACCCAGCTGGCAAGATCATCGCTTTCGATCCGGGCGCCGAAGAGCTCTTCGGCCATCCGTCGAGCGAGGCCATCGGCTGCTCGCTCGACCTCATCGTGCCGGCAGACCTGCAGGAGCCGCACTGGAAGGGCTTCTACGGAGCTGTGGAAGCAGGCCATGCCAACCTGGAAGGCAACCCGATCCACCTGCCCGTGCACTGCCGCGACGGCACCACCCGGGTCTTCCCCGGCATGTTCCGGCTGCTGCGCGATCCGCACGGCACCGCCATCGGTGCCGTGGCCACCTTCTCCCCCGCCGTCGACGCGGAGATCTTCACCCCGCTTTTTCGCACGGTCCTCCGGTGCTATTCGGGAGGCGTGTTCGGCAAGTTGTTGCCCAGCCGCGCGGCGCTCGGGACCTCCTTGCGGGCCACCGCCTCCGCGGCGCGCACGGCCTCGGCGACCTCCGGCGGCGTGGAGGTGTCGAACCAGGACTGCACCGCCTCCTCTTCCTCCTCGGCGGGCGGCCCGGAAACCTCCTCCTCCGGCGGCTCGTAGCGGAAGACCCCGTCCTCGCCCGGCGCACCGAGCATCCTGGCGAAGCCCTCCAGCGACTTGCCGAAGTCGCTGGGCACCATCCAGACCTTGTTGGCATCGCCCTGCGCCATCTCCGGCAGGGTCTGCAGGTACTGGTAGGCCAGCAGCTCCGGAGTGGGCTTGGCGCGCTTGACCGCGGCGAAGACCTTCTCGATCGCCTTGGCCTGACCCTGCGCCTCCAGGTACTTGCTGGCGCGCTCACCCTGCGAGCGCAGGATGCTGGACTGCCGATCGGCCTCGGCGTTGAGGATCGCCGCCTGCTTGTTGCCCTCCGCGGCCAGAATCGCGGCCTGCTTGTTGCCCTCGGCCGTCTTGATCGCCGACTCCCGCTCGCCTTCGGCGTTGAGGATCATCGCGCGCTTCTCGCGATCGGCGCGCATCTGCTTTTCCATCGAGTCCTGGATCGACGGCGGTGGGTCGATCGCCTTGAGCTCCACCCGCGCGACCCGGATGCCCCACCGGCCGGTCTCGGAGTCCAGCACTCCACGCAGCTGCGTGTTGATCGAGTCGCGGGAGGTCAAGGTCTCCTCCAGGCTCATCGAGCCGACCACGTTGCGCAGCGTGGTGGTGGTGAGCTGCTCGACCGCCACTATGTAGTTCTCGATCTCGTAGACCGCCGACTTCGCGTCGGTGACCTGGAAGTAGACCACCGTGTCGATCGAGACCGTCAGGTTGTCCTGGGTGATCACCGGCTGCGGCGGGAAGGACACCGCGCGCTCGCGGAGGTCGATCTTGGCGCGCGACTTGTCGAAGAACGGCAGCAGGAAGTTCAGCCCCGGATTGGCCACCGACCGGAACTTGCCCAGACGTTCGATCACCGCCGACTGGGCCTGCGGCACCACCATCACCGACTTCGAGGCGATGATCAGCACCAGCAGGACCACCACCACCAGTACGACCAGTTCCGTCATTGCCACAACGCCTCATCTCCTCACGGTTCGGCCCACACCACAGCGGTGGCACCGTCGATCTCCATGACCGTGACGGTGCGGCCGACCTCGATCACCTGGGTCTCGTCCAACGCCCGCGCCGACCACAACTGGCCGTCGATGCGAACCTGCCCCCCGTCGGCGTCCACCTGAGCCTCCACGCGGACGTGCTTGCCCACCAGGGCGTCCGCATTGGTCTTGAGCTCGCGCGCGCCCTGCATCCGGCTCTTCAGCGCCGGGCGCGCCAGGAAGATCAGTCCCATCGACAGCACCGCGAACACCGCGACCTCGAGAGCCAGCGGTGCGCCCAGTGCTGCGCTTCCGGCCGCTCCCAGAGCCGCGGCGCCCAGCATGACCAGCACGAAGTCCCCGGAAAGAACCTCGGCGCCGACCAGCAGCACCCCGGCGATCAGCCACAGCAGCGCGGGAGTCATACCACCATGGTCCCAGAGAAAAGCCCAGCTCGTAGCCCAACTCACGCCATGTGATCAAGGCGTGATGCACACGGGTCACACCTCGGCGGTCACGAAGTCGATGAGCTGCTCCACCGCGGACAGCAACGGCGTCTCGACATCCCGGAAACTCGTCGCCCCCGAGAGCACCCGGCGCCAGCCATCGCGCGGTTCGCCCCAGCCGAGCCGATCGCACACGCCCTGCTTCCACTCCTCGCCGCGCGGGACCTCCGGCCAGGCCTCGATGCCCACGGCCGAGGGCTTCACCGCCTGCCAGATGTCGACGAAGGGATGCCCGGTGACCAGCACGTGCTCGTCGCCGATGCTCTCGACGAGACGAGATTCCTTGCTGCCCGGCACCAGGTGGTCCACCAGCACCCCCACGCGCCTGCCCGGACGCGGCCCGAACTCCGAGAGCAGCCCCGGCAGGTCGTCGACGCCGTGCAGCGGCTCGACCACCACGCCCTCCACCCGCAGATCGTGGCCCCAGATGCGCTCGACGAGCTCCGCGTCGTGCAGGCCCTCCACCCAGATGCGGCTCCCCCGGGCGGTGCGGGCGCGCAACCCCTCCACGCGCACCGAGCCCGAGGCCGAGCGGCTCGCGGCGGGTTCGGTGCGGGTGCGCGCCGGCACCAGCGTGGCGGGCTTGCCCTCGAACAGGAACGCCGCCGGACGCATCGGGAACACCCGCTGCCTGCCGTGCCGGTCCTCCAGCACGACGTTGTCCTTGTCGACCCGCACGACCGCGCCGCAGAACCCGCTGGCGGCGTCCTCGACCACCAGGTCCTGCTCAGCGGGGATTTCCGGAACCTTCTTGCGGCGCTTCCCCGAAAGGATGTCCGCGCCGTAGTCAACCGAACGCACGAGAACGCAGCGTAATCCGATCGTGCGGCGTCGCGGGGAAGGCGCGCCGAGCCCGGACCTCCCCGCTCGATGCGCAGATCACACCACCGCCACCCCTGGCAGCATCGGCCCATCCTGATACGTACCCTTTTCCGACGTGCCAATGCCAAGCGCCACTATGGTCGTCTGGGCGTCCGCCTGGCTGCACGGTGCGGCCGCCTCCGACGACGTGCTAGACGCCCTGCAGACCTGGGGCGAAGTCCAGGAAATCCGCGCCGCCGACGAGGAAAGCGCCGCACGCGTCGACCTGCCCGGCCCGGACGAGACGCCCGCGGGCCCGGCGCTGCTGCTGGGAGCGCTGCGCAAGGCCGGCGCCACCGGGGGCGAACTCGTCCTGCCGGTCGCCGGTGACGTGCGCGGGCTCGGCGGAGCCGGCGAGTTCTCCAAGCACGCGCTGCGCGTCGGAGAGGCCGCCGTGCTGGCCGACGCGCAGCTGGGGCTGGTCCCGGAGAAGATCGCCGAAGGCATCCTGCGCTGGACCGTCTACGGCCTCGGCGAACTGCCGCCCGCCGAACACCTGCCCATCGGCGAGGCCGAGCACGGCATGTCCTCGGCCATGCGCGAAGCCGCCACCGCGCTGGTCGACCTCGGCGTGGCCAAGCAGCGCCCCGGGGTGCGCGAGGAGATCGCCAACGCCGTCGCCGCCCGCCCGGAACTGGACTGGCCCGCCGACATCCCTCAGCGCACGCTGCGCATCCTGCAGCGCGCCGCCGAGGTCGAAGCGATCCTGACGGTCGCCACCGAGGACTCCCCCGGCGGCGCGCTGTCGGCCTCGGCCATGCGCGCCCGCACCGAGGCGCTCAAGCCCCTGTTCGACTCCGTGCGAGCCGCTCGCCGCGCCTCGGTGGCCGAGATGGTCCGAGTCCTGGCCGAACGAGCCGCCCAGTCCTGACATGACAAGAGCGGGGTCCCGACCGGCTCGGTCGGGACCCCGCTCTTGTCATGCGCGGGTGCAGCAGCCCTGCGCGCAGGGCCGCCCGTTGACCGTCGAACCCGCCGCGGGCAGCTCGGAGAGCTCGCGCGACTCGGCCCCGTCGGTGTGCTCGGCGATCAGCTCGACGATCATCTTCGCGAACCGTGGGTCGGTTCCCGCGGTGGCCGCGCGCGCAAAGTTCATGCCCAGTTCGGCCGCCTTGTCCTCGGCCTCGTTGTCCAGGTCCCAGATGACCTCGAGGTGGTCCGAGACGAACCCGATGGGACTCACCACGACCGCGGGCACGCCCTTCGCGTGCAGCTCGTCGAGATGGTCGACGATGTCGGGCTCGAGCCACGGGACCTGCGGCGGGCCGGATCGGGACTGCCAGACGACGTCGTAGGCCTCGACACCGACCCGCTCGGCGACCAGCCGGGCGGCTTCGGCGACCTGGCGGGAGTACCACTGGCCCGCCCCGTCCGGGCCCGCCTGCTCATCGGCCCGCAGCGGGACGGAGTGCGCGGTGAAGACCAGCCTGGCCTGCTCGGCCTGCTCACCGAGCCCGGACAGGGCCTCGCGCACCGCGTCGGCGTTGGCCTCGACGAACAGCGGGTGGTCGAAGAACTGCCGCAGCTTGACCAGCTCCGGCGCCGACTCCCCCACCGTCTCACGCGCCCGGGCGATGTCCTCGTGGTACTGCTTGCACCCGGAGTAGCCGCCCCAGGCCGACGTGGCGAACACCAGCGCTCGCCGCACGCCGTCCTCGGCCATCGCGGAGACGGTGTCCTCGATCAGCGGGTGCCAGTTGCGGTTGCCGAAGTAGACCGGCAACCGGCGTCCCTGGGCGTCCAGTTCGGACCGCAACGCCGCCATGATGTCCTCATTGAGGCGATTGATCGGTGAGACGCCACCGAAATGCAGGTAGTGCTCGGCGACCTCGTCCAGGCGTTCCGGCGGAACGCCCCGCCCGCGGGTCACGTTCTCCAGGAACGGCCGCACATCCTCCGGGCCCTCGGGCCCACCGAACGACAGGAACAGCAACGCATCAAAGCTCACCGGACCATCATCGCGCCGCGTGCTCACCCACGCTCAACCAGGGGGTCTCAGGCGTGAACCACGTCGTTTCACGCCCCGGGGACCGCCACGCGGCGGTGTTCGCGGGGACTGACGCCCCGGATGCGCTTGAACGCAGCGCTGAACCCGAACGCGTCGGCGTAGCCCACCGCGCGGGCGACCTCGCCGAGGGTTGCTGCCGGATCCTCGACGAGCAGGTCGGCGGCCAGAGTCATCCGCCACTCGGCCAGATAGGTCAGCGGCGGTTGGCCGACCAGATCGGTGAACCGCTTGGCCAGCGTGGCGCGCGAGACACCGGTGCACCGGGCCAGCCCCGAGACGCTCCAGGTCACCGCGGGATCGGCGTGCAGCAGCCCCAGGGCCTCTCCGACGACCGGGTCGCGCTGAGCGGCGTACCAGGCCGGTGGCCTGCTGCCGGGCCGGTCGAACCAGTCGCGGATCGAGCACACCAGCAGCCAGTCCAACAAGCGGTCGAGCACCACCTGCTGACCGGGAACATCGTCGGCGATCTCGGCGGCCAGGTGCTCCAGCACGGGATCGCCCTTGCCACCGGAGTCCACGCGCAGCACCGGCGGCAAGGCGTCGAGCAGACTCCGGTTGATCTCGCCGCGCACCGGGTAGGCGCCGGTGAGCAGTGTCGTCGCGTCTCGTGCGGTGGGCTCGCCCGGATCGTGCCAACCCAGCCGGTGCCGCGTTCCGCCCTGCTCGGGTCTGGCGCAGTGCTCGCCGCAGTCGAGCGGTTCGGCCTCGGTGCCGGGCCGGTCGACGAAGGCGAACGTCCCCGGGCCGCAGACGATGATCGTGTCGCCGGCGTCCAGCGGTTCGGGCTCGCGCCCCTCGGGCACGATCCACCCGCCACCCGCGAGCACGGCGCACAACGTCAGGGGCGCGCCGTCGACGAACCGCAGCGCCCAGGGCGCCGACAGCGTCGAGCTGCCGAACAGGGAGCCCTGCGCCCGCACCCCGCGAAAGAGGTCACCGAAGGCATCCACCCGACCAGATTAGACGCTCGCGCAGGCATCGGCGGGTCTCGCCTATGGAAGCGTCCGGAAATCCGGTGTTGCATCGGGGCATGAGCACCGCCACCGATCGGCTCAGCGCCGACGACCTCGCATTCCTCGCTCGCCCGCTGCACGGTTTCCTGACCACGGCCGCAGGACCGCAACCACCGCAGCCTCGGCCCGTGTGGTTCGAGGCCACCGCCGACGGCGAGATCCAGATCTTCACCGGGCCGGACACCGTCAAGATCCGGCGCCTGCGGCGCGATGCCCGCGCCTCGATCGTCGTGGCGACACCGGCCTCCGAACGCGAGGGCTGGATCTCGGTCGCCGGGCGCACCACAGTGGAAACCGACGGTGCGCACGATCTCGCCGCCCGGCTCGCCGCCCGCTACTGGGATCTCGACGACCCGACACGAGCCGCCGAGCTCGCCGCGATCCTCGAGGACGACTGGGTGCGGATCGTCCTGCACCCGGAGACCGTGCGGCGTTTCACGTTCTAACCGTCGCGCACGGCAGGCGCGGCGGCCGGACGGCAGCTCCGCAAGACCGCCAGCTCACCGCCACGCCCCGCCCGCAACGCATCGCGGGGCGCCCGCCGGTGACGAGCGCCCCGCGATGCGTGCGCGGCAGATCAGATCCCGAGCGAGTGCACCCCACCATCGACCATGATCATCGATCCGGTCGTCTTGGGCAGCCAGTCCGACAGCACCGCGCAGATGGACTTGGCCACCGGCGTCGGATCGTTGACGTCCCAGCCCAGCGGAGCCCGATCGCCCCAGCCGGCCTCCAGCTCGGAGAAGCCCGGAATGGACTTGGCGGCCATGGTGCGCACCGGACCCGCCGAGACCAGGTTCACCCGCACGCCCTTCGGCCCCAGCTCGCGAGCCAAGTACCGGTTCGTGGACTCCAGGGCGGCCTTGGCCACGCCCATCCAGTCGTAGGCCGGCCAGGCCACGCGGGCGTCGAAGTCCATCCCCACGATCGAGGCGCCCTCGGACAGCAGCGGCAGCGTGGCCGTCGACAGCGACTTCAGCGAGTACGCCGAGATCTCCACCGCCGAGGACACGTCCTCCCACGGCGCCTCCAGGAAGTCCCCGCCCAAGCAGGACGGCGGGGCGTACCCGATGGAGTGCAGCACGCCGTCGAGACCGCCCACGTGCTCGCGCACCCGCTCGGCGAGGCTGTCGAGGTGCTCGGCGTTGGTCACGTCGAGCTCGACCACCGGGGCCGGCTTGGGCAGCCGCGAGGCGATGCGCTCCACCAGGCTCAGCCGACCGAACCCGGTCAGGACCACCTCGGCCCCCTGCTCCTGCGCCGCCCTGGCGGCGTGGAACGCGATCGAGGCGTCCGTGATCACGCCGGTGATCAGAATCCGCTTGCCTTCGAGCAATCCGCTCACGAAAAATCCTCCGCTAACGCGTTGTTCGCGGACGCCACCGCGTCCGCCTGCGCCCGGCACCAGCGCCGTGCCGGAAGTCGTGCCGTCCCGGTCGGACGGTCCTCAGTGACCCATGCCCATGCCGCCGTCGACCGGGATGACCGCACCGTTGATGTAGCCGGCCTCGTCGGAGGCGAGGAACCGCACCGCGTTGGCGATGTCCTCGGTCTCGCCGAGCCGCCCCGCCGGGATCTGCCCGAGGATCTCCTTCTTGCGGTCCTCCGGCAGCGCATCGGTCATGTCGGTGGTGACATAGCCCGGTGCCACCACATTCGCGGTGATCTTGCGCGACCCCAGCTCGCGAGCGATCGAGCGGGACATGCCCACCAGTCCCGCCTTGCTGGCCGCGTAGTTGACCTGCCCGGGACCACCCGACAGGCCCACGACCGAGGAGATGAAGATGATCCGGCCGAAGCGATTGCGCAGCATTCCCGTGGCCGCGCGCTTGGCCACCCGGTAGGAACCGGCGAGGTTCGCGTCGATCACGCGGCCGAACTGCTCCTCGCTCATCCGCAGCAGCAGCGTGTCGTCGGTGATGCCCGCGTTGGCCACCAGCACCTCGACCTTGCCGTGCGCGGCCTCGACCTCGTCGAAGGCGGCGTTGACCTGATCCGGGTCGGTGACATCGCACTGCACGCCGAACAGCCCCTCCGGGGCACCCGATCCGCGATGCGTGACCGCGACCTTGTCACCGGCGGCCTCGAAGGCCCGCGCGATGGCCAATCCGATGCCGCGATTACCGCCGGTCACCAGTACGGACCGTGCCACTGTGGATCTCCCCTTCGACGCGAGATTCGGTTCGGCCGCGACATTATCCGTTCAGCGCCGATCACCGCTCATCGCCTCCATACAGAAAATCGGGGCCAGCGTGGTGGCGCGCCTACAGCACGCACCGCCCATATCAATGATCAACACCGACACGCGCACCCCACCCGTGGTGCCCACCGCCGCACCGGCGACAACTACCGTGGCCCACCCGACACGGGATAAAGGAATGCGCGGGACGAGGCCGCGCGTTGCCCGGGTACCGCCCACCACGAAAGGGACACATCATGGCCACGGTCGAGCTGACCAAGGACAACTTCGACGAGGTCGTCGGCGAGGACGACTTCGTCATCATCGACTTCTGGGCGGACTGGTGCGGCCCGTGCAAGCAGTTCGCGCCGGTCTTCGAGCAGGGGTCGGAGACCCACACCGACATCACCTTCGCCAAGATCGACGTGGACGCCCAGCCCGAGCTGGCCGGCGCCTTCGAGGTCCAGTCGATCCCGACCCTGGCGATCGTGCGCGAGAAGGTGCTGGTCTTCCAGCAGGCGGGCGCGCTGCCGGAGAACACCTTCGAAGACCTCATCGGCCAGGCCCGCGGCCTGGACATGGAGGAGGTCAAGAAGGATGCCGAGTCTCCCAACGCGGCACCCGAAGGAGAGTGACCCTCCGGCCGGGTCCTCCCCACCCGGAGGACCCGGCAACCCCGGGGCCCGGCGCGGCTAGAAACCCGTCTCGGCCGAATCGCCCGCAGCGGCGTGCAACACCCCGGGAAGATCACCGACCTCACCGACCAGCCGCGACACCGGCGCCTTGCCGCGCAGCTGCAAGGCCACCACCGCGGTGCGCTGGTCCCCGTCGTCGGTGTCCTCGCGCTCGACCTGCAGGTCCTGCACCGTCCACCCCCGGCTGGTGCACAGCGTCAGCACGCTGCGCAGCACCCCGTAGCCGTCCAGGTAGCCGATGCGCATCACCTGCGGCTCGCGCATCGAACGGCGCAGCAGCCGCAACAGCGGCGGATACCCCAGCGCCACCAGGAAGTGCACACCGGTCGTGGCCGCGGCCAGCACGATCAGCCCGCCACCGCCGGCCATCCCGACCGCGGCGACCACCCACACCGAGGCGGCCGTGGTCAGCCCGCGCACCGCGTCACGCCGCACGAAGATCAATCCACCACCGATGAACCCGATGCCGGAGACGATCTGCGCGGCCACCCGCGAGGGATCCAGCGACACCTGCTCGGTGCCCACCAGATCGCCGAACCCGTACTTCGACACCAGCATGAACAGCGCCGCACCGACGCCCACCAGCGCGTGCGTGCGCATCCCCGCGCTCTTCGCCCGGATCTCGCGCTCCAGCCCGATCGCGCTGGAGAGCAGCAGCGCCACGCCAAGCTCGACGAGCAGCGGAACCTCGTCGAGCCCACCCGTCACGGTGTCCGGCATCCCAGCAACGTAACGCACCGGAGCACCGATCGCTGCTACTCCCGCCGTCGCGGGCGCCGAGCCAGGTAGGCCACGGCGGGCGGCAGATTGCCCCACACCGTGCGACTGACCACGGTCTCCTCGAACTCCGCGCGCATGTCGGCGCGCTGCCTGCGGGCGGGTGGAGCCCAGCTGGTCCAGGTGTAGCCGAACTGCGCGAACGCACCGTCCGGCCGCAACGACTCGGCGATCACCCGCATCAGCGGCACCCCGTCCACCGGAGCGTGCGCCGCCCACGGCAACCCGCTGACCACCACGTCCGCGCACAAACCCCGGTCGGCCAACACCTCCGGCATCGCCCGCGCGTCGGCGCAGACCGACTCGACGTTCCCGAACCGCCTGCCGAGATCCGCTGCCCACCCCTCGTTGAGCTCCAGCGCCAGATGCCTGCCGCGCCCGGCGAGACGTTCCTGAATCACCTCGGTGAACGCGCCGGTGCCCGGACCGAGCTCGACCACCACCGGATCACCGCGCAGCGGGATCGGAGCCGCCATCCGCTCGGCCAGCGCTCGCGAGCTCGGGCCCAGCGCAGCGGTCGTGGTCGGTGCTTTGACGAATTCCCACAAGAAGTGCCCTGCCGTGGCCACCGGCGCTCCCGTCGGTCGAGGAATGTGGGGGATCTCAGCCCGCGGCGGGGCCGCTTGTCTCAGCTGCGGCACACAAACGTCGCCGGGCGAGGACACCCGCGACGCCGCGCAAACCGAAACACCTCTCAAGGCAGTCTGCGACCGGCGAACAACGAGATCCCGGCCGCGATGATCGCGGCGAGCGTACCGAGCACCAGCCACGGCCTGCTGGCGTCTGTGTGCTTGGTCTCGTAGCCGATCTGCTCGCCGAGGGTCTCGTAGACCGAACGCAGCTGCTGCGCGCTGGAGGCCTTGTGGAACTCACCGCCGGAGAGCCGGGCGATCTCCTGCATCGCCTCGTCGTCGACCTCGACCCACTCCTGCTCGCCCTCGATCTCGATGCTGCCGTGCTCGGTGCCGAAGGAGATCGTCGAGATCGGAATACCGGCCTTCTTGGCTTCCTCGGCCTTGGTGTACGCCCCGCGCGGGGCGTCCATCTCGCGCGGGATGGTCTGCCCGCCGTCGGCCATCAGCACCACCCGCGCGGGCGGCGGACCGGAGGGACCGCCGACCATCTTGCCGAACGAGTCGATGGCCTGCATCGAGGCGTTGATGCCGTCACCGGTGGCGGTGGCCTCGGCCAGCTTCAACGAGTCGATCGCGCGCTTCACGCTGGTCCGGTCGGTGGTCGGCATGACCAGCACGGTGGCGGTCCCCGCGAACGACACCAGCCCCAGGTTGATGCCCGGCGTGAGCTTGTCGGCGAACTCCTTGGCCGCCATCTTCGCCGCCGCCAGCCGGTTCGGATCGACGTCGCGGGCCTTCATCGACAGCGAGACGTCCATCGTGAGCATCACGGTCGCGCGGTTGCGCGGGATGCGCTGCTCGGCGGTCGGCCCGGACAGCGCCACCGTCAGCAGGATCAGCGCCACGCCCAGCAACGCCGGCGGGGTGTGCTTCCACCACCCCTGCCTGCGGGCGGCGACCCGGTCGAGCACCGCCATGTTGGAGAACCGCAGCGCGTCGCGGCGCCTGCGGCGCATCGTCCACACGTACCCGCCCACCAGAGCGGCGACGACCACCAGCAGCAGGAACCACCACGGCGAGGCGAATCCCGACAGGCTCAACATCAAGCGGTTCCTCCGGACCATCCGCGCTTGCGCGCCACCACGAACCGCACCACGTCGGCGATCCAGTCCGAATCGGTGCGCAGCACCAGGTGCGCGCACCCGGCCCGCCGCAGCACCCTGGCTACCTCCTCGCGATGCGCCGCCGCGGCCGCGGCGAACTCCTTGCGCAGCACCGGGGTGGTGTGCACCTCCCGCTGCTTGCCCGTCTCCGGGTCCGACAACAGCACCGTTCCCACATCGGGAAGTTCGACATCGCGCGGGTCGAGCACCTCGATCGCCAGCAGCGAGTGACGCGCACCCAGGCCGCGCAGCGCGCGCTGCCAATCCGTCGGCCCGAGGAAGTCCGAGACCACCACGGCCAGCCCTCGCCTGCGCGGTGGCCTGCGCAGCGATTCCAGCAGACCGGCCAGGTCACCGCGGGTGCCCTCGGGCGCCCGCGGGGTCTCGGCGACCTGCTTGAGCAGCGCCCGGCCGTGCCCGGACCCACCGCGCGCGGGCAGCCGGTGCTGCCCGGTGCCGTTGTCCACCACCGCGCCGATCCGGTTGCCTCCCCCGCTGGTCAGGAACATGACCGCGGCCAGCGCCGCGACGGCCAGCTCGCGCTTGTCGCAGGCACCCGATCCGAAGTCCAGGCTCGGCGAGAGGTCCATCGCCGCCCAGGTCTCCAGCTCGCGGTCGGCGACGGTCTGCCGGATGTGCGGCTCGCCCATCCGAGCGGTCACCGCCCAGTCCATGCGCCGGACGTCGTCGCCGGGCTGGTAGCTCCGCGCCTCGCCCGGCTCGGTTCCCGGGCCCGGCACCAGACCGAGGTGATTGCCCTGCAGGAGCCCGTCCAACCGACCGCGCACGCTCAGCTCCAGCGCGCGCAGCGCCACCTCCATCCGGCCGGTGTCCAGGGCCGGAGGCGCCCAGCTCGGGCGTTCACCACGGGCGGGGTGCGCTGCCGTCACGGCTGCCCCCTCACTGGTGCGGCGGGTTGGGTGGCATCTGCTGCTGGCCGTAGGCGGGCGCGCCCGCCGGACCGACCGGCGCCGGCTGCTGGCCGCCCTGCGGGCGGGCGGCGACCTGCGGCAGCGGAACGGTCTGCAGCACCCGGCTGACGATGTGGTCGACCGGAATGCCGTCGGCCAGCGCGTCGTAGGACAGCACCAGGCGGTGCCGCAGCACGTCCGGCACCACGTCCACCACGTCCTGGGGCAGCACGTAGTCGCGGCCGCGAACCAGCGCGAGCGCGCGGGCCGAGCCGATGATGCCGAGGCTGGCGCGCGGCGAGGCGCCGTAGGAGACCCAGCCCGCGATGTCGGAGAGCCCGTGGTCGTTGGGCACCCGGGTCGCGATCACCAGGCGAACCACGTAGTCGACGAGGGCGTGGTGCACGAACACCTCGGAGGCGACGTTCTGCAGCCGGATCAGTTCCTCGGGGTTGAGCACCGCGTTCGGGTCCGGCGGGGTCACGCCCATCCGGTAGACGATCTCGCGTTCCTCCTCGGCGGTCGGGTACTCCACCGGGAGCTTGAACAGGAAGCGGTCCCGCTGGGCCTCCGGCAGCGGGTAGACGCCCTCGTTCTCGATCGGGTTCTGGGTGGCCAGCACGAGGAACGGCGAGGGCATCGGGAAGCTTTCGCCGCCGATGGACACGTGCCGCTCGGCCATGACCTCCAGCAGCGCCGACTGCACCTTGGCCGGGGCGCGGTTGATCTCGTCGGCGAGCACGAAGTTGGCCAGCACCGGCCCGAGCTCGACGTCGAAGCGCTCGCTGCCCTGCCGGTAGATGCGGGTGCCGAGGAGGTCGGCGGGCACCAGGTCCGGGGTGAACTGCAGGCGCGAGAAGCTGCCCCCGACCACGCGGGCGAAGGTCTCGACGGCGAGGGTCTTGGCCACGCCCGGCACGCCTTCGAGCAGGATGTGGCCCTTGGCCAGCAGGCCGGTGAGCATCCGCTCCACCAACCGGTCCTGACCGACGATCACCCGCTTGACCTCGAAGACGGTGCGTTCCAGCAGCTGCGCGTCACGCGCCGGGGTGTTCACCTGTTCGCCCGCCTGCGGCGCGCCCCCGCTGTCACCGTTGCCGGCGTCGGTCACTTCCGCCTCCTCGTCGCGATCCGGCCGCTGGTCGACCGATCAAGATCCTGGCACGTCCACCGCCCAGGAGACACGACAGGGGGCGCACGCATCGCACACCCAACCAAACTCCCGGTATGACCCGTGTGAAGCGGACCTGCTTCGGTTCCCCGCGCGGATGGTCGGGTTGGCATTCGCAGGATTTATTTCACTCCGCACTGAAGCCACAGATGTAGTTAATCTCGTTCCGCGACTCCGCTCCCCTCGCGGCGCGTCAGCGGCACGGGTGGGGCCACTCACGCGTCCGCATCGGTCTCAGCCGCTGTGTTCTGCTGCGGTTCGATCTGGGCCAGGCGCTCGCGCAGCGCAGCGGAGTCCGCCTGGTAGCTGTCGCTTCCCAGAGCCAGCTGCAACACGGGCGGGCCGGTGCACTGTCGATGCTCCTGGCGGCGGCCGGGGTGTCGTCGCAGGCGACCGGCGGTTCGCTCAGCAGTAGGCTGCTGCCCGCGAACGAGGTACGCGCATCACCGGCCTCGACGAGCGTCACCTCGATGCCGAACGGGGCCGGCTCGTCGGGCGAGCGCCTCCACGAATCCCTCGCCCCCACTTGCCCGCGTGGCAGAGCGAGGCACCGGGCGGAACGAGCAGGCGCGGGCTGGTGGTCACGCCCCCTCCCCTCCCCTCCCCAGCTGATCGGTCGTGTTGACCGAATTGGTTTCAGTCAACACTGAAACGCTGGATGCGATTAACGGGGCGGATGAGCCAGGGCCACCGACCAGGTGGGCGCGGGCTTTAGTCGTCGAGGGTGCGCGCCCGGTCCAGGTCCTCCGGCGTGTCCACGTCCGATGTCTCGGTCGGCGTGGCCGGGACGTGGATCGGGGCCAAGGGCGCCAGCAGCGCGCGGATCGGTTTGTCGCGCACCTCGTCCGGCATCGCCGCGCGCAGCGCGGACACCCGCCAGACCCCCAGCAGCCATTGCGGGCGGCCACCGGTTTCGGCGAGGACCGCTCCCCCGGCCCGCAGGTCGGCGGTCAGCGACCCCCGCAGGCGCGCGAGGGTTTCCGGTGTCAAGTGCGGGTGATCGGCCGCGAGGATCGCGACCACACGCGTGCCCGCGGGAAGGCGAGCGAGCCCGGCGTGCACCGCCGCGAGCGGACCACCGTCCGGCGGCTCTTCGCGGGTCCACTGCACTGCGCGCTCGGTCGGCCGCTCCGGCCCGACGACCACGATCGGATCGGCGTCCGCGACCGCGTCGAGCGTGCGATCCAGCAGGGATCGCCCCGCCACCGGAAGCAGGACCTTGTCCACGCCCCCGAGTCGCCGAGCTCGGCCACCAGCCAGCACCAACGCCGCGAAATCCGCCACGCGGTCATGCTTGCAGGTGCACGGCGAGGGCGACCAACCGCCCGCTCAGAGCAGCCGCACCGCGTACGGGGCGATCCCGCTGTAGCGCACCGAGGTGACCCGCACGTGCGAACCCGAGTACGGGGCCTCGACCATCTTGCCGTTGCCCAGGTACATCGCCACGTGGTGGATGCCGCCGCCGTCGCGCCAGAACAGCATGTCCCCGCGCTGCTTCTGGGACAGCGGCACCCGGGTGCCCGACTGGGCCTGGTAGCCGCTGTAGTGGTCCAAGCTGATCCCGACACCCGCGAAGGCGTAGATCATCAGCCCGGAGCAGTCGAATCCGATCTTGGCGTAGTCCCCGTAGGAGTCGGCCACTCCCCCGTCGCGGATCCCGCGGGTCGGCCCGCTCGCGTTCCCGCCGCCCCAGGCGTAGGGCTCGCCCAGCTGGGACAGCGCGCGCTGCACGACCGTCTCGACGGCGCTGCTGCCCGCGGTGGGTGCCGGATCGCCGCCGCCGGACTCGTTGCTCTGGGCGGCCGCGGCCGCCGCAGCGGCCTGCTGCTCGGCGCGCCGCTTGGCGGCTCGCCAGTCCTCGTACTCGGCGCGCTGCTCGCGCAGGCCGCTGACGCGCGAACGCGCCGCCTCCAGCCGGTCCTCGACCTCGGCCTTGCGGGCTTCGAGCCTGCGCGACTCGGCGACCTGGCCCGACCTGGCCTCGATGGCGGCCCGCTGCGCCGCCTCGGCGGCAGCGCGGGCCTCGTCGGCAGCCTTCTTCTTGGCTTCGGCCTCCTCGAGCGCGGCGCGCGCGAGCGAGTCCTTGTTGACCTTCTCGATGCGCGCCCGCTGCAAGTCGTCCATCACGTCGAGCTGCGAATCGCTGATCGCGTCCAGCAGGGAGGCGCGTTCGAGCAGTTCGCCCGGGCTCTTCGAGCCGATGTAGGCCGTGGCCGAGCCGACCCTGCTGCCCTGCCGATAGCTGCTCGCGGCGAACTCGTCGAGGCGCTTGCGCTGCGCCTCGATCCGGTCGCCCGCCGCGTTCGCCTCACCGCGGGCCGCCCTGGCCATCGACAGGGCGCGGGCGTGCGCGTCCTCGGCGCGCCGCAGGTCGACGCGAGCCTTGTTGGCCTCCTCCATCTTCCGCTCGACCTGCGCCTGCAGCGCGACCAGCCGCTCGTCGGCCTCGGCTAGGCGGTTGGCGAGCTCACCGACCTTGCCGGCGGATTCCCGGGCGGCCTCGCGACCCGCCTGGATCTCCGCGTCGGTGGGGTTGTCGGGCGGTTCCGGGGCGGCCTGCGCGGCGATCGGCAGAACCAGGCCGAGGACGCCGAACAGCGCGATGACGCCGATCCGGCGCGCACTTCGAGTTCTCGGTTCCACCGTCACACCTCCCGCAGATGCACCGTTCGGCGGAGCCATTAGTCCGAACAGATCACAACCGCTGGGAGTTTTACAAAACTATCGCTCGGGCACCACGCGACACCCCAGAAAAAGTTCCAACATCAACCACTCGTGTCACATGCGTTTCCACGTGCTGGGATCTCCCCAGGTGTCGAGCGGCTCGGCGGAGTCGCTCACCGGAGCGGCGACCAGGTCCGGGACGACCTCGGCCAGCGGTCCGCGCAGCACCGCATCGGCCAGGTCGTCGTAGGGGGTGGGCTCGGCGTTGCAGATGATCAGACGTGCGCCCGCGCGCGTGGCCAGCTCGGCGAATCCCGCCGCCGGGTGCACCGACAGCGAGGTGCCCGCGGCGAGGAACAGATCGCAGTCCAGCGCCGCGCTGCGCGCACTGCGGATCACCTCGGTGTCGAGGGGCTCGCCGAAGAACACCACGGCCGATTTCATGATCCCGCCGCAGGACGGGCACGGCGGATCGGTCTCGCCCGCCGCCACCCGCTCGAGCGCGGCGAGCATCAATCCCGGAGCCCCGCAGTCGACGCAGATGGTGCGGCGCATGGTGCCGTGCAGCTCGACGACCTTGTCGGCGGCCAGTCCCGCGCGCTGGTGCAGTTCGTCGATGTTCTGGGTCAGCAGCGCGCGCAGCCTGCCCGCGGCGTCGAGATCGACGAACGCCCGGTGCGCGTCGTTCGGTTCGGCCCGCCAGGCGGCGTGTTCGGCGCGGGCGCGCCACGCCTTCTCGCGGACCGACTCGTCGGCGAGATAGCTGTCGATGTCGCTGAGCCGGGCTGCCTCCGGATTCCTGGTCCAGACCCCGTCCGGCCCGCGGAAGTCCGGGATGCCGGAAGCGGTGGAGATCCCCGCGCCGGTGAGCGCGGTGATCCGGCGCGCGGCGCCGAACAGTTCGCGGGCGCGCTGCCGGGCCGCGGATTCTTCGGTGCCCGTGCCATGTTGTGTCACAACTCCACGGTCCCACGCCCGTCCGCGGCGTTCGAAGCGCCCACCAGCGACGTCGGCCGCGAGGCGGGTTCCTGACGCCGGGGGAACCGCGCACGTGAAGCCTGTTTTGCTTGGCGGTAACGCGAAGCAACCAGCCTCGAAACAGCGGCTTCCTATCTTCGGAGCAACCGTTGAGAGGAGCCGTGTTGACCGCGATTACCCGGGCCACCAGAGGCCGCTGGATCGAGGGCTGGAACCCGGAGGACGAAGACCTCTGGGCGGCCGGCGGCAAGCAGGTCGCGCGCCGCAATTTGATCTTCTCGATCCTCTCCGAGCACATCGGGTTCTCCGTGTGGAGCATCTGGTCGGTGCTGGTGCTGTTCATGTCGCCGGAGATCGGCCTCGGCTTCACCGCTTCCGAGAAGTTCCTCCTGGTCCTCACCCCGAACCTGGTCGGCGCGCTGCTTCGCCTGCCCTACGCGGCGGCGGTGACCCGCTTC
Organism: Saccharopolyspora halophila; assembly: GCF_039531955.1. Taxonomy (NCBI): domain Bacteria; kingdom Bacillati; phylum Actinomycetota; class Actinomycetes; order Pseudonocardiales; family Pseudonocardiaceae; genus Saccharopolyspora; species Saccharopolyspora halophila. The sequence goes on from NZ_BAAARA010000010.1 coordinate 208,503, forward strand.
GGCGGCCGCAACTGGACGATCTTCTCCTCCGTCGCGCTGCTGGTCCCCGCGCTGGGCGCGTTCCACTTCGTGCAGCAGCCCGGCACTCCGCTGTGGGTGTTCCTGCTCATCGCGGCAACCGCCGGTGTCGGCGGCGGCAACTTCGCCTCCTCGATGACCAACATCACGATCTTCTTCCCGCAGCGGCTGCAGGGCTGGGCGCTGGGGCTCAACGCGGGCGGCGGCAACATCGGCGTGGCCACCATCCAGGTCATCGGCCTGCTGGTGATCGCCACCGCGGGCGGCGACCACCCGTCGTACGTGGCCGCGATCTACCTGCCGCTGATCGTGCTCGCCTCGGTGTGCGCCGCGCTGTTCATGGACAACGTCGACGCGATCAAGGCCAAGCCGGGTGCGCTGCGCGAGGCCTGCTCCAGCAGGCACACCTGGTGGATCTCGTTCCTCTACGTCGGCACGTTCGGTTCGTTCATCGGCTACAGCTTCGCCTTCGGGCTGGTGCTCAAGACCGAGTTCGGCTTCTCCGCGCTGCAAGCGGCGAGCTGGACGTTCCTGGGTCCGCTGCTGGGGTCGTTGTCGCGGCCGGTGGGTGGCCGGCTCGCCGACGCGCTCGGCGGTGCGCGGATCACGCTGTGGAACTTCGCGCTGATGGCCGCCGGGGTCGGGGTGCTGCTGATCGCCACGTCGCAGGGCTCGTTCCCGCTCTACATCGCCGCGTTCATCGTGCTGTTCACGCTGACCGGCATCGGCAACGGCTCCGTCTACAAGATGATCCCGGCGGTCTACGCCGCGGAGGCCGAGGACGCGGTCACCGGCGGCGGCGAGGCGACAGCGGCCTTCGCCAGGGCGCGGCGCCTGTCGGGTGCGGTCATCGGCATCGCGGGCGCGCTCGGCGCGCTCGGCGGGGTGGGCATCAACCTCGCGTTCCGCTCCTCCTACGGCGGCGAGGCCGCCAGCGGTGACGCGGCGCTGCTGCTCTTCCTCGCCTACTACGTGGTGTGCGTGCTGGTGACCTGGTCGATCTACCTGCGCGGGGCGCTCAAACGCGGCCGGACGCCTGCGGCGGTTCCGGCGAAGGAGACCGCGGGGGCCGGAAGTGCCTGAGCTGCGGACCGTGTCCACGCACTGCCCGTACTGCGCGCTGCAGTGCGGCACCCGGCTCACGCGGGAACGGCGCGGGGTGTCGGTGCAGCCCACGGACTTCCCGGTGAACCGGGGCGGGTTGTGCCAGAAGGGCTGGACGGCCCCTTCCCTGCTGGACGTCGAGGACCGGTTGCGCACTCCGATGGTGCGCCGCCGCGGCGAGCTCGTCGCGGTCTCCTGGGACGTCGCGCTGGACACCATCGCCGAGGGCATCGAGCGCATCCGGGCCGAGCGCGGCCCCGACGCGGTCGGGGTGTTCGGCGGCGGCGGTCTCACCAACGAGAAGGCCTACCTGCTGGGCAAGTTCGCCCGGCTGGGGTTGGGCACGAGTCAGATCGACTACAACGGCCGGTTCTGCATGTCCTCGGCCGCGGGCGCCGGCATCGCCGCGTTCGGGCTCGATCGCGGGCTGCCGTTCCCGGTGACCGATCTGGGCGGCGCGGAAGTCGTGCTGCTGGCCGGGGCGAATCCGGCCGAGACGATGCCTCCGCTGATGCAGCACCTGCGCTCGCCGGATCTGATCGTCATCGACCCGCGCAGCAGCGCCACGGCCGAGCAGGCCGCGCTGCACCTGCAGCCGTTGCCCGGCACCGATCTCGCCCTGGCGCTGGGGCTGCTGCACATCGCGGTGGTCGACGGGTTCGGCGACAGCGGATACATCGCCGCGCGCACCAGCGGTTTCGCGGACGCCTGGCAACGGGCGATGAGCTGGTGGCCCGAGCGGGTGGAACGGGTGACCGGGGTCCCGGTGACCGCGCAGCGCCGGGCGGTGCGGATGCTGGCGGAGGCGAGCTCGGCCTACGTGCTCACCGGCCGGGGCGCCGAGCAGCACAGCAAGGGCGTGGACACCGTCGCCGGGTTCATCAACCTGGCGCTGGCGCTGGGGCTGCCGGGGCGCGAGGGCAGCGGCTACGGCTGCCTGACCGGGCAGGGCAACGGCCAGGGCGGCCGCGAGCACGGCCAGAAGTCCGATCAGCTGCCCGGTTACCGGCTGATCACCGATCAGGCCGCGCGCGAGCACGTCTCCGAGGTCTGGGGCGTGCTTCCGGAGGTGCTGCCCGGCCCGGGGCGTTCGGCCTACGAGCTGCTCGACGCGTTGGGCACCGGGAACGGGCCGAGCGCGCTGCTGGTGTTCGGATCGAACCCGGCGGTCTCGGCTCCCAACTCCGGGCACGTGGTCGACCGGCTCCGGGCGCTGGAGCTGCTGGTGGTGGCCGACTTCGTGCCGTCGGAGACCGCCGAGCTGGCCGACGTGGTGCTGCCGGTGACCCAGTGGGCCGAGGAAGAGGGCACCATGACCAACCTGGAGGGCCGGATCCTGCGGCGCCGCCGGTTGCAGGTGCCGCCCGGCCACGCCCGCAGCGACCTGGAGGTCTTGCACGGCATCGCCACGCGGCTGGGCGAACCGGGGCACCGCTACCCCACGCAGCCGCGCGAGGTCTTCGACGAGCTGCGCCGCGCCTCGGCGGGTGGCAAGGCCGACTACTCGGGCATCAGCTACGAGCGGCTCGACGCCGGTGAGGCGCTGCACTGGCCCTGCCCGGACGGCGAGCACCCGGGCACTCCGCGGTTGTTCCTGGACGGTTTCGCGCACGCGGACGGGCGGGCGCGGTTCGCGATCGTCGAGCACCGCGACGCCGGGGACGTCCCGGAACAGGTCTTCCCGCTGACGGCTACGACGGGGCGGGTGCTGGCGCAGTACCAGTCGGGGGCGCAGACCCGGCGGGTCACCGCGCTCAACGAGGTCTCCCCCGAGGCCTTCGTGGAGATCCATCCGGACACCGCCACCCGCGCTGGTGTGTCCGACGGCGCGCTGGCCAAGGTCACCTCCCCGCGCGGCAGCGCGATCGCGAGGGTGCGCGTGGTCCGCACGATGCGCACCGACACCGTGTTCCTGCCGTTCCACTTCCCCGGCGACGGGCGGGCCAACCTGCTCACCGGCGATGCGCTGGACCCGCGCAGCAGGATGCCGGAGTTCAAGGTCAGCGCGGTGCGCATCGAGCCCCACCGGGATGTGGTGACGCCATGACCGCCTCGCCTCCGCTCGACCCGGTGGCAGGCCGGGTGCTGGTGATCGGCAACGGTCCGGCGGCGCACCGGCTGACCGAGCGGCTGCGCGCGCACGGGCACGAGGGCCCGATCACCGTGCTGGGCGCCGAGCCGGAACCGGCCTACAACCGGGTGCTGCTGGGTTCGGTGCTGGACGGGTCGCTGCCGGCCTCGGCAGTGGCGCTGCCGGAGGTCGACGCGCAGGTGCACCTGCGCCGCCCGGTGGCCGACATCGACCGCGCGCAACGGACCGCGCGCACCGGCGACGGCCAGGAGTTCGGCTACGACGTGCTGGTGCTGGCCACCGGTTCGCGCCCGCTGATGCCCGAGATCGCCGGCCTGGACCCGGCCCGGCTCGCGGCGTTGCGCACGCTGGGCGACTGCGCGCGGGTCGGCGCGGCCTCCGGCCCGGTCGCGGTGCTCGGCGGCGGCGTTCTCGGCGTCGAAACTGCGCGGGCGCTGCTGGCCCGCGGCCACGACATGGCGCTGGTACACCGCGAGCCGCACCTGATGGAGCACCAGCTCGACGAGATCGGCGGGCGGATGCTTGCCGAGCGGCTCGGCAAGCTCGGCGTCGACGTCCGGCTCGGGGTCAAGGCCGTCCGCCACCGCGAGGGACGGCTGGTGCTGGGCGACGGTTCCGAGGTCTCGGCAGAGATGGTGGTGGCCTGCACCGGTGTGTGGCCGGAGGTCACGCTCGCCCAGCGGGCCGGGGTCTCGGTCAACCGCGGTGTCGTCGTCGACGACCGGCTGCGCACCAGCGACCCGCGCATCCACGCCATCGGCGACTGCGCCGAGCACCGCGGTCGCACGGCAGGCCTGATCTCCGCGGCCTGGGAGCAGGCCGAGGTGCTGGCCGCGCAGCTGACCGGCGGTGAGACGGCCTACCAGGGCACTCCGACGGTCAACCGGTTGCGGGCGCGGGGCATCGACCTGGTCTCCATCGGCTCGGCGCGGGCACTGGCCGGTTCGGACGCGGAGATCGTGACGCTGTCGGATCCCGCGCGGGGGCGCTACGCCCGGCTCGCGCTGCACGACGGGCGCATCAGCGGCGCGGTGCTGCTGGGCTTCCCGGAGGCCATCGCCGCGGTGAGCCAGCTGCACGACCGGGGGCTGCCGATGCCCGCCGATCGGCTGTCGCTGCTGCTGGGCACCCCGGCGTCGGTGCCCGGGGCTCCGGTGGAGCTGCCGGAGGACGCGGTGGTCTGCCGCTGCAACAACGTCACCAAGAAGTCCTTGATCACCGCCTGGCACGGCGGTGCTCGCTCGGTGTCCGCGCTGGCCCGGGCAACGCGGGCGACCACCGGCTGCGGTAGCTGCGTCGACGACGTCGGCGCCGTGTGCACCGCGTTGGCCGAACGCATCGAATCAGAAAGGGAGGGCGCGGCATGACCCGCACGCTCATCGTCGTCGGCCACGGAATGGTCGGCCACCGGCTCGTCGAAACGCTCCGCGAACGCGACGGGGACGACACCTGGCGGATCGTCGTCCTCGGAGAGGAGACCCGTCCCGCGTACGACCGGGTGGCGCTGTCGTCCTACCTGGACGGCAAGAGCGCCGAAGACCTGAGCATGACCGGTCAGGACGTCCTCGACGACCCCATGGTCGAGCTGCGGCTGGGCGCGACCGCGTCCGCTGTGGACACCGGTGCGCGCACCGTGACGCTGGCCGATGGCGAGCCGCTGACCTACGACGCGCTGGTGCTGGCGACCGGTTCGCGGCCGTTCGTGCCACCGGTGCCCGGGCACCAGCTGCCGGGAACCTTCGTCTACCGCACCATCGAGGACCTCGACGCCATCCGCGACGCGGCCACCGAGGGGCGCGACGGCGTGGTCATCGGTGGTGGCCTGCTGGGTCTGGAGGCGGCCAACGCGCTGCGGCTGCTGGGCATGCGCCCGCACGTGGTGGAGATGGCGCCGCGGCTGATGCCGCTGCAGGTCGACGAGGGCGGCGGTCAGGTGCTGCGCGGTCTGGTCGAGGACCTGGGGCTGACCGTGCACGCCGGTGCCGCGACCCAGTCGATCGACGGCGAGGAGCGGGTCACCGGGGTGACGCTGGCCGACGGCACGGTCATCGACACCGACCTGGTGGTGTTCTCGGCCGGGGTGCGCCCGCGCGACGAGCTCGCCGAGATCGCCGGGGTCTCGCGCGGTGAGCGCGGCGGGTTCCTGGTGGACGAGGCCTGCCGCACCGATGTCGACGGGGTGTGGGCCATCGGCGAGTGCGCGGCGGTCGACGGTCGCTGCTACGGCCTGGTCGCCCCGGGCTACTCGATGGCCGAGGGCGTGGCCGAACAGCTGCTGGAGCTGGGCTCGGGCACGTTCCCGGGCGCGGACACGTCCACCAAGCTCAAGCTGCTCGGCGTGGACGTGGCCAGCTTCGGCGACGCGCACGGCACCACCGGGGGCGCGTTGGAGGTCGTCTACGCCAACAACGCCGCGGGCACCTACGCCAAGCTCGTGCTCTCCGACGACGCGCGGGTGCTGCTGGGCGGTGTGCTGGTCGGCGACGCCGGCGCCTACGGCGTGCTGCGGCCGCTGGTCGATCGCGAACTGCCAGCTCCGCCGGAGCAGCTGCTGCTGCCCGCCGGCTCCGGTGTGGACTCCGGTGCGCTGCCCGACGACGCGACGGTGTGCTCCTGCAACAACATCACCAAGGGGCAGATCACCGGCGCGATCGCCGAGCAGGAACTCACCGACGTCCCCGCGGTCAAGGAGTGCACGAAGGCCGGAACCAGCTGCGGGTCCTGCGTGCCGATGCTCAAGACGCTGCTCAACGAGTGCGGCGTGACGGTGTCCAAGGCGCTGTGCGAGCACTTCGCCCAGTCGCGCGCCGAGCTTTTCGAGATCGTGCAGGCCACCGGCATCGAGTCGTTCTCCGAGCTGATCACCAAGCACGGCAGCGGCCGAGGTTGCGACATCTGCAAGCCCGCGGTGGCTTCGATCCTGGCCAGCCTGGGCCACGGGCACATCCTCGAGGGCGAGCAGGCGAGCCTGCAGGACACCAACGACCGGTTTCTGGCCAACCTGCAGCGCAACGGCACGTACTCGGTCGTTCCCCGGGTTCCGGGCGGGGAGATCACCCCGGAGAAGCTGGTCGTGCTCGGCGAGGTCGCCAAGGAGTTCGGTCTCTACACCAAGATCACCGGTGGTCAGCGCATCGACCTCTTCGGCGCCAGGGTGGAGCAGCTGCCGCAGATCTGGCAGAAGCTGGTCGAGGCCGGGTTCGAGTCGGGTCACGCCTACGGCAAGGCGTTGCGCACCGTGAAGTCCTGCGTGGGCAACGACTGGTGCCGCTACGGCGTGCAGGACTCGGTGGCCATGGCCATCCGCCTGGAGCTGCGGTACCGGGGTCTGCGGTCCCCGCACAAGCTCAAGTCCGCCGTGTCCGGCTGCGCCCGCGAGTGCGCCGAGGCGCGCGGCAAGGACTTCGGCGTGATCGCCACCGAGAAGGGCTGGAACCTCTACGTCGGTGGCAACGGCGGCTTCACCCCGCGGCACGCGGAGCTGCTGGCCTCCGATCTCGACGACGAGGAGCTGATCAGGCTCATCGACCGGTTCCTGATGTTCTACGTGCGCACCGCCGATCGGCTGCAGCGGACCTCGGCGTGGCTGGAGTCCCTCGACGGCGGTCTCGAGCACGTGCGGGAGGTGGTCGTGCGGGACTCGCTGGGCATCGGTGCCGAACTCGAAGCCGCGATGGCCCGGCACGTCGACGGTTACACCGATGAATGGGCCGGCGTGCTCGACGACCCGGGCAAGCTCGCGCGCTTCGTGTCGTTCGTCAACGCCCCGGACGCACCGGATCCGACGATCCGGTTCATCCAGGAACGGGGCCAGATCCGGCCCGACCCGGTCGTGTTGCCGATGCCCGCATTCGGGGCTCAGAACCAGGAGGTGCACTCGTGACCTGGCAGCAGATCTGCGAACTGGACGTGCTCGCGCCCGAGGACGGCGTTCCCGCGCTCGTCGGCGAGCACCCGGTGGCGCTGTTTCGCACCCGCGACGACCAGCTGTTCGCCGTCGGCAACATCGACCCGTTCTGCGGGGCCGGCGTGATCAGCCGCGGCATCGTGGGCGACCGTGGCGGCGAGCCCGTAGTGGCCTCACCGATGCTCAAGCAGGCGTTCTCGCTGCGCACCGGGGAGTGCTTGGACGACCCGGACAAGTCCTTGCCGACCTACCGGGTGCGCGAGCGCGACAACGTCGTGGAGGTCGCGCTTCCTTGAACGAACTCACCGGCTACACCGTCGGGGTGACCGCAGCCCGCCGAGCCGAGGAATTCGGCTCGCTGCTCGAGAGCCGCGGCGCCCGGGTCGTGCACGGCCCGGCGCTGCGGCTGCTGCCGTTGTCCGACGACACCGAGCTCCACCGGGCCAGCCAGGAGTGCATCGAGAATCCGCCGGACGCCGTGGTGGCCACCACCGGCATCGGGTTCCGGGGCTGGGTGGAGGCCGCCGACGGATGGGGCATCGGCACCGACCTGCTCGAGGCGCTGCGCGGCGCGCGACTGCTGGCGCGCGGGCCGAAGGCACGCGGAGCGGTGGGCACCGCGGGTCTGCCCGAGCCCTGGTCGCCGGCCTCGGAGTCCTCGGCGGAGCTGCTCGACCACCTCCTCGACGACGGGCTCGACGGCAAGCGCGTCGTGGTGCAGCTGCACGGCCAACCGCTGCCGCACTTCGTCGAGGCGTTGCGGTGCGCGGGGGCGCAGGTGATCGAGATCCCGGTGTACCGGTGGGCGGCTCCGGCCGACACCACGGCGCTGGAGAACCTGCTGTCGGCGGCGCGCGGGCAGCAGCTCGACGCGGTGACCTTCACCAGCGCCCCCGCCGCGGCCGGGTTGCTCGCGCTGGCGGCCGAGCGGGGTGTCCGCGAGGAACTGGTGGGCGCGTTGCGCGGGCCGGTGCTGGCCGCCTGCGTCGGTCCGGTCGCGCGAGCTCCGCTGGCCGAGCACGGCATCGAGGCGGTGGTTCCGCAGCGCTACCGCCTCGGCGCGCTGGTTCGGACGCTGTGCGAAGCGTTGCCCAAGCGCTCCCCCACGCTGCCGGTCGCGGGCCGCGAGCTGCAGGTGCGCGGGCACGCCGTGCTGCTCGACGAGGAGGTCAAGCCGATTTCCCGGCAAGGCATAACGCTGCTGCGCACCCTGGCGCTGGAGCCGGGCCGGGTGATCTCCCGGCGGGCGCTGGCCGAGGCGCTCAGCAGTGCGGGCGGTTCGGCCGACGAGCACGCGGTCGAACAGGCGGTGGCCCGCCTGCGCGCGGCGCTGGGGGTGCCCGGCCTGGTGCAAACCGTGATCAAACGCGGATATCGACTTCCGCTGGAACCGATGAGGGATGCCCCGCGATGCGCAGAGCCGAGTTGAACCGCCCGCTGCTGCTGGTCGCCCACGGCACTCGGGAGCCGGCAGGCCCCCGGGTGATCGAACGGCTGGCCGCCGCCGCGGCGCAGCGCCTGGACGTGCCGGTGCACGTCGGCTACGTCGACGTCATCGGCCCTACCGTGGCCGAGGCGCTGTCCACGATGGACGGGCCGGTCGTGGCGCTGCCCGCGTTCTTGGCCGCCGGATACCACGTGCGCACCGACCTGCCCGAGCAGATCGCGGCCACCCAGCGCGGGGACGTCGTCATCGCCGAACCGCTCGGGCCCGCCCCGGAGATCACCACCGCCCTGCTGGACCGGCTCACCGAGGCCGGGTGGCGGCCGGGGCGTCCGGTCCGCTTCGCCGCGGCCGGTTCCTCCGACGAGCGCGCGCTGACCGACGTCCGCACCGCGGCGGATCAGCTCGGCCGGCGATGCCGCCAGTGGCTGACCCCGAGCTACGTCACGACCGCATCCCCAGCCACCGGGGAGGCCTGCCGCCCAACGGACTTCATCGCCCCCTACCTCCTGGCCCCGGGCCTGTTCCACCAATGGCTCGCCGACATCCCGGCAGCGGGCATCGCCGACCCGATCGGCGTCCACCCGGCCATCGTGGACCTCATCACCCGCCGCTACCGCGCGACCCAAACCAGCGGCGCCTCCGCCGCCTAGCGAGCTGACAGTTTTGCCTAAAGCTGTACGGACAAAACGGACATGGTTATGCGACAGTTATAGGCAAAACTGTCACCACAGCGCGCACGTCCGGCGGGTTCTGGCGCATTGATCTGGTCGGGAGCGCGGCGGAGCCGCTGTTTCGGGTGGGGGCTCAGTCGGGGCGGTGGGCCGCTTGCAGGGGGCCTAGGTCCGGCTCGGCGTTGGGGGCCGCTCGTTGGGCGATGTAGGCGCCGGCGAGGATCAGGGCGCCGCCGATGAGCTGCATCGGGCCGAGCTGCTCGGAGAGCAGGGCCCAGGCCAGCAGGGTGGCCACCACCGGCTCCAGGAAGGCGATGCCTCCGGCGACCTGCGGGGTCAGCCTGCGCACCGCGACGATGCCGGTCAGGTAGGCCAGCACCGTGCTGATCACCACGATCCAGGCCACCGCGATCAGCGCCGGAACCTGGTGGCCTGCCAGCACGACGTCGCCCGCCAGCAGCGCCCAGTCGATCTCCCACGGCCGCGCGATCACGCTGACCACCACCGTGGCCAGCAGCAGCCCGTACCCGGCCAGCGCGAGCGGATCGACGTGATCGGCGCTGTCGGCCAGCAAGAAGTACGTGGCCTGGCAGCAGGCCGCCCCCAGGCCGAACAGCAAACCGATCGGGTTGAAGCTCAGGCCCGACCACAGTTCGACGACGAAGACCAGGCCGACCACCGCGAGCACCACACCCGTGGTGGCCGAGCGGCTCACCGGCCTGCGGCGCGCGAACCGGATCCAGCCCAGCACGATCACCGGCCCGAGGAACTCGATCAGCAGCGCCACACCCACCGGCACGGTCGCGATCGCCGCGAAGTAGCAGACCTGCACACCGGCAACCGCGAACAAGCCGTACCCCGCCAGCAGACCGGGCACGCGGCGCGGCACCCCGAGGTGACGCACCAGCAGGGGCAGCATCAGCAGCGCACCGCCCGCCAGCCGCAGCCAGGCCACCTGCAGCGGGCTCAGGCCCGCGGTGATCAGCGGCTTGGCGAAGGGGCCCGAACCGCCGAAGAACACCGCGGAGGCGATGGCCACGGCCACACCGGCCGAACGGGCGTTTCGAACCGGGGACGAGACTGCGGGATCGACCGGGGCGCTCACGTGACCAATCGAAACATGACCACCACAATTTCGGCACCACCGTGCCAGAAGTCGTCCGATTTGCCCGTTTGCCGGACAACGCAGTCTGGAAATCCAGCGGTTTTTCACGTGCGGGCACATGTGATCGGCGGTTCAGGTCACCCTTTGTTGAGCCCTTATACAGGACGCACGTACTGTTAGTGGCGAAGAGCGCGAGCAACCCGCGCACGCTCAGCTGACGTGCGCGAGACTCGCAATCGTTCCCGAACTTGCGCCCGTCGCGAGATGGAGTTGAACGTGACCGCACCTGCGAGCAAGGACAGCTTCGGCGCCCGCGGCCAGCTGAACGTCGGCGATGCCTCCTACGAGGTGTTCCGGCTCAGCGCCGTGGATGGTGCCAACCGGCTGCCCTACAGCCTCAAAATCCTGATGGAAAACCTGTTGCGCACCGAGGACGGTGTCAACATCACCGACGAGCACGTGCGCGCCCTGGCCAACTGGGACGCCAAGTCCGAGCCGTCCACCGAGATCCAGTTCACCCCCGCCCGGGTGATCATGCAGGACTTCACCGGTGTGCCGTGCGTGGTCGACCTCGCCACCATGCGCGAGGCCGTCGCCGAACTCGGCGGCGACACCTCCAAGGTCAACCCGCTGGCCCCGGCCGAGATGGTCATCGACCACTCGGTGATCATCGACGTGTTCGGCCAGCAGGACGCCTTCGAGCGCAACGTCGAATTCGAGTACGGCCGCAACAAGGAGCGCTACCAGTTCCTGCGCTGGGGCCAGGGCGCCTTCGACGAGTTCAAGGTCGTCCCGCCCGGCACCGGCATCGTGCACCAGGTCAACATCGAGCACCTGGCCCGCTCGATCATGAGCCGCAACGGCCAGGCCTACCCGGACACCTGCGTCGGCACCGACTCGCACACCACCATGGTCAACGGCCTGGGCGTGCTGGGCTGGGGCGTCGGCGGCATCGAGGCCGAGGCCGCGATGCTCGGCCAGCCGGTCTCGATGCTCATCCCGAAGGTCGTCGGCTTCAAGCTCACCGGTGAGATCCCGCCCGGTGCCACCGCCACCGACGTGGTGCTGACCATCACCGAGATGCTGCGCAAGCACGGCGTGGTGGGCAAGTTCGTCGAGTTCTACGGCGACGGCGTGGCCTCGGTGCCGCTGGCCAACCGCGCCACCATCGGCAACATGAGCCCGGAGTTCGGCTCCACCGCGGCGATCTTCCCGATCGACGAGGAGACCGTCCGCTACCTCAAGCTCACCGGCCGTTCCGCCGAGCAGGTCGCGCTCGTCGAGGCCTACGCCAAGGAACAGGGCCTGTGGCACGACGCCGACCACGAGCCGGAGTACTCCGAGTACCTCGAGCTGGACCTGTCCACCGTGGTCCCCTCGATCGCCGGCCCGAAGCGCCCGCAGGACCGCATCGCGCTGTCCGAGGCCAAGGACTCGTTCCGCAAGACGCTGCCGGACTACGCCTCCGCCGATGACGACGCGGCGCTGGACGAGGCCGGTGCGGAGTCCTTCCCCGCCAGCGACGCCCCGTCGGTCACCCACTCGGCGGCCGACGGCTCCAACGGGCGGGTCTCCAAGCCCACCAAGGTCTCCTCCTCGGAGCTGGGCGAGTTCACGCTCGACCACGGTGCCGTGGTGATCGCCTCGATCACCTCCTGCACCAACACCTCGAACCCCTCGGTGATGCTGGGCGCGGCGCTGCTGGCCCGCAACGCCGTGGACAAGGGCCTGACCCGCAAGCCGTGGGTCAAGACCTCGATGGCCCCGGGCTCGCAGGTCGTCACCGACTACTACGAGAAGGCCGGCCTGTGGCCGTACCTGGAGAAGCTCGGCTTCCACCTGGTCGGTTACGGCTGCACCACCTGCATCGGCAACTCCGGCCCGCTGCCGGAGGACGTCTCCGCCGCGGTGCAGAAGAACGACCTCTCGGTCACCTCGGTGCTGTCGGGCAACCGGAACTTCGAGGGCCGGATCAACCCCGACGTCAAGATGAACTACCTGGCCTCGCCGCCGCTGGTCATCGCCTACGCGCTCGCCGGGACGATGGACTTCGACTTCGAGAACGACGCGCTGGGCACCGACGACGAGGGCAACCCGGTCTTCCTGCGCGACATCTGGCCGTCGCCGCAGGACGTTCAGGACGTCATGGACTCGGCGATCACCAACGAGATGTTCACCTCCTCCTACGAGGACGTGTTCAAGGGTGACCAGCGCTGGCAGGAGCTGCCCACGCCGGAGGGCGAAACCTTCGAGTGGGACCCGAACAGCACCTACGTGCGCAAGCCCCCGTACTTCGACGGCATGGGCATGGAGCCCGCGCCGGTGCAGGACGTCTCCGGGGCTCGCGTGCTGGCGCTGCTGGGCGACTCGGTCACCACCGACCACATCTCGCCCGCCGGTGCCATCAAGCCGGACTCGCCGGCCGGTCGCTACCTCTCCGAGAACGGCATCGAGCGCAAGGACTTCAACTCCTACGGTTCCCGTCGCGGCAACCACGAGGTGATGATCCGCGGCACCTTCGCCAACATCCGGCTGCGCAACCTGCTGCTGGACGACGTGCAGGGCGGCTACACCCGGGACTTCACCCAGGAAGGCGCCCCGCAGGCCTACATCTACGACGCCGCGCAGAACTACGCCGCCAACGACATCCCGCTGGTGGTGCTCGGCGGCAAGGAGTACGGCTCCGGTTCCTCGCGCGACTGGGCAGCCAAGGGCACCCGCCTGCTGGGCGTGCAGGCCGTCATCGCCGAGTCCTTCGAGCGCATCCACCGCTCGAACCTGATCGGCATGGGCGTCATCCCGCTGCAGTTCCCGGAGGGCTCCTCGGCGCAGTCCCTCGGCCTGGACGGCACCGAGACCTACGACATCTCCGGCATCGCCGCGCTCAACAACGGCGAGACCCCGGAGACCGTCAAGGTCACCGCGACCAAGTCGAACGGCTCGGCGGTGGAGTTCGACGCGGACGTCCGCATCGACACCCCTGGTGAGGCGGACTACTACCGCAACGGCGGCATTCTCCAGTACGTGCTGCGGAACATGGTTCGTTCCTGACCCCCTACCGATCCGGTAGGTACTGACGAGCCGGGCCGGTGCGCCACAAGCGCACCGGCCCGGCTCTTTGTCGTCAGTTCTCGTGCTCGATCCGCCCGCGACGCGCGAGCCGCGGAGTACGCAGCTCGCGCGCGGCGGGCGGTTCAGGGCAGGTTCGGGCGGCGGCAGACGTAGGTGCGCGCCGGTGGCACGTTGCGCCACACGGTGTGCGAGGTGAGGACCTCGTCGAAGCACACGTCGAGGCGACGGCGGAACTGACGGGCGCCCGCCATGCCCAGGGCGTGCGTGTAGGCGAAGGTGGTGAACGCGCCACCGGGGGCGAGCGCGCCGCCGACCTGGCGCAGGATCTCGTGCTGCAGCCGCGCCGGGAAGATCGACCAGGGCAACCCGCTGACCACCGCGTCCACCCGGTCAACACCGGCATCGGCCAGCAGCGAACCGAGTTCGGAAGCGTCGCCCTGAATCACCTCGAGCCAGGGAAGCCGGGTGCGCAGGTGCTCGACCATGCCGTCGTCGAGCTCGATGGCCAAGTGCCTGCCCGCTGCGGGCAGCCGGTCGGCGATGGCGCCGCTGAGCGCGCCGGTACCCGGTCCGAGTTCGACGACCGTCGGACTACCGGTGCGGGGCACCACGCCGGCCATCGCGCGGGCCAGCGCAGGAGAGCTGGGAGCGACCGCACCCACCGCGCCCGGATTGCGCACCGCCCGTTCCAGGAAGGTCCGGTAGGTCGACAGCAGCGAGCCGTTCGCGCCTCCGGGAAGCGCCCCCGAACCGGGCGAGGTGGTCTTCGGCTGAGGACTGCGGGGCGCGTCAGGTGTGGTCACGGATGCCTTCCCGATCGGTGGTTCCGGTCGTCGCGGCAGCCAGCTTATCCGGCGGGCCGCGAGCGGGCGCACACCAGTGCGCTGAACCACTGGGTTCGGCGTCGCACCGGAGGGAGAAAGGGCCTGCCGCGCCGTTGGGCGGCATTCACGTCGTGGCCATCTCGCGGCCACCGACAATCAAGGGAGAGAAATTCCGAGAATGGTGTAACGAAAAGCGCCGCGAAAGCGATTCGCGAATGGCTTCACGGGCTTGCACCCGGCAGGAGCAAGCCCGTGCGCGCGCATGCGTCAGACGAGCTCGGCAGGCCCGGTGGACTCGATGATCCGGTCGTGCCCGGCCGGCTCGCTCCGGCGGATCCAGCTGGTCAGCGCACCCGCGACCGCCACGAGCACCGCCGCTTCCGCCAGCAGGGCCACCCACACCGTCGCCACTCCTTGCCTCCTTTCCTAAGCCGCCCCGACTTCCGAACGCGCGCACGCTTGGACACCCGCCACCGCGGGTCGAACGGAAGTAGGTTTGGGAGAATGCCCTTTCGTCAACAATTCTAGGGCCGCGCCCGGCGCGTTCGAAGGCGGGCCGGAGTAATCTGCGTCGCATTCCGACGGCCGATCAGCGAAGGCCGGACGGGCCCACGAGCGATCCCGCGGCCAAGATCGTCGATCACGATCGCCCGGCTGCCCTCCGGGAACGGCCACCCGCACCGATCGATCACCCACTTTCGGCCAGGACTGACTGGATGATCTTCATCCGGCTGCGCGGACGCCGCCCGTGCGACAATCCGCGCAACCCGACTGGACCGAAGTGAGGAACATGACGACCGACCCGACACCGCGGCTGCGTGCCGACGCCCGCCGGAACCGCGACCGGATCATCGCCACCGCGCGCGACGTGTTCACCGAACGCGGGACCGAGGTGCCGATGGAGGAGATCGCGCGCGAGGCCGGCGTGGGCGTGGGCACCCTCTACCGCCGGTTCCCGGACCGCGATTCGCTGATCCGCGAGGTCGCGGTGGAGGCCTTCGAGCGACTCATCGCGGACACTCACTCGATCATCGAGGAGGAACCGGACGCCTGGCGCGCGCTCAGCAAGCTGCTGCACCGCGCCAGCGATCTGCGCACCATCGCCCGGTTGACGCTGCTGTCCCCGCGCGCCCGCGAGATCCTGGCCGCCGATCCGACCACCGACGCCGTGCACAACCGGTTCATGGACACCCTGGACACGCTGATCAAACGCGCCCAGGACGACGGAACGCTGCGCACCGACGTCAGCACCGGCGATCTCGGGGTCATCGTCGGGCTGCTCCTGCAGGGCGTGCAGGTCATGCCGGACGAGGTGCGCGAGGTCCTGCCGGGGCGCTACCTCACGCTGCTGCTCGACGGCCTGCGCCCGGAGGCTCCCTCGCAGCTGCCGGGGCGCGCGATCCGCGCCGAGGAGGTCATCTTCCGCCATCCCGAACCCGAGGAGTGAGCCGCGGCTCGGCCCACGGCGGGCCGGGAGCCGTTCGGGCACGCGCCGCGGTGCGCGCCGTACCGGGTGCGGGATCGACCCGCACGATCGCGAGCGCTCAGCGGTTCTCCGGCGAGGACGCCGCAACGCCGCGCGTCAGGTGTTGCCGGGACCGGAGAACCGCTGAGCGAGCCACCCGCACCGCCGGGCGGGCGATGCCGGCTCCTAGCCGCGAGGCTGCCGGGCCGTTGCGGTGCGCAGCAGGTGGTATCCGATCAGGGTCACCAGTGTGCCCAGGGCGATCCCGCTGATCTCGAACTGCGGGGTGACCTGCAGCGACACCCCGCCGATGCCCGCGACCAGCCCGGCCGCCAGCGGCAGCAGGTTGACCGGATCGGCGAAGTCCACCCGGTTCTCCACCCAGATCTTGGCGCCGAGCAGGCCGATCATGCCGTAGAGCACCACGGTGATGCCGCCGAGCACACCACCGGGCGTCGCCGCGATGACCGCCCCGAACTTCGGGCACAACCCGAAGCCGATCGCCACGATCGCCGCGACCCAGTAGGCGGCCGTGGAGTAGACCCTCGTGGCCGCCATGACACCGATGTTCTCGGCGTAGGTCGTCGTGGGCGGGCCGCCCACGACGCTGGAGAGGGCGCTGGCGAAGCCATCGGCGAAGATCGCCCGGCCGAGCCGGTCGTCCAGGTTCGCACCGGTCATCTGCTCGACGGCCTTGACGTGCCCGGTGTTCTCGGCGATCAGCGCGATCACGGCGGGCAGCACGACCACGATCGCGGTCAGGTCGAACGAGGGACCGTGCAGCTGCGGGAGCCCGAACCACGGGGCGTCGGCCACGCCGGAGAGGTCCAGGCGCAGGTGCGTGGTCACGTCACCGTCGGAGTTCGGTGCGGTGATCGGCCCGAAGGCGAGATCGAACAACCAGGACAGCGCGTAGCCGGCGACCAGGCCGAGGAAGACCGCGACGCGCCCCCAGAATCCGCGCAGCAGCACGCTGCCCGCCAGCACCACGATCATGGTGATCAGCGCTGTCCACTGGTCCTGCGGCCAGTACGTTTCGGCCACCACGGGTGCGAGGTTGAACCCGATGAGCATCACCACGGCACCGGAGACCGCGGGCGGCAGCGCCCGGTGCACCGGCCCGGAGCCGACGAAGTGCACGATCAGCCCGATCGCGCCGAGCACCAGCGCGCACACCAGGATCGCGCCGGTGACCGTGGAGCTGTCCCCACCTCCCGCGCGAATCACGGTGACCGCACCGACGAACGAAGCGCTGCTGCCGAGGTAGCTGGGGACCTTGCCCTGCACGATGAGCAGGAACAGGATCGTGGCGAACCCCGAGACCATGATCGCCAGGTTCGGGTCCAGGCCCATCAGAACGGGGAACACGAAGGTGGCGCCGAACATCGCCACCACGTGCTGGACGCCGAGCCCGACGGTGCGCGGCCAGGACAGCCGCTCGTCCGGGGCCACCGCTTCCCCCGGGCGCGGCGTTCCGCCGTCGCCGTGCAGCTTCCAGCCGATGCCGAGCTTGGCACCCAGTCCCTGCCGCATGGTGCGCCTTCCTGTTCCGCCCGCGACGCGGGACCCCGCCGAAATAGGACGCGGGACCCCGCCGAAATAGCCTGCGGAACTCTACAAACCGGGTGGGCTGTGACCGGCGTCGCGGCCGGAGATCGTTCGCACCCGCAGGTCACCGCCGCCGGGACGATCGGTGACGGGGCCGAGCGGCTCTTCGCTCACTCCCACCAGGGCCGGTAACCCACCCCGTGCTTGCCCGCGCGCTTCAGGTCCCGGCGCAGCGCCCGGGTGTCCCGGGCGACGCCGGGAGGAAAGCCGTGCTTGATGGCCCGGTGCTCGCCGGTCTCGCCCATGTAGCAGATCGAGTAGAACAGGCCGACCGAAAGACCGAGACCCATCGAGCTCAGACGTATCCACATCGGGCCCGGCAGGAACATGAGCGCGGCGCAGAGCGGGGCGAGCTGGGTCAGCGCCCTGGCCATGTGCCGCAGCACCCAGGTCTGGCAGGTGACGTCGTGCAGGACCCACTCGGCGCACCGGTCCGGCAGCTTTCCCCCGAAGGCGTACCAGACCCATTGCGCCGGGTTGGGCCGGTTCGACGGCGCGGGCGGGTCGGTCGCCATTTCTCCAGGTTAGTCTTCATCGAGTGGCTGCGGAGCCGTCCGTTCGGCCCACGCCGGATCCTATTCGCCCACCGCCCGGGAGAGACCTGACGCCATCACAGAGGGTGACTCGCGTCACATTCGAGTGATCTCGTGTCACGCCGATCGGGGGTAGACGTCTCACGGGTAACGAGCTCGAGCCGGGCTCGGCCGGGAAGAGACAGAGGGGTGAGGGACATGTTCGTCGTCGTGGTGGCGCTGCTGCTGGTCGTGGTCCTGGGGTACGTGATGTTCACCGACGCGCTCGATGACGCCGGGTCGATGACGACCAAGCGGGGAATCAAGGACATCCTGGCGCAGGTCCGGCGCAGCGCGACGTTCCCGGGCCAGCGCTGAGCCTCGGCCCGCGCGCTCGACGCGCGTGACGGTCGCGGGCGGCGGGCTGGCCGCCCGCGCCGAGCCGGGGACGAGGACGGCCCGGGGTGGCCCCATTCGAGGGGCGTGGGGCCACCCCGGGCGCACGACCCGCCGGTCAGGTCGCCAGCAAACCGCGCCGGGCGAGGTTGGACAGCAGCGCGCGGACGCCGAAGTCCCACGGCGGGCAGTCCTCGCTGCGGGCCACCCGACCGGCCAGGGTGCCGAGCTTCGGAGTCGAGATCCGCACGACGTCGCCGACGTGGTGGGTGAAGCCCTTGCCTTCGGCACCTCGATCCTCGGTGGGCGCGAACAGGGTGCCGGTGTAGAGGATCAGCCCGTCCGGGTACTGGTGGTGTCTGCCCACCGCGGCGGCGGCCAGCTCCAGCGGGTCGCGGCTGATCTCCCGCATCGTGCTCACTCCGTCGAGCGAGAAACCGTCCACACCGGTGACTTCCAGCCGCAGGTCCAGCTCGCGCACGTCGTCCAGGCCGAACGAGTCGTCGAACAACCGCAGGAACGGGCCGAGAGCGGCCGAGGCGTTGTTGTCCTTGGCCTTGGGCAGCAGCAGCGCGCTGCGGCCCTCGACGTCGCGGAGGTTCACGTCGTTGCCCAGCGTGGCGCCCACGATCGTCCCGTCGCTGCGGAGGGCCAGCGCGACCTCGGGTTCCGGGTTGTTCCAGTCCGAACCTCCCGCGATGCCGACCTCGGCACCCAGGCCGACCGCCGCCAGCAGCGGCGCCTTGGTGAAGATCTCCGGGTCCGGCCCGAGGCCGACCTCGAGGTATTGCGACCAGAGGCCGTCGCGCACGAGCACCTCCTTGACCGCCGCGGCCTCCGAGGAACCCGGCGCGACGGCCGACAACGTGCCGCCGATCGCCGCCTCGACCTGAGCCCGGGTCTCGGCGGAGCGGGAGCTGTCGCCACCGGAGCGCTCCTCGATGACCCGCTCCAACATGCTCTGCACGAAGGTGACCCCAGCGGCCTTGAGCACCTGCAGGTCGGAAGGCGCGAGCAACCGAGCGCCCGGACCTCCCGCGAGGGTCTCGGCCAGCACCGCCTCCAGCGGCCAAGCCCCCCGAGCGGGCGCGTTCCGCGCGATCGCGCCGGCATCGGGGTGCTCGAGCAGGTCGGTCAGCGTCGGCGCAGTATCGGTGAGGTCGACCAGCTGGTCACCGCGCACGGCGACCACGGCAGGCCCGTCCTCCACCGGGTCGTGCAGGCGGCCGACCAACGTGGCGGCGTCCCGGTCCTGCGGCAGGGCGTCGAATGCGTCCTCGAGCAGCTTCACGTCACACCTCTCGATCGAGTTGACCGCAACGTATCGCCCCGAACACGGGACGCCGATCCTTCGCGCGTGACTTTCGCCAACCCGTCCAGGAGGATGGTCACCTGCTGCTCTTGTGCCGTATCGTTCGCATCGCCTCACTCATTCGGGTGAGGCGATGCCGAGAACGGACCAATCGACAGTGGGGTGACACAGCAGTGGGCTCGTCATCGTTACCGCGAGTGCGCGGCCGCCACCGACGCGACAACAAGTGGCGTTATGCCGCCCCCGTGCTCGGCTACACCGTCGCCGCGGCGCTCGCCGTGGTAGCGGCCACCAGCGCGCACTACGGACAGGTCCGTTCCGAGGAAGCCGCCAGCTCCGAGCTCGACGACACCGCCCGCGCGCACGCCGCGCCGCGCGACCGGGCGTACCTGCCCCGGATCGTTCCGTCCCAGGGCGATCCCGCCGAAGCGGCTCCGCCCACTCCCCCGGCCGGACCCGCACCCGCCCCGACCCGGCTCGCGCACGTCGTCCCCGAACCCGCTCAGCAGGAGACGACCTCGCAGCCGGAACCGGAGCCGACCACCAGCGAGCGCCGCACCGCACCGAGCACGACCGAGCCCGCGCCGAGCACGAGCGAGGCGACGGCCCCCGCCGAGGAACCCACCCCCGGCACCACGTCGAACGGCGACGCCGGGCCCACCGAACCGAGGACCACGCAGCCGGAGCCGACCGGCTCGGAAACGACCGAGCCGGAGGAATCCGACGCGGAGACGCCCGAGGAGGAGCCGTCGCGCGGGCTCGTCGGCGGTGTCGTGGAGGGCGTGACCGACCCGGTGCTGGGTCTGCTGCGCTAGCGGTTCGGGCCAGCCGGTGGGATCGTCCTTGGCGAGGAGGTGGTCCTGCGATGGAAACGGTCGCGATCACCGGCGGTACCGGTCACCTGGGGCGCGAGCTGGTGCAACTGCTCAAACCAACCCACCGGGTTCGAATCCTGACGCGCCGCGCCGGCACGGACCCGGAGGTCGAATGGGTGCCGGGCGATCTCGGCACCGGCAGCGGGATCGACGACCTGGTCGCCGGGGCGCAGACCTTGGTGCACGCCGCGACGTGCTCCCCCGTCGCGCAACGCGGGTTCCCGCACCCGATCGACTTCCGACGGACTCCACCGGACGTCGACGTCGACGGCACCGAACGACTCCTCGATGCGGCGGCCGCCGCCGGGGTGAGACACGTGCTCTACGTGTCGATCGTCGGCGTGGACCGGCCCGCGCTCCCCTACCTCCAGCTCAAGCACACCGCCGAAGAGCTGGTCAGCGTCGCCGATGTGCCCTGGACGATCGCCCGCGCGACCCAGTTCCACTGGCTCCTGGACCGGGTGCTCGGCAAGGCCTCGCGGCTGCCCGTGCTGCCGCTGCCCGGGGCGTTGCAGGTGCAGCCGGTCGACGCGCGCGATTTCGCCGCCGATCTCGTCGAGGCCATCACCGGTGGTCCGGCGGGTCGGCGGCTGGACTTCGGCGGTCCCGAGGTGCTCACCCTTCGCCAGGCGCTGCACACCTGGCGCGACGTGCGCGGCGGCACCAAGCGGATTCTCGACGTGCCCGTGCCGAAGCGCTTCCGGCGCATCGCCGCCGATTGGACCTGCCCGGGAGAACGACGCGGGAAGAAGACCTGGGCGGAGTGGCTGCACGACCACCCCGCCCAATAGCCCACCGAGCGCGCGATCAGGCGATCTTGACCAGCATCTTGCCGGTGTTGTCGCCGCGCAGCACGCCGAGGAACGCGTCCGGGGCGTTGCGCAGACCGTCCACCACGGTCTCGCGGTAGCTGATCTTGCCGTCGCGCAGCCAGGCACCGACCTCGGCGACGAACTGGTCCTTGATGTGGGCCCGGTCCATCACGATGAAGCCCTCGACCTTGAGCCGCTTGCTGACCATCATGAACATGTTGCGCGGCCCCGGCTGCGGGGTCTCCGCGTTGTACTGCGAGATCATCCCGCACTCGGCGAACCTGGCGAAGTCGTTGGCCACCGAGATCGCCGCCTCGAGGTGATCACCGCCGACGTTGTCGAAGTACACGTCGATGCCCTCGGGCGCCGCCGCCTTGAGCTGCTCGACCACCGGGCCGTCGTGGTAGTTGAAGGCGGCGTCGAAGCCCACCTCGTCGAGCAGGTACTGCACCTTCTCCGCCGACCCGGCGCTGCCGATGACCTTCCTGGCCCCGCGCAGCTTGGCGATCTGCCCGGCCAGCGAGCCGACCGCACCGGCGGCACCGGAGATGAACACGACGTCGCCCTCCTGCTGCTCGGCGACGTCGACCAGGCCCGCGTACGCGGTCATCCCGGGCATGCCCAGCACGTACAGGTAGGCGTTCAGCGGAGCGGCCGAGGGGTCCACCTTGGTGGCCTGCTTGGCCGGGACCGCCGCGTAGTCGCGCCAGCCGGAGTTGTGCAGCACGTGGTCACCCACCGCGAAGCCCTCCGCGTTGCTCTCCACGACCTCGCCGACGGCGCCGCCCTCCAGCGGGGCGCCGACCTCGAACGGCGGCACGTAGGACTTCCCGGCGCTCATCCGGCCGCGCATGTAAGGGTCGACGCTCATCACCAGGTTGCGCACCAGCACCTCGCCCTCAGCGGGCTTCGGCGCTGCCACCTCGGCGATGTCGAAGTTCTCCAGCGTCGGCCAGCCGTTCGGGCGGGACGCCAACCGGATTTCGAGACCCTCGCTCATCTACTGCTCCAATCACGAATACTTTTTCCGTCCCGAGCTTACGTCCGGCCGGGCGGACGCGGGCCACGCGCCGGGCTCCGATGTGGAGACTCATCACACGGCGGCGGCCCGTGAGCGCGCCCGCTTCTCGGCGCCGATCCGACCGCGCCGCGCTTGACCGGCGAGAACGCGGACGGGGCGCGCCACGTCCCGGAGGCCGAGCCGCGGGTCGCAGCACGGGTGTCCGAACCCGCTCGGGCCCGGCGCCGCCGAGCGAAGTGGCCGTACGACAGCAGCGGCGCGGAGTTCGCGGAGCCGCTCGGGTTCGGCTGCCCGCACCACCGAGCGAGGCGAGAGCCTACGAGTCGTACCGGGTGCGCCCCCGGGCGCGCAGCGCGACGTTGGGCAGTTCCGGCGCGCGCAGAGCCGGGTCGGCGTAGCCGCGCACGACGCCGAAGCGGCTTTCCTCGTGCGGATTCGTGCGGTCCCGCTCCCATTCGGCACGCGCCTCGGCGACCTCGTCGTGACTGCGCCCCACGAAGTTCCACCACATCACGATCCGCTCGTCGAACGGCACTCCGCCGAGCAGCATGGCGCGGCCGGGCCCCTCGGAGGAGATCGTCACCTCGTCGGGGCCCTGCCCCACGTAGAGCATCTCCCCGGTGGCCACCGGCCGACCGTTGACCGCCACGTCCGACAGGGCCAGCACGGCGTACTCGAAATCCGCTTCGGCCGGGATGCGCATGGTCGCACCGGCGTGGATGGCCAACTCGGCTCCGACCAGCGGGGTGTAGGTCCTGGCCGGGGAGGTGCGGCCGAGCAGCTCGCCCATCAGCACCGTCGCCCGGCCTTCCGGGGTGGTCGCGACCGGGAGGTCGCCGTGGTGCTCGAAGTGCGGATCGACGCCGCGGCGGTCAGCGGGCAGCGCGATCCACAGCTGCGCGCCGTGCAGGATCGGCGAGTGATCGGCAGGCGACTCCTCGGAATGCGAGATGCCGTGCCCCGCGGTCATCAGGCTGAGCTGGCCCGGCTCGATGAGCTGGGTGTTGCCCAGGCTGTCGCGGTGCAGCACCTGCCCTTCGAGCAACCAGCTGACCGTCTGCAGACCGGTGTGCGGATGCGGCGGGACCTGCATGCCCGGCTGATCGGTGATGTCCGCGGGGCCGTAGAAGTCGGTGAAGCACCAGGCGCCGACCATCCGGCGATCGCGGTTGGGCAGCGCCCGTCCGACGAGCATGGCCCGCGGGCCGCCGAGCGGGACGGAGCGCGGCTGCAGCAGTTCCGGTTCGGGCTCGGCCGCTGCCACTCCGCCGCAAGCCAGCTCTGCCGGGTCCTCTTCGACGTTGCTCACGCCTGTCAGCCTCCTCCATCCGCCACGTCGATGCACAATCATGCCCGAGTCGCAGTCAACGACGGGAGCACACCGGTGACCACCGAATCCGAGGTCAAGGACAATCCGTCCGCCAGCCGCTTCGAAGTCCACGTCGACGGGGAGCTCGCGGGCTTCGCCGAGTACAAGCTCAAGACCGGCCAGATCTCGTTCACCCACACCGAGGTCGACGACCGGTTCAGCGGTCGCGGACTGGCGAGCGAGCTGGTTCGCGCGGCACTCGACGAGGCGCGCGACCGCGAGCTGGCGGTGCTGCCGTTCTGCCCGTACGTCCGCGGCTGGATCGCCAAGCACCCCGACTACGTCGACCTCGTGCCCGCCGATCGGCGCGCCGGGTTCGAGCTGTGAGCGCTCCCAGATAGTGAGCCTGGCTAACCAGTTCGAGCTAGGCTGACCGCAGTCCTTCCGCACCAACGCGATCGGAGTCGATCCGTGTCAGACACTCCCCCGCCCCGCCGCGGGCTCGGCAGCGACGGTCCCGAGGTCAGCGCCATCGGTTACGGCGCGATGGGCTTATCCGGCGTCTACGGCGCCGCCGACGACGCCGAATCCGAGCGCCTGCTCAACGAGCTGCTGGATCTCGGGGTGAACTTCCTGGACACCGCCGACGTCTACGGCGACGGGCACAACGAGAAGCTGATCAGCGGCCCGCTGCGCGAGCGCCGCGACGAGGTCGTGCTGGCCACCAAGTTCGGCGCGAACAAGGAGACCGGCGGCGGCAAGCCCGAGTACGTCCGGCAGGCCGTCGAGGCCAGCCTGTCCCGGCTGGGCACCGAGCACATCGACCTGTACTACCTGCACCGGCTGGACCGCACCACGCCGATCGAGGACACGGTCGGTGCGATGGCCGAGCTCGTCGCCGAGGGCAAGATCGGCCACATCGGGCTCTCCGAGATCAGCGCCGCGACGCTGCGCCGAGCGCACGCGGTGCACCCGATCTCCGCGGTGCAGCAGGAGTACTCGCTGTTCACCCGCGATCTCGAGGCCGAGGTGCTGCCCGCGATCCGCGAGCTGGGCGCGAGCCTGGTGGCCTACTCCCCGCTCGGCCGCGGCGTGCTGACCGGTGCGTTCAACGCCGTCTCGGACGTGGAGAACCTGGAGGTCCGCAAGCAGCGCTACCCGCGGTTCCAGGAGGAGAGCCTGCAGCGCAACATCGAGCTGACCCGGCCGCTGCGCGAGCGCGCCGACGAGCTCGGCATCACCCCCGCCCAGCTCGCGCTGGCGTGGCTGCTGGCCCAGGGCGAGGAGATCCTGCCGATCCCGGGCAGCCGCCGGATCGAGCGCGTGCGGGCCAACATCCAGGCCGCCAACGTGCAGCTGTCCCCGGAGCTCGTCGCCGAGCTCTCCGATCAGTTCCCGCCCGGCGCGGCCGCGGGCGACCGCTACCACCCGGAGGGAATGGCCCGGCTGGACCGCTGAGCCTCCGAGTTCCACCGTTCGCGGGCCGGAAGTCCCGGCCCGCGAACCAGGAGCGTCACCGCTGGTGATCGGCGCGAGGTCCGGCCGATCGTCACCGGTGCGGTTCCGGGGCGAGATCCAGTGCCTGGGGCGTCCGGCGATTGCTGCGCGCTCCTAACGCGATGGAGTGCGGGATCCCGTTGCGGACGTGCGCCCACACGTCGGGTTGTTGCGGGCCGTCCAGCGCGATCCGAACGGCCCGCCGGTGACCGCGCAGGTCGAGGCGCACCTCGGGACCGCTGTCGTGCGCGATGGCGTGCGTCAGCTCGAAGGTGCGCACCCACCGCCCCCTCGCCTCGCGCAACCATTCGGCGCCCGCCGAGCAGGGCATCAACCCGTTCCGCTGCGGCGTCACCAGAGCGTGCGCGGCGACGAAGGCCACGAGCAGCGCCAGCAGCAGCGAAGACCGGAGAGCGCGGAGGTCCACCGCGCCCGCGGTCGCGGCCCACACCAACAGCAGGAGCGATCCCGTCACGGCGTCGACCGCGGCCGATCGATGCTCGCCGGGTCGACGTCGATGCCCGGACCCGGCGCCCGCTCGAACCGCCCGCTACCCCTGCGGAACCTGCGGCCGGGGAAGGTCGGTGTCCGGATCGGGACGCGGCCGGAGCTGCTCCGGTAAATGCCTCGGCCGCGGTCCCAGATCAGCTCCGTTCTCCGCGCGAACCCGCTATCGGCGTGCCACCGCGCCGCAGCGCCAGGTGGTCAACCGACGGTGGCGCCGAAGAGCGTACCGAGCAGGTACGTCACGGCGGCAGCACCGGAACCGATCGCCAGCTGACGCAGCGCTCGGGGCAGCGGTGCCGCCCCGGAGAGCACCCCGACCGCCGCCCCGGTGAGCATCAGCGCGATGCCGACCAGCACCACCGCGAGCAGCGCCGCGAAACCACCGGTCAGGCCCGCGAGGAACGGCAGCACGGGGATCAACGCCCCGGAGGCGAAGAACACGAAGCTGGACCCGGCCGCCTTCAGGCCGGTACCGACGACCTCGTGCCCGGCGTCCTCGGTGGGCTCCGGGCCGGGCACGGGCGGCTTCGGGTCGCGCAGCAGCGCGTCCGCACGGCGCTGCGCCTCGTCCTCGGACATGCCTCGAGCCCGGTAGACCAGGGCGAGCTCGTTGGCATCCACGTCCAGGTAAGGCACCACCGCCCGGGCCTGCGGATCCGGTCTCGCCGCGGCCAGCAGCTCGCGCTGCGAGCGAACCGAGATGTACTCGCCCGCGCCCATCGACAGCGCACCCGCCAGCAGCCCGGCGAGCCCGGTGAGCAGCACGACCTCCGAGGGAGCGTTCCCGCCGATCACGCCGAGCACCAGCGCCAGGTTGCTGACCAGCCCGTCGTTGGCGCCGAACACGGCCGCGCGGAACGAGCCCGAGACCTGCGCGCGGCCGCGCGCTGCCAGGGCGCGCACCACCTCCTCGTGGATGCGCTCGTCGGCGGCCATCGAGGCGGGCACGTCCTGGTCGTAGCGGTACGGCGAGTGGCTCTCCGCGCGCTGGGCCAGCGCGAGCACGAACACCGACCCGAAGCGACGGGCCAGCGCCACCAGGACCCGCATCCGGAACTGACCTCGGCGGTGCGGTCCGATCTCGTCGCCGAGCAGGTCCTCCCAATAGCGGGCGTGGCGCTCCTCCGCGTCGGCGAGACCGAGCAGGATCTCGCGCTCCTCGCCGCTGCGCCGCGCCGCCAACCGCCGGTAGACGCGGGCCTCCTCGCGTTCGTCGGCCAACCGGCGCCGCCAGTGGCGGATCGAGCGGGCGGAGGCCGGCCCCGAGCGGTCATCGCTGATCTCGTCCTGCACGCGGTCAGACTCCCAGCGGGGAGGTGGTGTCACCACCCGACGAGCCGCCTCACCCGTTCAGGGGCCGCGCGACGCACCGGTCCGGGGAACCCGCCGGCTTCGCGCGCCCGTCCCCGGCAGCTGCGGCATAGTCGGCCTCGGACCTTCCCAACGACCAGGGAGAACCATCCATCATGACGGAAGCGACCGATCTCGGACAGCTGACCGGTGACTACACCATCGACGCCGCGCACTCCCGGCTCGGGTTCGTGGCTCGGCACGCGATGGTCACCAAGGTTCGCGGGCAGTTCACCGACGTCGAGGGCGAGATCCACATCGACGGGCACAACCCCGCGGACTCCTCCGGCACGGTGCGGATCAAGACCGCCAGCATCAACACCCAGCAGGAGGACCGCGACTCCCACCTGCGCACCGGTGATTTCTTCGACGTGGAGAACCACCCGGAGATCACCTTCCGGAGCAGGTCCGTGCAGCCCAAGGGCTCGGACACCTTCACCGTTTCCGGTGATCTCACCATCCGGGGCAGCACCAACCCGGTCGATTTCGATCTGGAGTTCACCGGCCTCGCCAAGGACCCGTTCGGCAACCTGCGCGCCGGTTTCGAGGGCTCGACCACGATCAACCGCAAGGACTGGGGCCTGTCCTGGAACGCCGCGCTGGAGACCGGTGGCTGGCTGGTCAGCGACAAGATCACCATCGAGCTGGACGTCTCGGCCATCAAGCTCGAGCCCGGCTCCTGAGCCCGGCTCCTGAACGCGTTCCAGCAGCGCGATCGGGAGCGCTGCGCAGCGCGCCTCGGCTCCTCTGGCGTGCCGCGACGCGCCGACCCGATCGTGTGGCGGCCCGGCCGCGCGGGCAGGGTAGGCTCCGCCTCGACGTCGACCGGACGACGGAGGCTTTCTGCACATGGACCGCAAGGCCGTGATCGTGGTTGTGGTGCTGCTGGTGATCGTCGGTGGCTCGCTGCTGGTGCGCGACCCGGTCGCGGCGGCTTCAGGGGTGCGCACCGCGTTCGAGTTCGTCGTCGCCGCCATCACCACCGTGGTGAACGCGCTGACCAAGTTCTTCGAGGCGCTGTTCCAGCCCAAGTAGGCCGATCGCACCCTCTCCCCGTGGCGCCGTCCGCGCACCTCGGGAGGACGGCTGATCCGCGCGGCGAGCTCCGCGGCACCCCGCCAGGAGATGTTTCGGTTCGGATCCGCGTGATGGCGCGGGTCGCGGAACCGAAGACGGTGCCGGGCCCCGGGACTCGAGCACGTCGCACCGCGTGCGGCTGCCACCGCACGCCGAGCGGACCGCTTAAGGTGTAGTCGTGTCCTCGCGGGAACTCGTCGTGCTCGGCACGGCCAGCCAGGTGCCGACGCGCAAGCGCAATCACAACGGTTACCTGCTGCGGTGGGAGGGCACCGGCTTCCTGTTCGACCCGGGCGAGGGCACGCAGCGGCAGATGACCTACGCCGGGGTCAGCGCGCACGACGTCCAGCACCTCTGCCTGACCCACTTTCACGGCGACCACTGCCTCGGGGTTCCCGGAGTGGTGCAACGGCTGTCGCTCGACCGAGTCCCGTACCCGGTGCACGCGCACTACCCCGCATCGGGAATCGAGCACTTCCGCCACCTGCGCTACGCCTCCGCGTTCGACGAGGTCGTGGATCTGCGGGAGCACCCGATCACCCGGGGCGGGCAGATCGCCGAGGGCGAGTTCGGCGTGCTTCGCGCCATCGGGCTGGAGCACCGCATCCCCACCTTCGGATACCGCCTCGAAGAGCCCGAACGCCGTCGGATGCTGCCGGAGGAGCTGTCCAGGCTGGGCGTGCTCGGTCCGGACGTCGGCAAGCTACAGCGCGAGGGTTCGCTGCGGGTCGGCGACCGCACGGTTCGGCTGAGCGAGGTCAGCGAGCGCCGCCCCGGCCAGCGCTTCGCGTTCGCCATGGACACCCGGCTGTGCGATGGCGTCTTCGAGCTCGCCGACAACGCCGACATGCTCGTCGCCGAATCGACCTTCCTGGAATCCGACGCGGAACTGGCCCGGCAGTACCGGCACCTCACCGCCGCGCAGGCCGCCCGGGTCGCCACCGACTGCGGTGTGCGATGCCTGGTGCTCACGCACTTCTCCCAGCGCTATCCCGACCCGCGCGCCTTCCACGAGGAAGCGGCGGCGATCTTCGATGGCACCATCGTGGTGGCCGGGGACCTGCAACGCGTGCCCGTACCGCCGCGCCGCTGACCCCGCTGCCTGCCACGATCGGTCGATCTCTCGTGGCAGGGTCCGCGCGCCCGGCTCTAGACTTGCGCGAGGCGGCGTTCGGCGAGCGCGCTCGAGCGCGGTGGTCACGTCGCAGGTTCGATCCGACCAGGTACCCGATGCCCGAGGTGGCGGCATGACCAGCGCTGACCTGCTAGTCGACGCGTTCAACCGGGTCCAGGAAGCGGTGCACGACGCCGTCGGCGGACTCGACGACGACCAGCTGGCCCACCGGGTCGATCCGGACGCCAACTCGATCGCCTGGCTGATCTGGCACCTCACGCGAGTCCAGGACGACCACATCGCCGATGCCGCCGAGACCGAGCAGGTCTGGCTCGCCCAGGGATGGGCCGACCGGTTCGGGCTCCAGCTCGACGAGGAGGACACCGGCTTCGGTCACACCTCCGAGCAGGTCGCCCTGGTGCGCGCCCCGGCCGAGCTGCTGACCGGCTACCACGACGCCGTGCACGAGCACACCCTGCGGTTCGTCGGGGAGCTCTCCGACCAGGACCTCGACCAGGTCATCGACACGAGGTGGTCACCCCCGGTCACGCTGGGCGTCCGGCTGGTGAGCGTGATCGCCGACGATCTGCAGCACAGCGGGCAGGCCGCGCTGCTCAACGGCGTGCTCAACCGCGCGGGCTGATTCCGCCGGGCACCGCGCGGGGTGGCCCGTCCCGCTCGCGATGCCGCAGAATCGACTCATGACCGAGCGCAAGCCGACCGGTGTCACGTTCGAATCATGGGTGGACAAGCAGATCCGCACCGCCCAGGAGCGCGGCGACTTCGACGACCTCGCGGGCGCGGGCGAGCCGTTGTCGGATGCGGGCACGCCCGTCGAGGAGAATTGGTGGCTCAAGAGCTACATCCACCGCGAGGGCATCTCCGGGGAAGCGTTGCTGCCGCCGCCGCTGCGGCTGCGCAAGGAGATCGAACGGCTCCCGGAGACCGTCGCCGAGCTGACCACCGAACGAGCCGTGCGCGACGC
This sequence comes from Saccharopolyspora halophila, assembly GCF_039531955.1. Classification (NCBI taxonomy): domain Bacteria; kingdom Bacillati; phylum Actinomycetota; class Actinomycetes; order Pseudonocardiales; family Pseudonocardiaceae; genus Saccharopolyspora; species Saccharopolyspora halophila. The sequence continues at coordinate 238,583 of NZ_BAAARA010000010.1, forward strand.
GGCGGGTGAGCTGAACCGGCGGATCGTGGAGCACCTGCGAGCTCCGGTCGGCCCGCAGGTCGCGATCGCACCGGTGGACGTCGACGCGCTCGTGGAGCGCTGGCGCACCGGCCGCCCCCGTCCCGGCGCCGATCAGGAACCGCCGCAGCGACCGAGCGCAGACCGGCCGGCCCGGAAGGCGCGGTGGTGGCACCGCTTCCGGCGCTGAACCACCGCGACCGGAATCCGCTGCCCCCGGCCGGGCTCGGCCGGCAGCGGATCTCCGCTACCGATCGCATCCGGCCATCACCCTGAGTGCCGGATTCTCGCGGAGTGCTCGCTCGCGACCGGAAATTTCGCGCGGTCGTATCCGGACACCAGTTGACCGGTTCCCGCGTTCGCGAAATCCTAGGGCGGTTCGGTCGGGGAAACCGGATCCAGGTGGCGGGCATGAGCGCGATGATCGGCGTCCTGGTGCATGATCGGCACCAGGGTTCGTTCCATCGTGCTGCCCGCAGCAGCTCCGGTACCGACCTTCGCTGGAGCACCTACCGGGAGCCGTCGCAGGCTCCGGAGCGGTTGCGCGATCTGGTTTCCGACACCACACCCGATGGGTTGCTGGTCGACCAGCACGCCGCAGGAGCGCTTCGCGGGCAATTGCCGGAATCGCTGCCGCTGAACATCGTCGCCCCCACCGCGACTGAGCTGGCGATGGCGATCGCCAGAATGCGCGCGCGATTCCCGGAACGGCACCTCGCCAGCGTGGACGGATTCGGCCAGGACGAGCTGCGGGAGGTCACCGACCCGCTCGAACTGGCCGCCACGGCCGCGCCCCACCCGCGCGAGGCCTCCCTCGAGCAGATCGTCGAGCACCACCGGAAGACGTTGCGCGACGGGGGTGTTGCGATCACCTCGCACCCCGGCGCCGGCGAGGTCCTCGCGAACGACGGACCCGTGGTGCAGATCGACCTGAGCCCGGCCACGATTCGCGCCGGGCTCAACGAGCTGCGACTGCGCGCCGACGCGGCACGCGCCGAGGGAATGCGGTTCGCCGCCGGGGTCTTCCAGGTCCGCAATGGCCACGACGTCGAGTCCGCGCGCGCCGGGATGCGCGAAATCCTGCTGCGCGACGACACCTTGTCCGGCGCGTGGGTCGAGAAGCACGGCCGCCGAGGGCTGGTCGTCTTCGCGCACCGAGCATTGCTGGAGCGCAACACCGACGGCTGGCAGGTGGTTCCCGCGCTGGAGGACGCCAGGATCCAGCTCGACATCCGCGCGGCCGCGGGCTTCGGCATCGGCGCCTCGGTGACCGCGGGCATCTCCCTGGCCGAGCGCGCCGTCGTGCGGGCCGAAGCCGAGGAGCACCCGTGCGCGTTCCTCGTCCAGGACAGCGGCACCATCATCGGCCCGATCGGCGGCGGGTACCGCCGGTCCCGCTACACCTACCGCGATCACGGCGCGGCGGTGGAGCGCTTGGCGACCGAGGTGGGCCTGAGCCCGACGACGCTGTCCCGCCTGGCGGCGCTGGAGCAGGAGGTGCACGGCCGCGCGCTGACGCCCAGCGAACTCGCCGCGCTGCTCGGCATCACCGATCCCAGCGGCCGCAGGCTGATCCGCAAGTTGCAGGCGGCCGACCTCGTCAGCGCCGAAGGCAGCGCGCACTCGGCCCGTCGCGGCCGCCCGACCCGTCTCTACCGCCTGCGGCTCACCGACACGCTGGGGCCGCTTACGTAAGCCCTCTCCCGGGCACCCGCCTGCGGCGCCGGTCGACCGGGGCGGGCAGCGTCATCGCGCGTTCGGCAACATTCGGCAAAGTGTTGACAATCTTGCGCAAGGTTGGCGAGTATTTGGCGGCCTGGCCACACGACCGGGTGAGCACGAGCACGCGGAGGAGCGATGGCGCCGACCTTGACCGACGTGGCCAGGCAGGCCGACGTCGCGCTGTCCACCGCTTCCCGGGCCTTCAGCGACCCGCAGCGACTCGGCCCGGAAACCTTGCGCAAGGTGCTTGCCGCCGCGCAGGATCTCGGATACCAGTCAGGTTCCAAGCAGTCCGACTCGCAGGCCGGCGGGTCGACCGTGGCGATGGTGGTCCCGGACATCGCCAACCCCGTCTACGGAACGCTGGTCAAGGCGGCCCAGGACGAAGGCAGGCGGCGCCACCAGACGCTGGTGCTGCACGATACCGACCGGGATCCGGAACGCGAGCGCGAAGCCATCGCGCACTTGCGCAACGAGGTCGCCGCGATCGTGCTGTGCTCCTCCCGGCTGCCACCCGACGAGATCGCCGCGCTCTGCGGCAGCACACCGGTGGTGCTGATCAACCAGCAGGTCGACGGCGTCGACTGCGTGCTGGGTGATGCCGCGGAAGGCCTGCGGCAAGCGGTCGACTACCTGGGCGCGCTCGGGCACGCGAAGCTGGCCTTCGTTCCCGGTTCACCGCACTCCTGGTCCACACCGCGCCGCGTGGACCTGATCCGCTCGCTGGCCGCCGAATCCGGGATGGATCTCGAGGTCCTCAACTGGCGGGCCGAGACGGTCTCCGCCGGTACCGCGGTGGCGGCCAGCGTGCTGGCCACCGGGGCCACCGCGGTGATCACCCACAACGACCTGGTGGCCTTCGGCGTCATCAAGGGAGCCCGCGCGCTGGGCGTCGAGGTGCCCACCGGGCTGAGCGTGATCGGCATCGATGACGTGGCGCTGACCGAGGTCTCCAACCCCTCCCTGACCAGCATCTCCATCCCGTGGTCCAAGGCGGGCGCGCTGAGCGTGGAGCTGCTCGGCGAGATCCTCGCCGGACATCGACCGCCGCCCCGCGCCCAGCTGCTTCCCGCCCAGCTGGTGGTTCGCGACTCGACCGCCCCCGCCCCGCGCTGAAATCCGCCCGCCGCAACATCTCCGCACGATTGGCCGATCATGCAACGCCTCTCCACCGCAACCACGCCTGCCTCGGCTCTCCAGCACCACCGCTCGCTGGGCGCGCCCGGCATCGTCCACTTGGGACTGGGAAACTTCCACCGCGCGCACCAGGCGGTGCACACCGCGCGCGCACTGGCGCACACCGACGGCCCGTGGTCGATCTTGGGCGTGGCCAACTCCTCGGCCGCGGTCGCCGAAGCGATGCGCGAGCAGGACATGCGCTACGGCGTCGTGCAGATCTCGCCCGATGAGACCCGCGTCGAGGTCCCCGCCGTGCACAGCGACGTGCTGGTGGCCAAGCAGCAGCCGGACGCGGTGGCCGACGCGCTGGCCGCTGCGCAGACCCGCATCGTCACCCTGACCATCACGGAGAAGGGCTACACCTACTCGCCGCGCCGAGCCGGGCTCGACCTCGACGATCCGGCGGTGCAGGCGGATCTGCGCGGTGGTGCGCCGAGCACGGCGGTCGGCAGGCTGGCCCGAGCACTGCAGCGGCGCGCCGCCACGCACGCCGCACCGATCTCGATCCTCAGCTGCGACAACCTCATGGCCAACGGCGATCTGACCGCCGGGCTGGTGCGCGAGTTCGCCGAGCAGCTCCCCTCGTCCGAAAGCGCCGAGCTGCTGGCCTACTTGGACGCGCAGGTGAGCTTCCCGAACTCCATGGTGGATCGGATCGTTCCGGCCACCACCGATGCGTACCGGCAGGCGGTGGCCCAGCAGCTGGGCCTGCGCGACGAAGCACCGGTGCCCGCCGAGCCGTTCAGCATGTGGGTGATGGAGGACCGCTTCGCCGCCGGCAGGCCCGCCTGGGAGCACGGCGGTGCCACCTTCACCACCGATGTCGCGCCGTACGAGCTGATGAAGCTGCGACTGCTCAACGGGACCCATTCGCTGCTGGCCTACCTCGGGGCGCTGTCCGGTTGCGACCTGATCGCCGAATCCACCGGCACGCCGAACATCGGCGAAGCGGCGCGGCGGGTCATCTTCGACGACTACTTGCCGACCTTCAGCCTGCCCGCCGACATCGACGCCGAGGAGTTCACCGCGCAGCTGTTCACCCGCTGGGCCAACCACGCGCTCGGCCACCGCACCAGGCAGGTCGGCTCGGACGGGTCGGCCAAGCTGGCCCAGCGGGTCCCGGAACCGGCGCTGCACCACCTGCGCGCCGGGCGGATGCCGCACCACCTGGCGTTGACCGTGGCCGCCTACCTGTGCTGCATGGCGCCGCCGGAGGGCTTCGACGCGGGTCCGCACGCGGCGGCGATGGCCGATCCGGCCCGCGAGCGGCTGCAGGCCGCGGCCGGCGCGGGCGGCACCACCGAGTTCGTCGCGCGCGCCCTGCGCGACGGGCTTCTCGGCGAGGAGCTGGCCGAGCACGACGAGTTTCAGCGGAGGGTCGCCGAGTTCGTCGACCTGATCGCGACCCGCGGTCCGGCAGCGGCGACCGCAGAAGCACAGCAGGCGGCCTGACCAGGCCACTTGCCCGGATGAGATTGCGTGACGATGACTGAACAACGAAGTTCAACGGTGGACACCGCGCCCCCGCCCGGAGAGGCCGATCCCAAGGCGGTCCGGCGGGCGGCGTGGGCCGGCCTGATCGGAACCACGCTGGAGCAGTACGACTTCGTCATCTACGGCACGGCGTCGGCGCTGATCTTCAGCAATCTGTTCTTCCCGAACATCTCGCCCATCGCGGGCATCCTGGCCAGCTTCAGCGCCTACGCCGTCGGTTTCGCCGCGCGGCCGCTGGGCGGGCTGTTCTTCTCGCGCTTCGGCGACCGGCTGGGGCGCAAGTGGGTGCTGGTGGCCACCCTACTGCTGATGGGCGGTTCGACGCTGGCCATCGGTCTGCTGCCGACCTTCAGTCAGGTCGGGCTGCTGGCGCCGGTGCTGCTGGTGCTGTGCCGGTTCTTCCAGGGCGTGGGCGCCGGTGCCGAGCAGGCCGGTGGGGCCACGCTGCTCACCGAAACCGCCCACAAGCGCACTCGTGGCAGGATGGCGTCGCTGGTCATGACCGGTGCGGCGCTGGGCACCGCGCTGGGCGCGATCGCCTGGATCCTCGCTCAGATGCTGCCGCACGACGCTCTGATGAGCTGGGGCTGGCGACTGGTGTTCGGCAGCAGCCTGCTGGTGACGATCGCTGCGCTGATCATCCGGCGAAAGCTCAACGAGAGCCCGGTGTTCGAGGAGCTCAAGGAACACGCCAACGAGGCCCAGGCACCGGTGGCCGAGACCTTCAAGAAGGGACGTCGCCCGTTCCTGCTCGCGTTCTTCATGAACGTCGGTTCCAACGCGCAGTCCTACACCTACCAGGTGTTCATGGCCTCCTACCTGGTCTCCTCCGTCGGCGTCGACGACTCGTTCGTGCCCAAGGTGCTGTTCGTGGGCGCGCTGTGCGGTGGTCTCGCGGCGTTCGGCTTCGGCGCGCTGTCCGATGTGCTCGGTCGCAAGCGCGTCTACTCGACGATCATGGGTGCGCTGGTGCTGCTGCCGGTTCCGACGTTCGTGGCGCTCAACACCGCTTCGCCGGTGGCCATCACGGTGGCGATCATCATCGGCTTCGTGCTGGCCTGCCACGGTTCGGTCGGCGTGCAGATGAGCTACTTCCCGGAGCTGTTCGGCAGCCGCTACCGCTACGCGGGCGTGGCGCTGAGCCGCGAGTTCTCCGCGGTGGTCGGCGGTGGCATCGCCCCGCTGATCTGCGCGGGACTGATGGCGCTCTTCGGCGGCTCCTGGGTGCCGGTGGCGATCTACATGATGGTGATCATGGCCATCAGCTTCGTCGCCTCGCGGATGGCTCCGGAGACCCTCGACCGCGACCTGACCGATCTCGAAGCGGCGAGGTAGTTCCTCGCCGAACAGTGGGGGCGGGCACCGGCCGGTGCCCGCCCCCGCTCGTCTCGCGTGGCTCACTCCTCGAGCACGAAGCTCAGGTAGCGCCGGGCCGAGCGCTGCACGATCTCGTGCGCGCCAGCGGGGATCACGGTGTCCCAGAACGCGCCGTAGAGCGCGTCGAACCGGTAGTCCTCGAGCATCTCAGCGGCTCTGCGCACGACGCTGGGGCGCTCCGGAATGAGGTTCGGGTAGCTGTACATGAACGCGACGTGCGTGCGGTCCGGGATGACCTGCACGATGTCGCCGCTGCACAGCGACCCCTCCCCCGCCGCGTTGTGCAGCACGGTGCCGCCCGCGAAGTGCACCCCGAGGTTGATCAGCGTCAGACCCGGCGCGAGTTCCTTGGTCTCGCCGTCCCAGAACTCGATCGCCGGGTCCGGCCTGCACACCCACTGCCGGTCGTCGGCGTGCAGGTGGATGGGCACGTCGAAGGCGCGCGCCCACTCCACCATGGTCGTGTAGTAGTGCGGGTGGCTGATCGCGACGCCGATCAACCCGCCGCGTTCGTCGATCGCGGCCGCGATCTCGTCGTCCAGGTAGGAAACGCAGTCCCACAGCACGTTTCCGGCCTCGGTCGGTACCAGCAGCGCGCGCTGACCGATGCCGAACTTCGGCTCGCACCCGATGCCCAGCAGCCCGCCTTGATCGCGCAGCAGCGGCTCGTGCTCGGCTCGCAGGGTCTCCAGATCGGTCCAGCGCTGTCCGTCCAGCGGCACGTACTGCCGCTCGTCCAGGCAGATCGGGCAGTCCGCCCGCTCCTGCGCGTACTGGGTCCCGCAGGTCGCGCAGATCGGCAACGGGGCGGCGCCCATGACTTCCTCCCGGCTCGGTTTCGACACCGGGCCACATTAACGCTGGTGAGCGGGGCGCGGCAGGTGGACAATGCGCACATGTGCCGAAGCATCAAGACGCTGCGCCCACCGTATGCCGAACAGGTGACCGAATCCGACGTGCACGCGGCGGCCCTGCAGTACGTCCGCAAGATCTCCGGCTTCCGCGCGCCCGCAGCGCACAACACCGAAGCCTTCCAGGAGGCGGTCGACGAGATCGAACGAGCGACCGCCAAGCTGCTGGGCGCGCTGCAGGTCAGAGGGCGGTGAGCCACGCACGTCGCCCGGCCGCGGGTGCTCCCGGGACCCGCGGAGTCGGCAACGAACCCCACCGGCCAATCCGACAGCGACACCCGAGCAGGGGACGTGACAGCTTTTCCTAAGGGGTCCTTTCAGAATGCGGCGGGGCCGCATGCGGTGTGGGACTCAGCCGGCGCCGCTGCGGGTTCTCCGACGTCGTCGGGCGAGGACAGCCGCGACGCCGCGCAGGCCGCTGCTCAAGGAGCGGATCCCGCAGCCCGGCGGCGTCCGAGGTTCCGCTCCCGGCACCGCCACAACCCACGAACTGAAAATGTCTCCTAAGACCGTCAGGCCTCGACGCCCGAGAGGCCCGGACAGGAGCCCGGTGCGCCCCGGTCCGGCTCGCGCTCAGGCCCGCAGCAGGGCGATGTCCGATGGATGCGTGGCCAGCGGGGTGACCTCGACGTTCATGTACGGGAACAGCGGCAGGTTCCACAGGATCTCGTGCAACCGCTCGTTGTCGGCGACGTCGAAGACGCTGAGGTTGGAGTACCGGCCGGCCAGCCGCCAGATGTGCACCCATTCCCCGTCCCGCTGCAACTGCTGCGAGTAGGCCTTCTCCCTGGCGAGCGTGTCCGCCTTGACCTCGGGATCCATCTCCACCGGGAGATCGACGTCCATCTTCACCGCGAACAGCAATGCGCTTCCTCTCTCCGGCCGCGCCGGTTCACTCGGGGTCGAGGACGAAGTCGTAGGTGACCTCGTTGCCGGAACCATCGGGCTTCGGCGCCGGATCCAGGATCAGCTCGGGCTTGACCGCCTGCGCGATGTCGTCGGCCACGTGCTCGCCGCCCGCGAAGTACAGCTGGGCGGTGAGCAGCTGGTGCCCCGGCGCGGAAACCTTCAGGTGCAGGTGCGCCGGACGCCAGGCGTGCCAGCCCGCGGCGGAGATCAGCTTGCCGCACGCGCCGTCGGTGGGGATCTGATACGGCGCGGGCTGCACCGTGTGGATCTTGAACCTGCCCTGCTCGTCGGCGACGACCGTGCCGCGCAGGTTCCACTCCGGAATGTCCGGGGCGAACTGCGAGTAGTAACCGTCGTCGTCGGCGTGCCAGATCTCGACCTCCGCGCCGGACAGCGGCTGCCCCGCCACGCTGCTGACCTCTCCCTGGAACAGCAGCGGGGTCCCGGGCTCGGCATCGCGCATCGGCAGGGTCGCCTCCGCGGGCAGCCGCGGCGCGTCCGGCACGTAGTAGGGCCCTTCGATGGTGCCCTTGGAACCCCGCCGGTCGGAGGTGGCGACCTCCTCGACCACGTGCTCGACCCACACGTCCAGGAACAGCGGCCACTCGCCGTCCGCGCCGACCTGGATCAGCCACGCCTTGAGCGCGTCGTACTCGGCGTAGGTGACCTCGTGCTTGCGGATCGTGTCGTGCACCGCCTTGAGGACCTCGCCCGCCAGGAGGTCGACGCGCTCCGGGCTGGTGTCGGCCGCGCTGCCCTTCTGCTGGAAGCGCTCGGTGGCGGCGGCGCCCGAGGCCGCTGCGGTGGCTTGCTGGTCGCTCAGCTGCGATGTCATCTCGATACTTCCCTCACTCAACTGCGTTGTTGACGGTTCTCCGCGCCCGCCCGGGCCTCAGCGGTCCTGGCGGTAGTGCGCGAGCTTTTCGGGGTCGATCTCCACCCCGATTCCGGGAAGCCGCCGGACCGGGACGGTGCCGTCGACGATCCGGATCGGCTCGGTGAGCAGGTCATCGCGCATGTCCAGGAAGTTGGACAGCTCGCCCGCGCGCTTGGAGGTCAGCTCGTGCGCCGCGCCGAAGACGGCCCCACACATGGTTCCGAGCTGCCCGTCGACCTGGTTGCCGACCACCACCTCCACCCCGAGCCCCTCGCACTGGAACAGCACCCGTTGCGAGGCGGTGAACCCGGTGCGCGCGGTCTTGATGCTGATCGCCGTCGCCGAACCGCCCAGCAGCTCGCGCGTGACCTCGGCCGGGCGGGTCGCGCTCTCGTCGGCGACGAACGGGATCGTGCACTGCTGGACCAGCCACCGCCTGCCCAGCACCTCGTCGGCCGGGCACAGCTCCTCGGCCAGCGTCAGCCCGAGGTCCGACATCTCCTGCAGGGCGCGGGCGGAGTCCGAGGCGGTCCAGCCGCGGTTGCCGTCGACGTAGAGCTCGACGTCCTCGCCCAGCGCTTCGCGCAGCGCTCGGCAGGCCGCGACGTCCTGGGTGTAGGGATTGCGCCCGACCTTGACCTTGAAGGTGGTGATCCCGTACTCGTCGCGCATCCGCTCGGCCTCGGCGACCATCTGCTCCGGTGGTGCGAAACCCACCATGTGCGAGACCCGCATCCGGTCGCCGTACCCGCCGAGCAGGTCGGTCACCGGCAGCTCCAGCGACTTGCCGATGACGTCCCACAACGCCATGTCCAGCGCCGCCTTGGCCGTGGGGTTGCCGACGGTGCGGTTCAGCCGCGCGTGGATGGCCTCGCGCTCCAGCGGTGAGCTGCCGATCACCTCGGGCGCGAACAGCTTGTCGATCGCGGTGATGATGGATTCCTGGGTCTCGCCGTAGGTGAACGGTCGCGGCGGCGCTTCGCCGACCCCGACCAGCCCTTCGTCGGTGTGCACCCGGACCAGCACGTGCTCGGCGGCGTGCACCTCGCCGCTGGCGAAGCGCAACGGCTTGCGATACGGGATGGCGAACGGGATCGCCTCGACCTGCGTGATCTTCACGGGGAAACCTCGATGTCTCGCGGGTTGAACACCTCGTCTGCGGTCAGCGCGGTGAGCAGGTTGCGCAGCAGCGGCGAGTCGTCGTCGTCCCGCCAGGCCACCGCCAGCTCGACGCTGCCCGCGTCGGGGACCGGGCGGAACACCACGCCCGGCAACGGGATCGACCGGACCGACTCCGGGGCCAGCGCCACCCCGAGCCCGGCCGCCACCAGGGCCACCTGGATCGCGGCCTCCCCGATCTCGTGGCCGCACAGCGGGTAGAACCCGGCGGTCAGGCAGCTGCGCACGACGGCGTCGTTGACCACCGAGCGCAGCGTCGTGGAGTACATGATGAAGCGCTCGGAGCGCAGCCTGGCCATCTCGACCTCGTCGAAGCCGGCCAGCGTGTGATTCTCGGGCAGCACCAGCACCAAGGGCTCGCGGGCGATGGTGCGGTGGGCGATCCCGGTCTCCCGCGTCGGCGGGCGCAGCACGCCGACGTCGATGCTGTCCTCGCGCAGCGCCTTCTCCTGCGCCGGGGTCAGCAGGTCGGCGTGGATTTCCAGTTCCACCGCGGGAAGTTCGCGTTCCACGATCCGCGCCAGCCTGGGTAGCTGCGCGTAGCAGGCCAACCCGGTCATGCCCAGCCGCAGCACGCCGTGCCTGCCATCGGCGAGCCGCTCGACCCGGCCGGTGGCGTCCTCGATGGACTTGAGGATGCGCAGCGCGTCGTCGTAGAAGACCTCACCGGCGGGCGTGAGCTGCACCTGCCGCGTGGTGCGCGCCAGCAACGACGCGCCGAGCTCGTCCTCCAGCTGGCGGATCGCCTGCGACAGCGGTGGCTGCGCCATGTTCAGCCGCTTGGCCGCCCGGCCGAAGTGCCGGGTCTCGGCGACCGCCACGAAGTAGCGCATGTGCCGCAGCTCCATGCCCACCCCCTCCACCGCAACCGCAGGGCTGTGGTCGCGACCACAGCGCGACCTCGTCCCGGCCAGACTAAGCCGGTTATTCAGCGGCCACAAATACTCATTCGAGCCACTTTCATATGTGGCGCATATGAATGGGGGTCCTGGTCGGAACTCGGGTTTTGCCCGGTGTGACCCAGCGCACTCGCGTGCCAACGTGCTCCAAACCTTCTCCGCGAAGGCGGACATCGCAGTCCGAGGCGGGCGGAGTCGCCCGCCGGAACAGGAGGCACCACATGTCCGAGACGCTGGACCGCATCCGGACCACGCTCGCCGACGCCCTGGTGGAAGACCCCGAACGCGGCGTGTACCGCGCCAACCGCAGCATCTTCACCGACCCGGATCTGTTCGAGCTGGAGATGCGCTACCTGTTCGAGGGCAACTGGCTCTACCTCGCCCACGAGAGCCAGATCCCGAACCCCGGGGACTACTTCACCACCTACATCGGGCGCACCCCGGTGGTGATCACCCGCGACAAGCAGGGCGAGCTCAACTGCCTGGTCAACGCCTGCTCGCACCGCGGCGCGATGCTCTGCCGCCGCAAGCGGGACAACCGCACGACGCTGACCTGCCCCTTCCACGGCTGGACGTTCAGCAACTCCGGCAAGCTGCTCAAGGTCAAGGACCCGCGCGACGCGGGGTATCCCGAGCAGTTCAACACCGACGGCTCGCACGACCTGACCAGGGTCGCGCGCTTCGAGAACTACCGCGGATTCCTCTTCGGCAGCCTCAACGCCGACGTCGCACCGCTGGTCGAGCACCTCGGCGAGGCCGCGAAGATCATCGACATGGTCGTCGACCAGTCACCGGACGGCCTGGAAGTGCTGCGCGGCGCCTCGAGCTACGTCTTCGACGGCAACTGGAAGCTGCAGGCCGAGAACGGCGCGGACGGCTACCACGTCTCGGCGACGCACTGGAACTACGCGGCCACCACGGCCCGCCGCAAGTCCGGCGAATCGGCGAACGAGACCAAGAACATGGACGCCGGTTCCTGGTCCCGGCAGAAGGGCGGGTTCTACTCCTTCGAGCACGGGCACCTGCTGCTGTGGACCGAGTGGGCGGATCCGAGCAACCGCTCGCTGAACGAGAAGCGCGACGAACTCGTGGCGCAGTTCGGCGAGGACCGCGCCAACTGGATGATCGGCTACTCCCGCAACCTCTGCCTGTACCCGAACGTCTACCTGATGGACCAGTTCAGCTCGCAGATCCGGCACTTCCGGCCGATCTCGGTGGACAAGACCGAGGTGACCATCTACTGCATCGCCCCCAAGGGCGAGAGCGCCGAGGCGCGGGCCAACCGAATCCGCCAGTACGAGGACTTCTTCAACGCCACCGGGATGGCCACGCCGGACGACCTCGAGGAGTTCCGCGCCTGCCAGAACACCTACGTGGCGACCGCGGCGCCGTGGAACGACCTCAGCCGCGGGGCCACCCACCAGATCGACGGCCCCGATGCGGACGCCGAGCGGCTGGGCCTCGAACCGATCGCCAGCGGAGTGCGCACCGAGGACGAGGGCCTCTACCCCATCCAGCACGGCTACTGGCTCGAGAAGATGCGCGCCGCGGTGGATTCCGCCGAGGCCAGCGGAAACCGGTGAGGTGCGAGATGACCACAGCTACCGCGGAGATCACCACCGAGGCCGTGCGGCAGTTCCTCTACCGCGAGGCCCGCTACCTGGACGATCGCGAGTTCGAGCAGTGGCTCGAGTGCTACCACCCGGACGTCGTGTACTGGATGCCCGCGTGGGACGACGATGACGAGCTCACCGAGGACCCGCACAGCGAGATCTCGCTGATCTACTACCCCAACCGGGGTGGCCTGGAGGACCGGGTCTTCCGGATCCGCACCGACCGATCGGCGGCCACGAGCATCCCGGAGCCGCGCACCGGGCACAACATCACCAACGTGGAGATCGTCGAGCAGCGCGGCGGCGAGGTCGACGTGCGGTTCAACTGGTTCACGCTCTACTACCGCTACCAGAACGTCGACACCTACTTCGGAACCTCGTTCTACACCATCGATTTCACCGGCGAGCTGCCGCTGATCACGAAGAAGACCGTGGTGCTCAAGAACGACTACGTGCACCACGTCGTCGACATCTACCACGTTTGATCCCGCCGATCCGGCTCAGCGGCCCGGCGGTGCGGTTCGGGACCCGCCGCGGTCGCACCGCCGGCGCTCGAGGACGATTCACGAGGAGCGCGACATGAGCTATCAAGTGGCGTTGAGCTTCGAAGACGGTGTCACCCGCTTCATCGAGTGCGATCCGCACGAGACGGTCGCGGAGGCGTCCTACCGGCAGCGCATCAACATCCCGCTGGACTGCCGGGACGGTGCCTGCGGCACCTGCAAGTCGATGTGCGTCTCCGGCCGGTACGACGGCGGGGACTACATCGAGGACGCGCTCTCCGACGACGAGGCCGCGGCCGGTTACGCGCTGCCCTGCCAGATGGTGCCGGAGAGCGATCTGGTCCTGGAGATCCAGGCCACCTCCGCGTCCGCCAAGACCGGCGCGGAAGCGCACGCGGGATGCATCACCGAGATCCGGCGGCTGTCCGAATCCGCAGTGGCATTCTCGGTCGAGCTCGACGACCGGGACCGGCTGGCGTTCCTGCCCGGGCAGTACGTCAACGTCCGGGTGCCGGGAACCGAGCTGACCCGGTCCTACTCGTTCAGCTCCGGCCCCTCGGAGAAGACCGTGTCCTTCCTGGTGCGCATCACGCGGGGCGGCGCGATGTCGACCTACCTCTCCGAACGCGCCGAGGTCGGCGACCGGCTGGAGCTCACCGGACCGCTGGGCGGGTTCTTCCTGCGCGAGCTGCTGCGTCCCGCGCTGCTGCTGGCGGGCGGCACCGGGCTGGCTCCGCTGCAGTCGATGCTGGAGCGGTTCCGGGAATCCGCGCCCGCCCACCCGGTGCACCTGATCTACGGCGTCACCACCGACACCGACCTGGTCGAGCTGGACTGGCTGCGGTCGTGCGCGGAGACGATCCCCGGGTTCACCTTCGAGCACTGCGTGGCCGACGAGAACAGCAGCGCACCCAACAAGGGCTACGTGACCGGGCTGTTCACCCCGGAGGTGCTGCACGGCGGCGACGTGGACGTCTACCTGTGCGGACCACCGCCGATGGTCGACGCGGTGCGCGGGCACCTGCGGGACACCGGAGTCGCCCCGGCGAACTTCTACACCGAGAAGTTCACCGTCGCCGCGGAGGTGGGCCGATGAACCGCTTCGCCGGACAGGTCGTCGTGGTCACCGGCACCGCGCAGGGCATCGGGCGGGCGACGGCCGAGCGCATGTTCGCCGAAGGCGCCGAAGTCGTGCTGGTGGACCGCAGCGAGGTGGTGCACGAAGTCGCGGGCGGGCTGCTCGCCGGCGGCCGCAAGGCGCACGGGTTGATCGCCGACCTCGAGGAGTACACCGGGGCCATCGAGGTGATGTCCGAAGCGCACGGCCTGCACGGCGGGATCGACGTCCTGGTCAACACCGTCGGCGGCACGATCTGGGCCAAGCCCTACGAGCACTACCCGCCGGAGCAGATCGAGGCCGAGGTCCGCCGGTCGTTGTTCCCGACGCTGTGGTCCTGCCGCGCCGTGCTGCCCTACCTGATCGCGCAGGGGCGCGGCACCATCGTCAACGTTTCCTCGGTGGCCACCCGCGGGATCAACCGGGTGCCGTACGCCGCCGCCAAGGGCGGGGTCAACGCGATCACCACCGCGCTGGCGATGGAGGCCGCCGAGCACGGCATCCGGGTGGTGGCCACCGCTCCGGGCGGTACCGAAGCACCACCGCGGCGCATCGCCCGCGGCCCCGCGCCCGAAGGTGACCAGGAGCGCGCCTGGTACCAGCAGATCGTCGACCAGACGGTGGATTCCACGCTGCTGGGCCGCTACGGAACCGTCGACGAGCAGGCGGCGGCGATCGCGTTCCTGGCCTCCCCGGAGGCCTCGTACATCACCGGGTCGGTGCTGCCGGTCGCCGGTGGCGATCTCGGGTGAGGCCCGCTCGCGCGGTTACGGTGGGCTGGTGAGCTGGCACGACGTCGAGCTGGTCGGCAGGCGGGCCGAACTCGCCGAGCTGGAGCGGTCGCTGCGGGACCGCCCCGGTTTCGTGGTCGTCGAGGGCGAGGCGGGCATCGGCAAGTCCGCGCTGGTCGCTCACTTCCTCAGCCGGAACCCGCAGGACCGGGTGGCCCGAGCGGTCGGCCTGGCGTGGGAGCGCGACGCGGCGGGCCGGGTGCTCGACCGCCTGGTCCCGGGCGCAGGGGTGCCGGAGCTGGTCGAGTGGTGCGGGGCGGGCCCGTCGCTGATCGTGGTCGAAGACGCCGAGGCGGCCGATCTCGAGTCGCTGCGGGTCCTGCTGTCGGCCCATCATCGTCTCACCGACGAGCAGGCGCTGTTCCTGCTGGTGGCCCGCACCGGCGCGCTGCCCGCAGCACTGCGCGGCGAGCACGTGGTGCGGGTCGGCCCGCTGGCAGCCGAGGAGGTGCGGATGTTGGCGGTCCTGCACGCCGGAGTGGAGCTCAGCGCGCCCGTGGCCCACGACCTCGCCGCCCACACCGGAGGAAATCCGCGCCACATCCGCGACCTGCTCGACGAACTACCTCCGGAGAGCTGGCAGGGCTGGCAGCCCGCGCTGCCCGCGCCCCGTCCGGTGCGCGAGGAGGTCGGCGAGCTCCTGCGCGACTGCTCGCCGACGACGCAGGAGTTCGTCTCCGCCGCGGCGGTGCTGGGCCGGACCGTGGACATCGCGGCCGCGGCCGAGCTCGCGGGCACGCAGCAACCGATCATCGCGGTCGACGAGGCCTGCGCTCGTGTCCTGCTGGAAACGGTTGCCGGGCACGGACTGCGCGTGGTGCGGTTCCCGGACCCGCTGGTGCACGCGGCGATCTACCACGCCATCCCGCCCCGGCGGCGGCACGACCTGCACCTCGCCGCGGCGCGTTCGAGCACCGCCGAGGAGGACCGGCTGCAACACCTGGTGGCCGCGGCACCGGCACCGGATCCGGACCTGGCCGCCCGCCTCGACGACTTCGCGGTGCGCCAATCGGCCCTCGGCGCGTGGTCGGCGGCAGGCGACGCGCTGATCAACGCCAGCAGGCTCAGCCCGGTGCGCGCCGACCGCGAGAACCGCTTGGTGCGCGGCGTCGACGCGCTGGTCGGTGCGGGCGAGCTGGGTCGCGCCAGCTCCTACTCGGCCCAGCTGGAGAGCTTGGCCTCGACCCCGCTGCGGGACGCCGTGCTCGGCTACCTCGCCATCCAGCGCGGCCGGGCCGCCGAGGCGGAGCTGCTGCTCACCCGCGCCTGGCAGGCGTGCCGGCCCGACCGGGAACCGGAGACCGCCGCGCTGATCTGCCAGCGGCGCGTGCTGCACTCGCTGAGTCGCTGGCACGGCCCGGACCTCACCGCCTGGGGGCGCAAGGCGGTCGGCCTCGCCGACCCGGCGGACCCGGCCGTGGTGGAAACCGAGGCGATCATGGGGCTCGGCCTGGCCGCCGACGGCAAGATCGACGAGGCCCGGGCGACCTACCGCGAAGTGGTCGCCAAGATCAGCCGCGGCGCGCAGCACCAGCGCGCGCAGCTGGGCAAGGGCTGGCTCGACCTGGCCCTGGACGAACCGCAGACCGCGCGCCGCGAACTGGAGATCGCGGTGCCCACCCAGTACCGGATGGGCGCGCTGCGCATCTCGTTGTGGGCGCAGGCATGGCTGGCGCGCGCGGACTTCGCGCTCGGCGCGTGGGACGAAGCGCTGCAGACCGTCAGCCGCGCCGCCGCGCAGCTGGCCGAGACCGAGCTGGAGCTGGTCCGGCCGCTGGTGCACTGGACCGGCGCGCAGATCCACGCGCTGCGCGGCTCCTTCGACGCGGCCGAGAAGCACCTGCGGCTGGCGACCGCCTCCACGCACGACTACGAGATCATGCTCATCCCGGCGTGCCTGGCTCGGGCAAGCTGCGCCGAGGCCCAGTCGGACTACGGGGGCGTGCTGCGCGCGCTCGAGCCGGTGGTGCGCCTGTGGCCCCGTCGCGGTGTCGACGAGCCCGGTTTCTGGCCCTGGCCCGATGTCTACGCCAACGCGCTGGTGATGACCAACCGCGTGACCGAGGCCGACGAGTTCCTCCGCCCGCACGAGGAGCTGGTCGCCGCGCGCGGCCATCGTTCCGCGGCAGCGCGGCTGGGCTACGTGCGCGGCCGGATCCTGGCCGCGCGCGGCGACCTCGAGGCCGCCGCGGACGTCTTCGAGGGCGCGCTGGAACGGTTGAAACCGCTGCCGCTGCCCTACGAGCGGGCGCGGGTGAACTTCGCCTACGGCCAGTCCTTGCGGCGCGCGGGCAAGCGCCGGGACGCCGACGCGGTGCTGCAGACCTCGCGCGAGGGCTGGGCGGCACTCGGGGCGAACACGTACGTGACCCGGTGCGACCGCGAGCTCAAAGCCGGTGGCCTGCACCCCAGGCGGGAGGGCGCGGAGCTGTCCGAGCTGACACCGCAGGAGCAGTCGGTGGCGAAGCTGGTGGCGCAGGGCCTGACCAACAAGCAGGTGGCCGTCGAGCTGTTCGTGTCGGTCAAGACCGTGCAGTTCCACCTGACCCGGATCTACGCCAAGCTGGGCATCCGCTCGCGCAGCGAGCTCGCCGCGCGCTATCACGGCACGAGCTGAAACCCGCTGCGGTCCGCCCCGCGCGACGAGGGCTCAGGCGTGCGCCCGGTTGTCGAACAGGGCCAGGCCGGCGGCGGTGTTGGAGGCGGGCACGTGGTAGGTCTCGTGCACCCGGTGGATCCGTTCGTCCATCGCGCCGCGCATGATCAGCCACATCACCAGCTCGAACCCCTCGGAGCCCGCCTGCCGCACGTACTCCTCGCGGCTGAGGCCGGCCAGGTGCTCCGGATCCGTCTCGATCTTGTCCAGGAACATCCGGTCGAACTCGGCGTTGATGAACCCGGCGCGCGCCCCGGCGAGCTGGTGCGACATCCCGCCGGTGCCGAAGATCGCGATCGTGCTGTCGCCGGGGAAGCCGCGCAGCGCCGCGCCGATGGAGCGGCCGAGCCGGTAGCAGCGCGCGGCGGTGGGCTGCGGGTACTGGATCACGTTGACCAGCAGTGGGACCACCGCGCAGGGCCACCGGTCCCCCGGCTCCGGGCAGTACACCGACAGCGGGACGGTGCAGCCGTGATCGACGTCGAGCTGCTGGAGCGATGTCATGTCGAACCCGTCGTCGACTAGGTTCTCCAGCAGGTGCAGCGACAGCTCCGGCGCGCCGACGACGTCGGGCACCGGCCGCTTGCCGAATCCCTCGTCGGCGACCTCGTAGCGATCGGCCGTGCCGATGGCGAAGGTCGGTACCACGTCGATGTCCAGCGCGTTGGCGTGGTCGTTGTAGATCACCAGCGCCACGTCCGGAGTGCGCTCGGCCATCCACTCGCGGGCCGGCCGGTATCCCTCGAACAGCGGCTTCCAGTACGGATCCTCGGTCTTGCCGCCGTCCATCGCCGCTCCGATGGACGGCACGTGCGAGGTGGCCAGACCCCAAATCACCTCGGCCATGCGTTCCTCCCTGCAGAACTGGTACCGCGAGCGCCGCCGCGAGCCGGACCCGCCGTCTCGGCGATCCGCGGCTTCGTGGGAGCGGCTCCGCCCGGCAGCGCCACGCGAACCCGCACCGCGAGAACTCCTAGGTGCGCCCGCCTGCGCGCATCATCGCGACGAATTCGGCCTCGGTCATACCGGTGAACTCGCCGCCGAGGTACTGCATGGATCTGCCGTCGACCAGGGCGAGCTTGAACACGTAGAAAATGCTGCCGCCGAGGTCGAGCATCCGCTGCCAGTCGCGGTCGACGACGGCGGCGCGCTGCTCGTCGCTGAGTCCGAATTCGGCGCAGTAGGCCGCCTCATCGGCCAGGAACCGCTCCCGGTTGGCCGGCGACCGGAAGCTCATCAGCATCTTGTTCAACCGGTAGCCGCGGTGGCTGTCCCGGGTGTCGAAGACGTAGGTGCCGGGCACGTCGAAGCGCTCCGCGCTCATCCCGCCTCCTGCGGATGCGTGGCCAGCGGTTCCACGGTGATGTCCAGCCACGGTGCCATCGGCAGCGACATCAGCGCCTCGTGCAACCGCGCCGGGTCGGCGGCCTCGTACAGGCCGACGGTCGCGTTCCGGCCGGGCACCCGCCAGAGCCTCTTGAGGACGCCCTCGGCTCGCAGCTCCGCGGCGCGAGCGCGCTCGCCCGCCTTGAGCTCGGCGCGCTCGTCCTCCGGGGTCTCCGGGGGCAGCCGGTTCTCCATCCGAACCAGGAACTCCACGTGCGTGCCCTCCTCAGTCGCCTGCGATGGCCAGCAGCGCGTCGGCCAGTTCACGCGGCGCGGTGACCATCGCCTCGTGCCCGGTCTTGAGCTCGTGCACCGGCCAGCCGCGAGCGTGCGCGCGTGCGGCGTGGGCGCGGAAGACCCGCATCCACTCCACGCACTCGACGAACTCGGCGGGCACGTCGTGCTCGCGCCCGGTCAGGCGCAGCGCGTCGGTGTAGGTCTTCCACGGGTGCGGGGTGAGCTTGGGCGTCAGCCAGTCGATGTCCTCGGCGCGGCTCACGCCGAGCACCGACAACGAGCGGGGCGGCACCAGCCAGCCGAAGCCGTCCACGTCGGCGGATTCGGCCCAGTGGTGGTGCACCTTCTCCGGCAGCAGGTCGACGGCCGCTTCGCCGTCCCCGCCGACGAAGGCGTCGAGGTAGACCCGCCGCGCGATCGCCTCCGGGCGCTCGGAGGCCACCGAGGTGACCAGCTGCCCGGCGTAGCTGTGCCCGACCAGGACCACCTCGCGCAGTCCCAGCGTGTCGATGTGCCGAACGATGTCCTCGGTGTGCGCCTCCAGCCCGATCTGCGGCGAGAGCAGGTGGGATCGCTCGGAAAGCCCGGTGAGAGTGGGCGCGTGCGCTTCGTGTCCCTCCGCGCGCAACAGCGGGGCCACCCGATCCCAGCACCAGCCGCCGTGCCAGGCCCCGTGCACCAGGACGAAGGTGCTCATCGGCCCTCCCCGGATTCGTCCACATAGGTCACACCGAGGCGCTCCAGCTGCTCGCGCATCCCGTAGAGGTCCAGGCCGAGCGTCCCGGTTCGGAACTTCTCCCGCTTGGCCTGCTCGTTGGCCTCGCGTTCCACGGCCGCGGCCGCGACCTCGGGTGCTTGGTCGCACGGCACGCACAGCACGCCGTCGTCATCGCCGACGATCACGTCGCCGGGCCGGACGGGAAGCCCGGCGACCACCACCGGTACGTTCACCGATCCCGGGGTGGCCTTGACGGTGCCCTGCGCGCTGACCGCTTTCGACCACGCGGGAAAGTCCATCGCGGTCAGTTCGGCCACGTCGCGCACGCCCGCGTCGATCACCAGGCCGCGCACGTCTCTGGCCGCCAGCTGGCGGGCGAACAGCTCGCCGAACATCCCGTCCGTCGACGGCGAGGTCGTGGCGACCACGAGAACGTCGCCCGGGCCGCACTGCTCGATCGAGGCGTGGATCATCAGGTTGTCGCCCGGCTGGCTCAGCACGGTCACCGCGCGGCCCGCGACGCGCGCGCCCGGGTAGATCGGGCGCAGCACCGGCTGCGCGAGCCCGCGTCGCCCCATCGCCTCGTGCGCGGTGGCCACGCCGAGGCGTTCGAGGTCGCCGACCGCCTTCGGATCCGGTTGCCTGCTGGTTCGGACGATCACGTTGCGGTTCACCAAAGCTGGACCCCCGCGGTCGGGAAGTTGCGTTCGTGGGCCTGCGGTCGGGTGCGGGACTTCGGCGCGTCGTCGCGCACCGACCGCGCCCCGCGGCGGGGCCCGAGCTCGGTGCGGCGGCGATGCGCGCTGATCACCGGTACCGGCGGTGCTTCCGACATGCTGGTTGGTTCTCCAATGCGCCCGCGTCGCTTCCGGTTCGGGAAGCGCCTGCACACGAACCTATGGATCACCCGCACGCGGAGAATCGGTCCGTTGTCGGTTCGGGGACCGCCACGACGACCGGTCGCGGTTACGTCATCCGTCCCTTGCGCGCGACCGGCCCGACGCCGCCCCGGCGCACACCGGTCGCGCGCGCCGCGACGGCGTCCGCAGGACGGTCAACCGGGTGAGACGACCAGGCCTTCGCGAATGGCCAGCAGCGCGGCCTGCGTCCGGGAGGACAGCTGCAGCTTGCCGAGCAGGTTCGACACGTGGGTGCGGGCGGTGCGCTCGCTGATCACCAGGTGCTCGGCGATCTCCCGATTGCACAGCCCTTGCGCGACGAGCACGAGGATCTCGCGCTCCCGCAACGTCAGCGAGGTGATCCCGGCCTGCGGCGCGGCCATCCGCTTGGCCAGCAACCGCGCCACCGCGGAGTCCAGGTGCACCTCACCGGTGGCGGCCGCGCGAATGGCGGTGGCCACCTCGTCGGGTTCGGCGTCCTTGAGGACGTAGCCCGCCGCCCCCGCCGACAACGCCGCGTGCACGCGTTCGGCCTCGCCGAAGCTGGTCAGCACCACGATCTTGACCTCGGGATAGGAGCCGACGATGGCCTTGGTCGCCGCGATGCCGTCCAAGCGGGGCATCTGCAGATCCATCAGCACGACCTGCGGCAACCGCGCCCCGGTGACGCGCCACTGCTTGAGCCGGTCCAGGGCGTCCTGGCCGTCGGCGGCCTCCCCGATCAGCTCCAGCTGCGGTTCGGCGTCCAGGAAGGCCCGCAGGCCGCGGCGCACGAGGGCGTGGTCGTCGACGACGAGCACCCCGACGGTATCTGTCGTGATCGCTTCAGCCATGCTGCGTTCACCCCTCTTGTTCGAGTCATGCGCCGGTGTTGGCCGGCAGCGTCACCTCCACCAGCCAGCCGCCACCGGGCCGGGGGCCCGCGGTGAGCCCACCGCGCCAGCGTTCGGCGCGTTCGCGCATCGACACCAGGCCCAGGTTCGAACCGCCGTGCTCCGGTGCGGATCCGCCGGATCCGTCGTCGACGATGCGCACCGTGACACCGCCGTCGACCGACGGGCGCAGCTCGATGCCCGCGCGGTCGGCGTCGGCGTGCTTGACGATGTTGTGCAGAGCTTCCTGCACGATCCGGTAGAGGTCTTCCAGCACCTCGATGCCCAGGTCGAGCTCGAGTTCATCGGCGATCTGCACGTCGATGACCAGGTCGCTGCGCGCTTGCAGACCCGCGGCGTGCGAGCGAATCGCCTCCGGCAGACCGTGATCGGCCAGCTCCAGGGGGTGCAGTTCGAAGACGAGTCCGCGCAGATCGGTCAGGGCGTTGCGGGCCAGCCCGACGAGTTCTTCGACGTCGTCGCGCGCGGAACCGGCCCGCCCCTCGGCGCGCGGCAGCCGGGAGCGCAGCGCGCGGGCCTGCATCCCCATCGAGAACAGCTGCTGCACCACGGAATCGTGCAGGTCGCGGGCTAGCTTTCGCCGCTCCTGCATCTGCGCCCGGGAACGGGTCTGCGCCAGCAGCGAAGCGGTCTCGATGGCCACCGCGGCGTGGTCGGCGATGGCCGACAGGAAGGCCAGCGAACCGGGCCCCGGATCGTCGCCGGGCACGTAGTAGGCGTTGATGACGCCGAGCACCCGGCCGCGCACGATCAGCGGCATGGAGACGAAGCTGTCCCAGTCCGGCTCGCCCATGATGCGGTGCAGGGGTTGCCACCTCGGGTCCCGCATGATCACGCGCTTGCGGTGCGGCACCACGACCGGTCGGCAGGTCTCCAGCGCTTCGGTGAACCGGACGTCGGCGCCCAGCTTGCGGCATTCGCTGAGCCGGTCGGTGAATCCGGTGGTGTCACCGAATCCCGCCATCCCGACCACGCGGAGCTCGTCGCGCGGGTGCTCGATGGTCAGGATCTGCACCGCGGCGATGTTGGCGGTCATCCACACCTCGCGCGCCATCGCGTCCAGCGTCGCGCGCAGCGAGCCGGAAGCCGCGACGCTAGCGGCCGCGCGGGTGATCGCCGAGAGCCGTTCCTGCTCGCGCAGGTGCTCGGTGACATCGGCGAACCACACCGCCGAACCACCGTCCGGCAGCTCGCCGACGCGGTACTCCAGCCGCTGCCAGCGACCGTCGCCGCCCTGCCACTCGGTCTGGCGCCGCACGTCCGAGCCCGCGGCCGGCGGCGGGTCGACGAACGGCGCGGTCAGGCCGAGCAGCTCGTCGACGTCGAAACCGAGGATGCGGCTGCCCGCCGGGTTGAGCTCCACGAAGCGGCCCTGCGGGTCCAGCACCGCGAGACCGTCGGCCGAGACGTCGACCAAGGCGCGTACCACCGAGGAATCCACCCCGGTGGTGCCCGCCCGCGGTCGCATGCGGCCTCCTCGCTGTGCCCCACCTCGAATCTAAGACCCCACGACGGTGCGAAGGCAACCAGCCATCCGGCGGATGACGGGCGATTCGGCCGAGTCACTCGGCGGCGGTCTCCGGAGCCGGCCGCGGCAGCCGACCGCGTCCGCTCCGGCTTTGCACGCCCAGCACGGTGACCAGGCTGACCGCGCACAGCGCCATCAGGTACAGCGCCAGCACGTGGGACGAGCCGTACGTCGCGTACAGCGCGGTGGCCACGATCGGAGTGAGCGCGCCGCCGATCATGCCGCCCATCTGGTAGGCGATGGATATGCCGCTGTAGCGGAACTGAACGTCGAAGAGCTCGGTGAACAGCCCGCCCTGCGATCCGGACATGATGCCCTGCACGATCGCGGCGACGAAGAACGCCAGACCCGCCGCGGCCGCGTTCGCCGTATCGACCAGGGCGAACATCGGGAACGGCCACACCACGGCGGTCATCGCCCCGAGAATGTAGATGTTCTTGGCGCCGTAGCGGTCCGCGGCGACGGCGGCCAGCACGATGGTCAGGATCCAGACCAGGGTGGACAGCAGGATCAGCGTCAGCAGGGTGGACCGCTCGAACCCGACGGCCTGGGTGCCGTAGGTGAGCATGTAGACGATCACCATGTAACCGGTCGCGGGTGGCGCGATCGACGCGAGGCTGCCCAGGATCAGATTGCGCGGCTCGCGGCGCACCAGCTGACCGAGAGGCAGCTTGCTGACCTGGTTCTCGTTCTTCAGCTCGGCGAACTGCCGGGAGTCCTCGAGCCGGGCGCGCACCAGGATGCCGACGACGATGAGCACGATGCTGAGCAGGAACGGAATCCGCCATCCCCAGGCCATGAAGCTCTCGTCGGGCATTCCCGAGACCAGCAGGAAGGCCAGGTTCGAGGTGAGCACCCCGACCGGCACGCCGAACTGGGCGAAGCTCCCGTAGAACGCGCGACGTTGGGAATCGGCGTGTTCGGTGGCGATGAGCACAGCGCCGCCCCACTCACCGCCGACGGCCAGTCCCTGCAGCAGCCGCAGTCCGATCAGCAGCAGCGGAGCGCCCAGGCCGATCGCCGCGTAGGTGGGCAGCAGGCCGATCAGGAAGGTCGCCCCACCGGTGATCACGAGCGTGATCACCAGCATCGACTTCCGGCCGATGCGGTCGCCGAAGTGACCGAACAGCGCGGCGCCGAGCGGACGGGCGATGAACCCGACGGCGAACGTGCCGAACGCCGCGATGGTGCCGGCCGCCGACGAGAACTGGGGGTAGAACAGGGTCCCGAACACCAGCGCCGCAGCGGTGCCGAAGATGTAGTAGTCGTACCATTCGATGGACGTGCCGACGAGGCTGGCGGCGAGGATCGTGCGTCTCGACGGGCCTTCGGTGGTCTCGGTTTCTTGCACGGCTGCGCACTCCTTCGGACGCGAGGGCCGGGCTGGCTCGCTGCCATCCAAGTGGTTGAACGTCCGCGGCACGCGAGTCCCCGGCCCCATTCGAGGTCCGTCGCACGACTCGCCGCGGATACGTCAAATGTCCCTTGCGCGACAGCGCCGCGACCTCCGGAAGCCCGGTCGGCGTGTCCCGTTCCCGGCCAAGCGGGCGATGTTGCGCGCTTGGCCCGGCGGAACCGACGTGGAACCGGGCGCTTCCGGCGGCGATCCAGGCGGAACCGGCGGAAATCCCCGGGAAGGTGCGCGAATCCGATGCGTCGCGGGCGCGGACGCACCAGCGCAATGCCGAGCTGGTCGTCCGGCGAGAACTACCAGGTGGGCAGCAGCAACCGCCGCACCTGATCGTGCCAGCCGCGCTCCAACCGTTCGAGCGGCATCTCGCGCCGCACCGTCAGGTGGTGCACCAGCGGGGTGTCGAGACGCGCCAGGAGGCACTCGGCGGCCAGCTCGACATCGGTGTCCACGCCGATCTCGCGCAGCAGCATGACCAGGTGCTGCAGCCGCAACCGTCGCGCGCCCACGACGAACCGGCGCTCCACTGGCCCCTCGGCGGCGAGGTAGAGGTCGAAGCGGGACGTCTCGTGGCGCAGCACCGCCGGGCCGAACGCCAGCAGTCGCTCCGCCGCGGGCGCACCGGGCCCCAGCGGCGGCGGACCGGACAGGAATGCCTCCTGCAGGTACTTCTCCTCGTGGTCGAGCAGCGCGACCAGCAGGCCGTTGCGGTCGCCGAACCGGCGGAACACGGTTCCCTTGCCCACCTGGGCGGCCGCCGCCACCGCGTCCATCGTCAGGTTGCTCGCACCGCACTCCGCCACCAGCCGGGATGCGGCTTCCAACAGCTTCGCCCGGTTGCGGGCGGCGTCAGCGCGCGGGGCTCGCGCCTCCTCGACGGAGGTGAGCGCGACCGGGATCGGGCCACCCCGTTCGCCGCCGGTATCCGAGATGCCACCACTCATGCCCCCAGCGTAACGCGTCCCACCCCGCCTGGACTCCGGTCCGCTTGCCTGGTAAAAAACTAACCGGACCACGGTCCGAATAATCTTCCCGCGCACATCCACCAGGAGTCATCGAATGTCCGTCAAGATCCTCGCGCTCGTCGGCAGCCTGCGTTCCGGCTCGCACAACCGTCAGCTCGCCGAGGCAGCCCGCGAGAACGCACCCGCCGACGTCGAGATCGAGATCTTCGAAGGGCTCGGCGACGTGCCCTTCTACAACGAGGACGTGGACGGCGAGGGCTCCGCCCCGGAGGCGGCGGCCCGGCTGCGCGCGGCCACCGCGCAGGCCGACGCGCTGCTGCTGCTGTCGCCGGAGTACAACGGAACCATGTCCGCGGTGCTCAACAACGCGATCGACTGGCTGTCCCGCCCGTTCGGCGCGGGCGTGATCAGCGACAAGCCCACCGCGGTCATCGGCACCGCGTTCGGCCAGTACGGCGGCGTGTGGGCGCAGGACGAGGCCCGCAAGTCCGCAGGTGTCGCCGGAGCCCGGATCATCGAGGACGTCAAGCTCAGCATCCCGGGCTCGATGACCCGCTTCGCCGAGCTGCACCCCGCCGATGACGCCGAGGTCGTCGAGCAGGTCACCGAGGTGCTGGGCAAGCTCGCCGCCAACATCGACGGCTGAGCCGCGCACGTCGAAGCACGCCGCGAGCGGCGCACCGGATCCCGGAGGTGCCGCTCGCGGCGAATCCCCGCGCGAAGTGCGTGCCCAGTGATGACGCGCGGTGCGGTGCCCGCACGAGGCGGATGGAGCGACACCCGGCCGCGTTCGACGGGCTACGGTGTTTCGGTGGTCAACAGTGGTACTAACTGGGCGAAGAACCTCACCTACCGCGCGCAGCGGCTGCACCGGCCGCGCTCGGTGCCGGAGGTGCAGGAACTGGTCGTGCGCGCCGAGCGGGTGAAGGCCCTGGGCTCGCGGCACTGCTTCAACGACATCGCGGACACCACGGCCGAACACGTCAGCCTGGAGGACCTCCCGGCCGAGGTGAGCATCGGCGACGGCGTGGTCTGGCTTCCCGGTGGCATGCGCTACGGCGACCTGGCCTCCTGGCTGGCCGAGCGCGGCTACGCGCTGCACAACATGGCCTCGCTGCCGCACATCACGGTCGTCGGTGCGACCGCCACCGGAACGCACGGTTCCGGCGTCGGCAACGGGACCTTGAGCTCGGCGGTAGCCGGGATCGAATTCGTGCGCGCCGACGGCGAGCTGGTGCGCTTGCACCCGCAGGACCCGGACTTCGCGGGCGCCGTGGTGCACCTGGGAGCGCTCGGGCTGGTGACCCGCATCGGCCTCCGGGTCCAGCCGACCTTCCAAGTGGCCACCACCGTCTACCGCGGGCTGGACCTCGACGGGCTGCTGGACAACTACTCCGCGATCGCCGCATCCGCCTACAGCCTCAGCGTGTTCACCGACTGGCGCGAGGACGTCCAGATCTGGGCGAAGTCCCGCGTCGGCGACCCGGTGACCACCGATTTCTTCGGTGCGCAGCCCGCCGGGGAGCGCACCCACATGCTGGCGGGCCAGCCGATCGACAACCTCACCGAGCAACTGGGCGTGCCGGGCTCGTGGCACGAACGACTGCCGCACTTCCGGCCGGACTTCACCCCGAGCAACGGCGACGAGCTGCAATCCGAGTACTTCGTCGCCGCCGAGCACGCCCACCGGGCGCTGGCTGCCCTGCGACCGCTCGGCGAGAAGATGGCCGGCCTGCTGCTGACCAACGAGATCCGCACCATCGCCGCCGACGACCTCTGGCTCGGCCCCACCCAGGGCGCCGACACCGTGGCGTTCCACTTCACCTGGGTTCCGAAGCAGGAGGAGGTCGAAGCACTGCTCCGGGAGATCGAAGCGGCGCTGCGGCCCTTCGGCGGCAGGCCGCACTGGGGAAAGGTGTTCACCACCGAGCGCGAAGAACTCCGGCGGGTGTACCCGCGGCTGGACGATTTCACCGAGCTGGTGCGGCGTTTCGATCCGGACGGCAAGTTCGGCAACGACTTCACGGCGCGTGTCCTCGGCACCTGAGTGACACGCCACGGCAGGCAGAGCGGCTCGACCGGTCCGGTGGTGCGCCGGGCCCTGCACCTGCTGGACGCTTTCGGCCCGCAGCGACCTTCGATGACGCTGAGCGAGCTCGCCAGGCACGCGGACCTTCCGCTGTCCACAGTGCACCGGATGCTGCGCGAGCTCGTCGCGTGGGGCGCGCTGGAGCGCGACGAGGACGGCGCCTACCGGGTCGGGCTGCGCATCTGGGAGCTCGGTTCCCTCGCGCCGCGCGGACCAGGTCTGCGCGAACGCGCGCTGCCGCTGATGGAGGACCTCTCCCAGGTCACCCGGGAGAACGTGCAGCTGGCCGTCCGGGAGGGGACCGAGGTCGTCTTCGTCGAGCGGATCGCGGGCACCGGGGCGGTCCCGGTGCGCACCCGGGTCGGTGGGCGATTCGCGATGACCTCGACCGGCGTGGGCCTGGTGCTGCTGGCGCACGCGCCGACCGACGTGCAGGAAGAGGTGCTCGGCGGCCACATCCCGGAGTTCACCGAGCGGACCGTCATCGATCCCGAGGAGCTGCGCCGGATGCTGGCGCACGTGCGCACCAGCGGATTCTCCATCAGCGACCGGCAGGTGACCACCGACGCGCTGTCGGTCGGCGCGCCGGTGCACGACCAGCGCGGCCAGGTGATCGCGGCGCTGTCGCTGGTCGTGCGGCACGGCAGCGCTTCACCGCATTCGCTGAGCCCGCTGGTGCGCACCAGCGCCCGGGCTATCTCCCGGGCGCTGGACGGCACCGGCCCGTGAGGTCGCCGGTGGTCTCCGGGTCAGGGCAGGATCGCGTCGACGTAACCACCGTCGACGCGCGCGGCGGCACCCGTGGTGGCCGAGGCCAGCGGCGAGGCGAGGTAGACCACCATGTTCGCGATCTCCTCGGGCTCGATCAGCCGCTCCAGCAGCGACTGCGGGCGGTGCTCGCGCATGAACTTCCGCTGCGCCTCGTCCCACGGCAGGTCGGTGCCGACCATGTCGGTGACGAACTGCTCGACTCCGCCGGTGTGCGTGGGCCCGGCGATCACCGAGTTCACCGTCACGCCGGTGCCCGAAGCCTCCTTGGCGAAACCGCGGGAGGCGGCCAGCAGCGCGGTCTTGGACATCCCGTAGTGGATCATCTCGGCGGGGATGACCACCGCCGAGTCGCTGGCGATGTACTGCACCCGGCCCCAGCCGCGACGCATCATGCCGGGCAGGTAGGCGCGGGTGAGGCGCACCGCGGACAGGACGTTGACCTCGAAGTAGCGGCGCCAGTCCTCGTCGCTGATCTCCATCGCCGGTTGCGGCCCGAAGATCCCGAGGTTGTTCACCAGCACGTCCACTTCGGGCAGCGCGGCCACGAGCCGCTCGGTCCCGGCCTCGTCGGTGACATCGCCGACCGCGGACACCAGCTCGGCTTCCGGGACTTCACCGCGCACCTGCGCGATGGCGGAGTCGACGCGTTCGGCAGTGCGCCCGTTGATGGCCACCCGCGCCCCCGCGCGCGCCAGCCCGACGGCGATGGCCAGGCCGATCCCCTGCGTCGAGCCGGTGACCAGTGCCGTCCGTCCACTCAGATCCAACTTCATACCACCAGGGTAGGCAACCCCCGCTCACCCCGCCGACCACCCACGCGCGAACCCCGAATTCCAGGGAATTCGGGGGTGCGTTTTCGAGGGTTTTTGCGGAGGTTGGAACTATCGGGGTCTGGCGGATGCGTTCGGGTTTACAGGGTTTGGTCCAGTTCTCCGGTGACGTCCAGGGGGATCAGGGGTGGCGGTCCGGCCAGTTCGTAGGGGGCGGCCGGCGCGTAGGCGAAGTTCTTCGCCCGGGCACCGCCGTCGACGACCAGGTCCTGCCCGGTGATCAGGCGGGCCTGGTCGGAGCACAACCAAGCCACCGAGTGACCGATGTCGGTGGGGGTTCCGGTCGTTCCCATCGGCACCATCGGAGCGCGCTCACCGGACCAGCGGGAAGGCCGCCGCCACGGTTCATCGCCGGTCTCGCCACCGATCCCGTTGGCGCGCGGGCGCTCCAGCACTCCCCCGGGCCCGCGTTCGGCTATCAGCGCCGGGTTGTCCGGGGTCGGAGCGGTGGGGGTGAAGCTGTTCACCCGGATCCCGTACGGCGCGAGGTCCATCGCGGCGGCGCGCACGAAGTTGTTCACCCCGCCCTTGTGGAAGGCGTACGCGATGACGCCCGCGGTGCCGGACCAGCCGTTCGACGACGAGATCGCCACGATCGACCCGCGGATGCCGCGTTCGGCCATGTGCCTTCCGACGTGCTTGGTGTTGAGGAAGTTCCCGAGCCCGGCGACCTCCACGGCGCGGCGGAAGAACTCGGTGTTCTCATCGAGCACGCCCTTGCCGCCGAGCATCGCGGCGTTGTTGATCAGCACGTCGATCCGGCCGTAGCGATCGATGACCTGCTGGATGTAGTCGCGGACCTGCTCCTCGTCGGCCACATCGCCGGCGAGCGCGATGGCCTCGCCGCCGTTGCGGGCGACGCGCTCGGCCGCGGCCTCGGCCGCTTCGGCGTCGAGATCGACGCAGGCCACCTTCGCACCGTAGCGCGCCAGCGCCAGCGCGATGCCGCTGCCGATGTTCGGCCCCGCCCCGGTGACCAGCGCGACCTTTCCTTCCAGTGAGACCTCCACGATGACTCCCCACGAAGCTGTTGCGGAACCCGAGTGCGGTTGCACCGGCCGGGCTACGGCGACGACTCCTGCTCCTCCCCCGGGTAGATCAGTTCGATGCGTTCGGACGGGACGCCGAGCGCGCTCTGCAGCACGCCCCGCATCAGCGGTTTGGGCACCAGGCAGTCCTCGCAGGCCGCCGGTCCCGCGGTGATGCTGACTTTCACCGCGTCCCCGTCGCGGGCTACGTCGAGCGAGTAGTCGTCGGCCGCCAGGGTGTTGCGCAACTGGTTCAACTCGGATTCGTCGGTGCTCACCGCACACCTCCGGGATCGGGCTTCGCGGGCATCGAACTGCTCCGCAGGATCGGGTGCGTCGTTCGCGACCAGCCGCCGAAACCGAAGGGACGCACCACCATCGACATCGCGGCGTTGCGAGCACCGGCGACCACGATCGGGATCTGCGCCGGGTCCGGGAGCAACCGCAACCCATTCTCATCCACATTGGACGCGTCGGAGTCGTCCAGCGATTTGCCCGCCCGCCGCAGGTCCTCGTGACCGCGCACGGCGTGCGCGGACAGCCAGCGCTGCACCTCGGACTTGCCGAACCCGGCCTCGGCGAGCTGCTGAGCGTGTTCGACGCAGAGCACCAACCCCGCCGAGGAGAAAGGCCCGATGGCGGCACCGGTGCGCATCACCGTGTCGCAGATGTCCCACAGGACCTCCTCGGCGTCCCGGGTGTGCCGGTTGTCCACGAACTCGCAGGTGCGCAGCAGCATCGCCGAGATCGCGTCGGTGCCCGGCCGGGCCCCGAGCTCGACCGACAGCGGATCCCAGGGACTCTCCTCCTCGTTCTCCCCGACGCACAGGCTCCACCGCCCGGGAATCCCCTGGGTGGCCTGCTCGAGCTCGCCCGGGCGGATGCCGAGGACGTTGCGCACGATCAGCCCCACGGCGCGGGCTATGGTCGCGTTCGCGCGGTACCCCGGACCGAGAACGCCCGCGCCGCAGTTGATGCCGAGTTCCGCGCGGATCGGGCCGTTGACGATCAGCCAGGGTGCCGGACCGCTGGTGGACTGCCAGCCCCCGCCCGTGACGATGCGCTGGTTCATCAGCGCGTCCCACGCCGCGAGCACCACCGGGAAGTACTCGGGCCGGCAACCGGCCATCCCCGCGTTCACCGCGGCCTGCTCGACCGTGCAGCGGGTTCCCAGGTGAGCGGCCTCGGCGATGATCTCCTCGCCCGCTCGCGGCGTGGTGGCCAGGAACTCGGTGACCATGTCGGCGGTGACCGGAACGATCGGCAACCCGTCGGTCCAGCCCTGGGCGTAGGCGTGTTCGATGGCTCCGCGCGCGTAGTCCAGCCGTTCGGCATCGCGCTCGGCCGCCCCGGTCACGCTACCGCCGTAGCGCTCGGACGATCCGTGAGCGCTCCCACCACACCCGGCAGCAGCAGCTTCGCCCGCTCGGTGAGCTCGGCTGGCGTCAGCGGCGCCACCGGGTGCGGAGTGGTCAGGTACCGATACCCCGCCTCGCCCTTGAGCGCGGCCATCGCGTCGGCGCTGAGCGTGAAGGCCTCGCTGCAGATGACCGCAGCGGGTACCCCGGCGGCTTCCAGCGCGATGCCGTCGGCCACCGCCGAGGCGCTGCACGATCCGCAGTCCCCGACGCCGACGAGCACCACGTCGCAGCTCTCGGCCAGGTCGGCGAGCACGTGATCCGGGGCTTGCTCGGCGATGCCGGGTTTGCGGTGCCGCCGCACCGGGGCGGTGCCCTGCCGTTCGGCCAGGAGACCGGCGATCGCGTCGAGCAGCTCGGCCGCGTTGCGCTTGGTGTTGGCAAGCAGGCCGATCCGCCGTTGGCCGAGCCCGGCGGGGCGCGGAGCGCGAGTTCCGGCACCACCGCGGCGCGCGGCCGGGAACGTGGGATCGATCATCGCCTCGAACATCGGGACTCCCTCGAGTCGTACCGCGCGCCGAGATGGGAACCACCGGCCCCGGTAGCGGCCTCGACGCCGGTGGTTCGTTCCAAGTTACGAGCACCAGTTCCGGCGCGCGACGCGGCTTTCGCGTCACGAAACCTCGCTTCGGAGCGGGAAATGACAGGCCGCGAACTGGCCAGGGGCGTGCTCGCGCATAACCGGTCGCTGCTCGGCGCAACGGGTTTCGGCCCGCGGGCAGCGGGTGCGGAACCGGCAGCCACTGGGCGGGTCCAGCGGCGACGGCGGCTCCCCGCTCAGCGGCGCGGCGCGGCCGCCGGCCCGTCCCGCGCCCGGGGAAACACCCGGGATCGCGGCCAGCAGCGCCGAGGTGTACGGGTGCAGCGGTCGGCGGTAGAGCTCCTCGGCCGGGCCCATCTCGGCCAGCTCTCCGAGGTGCATCACCGCCACCCGATCGCTGACCTGCTTGACGAGCGCGAGGTCGTGCGAGATGAACAGGTAGGACAACCCGAGCTCGCGACGGAGCCGCTCGAAGAGATTGAGCACCTGCGCTTGGACCAGCACGTCCAGCGACGACACCGCTTCGTCGCAGATCACCAGCGCCGGGTGGAGCGCGATGGCGCGCGCGATCGCCACCCGCTGGCACTGCCCGCCGGACAGCTCCCCCGGCCTGCGCGTCCGGTAGGTGTCCGGGTTGAGCCCGACGAGCTCGAGCAGTTCGTTGACCCGCTCGCGGCGGGTCTGCGCGCCCTTGACGCCGTAGCCGATGAGCGGTTCCTCGACCAGTTCGGCGATCTTCCACCGCGGGTTGAGCGAGCCGAACGGGTCCTGGAAGACCAGCTGCATCTCCCTGCGCGCCTCGACGAGCTCGCGCCTGCGCAGCTTCATCAGATCGGTTCCCCGGAAGACGACCTCGCCGGACTTCGGGCGGGGCGCCTGCAGGATCGACCTGGCCAGCGTGGACTTTCCGGAGCCCGTCTCGCCGACGACACCGAGCGTCTCACCGCCTCGGATGTCCAACGAGACATCCGAAACTGCCTGCACGACACCGCTCTTGATTCCACCCGCACCGCGCGAGGTGAACTCCTGGACCACGTTGCGCACGCGCAGCAGCGGCTCACCGGTGTCCGCCCGCTCGTCCTGCGCGCGCTCGGCTGCGGCGGTCATGCGGCGCCCTCCTCGTCGGTGACCGGATGCCAACAGGCCCACCAGTGCCCGGGTTCGTGCTCGGCGAACGGTGGTGCCTGCGCGCACTCGTCCGTTGCGGCCGGGCAGCGCGGCCGGAACGCGCAACCGTCCGGCAGCGAACCGAGGTCCGGGGGCTGGCCGGGGATCACCGGCAGCAGCGCGTGCGCTTCCCGGTCCAGCACCGGGACCGCGCCGAGCAGCGCCCGCGTGTAGGGCATCCGGACGTGCTCGAACAGGGTCGAGGTGGGCGCGTACTCCACCGCGCGCCCGGCGTACATCACGATCACGTCCTCGGCGTAGCTCGCGGCGAGTCCGAGGTCGTGGCTGATCAGCACCACAGCCATGTTCAACCGCCGCTGCAGGTCCAGCAGCAGTTCCATGATCTGGGCCTGGGTGGTGACGTCCAGCGACGTGGTGGCCTCGTCGGCGATGAGCAGCCGCGGGTTCGCGGCCAGCGCGATCGCGATCATCACGCGTTGCCGCATACCGCCGGAGAGCTGGTGCGGGTACTCGTGGAAGCGGCGTTCCGGCGCCGCCAGCCGCACCAGGCGCAGCAGTTCCAGAGCGTCCTGCCCCGCCTGGTCCTTGGACACCTGGGCGTGCGCGCGGATGGCCTCGGTGATCTGGGCGCCGATGCGCATGGTCGGGTTCAGCGACCGCGCAGGATCCTGGAACACCATCGCGATGTCGGCGCCGCGCCGGCCGCGCATCTCGCGTTCGGACAGGCCCAGCAGCTCCACACCGTCGAAGCGGGCCGATCCGGACAGCTCGGCGGTCGGCGGCAGCAGGCCCATCAAGGTCCGGGCGCTGACGCTCTTGCCGGAACCGGATTCTCCGACGATGGCCAGCATCCGGCCGGGCCACAACCGGTAGGTCAGCCCGTTGACGGCGTGCACCCGCCTGCCGTGCGCGGTGAAGCGCACCCGCAGGTCGTCGACCTCCAGCAGCGGCGCACCGGTGTCCGTCGCACCGAGGTGCAGCTCATCCGGCTCGGGTTCGGTGGTGATTGCGCGATCGGGGCTCATCGGCCGCTCCAGCGGGATCGCAGGGACTCCCCGAGCAGGTTGAAGGCCAGCACCGTCACGAACAGCGCGACGCACGGCCACACCACCAGCATCGGGGTGGCGGACAGGCTCTGCTGGCCCTGGGCGATCATGTTGCCCCAGCTCGGAGCCGGCATCGGGATTCCCAGGCCGAGGAAGCTCAGCGCCCCCTCGATGACGATGATGATGCCCATGCCCAGCATGGCGAAGGTGATCAGCTGCGGCAGGACGTTCGGCGCCAAGTGCCGCAGCAGGATTCGCCCGCTCGACGTGCCGCACAGTTCGGCCGCGGCCATGAACGGCTGCTCGCGCAACCGCAACGTCGCCGCGCGCGAGATGCGGGCAAACGCGGGAACGCTGAAGAAGGTCAGCGCCAGGATCGTGTTGGTCCGGCTCGGACCGAGGCTCTGCGCCACGGCCAGCACCAGCACCAGCGACGGGAACGCGATCAGCACGTCGAGCACCCGCATGATCACGGTGTCGGCGATGCCCCCGAGGTGCCCGGACAGCGCACCGAGCGCGCCGCCGATCACGAGCCCGAGGCCGTTGACGGCCAGCGTGATGATCAGCGAGGAACGTCCGCCGTGCAGGATGCGGGACAGGATGTCGTTTCCGTTCGGATCGGTGCCCAGCGGGTGACCGGCCGAGAACGACGGCAGGTACGACTCGAGCACGCTTCCCCCGGTCGGTGCCGGAATGGGCAGCACCAGCGGGCCCAGGAAGCAGGCCGCGCCGATCATCGCGATCGCGACCGCGGGCAGCGTGATCTGCAGGTCGCGGGTCCGGGACCGCGCCGGTGGCCCGGTGGTCGGCGCGCCCGATGCGGATTCAACGACTGCCATAGCGGATCCTCGGGTCCAAGACGGCGTAGAGCAGGTCGGCGAGCAGGTTCGCGGCCACCGTGACGACGGCGAACAGCACGACGCAGGCCTGCACCACCATGTAGTCGCGGGTGTTGATCGCCTGCAGCAGCAG
The DNA here is from genome assembly GCF_039531955.1 of Saccharopolyspora halophila. Lineage (NCBI taxonomy): Bacteria > Bacillati > Actinomycetota > Actinomycetes > Pseudonocardiales > Pseudonocardiaceae > Saccharopolyspora > Saccharopolyspora halophila. Next base: position 273,688 of record NZ_BAAARA010000010.1, read on the forward strand.
TTGGCCCAGTCCCGGCAGCGCGAAGATCTGCTCGATGATCACCGTGGAGCCGATCAAGGTGCCCAGGTTCAGGCCGACGACGGTGATCAGCCCGAACGCCGAGTTGCGGAAGGCGTGCAGCAACAGCACCCGCCACGGCCCGATGCCCTTCGCCCGGGCCGTGGTGATGTAGTCCTCGCCCTGCAGCTGGTCGACGAGATCGCCGCGCAGGAACCGGGTGTACATGCAGAACAGCGGAGCGGCGATGCCCAGCGCGGGCAGCACCAGCGAATGCAGGTTCCGCACCGGGTTCTCGGAGAACGGGACGAAACCGATCGCCGGGAAGATCGTCAGGTTCACCGCGAACACGAGCACCAGCAGCATGGCCAGCACGTAGTTGGCCACCGACAGCCCGGTGATGCTGACCAGCATGCTCAGCCGGTCGAACCAGCCGTTGGGCTTGAACGCCGCCAGCAGCGCCACCGGAACGGCGGCGCCGAGCGATATGACGAACGCCAGCAGCACCAGCTGACCGCTGACCGCGAGGTGCGAGCCGATCATCTGGGTTACCTGCTGACCGCTGACCACCGAGGTGCCCAGATCACCGGTCAGCGCCCCGCCGAGCCAGTCCAGGTAGCGCAGCGGGGCGGGCTTGTCCAGCCCGAGCTCCTGCTCCAGCGCGCGGATCTGCGCCTGACTGGCGTCGGCGCCGAGCAGCTGCTGGGCCGCGCCGCCCGGGATGAGGTTGAGCACCCAAAACGCGAGGACGCTCACCCCGAGCAGGATCGGGATCGCCAGCAGAACTCGCTTGCCGATCAGCCGCAGGCTCGGCGAACCGGCCAGCCGGGCGAGCCCGGATTCCCGAGAACGCCGCGCGAGGCCGGCCGTCACTGCTCGGCCTTCCACACCCGGTCCCACAGCACTCCGCTGTTGACCAGCATCGGCGGGATCTCGGTGGTCAATCCGGGACCGTGGACGCCCTCGGTGGCCAGGTTCGCCGGAGCGAACGCCAGCCCGAACGGTGCGTAGCGGTGCTCGGCGATGTGCTCGCCCGCCCGGTCGTAGAGCCGTTGGCGCTCGGCGTGATCGGTGGTCGCGGCGGCGTCGTTGAGCAACCGGTCGAGTTCGGGGTCGTGCACTCCGGAGAACGGCGAGGTCGAGTTGAACCGGAATCCCACGCCCACGCCCGCGGCCGGGTCCCACGCGCCCGCGGTCTGCAGCATCGCCTGCCACTTGCCCGCGTTGAACTGCTGCACCAATGTGGACAGTTCGTACTTGTGCACGGTGACCTCGATGCCCGCCTCCTTCCACTGCGTCTGCAGCGCGGTCATCACCTGCTCGGCGACGTAGTTGCCCAGGGTTCCGAGCTCGACCCGCAATCCACCGATCTCCTCGACCAGCTGCCTGGCCCGCTGCGGGTCGTGCTCCGGATATCCCGGCACCTGCTCGCGGTGGAACAACCCGCCGGTGCCGGTGAAGGTCTGGCTGACCGGATACCGGCCGTCGAAGAGGCCTTCGGAGATCGCCTGGAAGTCCGTGGCGCGGTAGATCGCCTCGCGGGCCTTCTCGTCGTCGAACGGCGCCGCGTTGGTGTTGAGCTGGATGGCGTAGGGCGAGGTCGGCGGCTGCGCGGTGACGTTGAGCCGGCCGCTGTTGCGCGCCTGCTCGAGCAGCGGTGTGGTGTTGAGCCCCTCGTAGGCCTGGGCCTGGCCCGCCAGCAGCGCCTGGTAGGCGGGCTGGTCACCACCGATGGACTTGAACGTCAAACCGTCCAGATAGGGCAGATCCGGTTTGAAGTAGTTCGGGTTGCGCTCCAGCACCAGTTCCGAGCTGAGCTGGTTGGACACGACGGTGAACGGGCCCGCCGCGACGGGCTTGATCTTGAAGGCGTCCTCGCCCATCTGCCGCAGAGCCGTCGGCGAACCGATCCAGTTCACGTTGGCGGTCGGGAAACCGTTGATCGCCGCTCCGTAGGGGCGGGTGAAGTGCAGGGTGAAGGTCAGCGGACCGTCCACGGTGATGCCGTTGTCCGCCAACGGCCAGGTGGGGCGGCAGGTGCACGGCGAGTCGAGCGCGCGGTTGATGTTGAACACCACCGCCTCGGCATCCATCGGCGTTCCATCAGTGAACTCGATGCCCTCGCGGATCTTGATCCGCACCTCGCGGCCGCCGTTGAGCAGTTCGTAGCTCTCGGCCTGGTTCGGCACGACCTCGGCGCCCTCGCCGCCATCGGACTTGGCGCGCAGCTGGAACAGTCCACCGTAGATGGCCGACATCTGGGAGATGTTGGCACCGCCGGTGGTGTTGGTGGCCGGGTCGAGTCCGGTGGGCCAGCCACCGGCGAAGCTGGCGTCTTCCAGCACGGTGATCCGCCCGCCGTGCTGCGGAGGCCCGGTGGGGGTCTCGTCCACCGTCGAGCCGCCACCCCCGCAGGCGGTGAGCACCAGCAGGAACGCGAGGACGAGTGATACCGGCTTGCACGACAGCGGTCGCATCCTGCTTCTCACGTGAGCACTCCCGCTTCGGTCGCGATCGGCACCGATGCGCCAGACGCGGCGTCATTGCCGATCCGTGATCAGGGGCGAGCGCGGTCGCACGCGAACTGCGCGCTGAGAGGAGTGACTGCGCTCACCATCTCGCAGCTACAGCGTCACCAACGCGTTGAACGTCGTGGGCGCCCGTTTCGCGGGACGAAAGGGAAGTTCGCCCAGCAACCGCCCGTAGCGCTCCTCGCGGCACGCGCCCCGGCCACGGCCGGGTTCCCGGCGAGGCCGCGCAAACCTCCCTTCGGTCCAGCGTGCGTACGTCGTTTGTCCCGGACCGGGCGCGAAGTTGTGGCGAAGCCCGCCGAAAGCACGTTCGGTCCCTTGTACCCGCGCGGCGCGGGTGGCAAGACTGGGAAGAGACGTGGGCGCCGGACCGCGTTCTGGAGGGGCCGCCCACGTCGTCCCAGTGACGTTGACAAAGGGGTCGGCGCGATGACCGCAGTACCGGATCTGGAAGCGACGACGGGAGACTCGGGCGACCGGCGGCCGACGGCGGCCGGGAAGGTCCTCGCCGTGCTCGACGCCTTCGGCCCGCGGCACCGCACCCTCTCGCTCAGCGAGATCTCGCGGCGCGCAGGCCTGACGCTGCCGACGGCCCACCGCCTGGTGCGCGAACTCCTCGGCTGGGGCGCGCTGGAGCGCGATGACGACGGCCGCTACTCGGTGGGGTTGCGGCTGCTGGAGCTGTCCGCTCTGGCTCCGCGCGGGCTGGAACTGCGGGAGGCCGCTTTCCCCTGCATTCAGGACCTGCACCAGCTCACCCGGGGAAACGTGCACCTCGGGGTGCGCGACGGCCTGGAGGTCGTCTACGTCGAGGCGATCCGAGCACGAGTGCGCAACCCGGTGAGCAGCCGGGTCGGCGACCGCTGGCCGATGCACGTCACCGGCACCGGTCTGGTGCTGCTGGCCTTCGCCGAGCCGGATCTGCAGGAGCACGTGCTCAATTCGCCGCTGGAGCGGTTCACCCCGCTCACCGTGGTGGACCCGGCCGAGCTGCGCCGCAAGCTCGCGCAGATCCGCCAGACCGGTGTGGCCGTGGCCCGCGGCCAGATCACGTTGCCGGACATGGTGGTGGCGGTACCGGTGCACAGCCCGCGCGGCGAGGTGATCGCGGCGATCAGCGTCGTGGTGGAGACCGCCGAAGCCCGTCCCCGGGAACTGACCGCGCTGCTGACCCAGGCGTCGCGCTCGATCTCGCGAGCGCTCGACCCGCAGCGCCGGTTGCCCCTGCGACCGGGCTCCGCGCACTGAACCTCCGCCGCACGACGCGGACGCGCCCGGAACCCCCGTTCCGCGAACGACCGGGCCGCTCCGTCGAGGAACTGCGTTTCTCGACGGTGCGGGCGGCGGAACCTGAACGGCTCCGCCGCATTCCCGAACGGCCCTAGCCGGGTGCCTCGATGCCGAGCCAGTCGAAGGCGTTGTCCCAGGTGATCCGCTGGAGGGTGTCCTCGTCGAGCCCCATGGACAGCACGGTGCGGCCAGCCGGGTCCTCCCTCGGCATGGCCGGGAAGTCCGATCCGATCAGCAGGCGATCCGGCCCGATGAGATCGAGCAGGTAGCGAACCGCCCGGTGGTCGAAGACCAGCGAGTCGTAGTAGAAGCGGCGGGCGTGCTCCAGCGGCGACGGACCGTCGTCCGGTGCCACCGCGCGCTCGAGGTCGACGGGTTCCTCGTTCCACGAACCGCCCCAGAAGTACTGGGCCCTCGGCAGCATCAATGGGTAGCCGCCTGCGGCGTGGCTGAACGCGAGGCGCAGGTCCGGGCATTTGCCGGCCGTCCCGCCGACGACCATCGAGGCCGCCGCCATCGCGCCTTCGAGCCCGACGACGTAGGTGCCCATCGCAGCGGCGGGCAACCGCTCGGTGGCGGTGGGCATCGCGTGCACGAACACCGCCGTGCCGAGCCGTTCCGCCTCGGCGAAGAACGGCTGGAAGCGCTCGTCGCCGATGGACTCCCCGGCGATGTTCGAGGCGATCTCGACGCCGAGCAGGCCCATGTCCTTGATCGCGGTCAGCTCGCCGGCCGCTGCCTCCGGGTCCTGCAGCGGCACCATGCCCAGGCCCAGCATCCGCGACGGGTGGTGGGCGCACATCGTCGCGGTGAACTCGTTGACGTGCCGGGCCAGCGACATCCCCTCGGCCGGTCGCAGGTCGTAGCGCAGCAGCGGGGGCATCGGGGTGATCACCTCGGCGTCGACCCCCGAGGCGTGCTGGGCCTCGAGGCGACGTTCGGCGTCGAAGAAGACGTCCTTGGCCTTGAACCGCATCGCCCCGAAGAGCAGCGTCCGCGCGGTCTCGCCGTCGACGGGTTCCATGCGCGGGAAGCACTCCGGGGCGTCGTCCGGGTAGTCGTAGGGCAACAGGTGCGCGTGGGTGTCGACGAGCACGGGGCCTCCTGGGGCTGTTCGAGGACGCGGCGGGGAGCCGCTGTTTCGGGTGCGTACGCGGCGTCGCCGACCGCCGGCGCGGGGTCGCGCCCACCCCGGCCGCGGCCTGCGGAGCCGGGGTGGCGATGGAAGCTCCGCTGCGCGAAGGAGTTACTGCTGCCGCTAGCCGTTCGGATGCACCGACACGTGCACCGCCGGTGTTCCGTCGTGCTCTCCGGCGAGGGTTTCCACGGCCAGGGCCGCGTCCTCCAGGCCGAAGGTGTGGGTGTGCATCTTCTCCAACGGGAACCGCCGGGACTCGATGATCCGGATGGCCTGCGCGTTGGACTCGGCGTCGACCCCGAACGCGCCAACTACCCGCAGCGCCCGGTTGATGATCACGTCCGTGCGCACCGGGACCTCGTCGCCACCCTTGAGGCCCGCCAGCACGACCCGGCCGCCGTGCTTGGCCACCAGCAGCGCGTCGTTGACCGGTTGCGCCGCCATCGGGGTCAGCTCGACGACCACGTCGGCCATCGCACCACCGGTGATGTCGGAGACCGCCTCCACCACGTCGACCGCGTCCGGTCCGTCGACCACGAGCGCGTGATCGGCGCCGAACTCCTCGGCCAGGGCGAGCTTGTGCGCATCGGACGAGAGCCCGGTGACGACGATGGTCCCGGCTCCGGCCGCGCGCGCGGCGATCACCGCGGCGATGCCGCGCTGGCCCGCACCGAGCACGACGACGGTGTCACCGAGCCGGATGCCGCCGAGCCCGGCCGCCCACCGCACGCCCGCGCCCAGCGGGTTGAACATCGCGGCCAGCTCGGCGGGCAGCGTCTTGTCGATCTTGTGCAGCACCGCGTTCGGCGTCAGGTAGAGGTGCTCGGCCATGCCGCCCCACAGGCTCGGCGCGACGTCGACCCCGGTCACGCCGTGCCCGACGGTGCGGTTGCGGCACGCCTGGTAGCGGCCGGTCAGGCAATCCCGGCACGACCGGCACGGCACGATCACCTCCAGCGCGACCCGATCCCCCGGCTCGACGCCCCAGCGCGCGGCGGCCTCCTCGCCGATCTCCTCGATGACGCCCATCGGCTCGTGCCCGGGAATGACCGGGTACCCACCGCGAAAGGTCATGTGGCCCTTGTACATCTCGACGTCGCTGCCGCAGATGCCGTTGGCCTCCACGCGCAGCAGGCCGTCGTTCGCACCGATCTCGGGGCGGTCGAACTCGCGCACCTCGATCCGCCGCGGTCCGGTCTGCACCGCGGCGCGCACCTTCTCGCCCATTACGACCTTCCTCCCTTGATGGACTCGATTTCCACGGCGGTGCCCGACCAGTCGCCGAACAGCCGCACAACCATGGAGATGCCCGCGTTGCGCGCGCCCGCCACGGCCAGCAGCAGATTGGTGCGCTCCGCCGAGGCCAGCAGCGGTTCGAATCCCTCGGGTCTGGTCCCGTCGGCGTGCCGGACACCGTTGTCCCCCAGTCCGTCCTTGCCCGCGGCCGCGAGGTCACCGACTCGACGCCCGCAGCGCTCTGCCAGCCAGCTGCGCACCTCCGCGCGCCCGTAGCCCGCGTGGGCCAGCAGCTGGGCGTGCTCCGGGCAGAACACGATCCCGGCACCCGCGTGCCGGAAGATCCAGGCCCCGGTGCGGGAGATGGTGTCGGCGAAGTCGGCGAGCAGCTGCTCGGCGCTGGAGGTGTGCCTGTTGTCCACGAACTCGCTGGTGCGCAGCAAGGTCGCCGACACCGCCGAGCTCCCGGCCGCCGCGCCGGCCTCCTCGGCGAGCGGTTCCCACGGCGACTCCCGCTCGTTCTCGGCAAGGCAGATCTGCCAGCGACCGGGCAGCCCCTGGGTGGCCTGCTCCAGCACGTGCGGGCGCACGCCGAAGCCGTTGCGCACGATCAGCCCGATGGCCCGGGCCACCGTGGCGTTCGCCCGGAAACCGGGGCCGAACACACCGCCCGCGTGGTTGAATCGCAGTTCCTCGCGCACCGGACCGTTCACGACGATCAGCGGTGCCGGTCCGCTGGTGGACTGCCACCCGCCACCGGTGGCGGCCCGCTCGGCCATCAGCGCCTCCCAGGCGGCCAGCACGACCGGGAAGTGCTCGGGCCTGCAGCCCGCCATCGCCGCGTTGATCGCCGCGACCTCGACATCGACGGCCCGCTCGAACTGCGGCAGCCGCCCGACGACCTCGTCCGGCTCGCGGTCCACTGTGGCCAGGAACCGGTCAACCAGCGGCCGCGAGGCCGGGACCAGCGGTAGCCCGTCGGACCAGTCCTGCTCGTAGCAGTACTCGATGGCCGCCTGCGCGAGGTCCGGATCGTGCCCGGCCGTCACGAGCTCGCCGCCGTCAGCAACGACACGACGTCACCGACAACGCCCTCGGCTCGCTCGCGCACCTGCTGCTCGGTCAGGATGGCGACCGGGTGTTCGGTGGTGATGTGGGCGTAGTCGGGTTCGCCGCGCATCTCGGCCATCGCGCGCGCGGTGGCGGTGAAGGCATCGCTGCAGATCACCGCCGCGGGCAGCCCGGCCTTCTCGAACAGCATCCCGTCGGCGACCGCCGAGGCGCTGCACGATCCGCAGTCGCCCACGCCGGTGATGACCACGTCGCAGGAGTTCGCGTACTCCTCGATGAGCTCCGCAGGAGCGGGCTGGGCGAAGGCCCGCTTGGTGCGCAGCAGCACCACGCCGGCCGCGCCGTGCCGCTCGGTCAGCAGCCTGCCGACCTCCGTGAGCAGCAGTTCGGCGTTCTGCTTGGTGTTCTCCAGCAGCCCGATGCGGGCTCCGGCCAGGTCCGCGCGCCGCGCTGCCCGCTCGGGTCGCGACGTGGGCGCGGACTCGGCGCGGCCGGTCGGGTCCAGGATGGCGTTGGGCACGGTCGTCCTCCTTCAGCTCTCGCTGCGGGTGAGGCGGGATTTCATCTCGGAGCGCTCCAGCGAGCCGGGTGGCACCAGGCGCACCTGCGCGCGCACCGACAACCGGGTCCGGATCCGCTCCTCGAGCACCGAACGCAGTTCCGGGTCGTCGCCGGTCTCGCCGCGTTCGACGTCCACGTGCAGCGGCGGTTCCACTCGAGGGCCCGGGCCCGGCAGCACGACCTGCATGGCTCCGGTGGTGCGCGGGTGCAGGGCCTGCACGAGGTCGCGAATCGCCGAGGGGAACACGTTGACGCCGAGCACGATGAGCATGTCGTCGGTGCGCCCGAAGCAGCGGATCAGCGGCATCCCGTCCGCGGCGACCTCGGTGACCTCCACCCGGTCGCCCGTCCGGAACCGCACCAGCGGGCAGCACTCCCGGTCCACCGAGGTGTAGACGAGTTCGCCGCGCGCCCCGGATTCGGGCACGAGGACGTCCCCGCTTTCCGGATCGATGAGCTCGACCAGCACGTGACGACCACCGGTGAACCGCATTCCGGAGGAACCGGGCGCCTCGCCGAAGAGCACAGGTGCCATGTCGGCGTTGCCGAGGCCTTCGGTGACCCGCGCGCCCCACTCGGATTCGACGCGTTCGCGGAACGCGGGCTCGCCACCGCCCGGTTCACCGCCCACGAAGATCTTGCGCAGGCCGAACTCCCCGGGGTCGCGTCCGCGCGCCCGCAGGTGCTCGGCGAGGTAGCGGGCGTAGGAGGGCGTCGAGTGCAGCGCGGTGACCCCGAGGCTCTCCATCGCCTGCACGACCTTCTCGGACGCCCCGGTGCCGATCGGGACGAAGGTGGAACCGATCCGCTCGAACGCGTCGCGGATGGGCAGGCCGCCGACGAACAACGTCAGCCCGGCCGCGTGCACCACGACGTCCTCGCGGGTTGCTCCCATGGTGCGGAACGCCCGCGCGACCACCTCGGTCCAGGTCGCCGCGTCGCGGCGCGAGACGCCCACCCAGCTGGGCCTTCCGGTGGTTCCGGTCGAGGCGTGCACCCGGATGATCTCGTCGGTGCCGATCCCGGCGTGCCTGCCCAGCGGTGCCTGGGCGGCCTGCGACGCGCGCAGCATCGGCTTGTCGGTGAACGGGAACTTGCTGAGGTCGTCCAGGGAGTCGAACGCCGCCGGGGTGATCCCGTGCTCGGCGAACAGGTCGGCGTAGAAGGGCGAGCGCGCGCCCAAGCCCTCGAGCTGAGCGCGCAGCAGCTCGTAGACGGGTTCGCGATCCCCGGGCGAGACGAAGCTCGGCGTGGCCACGGAATCCTCCAAATCTCCGGACGCGGCGCGACTGGGCCTGGTCGGGAATGCGGCGGAGCCGCTGTTTCGGGTGTTGGACTCGGCCGGTACCGCAGCGGTCCTCCGCGGCGTCCTGGCCAGTGCGCCGCCACGCCGGCGCGCATCGACGTGCACGAGCGGCGGCGCGGGCCCACTGCTGGACAGCTGCTAGTTCTCGTGCACCACGACACCGCGGATGTTCTTGCCCTCGGCCAAGTCGCGGTAGGCGTCGTTGATCTCGTCGAGCCGGTACTTGCGGGTGATCAGCTCGTCGAGCTTGAGGTCCCCGGAGCGGTAGAGCCCGAACAGCCGCGGGATGTCGTAGAGCGGGTTCGAGTCGCCGAACAGCGCGCCCCGGATCTGGCGCTGGTAGCTGATGGTCTGGCCCGCGTGCACGTGCACGGTGTTCTCGCCGAGCCTGCCGACGGCGGTCATGGTGACCTTGCCGCCCTTGCCGACGACCTGGACGGCGTTGTTGACCACTTCCTCGGTGAGCACCCCGGGAGTGCAGATGGCGTGGTCGGCCAGCTGCCCCCAGGTGGTCTCCACGACGAAGTCGTGGGCCTCCCGCGCGTCCGCGAACACGTGCGTGGCCCCGAAAACCTTGGCCATGTCCCGCTTGAACCCCACCGGATCGACCACGACCACGTTCTTCGCTCCCGCGTAGCGAGCGCCCTGCACGGCGTTGCTGCCCACTCCGCCGGAGCCGTAGATCACCACCGTCTCCCCGGCCCGCACACCCGCCGCGTGCACCGCCGAGCCCCACCCCGTCGGCACCCCGCAGCCGACGAGCGCGGCGATCTCGAACGGGATGTCGTCGGCGAGCGGCACGCAGGCCCACTCGGAGACCACCGCGGACTGCGCGAAGGTGCCCAGGGTGCAGAACCCGCCGAGGTCCTCCTCGCCGAGGTGGAACCGGAAGGTGCCGTCCAGGAACATGCCGGTTCCGGCGTTGAGGCCCTTGACGCACATGTTCTGGTGCCCGGTCGAGCACGGCCTGCATGCCCCGCACGCGGGGATGTAGGAGCACACGACGCGGTCACCGGGTTTCACCCGGCGCACGTCCGGTCCGACCGATTCGACGACGCCCGCGCCCTCGTGCCCGCCGACGACCGGGAAGCGCACCGGGGCGTCGCCCTCGGTGATGTGGGCGTCGGAGTGACACAGCCCCGCGGCGTGGAACCGCACTCGCACCTCGTGCGATCGGGGTTCGTCGAGGGTCAGTTCGGCCAGTTGCCAACCGGTGTGCGGTTCGCGGGCGATGGCCCCTCGGATGGTGATGGTCATGACGTGACCCCCGTTTCATGCCGGGCCGCACCTTGCACGTGCGGCAGCACCTCGGCGCCGATGAGCGCGATCTGGTCGAGGTCGTGGATGTCGTAGACGTGCAGGTAGACCGTGTCCGCGCCGATCTCGGCGAGTTCACCGATCCCGTCGGTGAGCCGCGCCGGCGTTCCGATGGCGGCGTTGGAGCGCATGAACTCCGACCCGATCACCGCTGCGCGACGGTCGATCTCGGCGCGGTCGGTGCCGCAGGCGACCGGCAGCACCGCGGAATAGCGCGGCTCCGCGGGGTCGCGGCCGATCGCCTCGCAGGCCCGGCCGAAGATCGCGTAGCGCTCGCCGAGATCACCGCCCAGCGCCCCGTTGAACTCGGCGGCGTAGCGGGCGGCGATGGCCGGGGTGCGCTTGGGCCCGGCCCCACCGATGATGATCGGCGGGTGCGGGTGCTGCGCGGTGCGCGGCGGTGTCCGGTTGTCCTCGACGCGGAAGTGCGTTCCGGTGAAGCTGAATCCGGGATCTGCCCCCGGTTCACCGGTCCACAGCCCGGTGAGCACGGCCAGCACCTCTTCGAACCGGTCGAAGCGCTGCCCGGTGGACGGGAAATCGATGCCGAATGCCTCGTGCTCGCGGCCGTACCAGCCGGTTCCGATGCCCAGCTCCACCCGTCCACCGCTCATCTCGTCGGCCGTGGCGACGATCGCGGCGAGCAACCCCGGCGGCCGGAAGGTTCCCGCGGTCACCAGCGACCCGAGCCGCACCCGGCCGGTCTCGCGAGCGAGACCCGCGAGGGTCGTCCAGCAGTCGGTGGGCAGGTACTCCGGGTCGGAGGGGTCCACGCCGAGCAGGTGGTCGGAGCGGAAGAACGCCTCGAAACCCGCGTCCTCGGTCGCGCGGGCCAGGGCCAGGACGTCGTCGTAGCGGGCTCCGTGCCGCGGCTCCATGAGCACCCGCACGCGCAACCCGCGGCCCTCACGCGGCGCCACGGAGCGCCACCGTCTTGACCTGGGTGTAGTCCTGCACGGCGTCGGCGCCCATGGTGCGGCCGAAACCGCTGCGCTTGTAGCCGCCGAACGGTCCGCCGATGACTCCGGCACCGAGCGCCGCGTTGACCGCGACCTGCCCGGCCTGCAACCCGCGCGACATCCGCACCGCCCGGCCCACGTCCGCGGTCCACACCGAGGCGACCAATCCGTAGTCCGTGCCGTTGGCGACCTCCAGCGCCTCCTGCTCGCCGTCGACCGGGACGACCGACAGCACCGGCCCGAAGATCTCCTCCTGCGCGATGCGCATGTCCGGCCGCACCCGGTCGAACAGGGTGGGTTGCACGAAGTAGCCGCGTTCGAGCCCGTCCGGAATCCCGCCGCCGACGACGAGTTCGGCGCCCTCCTCGCACCCGCTCCGCACGTAGTCCAGGACCCGCCGGTGCTGGGCGGCGTTGATCAGCGGCCCCATCCGCACCTTCTGGTGCCACGGTCCGATCGAGACCTGCCGCATCTCCTCGGCGAGGCGGCGCACCACCTCGTCGTGCATCGAGCGCTGCACGACCACGCGAGAGCCCGCGGCGCAGATCTGGCCGGTGTTGAGGGTGATCCCGCTGACCATCTGCGGGATGGCGCTGTCCAGGTCCGCGTCGTCGAAGACGACCTGCGGGGACTTGCCGCCGAGCTCCAGGTGCAGCGGTATCAGGTTGCGCGCGCAGGCCCGCATCACCGCGGAACCGGTGGCCGGCGATCCGGTGAAGCTCATCCGGCGAATGCCCGGGTGCTCCGGGATCGCGGCCCCCGCTTCGGTGCCGTAACCGGTGACGACGTTGACCACGCCCGGTGGGATTCCCGCCCGCTCGGCGAGCCGGGCCAGCAGCAGCGGGGTCAGCGGGGCGTCCTCGGCGGGCTTGATGACGATGGTGTTGCCCGCGGCGATCGCCGCGCCGACGTCGTTGACGAACATCGGGCCGGGCGCGTTCCACGGGATCACGCTGCCGACCACGCCGTAGGGCTCGCGCAGCGTCAGGCCGATGGAGTCGGACGTGTGGGTCGGCAGCGACAGGCCCGCGACCTTGTCGGCCTGACCGGCGATGAACTTCAGGATGCGCGCCATCGGTGGCGGTCCCCAGTGCGGGCGGCCGACCTCGCGGGATTCGAGCTCGTCGATGTCGGTCTCGTGCTGCTCGATCAGCCGCGCCCAGGCGGTGATCAGCTCACCGCGCGCGGTCGCGCTGAGCTCCCGCCACTCCGGCAGGGCGGCTTCGGCGGCCTGCACGGCCCGGTCCACGTCGGCCGCACCACCGCGCGGCACCCGGGCGAGCACCTCGCAGCTGGCCGGATCGATCACCTCCACGTGCTCGCCGCCGGCCGCGGGCTGCCACTGCCCTCCGATCAAGCAGGATTCGGCGGGCAGCAGGGCGCCGGGATCATTCGGGGCAATCGTCATCGATCCACTCCTCGCTTCGCGTTCAGAGACCGTGGACGACGACGCCGCGCACGTTCTTGCCGTCCAACATGTCCTGGTAGCCCTGGTTGACGTCCTCCAGGCGGTACTTGCGGGTGATCAGCTCGTCGAGCTTGAGGTCGCCGGAGCAGTAGAGACCGAGCAGCCGGGGCACGTCGTGCAGCGGGTTGCAGGCGCCGAAGATGGCGCCCTGCACGCGCCGCTGGTAGCCGATGAACATCCCGGCGGGCGCGTCGACGGATCCGTCGCCGACGGCGGTGACAGTCACCTGCCCGCTCTTGCCGACCACCTGCAGAGCCCGGTCGATGACCTCGTCGTGCAGCACGCCGACGGTGATGATGGCGTGGTCGGCCAGCTCGCCCCAGGTGGTCTCCACGACGAAGTCGTGGGCCTCCCGCGCGTCCGCGAACACGTGCGTGGCCCCGAAAACCTTGGCCATGTCGCGCTTGAACTCCACCGGATCGACCACCACGACGTTCTTGGCACCGGCCAGCCGGGCGCCCTGCACGGCGTTGCTGCCGACCCCGCCGGAGCCGTAGATCACCACGGTGTCTCCCGCCCGCACACCCGCCGCGTGCACCGCCGAGCCCCACCCCGTCGGCACCCCGCAGCTGACCAGCGCGGCCACCTCGAACGGGATCTCCTCGGCGATCTTGATGCAGGAGTACTCGGAGATCACGGCGTATTCGGCGAAGGTGCCCAGCACGCACAGACCGCCGAGATCGGCCCCCTCGTGGTGGAACCGGAACGTCCCGTCGGGGAACTCGCCGGTGGCGGCGTTCTTGCCCGCGTCGCAGAGGTTCTGCCGCCCGGTGGAGCAGTAGCGGCAGGACCCGCAGGCCGGGATGAACGAGCACACCACGTGGTCGCCCGGCGACACTCGCGTCACGCCGGCACCCACCGCGTCCACCACACCGGCGCCCTCGTGCCCGCCGACCACGGGAAAGCGCATGAACGCGTCGCCCTTCTGGATGTGATCGTCGGAGTGGCACAGTCCCGCAGCGTGGAACCGCACCCGCACCTCGTTGGCCTTCGGTTCGTCCAGCTCGACCTCCGTGATCTCCCACGGGCGACCGGGCTCCCGGCAGATTGCGGCACGCGTGGACATGCTCATGTGGGCCCCGTTCCTCGGCGATCGGCACGACGCATCCGCGGGGACCTCGCGCACCTCGGGAGGTGACCGCGCTCACCCGCAGCACGATTCACGATGCCCCGCCGACGACCACCGCGGCGAGACTGCTTTCACCGCGCGGAACGTCGGCCTCCGGTGGAACTGGTCGGGCGCGAAAAAGACCGGGACCGCGCGAAAAACGAGCGGTCCCGGTCCGGCTGGCGCCGTTATCAGGCGTTGTTTCGGCAAGCGGCGGTAGCCGCTGTTTCAGGTGGGGACTCAGCACGCAGCGCTGCCCAGGTCGCTGCTCGGGCCGGTACCGCAGTCCGACGGCGTCCGAGGTTCCGCTTCCGGCACCGCCACGCGCACCGCAAACCGATCTCCCTAGCCCGGGTCGACGTACTCCGCGTTGCGGTCGACGGAGCGGTAGATGTCTCCGGCGACCGGATCGCGCATCTCCTCGGCGATGTGGCCGAGCAGTCCCGCCGCGCGGGCGAGCAGGGCGTAGCCGCGGAGCAGCTCCGCGGGAAGCCCGAGGTCGGCGAGCGCCGCGCCGCAGACTCCCGCGCCGTTGAGCGGCAACGTCTTGCCGAGCACCTCCGGCGCCACACGCCCGATCGCTTCGAACAGCGCCAGATGCGCGCCGTAGGTGCCGGACTCGCGGGCGATGCGGATCAGCACCGGTGTGCGGGGATCCTGCTGCTTGTGCACCGGGTGGCCGAGTCCGGGCACGAACCCGCCCGCTTCGCGCCTGCGCCGCACGGCCTCCCGAGCCAGGTCGTTCCAGCCCGGTTCGTCCGAAGGCGTCTCGGACTCGGCGAGGACTTCGGCGAGGAACCCGGCGGTGTCCTCGGTGACGCCGAGGAACCGGGAACCACCGCCGAGCAGACCCGCGGCCATCGCGCCCTGGACCGATTCCGGCGCCGAGTGCAGGGTCAGCCGGGACGCGATCGCGGTCGGGGTGAAGCCGTGGTCGGCCAGCGCCACCAGAACCGCCTCGAAGACCTTGAGCTGCCCGGGTGTGGGCGTGCGCCGGGTGGTCAGGCGGAAGGCGAGTTCACCGAAGGAGATCTCGCCCATCAGTTCCCCGGCCAAGTCCTGGCCGAGGAGGGTGATCGTCGTCGGGTCGGAGGTACCGATCGAGGTGGGGTATCGCGGTTGTTCATCGCTCACGCCGCACTGCTCCTGGTCGTCTCGACGCTGCTCGCGCTTCCGAGGCTTTCACGTCGAATAGTCGGGATGGGGCAGCTCGTGGTGCCCGAGCGCGTCGGCGTAGGCGCGCTGGTAGCTCAGCGGTTCGGGGTGGTCGCGCTCGTACAGGGCGATGAACAGCGTCAGGGTCAGGAACGGGTGGGCGCCGGGCTCGACGAGCTTGACGTGGTCGTGGGTGGCGAGCGCCTCGCGCTCGGCAGCGGTGAACGACAACCAGCTGCTGCGCTCCGCCGAGTGGCAGCCGAGGATCGCGTTGGCGCGCTCGCTCTCCCACCACCGCACGGTGCCGCGCGGGTCCGCGCGGTAGCTCTCGACGAGGTCCGGGTCGCGATCAACCGTGTAGAGGAACTTGTTCAGCAGGTACTTGCTCACGCTCCCTCCCCGTTCGGGTACCAGGTGAAGTACGCCTCCATGGTGTGGAACAGGTCCAGGTCGTCGGCGTAGTCCGCGGGCACCGCGCCCGCCATGCCCATCATGAGCATGAAGTCCATGAAGCCGTGCGTGGCGTTGCCCGGCCCGTGCAGGCTCTCCAGCGTCACCTCCCGCAGGCAGCCCTCCAGGTCGCCCTTCCCGATCCACTCCACGGCCTTGGCGGCGAACTCCGGATCCGGCCCGTGCGGCCCGAACTGCCTGGGTCCGCCCAGCTCCAGCGACAGGTGCCCGGTGCCCGATCGCGGCGACCCGCAGGTCCGCGGGCCACGACTCGATGAGTTCCCGCAGCGTCCTGCCCAGCTGCACGAACCGCTCGGGGCGCGGCAGCGGCGGGGCGAAGATGTTGGTGTGGCCCGGCACGATCGGAAGGTCGTTCGCCGGCCGCACGGTGAAGATCGGGCAGGTGATGCTGTGATCGACGCGCAGCTCGTTGGTGAAGGCCAGGTCGAATCCCGCGTCGATGCCGCCGCGCAGGATGTGCGCCGCGAAGCCCTCGTGCCCCTGCAGCACCAGCCTCGGCAGTCCGAATTCGCGCTGCTCGTTGTAGTAGTTCGCGTCGTAGAACGGCGCCTTGCCGACCAGGAACTGCGGCATGTTTTCCAGCCACAGCTGGTGGAAGTGGTCGGCTCCGACCATCACCAGCACGTCCGGGCGCGCCCGCGTGAGCGTTTCGCGATACGCCTCGACCTTGCGCACCCACACGGCGGCGAACTCGGGGCGGTCCTGCTCCGGCATCGTGCTGGTTCGGTAGTAGAACGGGTGATGGGTCGTGGCCAGCACGGCCACCAGTTTCGCCATACCTGCGCTCCCGCCCCGACGGGAACGGCCGAGATTCACGTTCGTCTGATGAACATCCGGGTGTCAACGCCACTTCCGCGCTACGAACGTGGTCGGCACGGATACCGCGTTGGTTCAGGAGCGTGAATTGGGCGAGCAGCGAGCGAATCAGGATTTCCGGCCCGGTCGCCCGGTGCTGTTCCGCGGCGCGACCGTGCTGACCATGGACCCCGCCCACGGCGTCGTCGAAGGCGGTGACGTGCTGGTGCGCGGCGAGAGCATCGAGGCGGTCGGCACCGGGCTGGTAGCACCGCAGGACGCACTCGTGATCGACGCAGCGGGCGGGATCCTGCTGCCGGGCATGATCGACACGCATCGGCACATGTGGCAGACGGCGATGCGCGGGTTCGGCGCGGATTGGACGCTGTCGCAGTACTTCGTCTTCTACTACCTCAACTGGGGCAAGAGCTTCCGCCCGGAGGACGTCGGCACCGGCAACCTGCTATCGGCCATCGAGGCCCTCGACGCGGGCGTGACCACCAGCGTCGACTGGTCGCACGGCCTGCGCACCGTCGATCACGGCGAGGCCGCGCTGCAGGCGCTGCGAGAGGTCCCGGGCCGGTACGTGCTCGCCTACGGCAACATCTTCGACGCCCCGTGGAACTGGGCGAACGCACCGGAGTTCCGCGACTTCGTCACCCGCAACTTCAACGCGCCCGACGAGAAGGTCCGGCTGCAACTGGCCTTCGACGTCACCGGGGACGAGCGATTCCCGGAGAAGGCCGCGTTCGAGGCCGCCCGCGAGCTGGCCGTCCCGGTGACCACGCACGCCGGCGTGTGGGGCGCGACCGGCGACGACGGCATCCGGTTGATGTGGGACCACGGGTTCATGGACCCGACGGTCACCTACGTGCACGCCGCGACGCTGTCGACCGACTCCTACCAGCGCATCGCCGCCTCCGGCGGGACCGCGTCGGTGTCCACCGAGAGCGAGCAGAACGCCGGGCAGGGCTACCCGCCCACCTGGCGGCTCCGCAAGCACGGCATCGAGGTCTCGCTGTCGATGGACACCGGGGCGTGGTGGAGCGCGGACCTGTTCTCGGCGATGCGCGCGACGCTCTCGGCCGACCGCGCGCGGGAGCACTTGCAGGCGCACGCCGCCGGTGAAACGGTGGTGCACAACAGGCTTCGCGCCCGCGACGTGGTGGAGTGGGCGACCATCGGCGGCGCCCGCGCGCTCGGCATCGACGATCTGACCGGATCGCTGACACCGGGCAAGCAGGCCGATCTGGTACTGCTCAAGAACGAGCACGGCCCCGCCATGTTCCCGATCCTCAACCCGTTCGGTCACGTGGTGTTCCAAGCCGGGCGCGGTGACGTGCACACCGTGCTGGTCGGCGGCAGGCCGGCGAAGTACCGGCACGAGCTGGTCGGCATCGACCTCGAGCGCGCCCGCCGCGCCTCCGAGTCCACTGTGGAGCACCTGCGCGACGCGCTGGGCGAGCAGGCCTGGCAGGACAACCTCTCCCCCGAGATCCCCGCCGAAGAACCGATTCCCAATCCCTACACCTACACCGAACCGACGTCCTGACGGCTACTGCCGGTGCCGAGCGTTGGTCAGCCGCGAAGCCAGCGGCGGATCTCGGCACCGTGCTCGTCCAGATCAGGTGGCGGCAGCTGGTGGCCCGAAGGGGTGGCGCTGAAGCCGATCGGGTTGCGGATCATCGGGACCGCGTCGGCGCCCTCGCCGACTTGCACGACCGGGTCCAGGCCGAGCTCGTCGGCAACGGCCACGCCGCCGTCGACCGTGTTGATCGGGCCGCACGCGACCCCGGCCGCGCTGAGCTCTCGCCACCACTCGAGGGCGCCGCGCTGCGCGAGCTCGGCCACCAGCAGCGGGCGCAGCTGGTCGCGGTTGGCGGTGCGGTCGGCGTTGTGCCGGAAGCGCTCGTCGTCGGCCAGCTCCGGCACGCCCAGCGCCGCGCACAGCGCGCGGAACTGGGCATCGTTGGCCGCGATGACGATCAGGTCGTTGTCGGCGGTGGGCAGCGGCTCGTACGGGAACACGCTCGGGTGCGCGTTCCCCATCCGGTAGGGCACGGTGTCGCCCGCGACGTAGCCCGTGCTGTGGTTGACCAGCCCGGACAACGCCGAGGACAGCAGGTTCACCTCGACGTGCTGGCCCTGGCCGGTGCTGCCGCGGTGCTGCAGCGCCGACAGGATGCCGATGGCCGCGTGCATGCCGGTCATGATGTCGAACACCGAGATGCCCGCCCGGTAGGCGGGCCCATCGGCACCACCGGTCAGGCTCATCAGCCCGGACATGGCCTGCACCAGCAGGTCGTAGCCCGCCAACGACTTGCCCTGCGCGGTGCCGAACCCGCTGATCGAGGCGTAGATCAAACCGGGGTTGGCCGAACTGGCGGTGTCGTAGTCCAGCCCGAACCGGACCAGGCCCCCGGGCTTGAAGTTCTCGATCATCACATCCGCCCGGCGCGCGAGCTCCTGCGCGGTCGCCAGGTCCTCCGGGTCCTTGAGATCCAGCGCGATCGATCGCTTGTTGCGGTTGATCGCCAGGTAGTAGGTGGAAACGCCATCGCGATCCGGTGGGGTCCACGAGCGCGTGTCGTCCCCGCCGGGACTCTCCACCTTGATCACCTCGGCCCCCAGGTCGGCCAGCAGCATGGTCGCGTAGGGGCCCGCGAGGATCCGGGAGAAATCGGCGATCACCAACCCGGCCAGCGGACCGGAGTTCTCGGTGTTGGCACTGCCCACGAACATCACCCCGACGGTTCGCGATCCGATCTGGCCGTCATCGACTGTGGTCCGCCCGACACGGGGTGTCAACGCCGCCTCCGCCTGGCGGACGGCCCCGCCGCCACCCGAGCGCGGCCCGGTAACCTGGGGCGACGGATTCTCGATGGCGGGAGTGGCAACGTATGGCAGCGAGCGAGTGGCTGCTCCGGTACGCGCGCGTACCGTTCGCCGCCGACCCGGAGCACGTCCAGGAACAGTTGTGCGCGCCGCACCCCTACTCGTTCTGGCTGGACAGCAGCCGGACCATGCCGGGAACGGGCCGCTTCTCCTTCCTCGGATTCCCAGGTGGCGCGCACGGCGAGGTGCTGCGCTACCGGGTCGGTTCCGGCGCCGTGCAGGTCCTCGACGGCGCGGGCGAATCCGCAGGTGAACTTCCCGGCGACATCTTCGCGGCGCTCCGCCGCAGGCTCGCCGAGCGGCACGTCTCCGCCGCGGAGCTGCCCTTCGATCTCAAGGGCGGCTACGTCGGCTACTTCGGTTACGAGCTCAAGGGCGACTGCGGTTCCCCGAGCACCCACCGCTCCCCCACTCCGGATGCGGTGTGGGTCGCGGCCACCCGCATGGTGGCCATCGATCACGAGCTGGGCGAGACCTGGTTGGTGGCGTTGTGCCGCGACGACGAGGCCGAGGCGCGGCGCTGGCTGGCCACCACCAGCGACCACCTCGCGGGCCAGGCGCCACCCGCACGTCCCGATGCGGCCGAGGAACTCGACTTCTCCGATCTCCTGCGGGTGTCCCGGGACGACTACCTGGCCGATGTCGAGTCCTGCCTGGAACAGCTGCGCGCGGGCGAGAGCTACGAGATCTGCCTGACCAACGAGGTCGCCCTCGGCTTCGCCGGGGACCCCGCCGCCGCGTACCGGCGGCAGCGCAGGCACAATCCCGCGCCGTACGCTGCCTACCTCGGTCTCGGCGACGTGCAGGTGCTGTGCTCGTCACCGGAGCGGTTCCTGCGCGTGCGGGAGGACGGGACCTGCGAGTCCCGGCCGATCAAGGGCACGGCGCCGCGCCAGGACGACCCGGCGGCCGACGACGTGGTCCGCAAGGAGCTCGCGGCCTCGGAGAAGACCCGCGCCGAGAACGTGATGATCGTGGACCTGCTGCGCAACGACTTCGGCCGCGTCTGCCGGATGGGCAGCGTGCACGTTCCCTCGTTCCTGGCCGTGGAGAGCTACGCGACCGTGCACCAGCTGGTGTCCACCGTGCGCGGGCGGTTGCCCGCGGGCACCGACGCGGTCGAGCTGACCCGCGCGTGCTTTCCCGGCGGGTCGATGACCGGGGCACCCAAGCCGCGCACGATGGAGATCATCGACGAGCTCGAGGACCGCCCGCGCGGCGTGTACTCCGGGGCGCTGGGCTACTTCGGGCTCAGCGGGGCCGCGGACCTCAACATCGTCATCCGCACCGCGGTCGCCCAGGACGGCGAACTCCGCGTCGGGGCCGGTGGTGCGATCGTGCTCGACTCGGACCCGGTCGAGGAGTACGAGGAGATGCTGCTCAAGCTGCACGCCCCGCTGCGCGGGCTCACCACCGACGACCTCGGCTGACGCGCCGCCGCGGTCAGGAACGCAGGTCGCGGCGCTCCAGCGCCCAGCCCGCCAACGCCGCCAGGAGCAGGCTCGCGCCCCACAGCGCGGCGAGTCCGGGCAGGTCCCAGCCGTCCTTGAGCGGCGTCCCGTTCCAGGCCCACGCGTACGGCGAGAGCACGCGCAGCCATTCGACATCGGGAGCCTGGTTGGCGACCGCGTTGAAGGCGTACCCGGCCACGGCGACCAGCGCGCCCCCGGCGGTGGCCCAGGTATTCCTGCCCGTCGCCGCACCGACGGCCAGCGAGGTCGTCCCGGCCAGCAGGCCCAGTCCGGCCAGCGCAGCACCGGCGGCGACCACGTTGCTCGCGGCCAGCCCCAGCTCGGACGGCCCGTTGAGCGCGAGCACCAGCAGCACGGCCAGCAACACCAGCGCGACCACCCGCACCAGCAGCGACAGCGCCGCCTCGACCACCTGGCGAGTGCGGCTGACGCCGTGCGCCAGGGTCAGCTCCAGGGAACCGGACTCCTCGGCTCCTGCGATCGCGGCCGCGCCCCAGGTCACGGCTGCGATGGTGACCAGCACGAACGCCATCAGACCGAAGTAGGTGCTCTGGGTGTACCCGGCGCCGGAGACGATGTCCTCGTAGCCGAGGGTCTTGACCAGCGCGGGCGGCAGGTTGTCCATGAGCTCGGCGAACTGGCTGTTCGCGCCCCCGAAGGTCGGGAACAGCGGGAGGTACAGCAAGGCGACCGCGGTCAGGCCGATCGCCCAGCCGAGCAGGCCCCGCCAGGATTCGAGGACGCTGCGGCGGAACAGCGGCAGCGCGCTAGGCATGATCGGCCTCCGGCCCGTAGAGCGCGAGCACGGACTCCTCCAAGTCCGGTTCCTCGACGACGAGATCCAGAACGCGGTGCTCGGCCAGCACCTTCAGCAGCGGATCCGGCGAACCGTCCAGCACGGCCGAAAACCGCCCGCTGTCGGCCACTTCCAGCTCGCGCACCTGCGGCAGCGCGTCCAACTCCGCCTTCAGTTCCCGGGCGGTGGCGGAGTCGACGGCTCCCCGGACGTGCCGCACCGCGGTCAGGCGCAGATCCGCCACGCTGCCCTCGGCGACCACGCTTCCCGCCGAGAGCACCGCGACCCTGTCGGCCGCCTGCTGGATCTCGCTGAGCACGTGCGAACTCAGCAGCACCGTTTGGCCCGCGTCCCGCGCTTCGCGGACCAGCTGCAGGAACTCCCGCTGCACCAGCGGGTCCAGCCCGCTGGTGGGTTCGTCGAGCACCAGGAGCTCCGGCCGGTGCATGAAGGCCTGCACCAGTCCCAGCTTCTGCTTGTTGCCCTTCGACAGCGCCCGGACGGGACGGGTGAGGTCCAGATCGAGGCGCCCGGCGAACTCCTCCGCGGCGCCCGGCGCGACCACTCCGCTGATCTCGGCGTAGTGCCGCAGCAGGTTCCGACCGGTGACGCGCCCTTCGAGCCGCAGCTCACCGGGCAGGTACCCGATCCGGCGCCGCAACCCGGGTCCGCCGCGACGCGGGCTGCTGCCGAGCACCCGGATCTCGCCCGAGGTCGGGCGGATGATGTCCAGCAGCATCCGCAGGGTGGTCGTCTTGCCCGCACCGTTCGGGCCGATCAGGCCGTGCACGGTGCCGGGCTCGACGGCCAGGTTCAGCCCGCGCACCGCGGTGCGCCGGCCGTAGTCCTTGCGCAGCGCGTCCGTTCGAACGGCAGGCGTCATCGCCCCGTCATCAGCCGAGAGCACGAACGGGACGATACACATGATCGCCTCAACCCGTGACCTCTCCCGTGATGCAGGTGACCGTACCGCCGCCGACCCAGACCGTGCCGTCGTCGTCGTTGCTGATGTGCACCCGGCCGTTGCGGCCGAGCGCGGTGCCCTGCCGAGCCGTGTAGGGGGCCTGCGCGCGGCCGCTGCCCAGCAGCCATTGCGCCAGCGAGGCGTTGAAGCTGCCCGTGACCGGGTCCTCGGTGCAGCTGCCTCCGCCCAGTGGCGCGAAGGCGCGGACCTCGTAGTCGGCGGGCCCGCCCGCCGGGTGGGGTCCGGCGACGCCGATCTTGAGGTCCTCCGAGTAGGCCGGCGCGAGCGAGAGGACGGCCTCGGCGTCGGCGAGCAGCACTGCCACCCAGCCCGGCCCGTTGTCGGCCCACTGCGCGTCGACGATCTCGTCGCCGTCGATCCCGAGCGCCCGCGCGAGCCGTTCGCGCAGCTCGGGGTCAATGTCTCCGGAGCGCAGCAGCGGTGGCGCGGCGAAGGCGAGTCCGTTCTCCCGGCGGCGGATGGAGATCAGCCCGGCACCGCATTCCTGCACCACCTCGTCGCGCTCCTGTCCGCGCAACCAGGCGTGGCAGGTACCGAGGGTGGGGTGCCCGGCGAAGGGCAGTTCCTCACCAGGGGTGAAGATCCGGACCCGGTAGTCGGCCCCCGGCCGGGTCGGGGGCAGCACGAAGGTCGTCTCGGAGAGGTTCGTCCAGGCGGCGAAGCGCCGCATCTCCTCGTCGGAGAGTCCTTCGGCGTCCAGGACGACCGCGACCGGGTTGCCCCGGAAGGGCTCGGTGGTGAACACGTCGATCTGCTGGAACTCGCGCATGCCCGCAAGCCTATGCCGCGGCCCCGCGGGGAACGAGATCCGATCCGGACACCGCGGACCTCTCCACTGTGGAGCGGTGTGTGCCGGAGAGCACCGAATCGAAAGGTGTCGAGCTGGAATGCTGCTCGCCCGCCGCTGGTTGTGATCAATATGCGAGTCATTGGCGTCACCGAGTTCGGCGATCCGGAAGTCCTGCGCGTGCACGAGGTGCCGGCGCAGCACGCGGCGGCCGGCGAGGTGCGGCTGCGCGTGGAGGCCGCCACCGTGAACCCGACCGACACGGCACTGCGCGCCGGCTGGTTCAAGGAGCGGCAGGAGGGTTACGAGCCCCCGTACGTTCCGGGCATGGACGCGGCCGGTGTGGTCGACGAGATCGGGCCGGGCACCGAAACCGACCTCGAGGTCGGCGACCGGGTGATGGCCATCGTGGTGCCGCGGGGTGACTACGGCGCCTACTCCGAGCACTTGGTGCTGCCCGCCGCGTCGGTCGTCCGAGTGCCTTCGGGCGTGGACACCGCGACCGCCTCGACGCTGCCGATGAACGGCCTGACCGCGCGTCTCGCGCTCGACGAGCTCGCCCTCGAGCCAGGCTCGACCCTCGCGGTGACCGGCGCAGCCGGTGCACTCGGCGGTTACGTGATCCAGTTGGCGAAGGCCGATGGCCTGCGAGTCATCGCCGACGCGGCCGACCGCGACCGCGAGCTCGTCGAGTCGCTGGGCGCGGACGTCGTCGTGGCCCGCGGTGACGATTTCGCCGTCCGGGTCCGCGAGGTCGAGCCCGGAGGCGTGCACGGCGCGGTGGACGCGGCGCTGCTCAACGACAAGGTCGAGCCCGCGGTCCGCGACGGCGGCGGCATCGCCACCGTCCGAGGCTTCTCCACCGACGCGGAGCGCGGTCTGCGCTACTTCCCCGTGCTGGTGGTCAACTACGCGGAGGAGAAGGCCAAGCTGGATCGGCTCCGCGAGCAGGTCGAGGACGACACGCTCACGTTGCGGGTGGCCGACACCTATCCAGCCGAGCGTGCTTCCGAGGCGCACCGGCGGCTCGAGGCCGGCGGCGTCCGAGGCCGCCTGGTGCTCACCTTCTGACACCCTTTCGCGCGTGCGGGACACCGAGCTGGGTGTCCCGCACCACCGCTACTTGCGCAGCCGCAACGCCTGCATCCCGCCGTCGACCGCGAGCGAGGTGCCGGTGGTGGCCCCGGATTCCGGACCGGCCAGGTAGGCGATCGCTCCCGCGACCTCTGCTGCGGTGACGAGACGGCCCGACGGCTGCCGGGCGTTGAGCGCCTCGAGTTCCCGATCGGGATCCTCGGCCGTCGCCAGCAGGCGCCGGATCCACGGGGTGTCCGCAGTACCGGGGTTGACGCAGTTGACGCGGATCCCCTCCGCGAGGTGGTCTGCGGCCATGGCCTGGGTCAGCGACAGCACCGCACCCTTGCTCGCGCTGTAGAGCGCGCGATCCGGGAGCCCGGCGGTGGCCGCGATCGAGCAGGTGTTGACGATCGCCGCAGCGGCCGAACGGCGCAGCAGCGGCAGCGCGGCCCTGGTCACGCGAACGATGCCGATGACGTTGACGTCGAAGACCCCGTGCCACTCGTCGTAGGAGTTGGTCTCCACCGTTCCCTGAGCGCCGATGCCCGCGTTGTTGATCACGATGTCCACGCCGTCATGGCGGTTGCCCGCCTGCCGCACGGCTTCCCGCACCGAGTCCTCGTCGGTGACATCGCACCGCAGGCCGAGGAGCTCCGCCGGAACGCCGCTCGGATCGAGGTCGAGACAGGCGACCCGGGCCCCGCGTTCGGCCAGCGTCGTCGCCGCCGCGAGACCGATCCCCGATCCACCACCGGTCACGACAGCGGAAAGACCCTCGTATTCCGTTGTGCTCACGCGTCCGCCCTTCATCGCCGGAACTGCCCAGGCCGTGCTAGCAGCCCGAACGCACGCGTGCCAAGGCTCGCCGCCCGCGCGGCCTACTCGCCGGGTTCGCGGCGCTGCCGCGGGATCTCCGAGCCGGGACCGCTCAGCACCTCGCCGTCGATCACGGTCGGGGTGATCGTCTCGAACCACGGGAACCCGGTCGCAGGAGCGGCTTCGGCTCGCGGACGGTTGCGAAGCCCGCGGGCGGACGGCAACGCCGACGGGGCGCGTCTGCTCGGCGACGTCGGATCGAACACGCTCGCTCCGTGGGTTTGCGGTACTGGGGCGCGATTCGGTTGAAGCGATGTTGATCTTAAGCGCGCGCGGGTTGCGAGCTTTGGGCGGGTTGCGGTTTCAGCCCGAACGCCGCGCCGACGGGACACGCGGCCCGTCGCGCCCGGTGGGGGCACGAAAAACCGGGGGCGACGCGGATTTCCGCGTCGCCCCCGGCTCGAGAGAGCCGAGGAGAGCGAAGGATCAGCTCATTTCCTCGAGCGTGCGCCCCTTCGTCTCCGGGATCCACTTCCACACGAAGTAGATCGACAAGGCGGCGAACGCGGTGTAGCCGATGTAGGCACCGGTCAGGCTCAGCTCCGACAGGCTCGGGAAGCTGACGGTCACCAGCCAGTTGGTCAGCCACTGGGCGGCGGCGGCCACCGCCAGCGCGGCGGCGCGAATGCGGTTCGGGAACATCTCGCCGAGCAACACCCACACGACCGGACCCCACGAGATCGCGAAGAAGAACACGAAGGCGTGCGCGGAGACCAGCGCGATCATGCCGTACGGGTCGGGCATGGCGGGCTCGCCGTTGACCACGCCCGCGTGGCTGAAGGCGAAGGCCGCGGCTCCCAGCGTCAGGGTCATGCCTACCGAGCCGGTCAGCAGCAGCGGACGACGGCCGGCGCGGTCCAGCAGCGCCAGAGCGACCAGGGTGCCCGCGATGTTGAAGACCTGAGTGGACAGGCTCAGCAGCAGCGAGCTGTCCTCGTTGATGCCGACGGACTGCCACAGCGCCGACGAGTAGTAGAAGATCACGTTGATGCCGACCAGCTGCTGCAGCATCGACAGCACGATCCCGATCCACACCAGCGGCAGCAGCACCGTCGCCTTGTTCCGCAGGTCGGCCAACCGCGGCTTGCGCTCGCGGTCGAGCGAGTCCTGGATCTCCGACAGGCGCAGCTCCGCGTCATCGGGCTCGATCGAGCGCAGGATGGCGTGCGCGTCCTCGCTCTTGCCGTTGGCAACCAGGTGTCGCGGCGACTCCGGGATCGTGAAGGTGAGGACCCCGAAGATGATGGCGGGAACGGCCTCAGCCAGCAGCATCCACTGCCAGGCGTCCAGCGGCCCCAGCGCCGACCCGGCGCCACCGGCGGCACGCGCGATCGCCCAGTTGGCGACCTGGGACAGCGCGATGCCCAGCACGATCGCGAGCTGCTGCAAGGTGCCGAGGCGACCGCGCCGCTCGGCGGGCGCGATCTCGGCGATGTAGGCCGGGGCGATCACCGATGCCATGCCGACGGCCACACCGCCGACCAGGCGCCACCAGCTCATGTCCCATGCGGTGAACGGCACGGCCGAGCCGATCGCGCTCACTAAGAACAGGATCGCCGCCAGGCGCATCGCGAAAAGTCGGCCGAACCTGTCGGCCAGCGTGCCCGCCCACCAGGCACCGGCGGCCGATCCCAGCAGTGCGATCGCCACGGTCACACCAGTGGCGACTGCATCGATCTGGAAGTGCTCCTGAATCGCGGTCACGGCGCCGTTGATCACGGCCGTGTCGTAACCGAAGAGGAAGCCGCCCAATGCCGCGACGGACGCGAAGTGAAGTGCCTTCAGACGCCCCGGACCAGCTCTTTTGCCGCTGCCGTGGATAGCAGCATTGGCACTTTCTGACATGCCTTGCTCCGTTGCAGTGCGTTGACTCTTGCGCCGCTCGCCGCGGCGCGGTTAGTAAAGGGGACATACGAACTGACCGTCAAGGGAGACGGCGATAAAAATGGACACAAACCTGCAACGGCATACTTCACGTGTGTCCCCGACAGGCCCGCAGATGGTGCGCCAGCTCAACCGCCGGCTCGTGCTGGATCTGTTCCGCGACGGCGAGGAGCGCTCGCGCGCTGACATCGCCAGGCAAACCGGCCTGACCAAGCCGTCGGCTTCGGCCATCACCGACGAACTGCTCGCCGAGGAGCTGCTCGTCCCGACCGGGGTCGGTTCGGTCGGTGCCACCGGCGGTCGCCGCCCGAACCTGCTGCGCTACAACTCGCGCTGTCGCGCCTACGTCGGTGTCTACTTCGGGGTGCAGCGCACGGTGGTGTCCATCGCCGACGCGCTCGGCCGCCCGCTCGCGCGAGCGGCCGCGGCCAGCTCGGTGGGTGATCCCGAGCGCGGCGTGCGCGCAGTGCGGGCCCTGGTCACGCGAGCGAGCGCGCGGGCCGAGATCTCCCTGGAGCGGCTGGCTTCGGTCGGTGTCGCGGTCGCCGGGCTGGTGGACCACCGGTCCGGGACCTGCCTGCTGGCGCCGAACCTGGGATGGCGCGACGTCGCGCTCCGGGAACGGGTCGAGGAGCTGCTCGGCGCCCCGACCACGGTGTACAACGAGGCGCACGCGGGCGCCCTGGCCGAGCGGCACTCCGGGGTCGCCACCGAGGTGGATTCATTCGTACGGCTCACCATCGGAACCGGCGTCGGCTCCGGAGTCGTGGTCGATTCCCAGCTCTTCGCCGGTAGCACCGGAATCGCGGGCGAGGTCGGCCACTGCCGCGTCGAGGACGACGGGCTCGACTGCGCCTGCGGCAACACCGGCTGCCTGGAGACCGTGGCGAGCGCACCGGCGATCACCAGAGCGGTCGACGAAGCTCTCGAGCGCGGGGAAATCAGCTCATTGCGTCCGGGCAGTCACGTCCGGCTGATCGTCGATTCCGCCCGGCAGGGCGACGATCCGGCGCGCGCCGCCCTCACCCGGGCCGGTCACGGCTTGGCACGGGGAATTTCCTACTTGCTCAACGTGCTCAACCCGGAGCTCATCGTCATCGGCGGGGCGGTGCAGGACGCGGGCGGTTTGCTGCTGGATCCGATCCAGGAGGAACTTCCGCGCTCGTCCTTGCCGCAGAATCGCGGGTGCGAAATCGTGATGAGCTCGCTACCGGACGCCGAGCTGGACGGTGCCGTGCTGCTGGCGCGGCGGCTCGACGAAGCGGCCACCCAGGCCGGATGAGGGGACCTGCCCAGATGAAGCGACCGACGATCAACGACATCGCCGCCGAGGTCGGCGTGTCCAAGGCCGCCGTCTCGTACGCGCTCAACGGGCGCGGCGGGGTCTCGCAGGAGACCCGCGAGCGCATCCTGGAAATCGCCGCCGAGATGGGTTGGCGGGCCAGCAGCGCCGCCCGCGCGCTCTCCCGGGACCGCGCGGCCACCGTCGGCGTGGTCATCGCCCGCTCCCCCGAGGTGCTGCGCACCGAGCCGTTCTTCATGCAGGTCGTCGCCGGGCTGGAGCAAACCCTGTCCGCGCACGGGATCTCGCTGCAGCTCGCGCTGGCGAGCGACCCGGAGACCGAGCTGGAGACCTACCGGCTGTGGTGGGCCGAGCGGCGCGTCGACGGCGTGCTGCTGACCGACCTGCGGGTCGACGACCCGCGCCCCACGCTGCTGCGCGAGTTGCGCATTCCCGCGGTGTTCTTCGGCACCGAACGACCCGTCGCCGGGGTACCGGTCCTGTGGGTCGACGAGCACGACATCGCCGACACGGCGCTGGCGCACCTGGTCGAACTCGGTCACCGCCGGATCGGTCACGTGCAGGGCCCACCGCAGCTGCGGCACACCCACCGCCGCGACCGGGAACTGCGCCGGGCCGCGGGCTCGGCACCGGGCGTGTCCCTGGTGCACGCCTCCGGCGACTACAGCGAAGAGGACGGCGTGGCCGCCACCGGGCGGCTGCTCGCGCTCGACGATCCGCCGACCGCGATCATCTACGACAACGACGTGATGGCCGTGGCCTCGGTTTCGCGCGCGGACGAGCTCGGAGTGCGGGTGCCGCAGGACCTCTCGGTGATCGCCTGGGACGATTCCATGCTGTGCCGGGTGGTTCGTCCAGCCCTGACCGCGTTCTCGCACGACATCGTCTCCGCCTCGTCGACGGCCGCGCTGATGCTGCTGGAGCTCATCGAGACCGGGGTGGCCGACGACGCGGAGTTCCTGCCGCGCCAGCTCGTCTCCCGGGACAGCACCGCACCCGCGCCGAGTCGTCGCTGACTGCGCCACCCGGAGCAACCGCACTGCGACCTTCCGTAACGAATCGATTACGCACCCTGCGGCAGCTCTTCTGGTGAACCGGTTAAGTCCTTAGCTTGAGCCGCGAGTCCAACGACGGGCTCGGGAGAGGCCGAGGAGTCGTTTCGTGTTCAAACGCTCACTCGCGGCGATGACGGCGATCGCCGCTCTGCTCACCGGAATGCTCACGGGCTGCGGGACATCGGCCGAGGACCGCAACACCATCACCTACTGGGCCAGCAATCAGGGCAAGAGCCCCGCGCAGGACATGGAGATCCTGCGGCCGCAGCTGGAGCAGTTCACCCGCGAGACGGGCATCGAGGTGAACGTGGAGGTCATCGGCTGGTCCGATCTGCTCAACCGGATCCTCGGCGCGGCCACCTCCGGCGTGGGACCGGACGTGGTGAACCTGGGCAACACCTGGGCGGCCTCGCTGCAGGCGACGGGCGCGTTCGTGCCCTTCGACGACCGGCTCATGCAACGCTTCGGGGGCCGGGAGCGGTTCTTGGAGTCGAGCATGAGCTCGACCGGGATGGCGGGCGAGGTCCCCACTTCGCTACCGCTGTACGGCCTGAGCTACGGAGTCTTCTACAACAAGGAGCTCTTCGCCGAAGCGGGGGTGCGTCCCCCGCAGACCTGGCAGGAGTTCGTCCGGGTCGCCAAGCGGCTGACCAAGCCGGACGAGAACCAGTGGGGCGTAACCCTCGCGGGCGCCAGCTACACCGAGAACTCGCACTTCGCCTTCATGTTCTCCCGCTGGGAGGGCACCCACCTGGTCGGCCGGAACGGACCCGACTTCGACTCCCCGGAGGCGGTCACCGCCGTCAAGCGCTACCTGGACCTGATGGCCGAACACCAGGTCGCCAGCCCCGGTGACGCCGAGCAGGGCGAGACCTCCGAAGCCGCGGCGAAGTTCACCGATGGCGACGCCGCGATGCTGATCGGGCAGAACAGCGTCATCCCCACGCTGCGGGAGAACGGCATGCCGGACGAGGAGTGGGGCGTCTTCCGGCTGCCCGCGCCCAGCCCGCTGCCCGCCAACGCCCGGCCGGTGGCCACCCACGTGGCCGGCTCGAACATCGCGGTCTTCAAGGACAGCCCGCAGCAGGAGGAGGCGCTGCAGCTGGTCCGGTTCTTGACCGGCAAGAAGGCGCAAGCGGCGTTGAACAAGCAGTACGGCACGCTCCCGGTGGTCAAGGACGCCTACGACGACCCCGCCTTCCACACGCCGAAGAACGAGGTGTTCGCCGAGGTTCTGACCCACTACTCGGAACCGGCTCCGATGATTCCCACCGAGGCGCACTTCGAAACCACGGTGGGCTCGGCGATGCGCGATCTGTTCGCGCGAATCGCCACCGGGCGCGAAGTCACCGAATCCGACGTCCGCGAGGCGCTGACCGACGCCGAACAGAAGATGAAGGGAACCGGCGGATGACCACCACCGCTGCCCCACCGGCGCCCGGCGCGCCGCGAACCGCCCCGCGACGCCGCAAGTGGACGCCCAGCCGCAGCAAGCTGCCCTACCTCCTGGTGCTGCCGGCCCTGATCTTCGAACTGCTGGTGCACCTGATCCCGATGCTCGGCGGGCTCTACATGAGCGTGCTGCGCCTGACGCAGTTCTTCCTCCGGGACTGGCTCAACGCCCCGTTCGCGGGCCTGGACAACTTCGCCTTCGCGCTCGACCTAGACAGCGCGGTCGGCTCGGCACTGCTGAAGTCCTTCGCGGTCACCGCGGCGTTCACCGTGGTGACCGTGGGCGCCTCCTGGGCGCTGGGCGTGTTCGCCGCGGTGCTGCTGAACAAGAGCTTCCGCGGTCGCGCGGTGCTGCGAGCGCTGTTCCTGGTGCCCTACGCGCTGCCGATCTACACCACGGCGATGGTCTGGAAGTTCATGCTCGACCAGGGCGACGGCCTGGTGAACACCACGCTCGGCGCGATGGGCGTCACCGACGGCGAGACGTTCTGGCTGCTGGGCAACAACGCGTTCCTGTCGATCGTGATCACCCAGGTCTGGCGGCTGTGGCCGTTCGCGTTCCTGGTGCTGATGGCCGGCCTGCAGTCCATCCCGGCCGATGTGTACGAATCGGCCACCGTGGACGGTGCGGGCATCTGGCAGCAGTTCAAGTCGATCACGCTGCCGATGCTGCGGCCGGTCAACCAGGTGCTGGTGCTGGTGCTCTTTCTCTGGACCTTCAACGACTTCAACGTCCCGTACCTGCTGTTCGACCAGTCGGTCCCGAACTCGGCCAACCTGCTGTCGATTCACATCTACAACAACTCGTTCATCACCTGGAACTTCGGGCTCGGATCGGCGATGTCGACCCTGCTGCTGGTGTTCCTGCTGCTGGTCACGGCCGGATATCTGGCCTTCACGTCGCGGAGGATGAAGGATGCATGAGCCGACGTGGTTCCGCGTCCTGCGGGTCGTGGGCCTGGTGTTGCTGACCCTGTTCGTGGTGGTGCCGCTGTACGTGATGGCCACCTCGGCGATGAAGCCGCTCGGCGAGGTGACCGACACCTTCGAGTGGGTTCCCGGGAACCTCACCCTCCAGCCGTTCCTGGACATGTGGTCGACGATCGACCTGGCGGCCTACTTCCTCAACAGCGCCATCGTGTCCGTGGGCGCCGCTGTGGTGTCCGTGCTGCTGGCGATCCTGGCGGCCTACGCGATCAGCCGGTACGAGTTCCGCGGCCGCAACGCCTTTCGGATCACCGTGCTGTCCACCCAGATGTTCCCCGGCATCCTGTTCCTGCTCCCGCTGTACCTGCTCTACGCCACCCTCGGGCAGGCGACCGGGATCGTGCTCTACGGGAGCAAGCTGGGCCTGATCATCACCTACCTGACGTTCTCGCTGCCGTTCGCGATCTGGATGCTGGTCGGCTACTTCGACACCATCCCGCGCGATCTCGACGAGGCGGCGCTGATCGACGGGGCGCACCCGCTCACCGCCCTGTGGAAGGTGGTGCTGCCCGCAGCTCGGCCTGGCATCGCCGCCGTGTTCATCTACGCGTTCATGACCGCCTGGGGCGAGACGCTGTTCGCCTCGATCATGACGGATTCGGATTCGCGCACGCTGGCGGTCGGGTTGCGCGAGTACTCCACCCAGACCTCGGTCGCCTGGAACGAGGTGATGGCCGCCTCGCTGACCGTCAGCATCCCGGTCGTCATCGGGTTCCTGCTGCTGCAGCGCTACCTCGCCCAGGGCCTGACGGCAGGCGCCGTGAAGTAGCGCGAGATGTCCAGCACGAGGTCAACGCTCTGAAAGGGTTCTCATGCGACGCAATTCCGCCAAGGTGACGGTGGCCGGCGAGCCGCAGGTCTGGCTCGGTGCCAACTTCTGGTCCCGCACCGGCGGTCCGCTGATGTGGCGCGACTACTCCCCCGAGGTGGTGCGCGAGGAACTGCGCGTGCTCCACGACCACGGACTGCGGCAGACCCGGTCGTTCTTCTACTGGCCGGATTTCATGCCCGCCCCGGACACCGTCGACGAGACCAAGGTCGAGCACTTCCGCGACTTCCTGGACGCGCACACCGAGATCGGCATGAGCTCGATCCCGACGTTCATCGTCGGGCACATGTCCGGGGACAACTGGGACCCGGCGTGGCGCAACGGCCGCGATCTCTACGCCGACGTCTGGCTGGTGTCCCAGCAGGCGTGGTTCGTGCGGCGAATGACGGAGCACTTCGCCGACCACCCGGCCGTTGCAGGCTGGCTGATGAGCAACGAGATGCCCATCTACGGCAGGCTGCGGCACGAACCCGAGGCACCGGTCGAGCACGTCAACG
Source organism: Saccharopolyspora halophila (assembly GCF_039531955.1). Lineage (NCBI taxonomy): Bacteria > Bacillati > Actinomycetota > Actinomycetes > Pseudonocardiales > Pseudonocardiaceae > Saccharopolyspora > Saccharopolyspora halophila. Next base: position 306,986 of record NZ_BAAARA010000010.1, read on the forward strand.
CCTGGGCGCGCCTGATGGTGCAGGCGGTGCGCGCGGGCGGTGGTAGCCAACCGGTGTCGCTGGGCGACGGCGCCTGGGGCATCGAGGTCACCGGGGTGGACAACGGGTTCTCGGTGCGCGACACCGGCGCGATGGTCGACTTCGTCGGCCCGCACGTCTACCGCATCGACAACGACCTGATCCGCCAGCACCTCAAATCGGCCTTCATCTGCGAACTCTCGGCGGTGGCGGGCAAACCGGTGGTGCTCGAGGAGTTCGGCCTCTCCAGCGACCAGGTCTCGCCGGACAACGCCGGGCACTACTACCGGCAGCAGCTGCACAACTCGCTGCTGGCCGGGTCCACCGGCTGGATCGCCTGGAACAACACCGATTACGACCAGCAGATCGCGCAGGGTCCGTACTCGCACCACCCGTTCGAGATGCACTTCGGCATCACCGACCACACCGGCAGGCCGAAGCCGCCGCTGCACGAACTGGCCGCGTTCAGCGAGGTCCTGCGGCAGGTGGACTTCGCCAACTGCCGCAGGACCGACGCCCGGGCGGCGCTGGTGGTCACCGAGTACCTGGAGCGCGGCTATCCGCTCACCCAGGACGACGATCGGCCGCTGATCTTCAACACGCTGCAGCAGGGCTACGTGGCTGCTCGCGAGGCGGACCTGCCGGTCGGTTTCACGCGCGAGCGCGACGGGATCGACGAGGACGTCGATCTCTACCTGCTGCCCTGCGTCAAGCAGATCCAGGGTCCGACCTGGCAGGAGCTGCGCGGCCGGGTCGAGCGGGGTGCCGTGCTGTACCTGTCCTACACCGCGGGCGAGGTCGGCCATCACCGGCAACCGTGGATCCCGTACTTCGACGAGACCTTCGGCGTGCGCAAGCAGATCACCTACGGCGTGGTCGACGAGGTCACCGGTTCGGAGGTGGAGTTCACCTTCAGCGGGGACTTCGGCGCGATCGCGGCCGGCGAGGTGCTGCGGTTCAGGGTCGCGGGCAACGAGCACAGCCGCGCGTTCCTGCCGGTGGTGCCCGACGGCGCGACCGTGGTGGCCACCGACGCGCAGGGCAACCCGGCGCTGCTGCGCCACGCCGCCGGCGACGGCGAGGCAGTTCTGTGCACCTACCCGATCGAGCTCTTCGCGGCCAACACCAGCAGGGTCAACCCGGACGACAGCCACCGCATCTACGCGGCGCTGGCCGAGATCTCCGGCGTGCCGAGGGAGATCACCGTCGACGACCCGAAGGTCTTCGCCGACACCCTGGTGCACGCCGACGGCCGCCGCTTCGCCTGGCTGGTCAGCCAGCACGACCGAGAGGTCGAGGTCACCCCCACCACCCGAGCCCGACTCGCCACCCTCGAGAACGAACCCGCCGAGGCGGTAACCCTCCACCCCTACGGAGTTCAGATCCTCCAGCTGAAGCACTAACCGCACCGCAAACCCCGGTGCTGGGCAGCGTTGACAGTTTTGCCTATAACTGTACGGACATTTCGGGCACGGGAGTCTCACAGTTATAGGCAAAACTGTCGGGCGCAGCGCCCGCACCGCGCTCGGCGGGCACTCATCCGATTCGGACGAGTGCCCGCCGAGCGGACAGCGGTGGCGGCCCGCTCAGTGCGCCGTGCCGCTGATGTTCTTGCGAGGCCCTCGGAAAAGCCCGTCTTCTTCGGGAAGTCGGGGTTCCGAACGGCCGCCGGTCAACGAAGTTCGTTCATTTGCCCGCACCGGCCGTGAGCCCGGCGACCAGGAGCCTGCGGCCGAGGATGTAGAGCACCAGGACCGGCAACGCCGAGAGCACGACCGCGGCCATGATCGCCGGAACGTTGGTGGTGTACTGGCCCTGGAAGTTCCACAGCATCAGCGGCAGCATCGAGGCCTCTTCCCGCTGGGTCAGGATCAGCGGGAACAGCAGTCCGTTCCAGACCTGCAGCGCCTGGTAGATGCCCACCGCCAGCAGCGCGGGCTTGGACAGCGGCAGCACCAGGTGCAGCAGCACCCGGAACTGCCCCGCACCGTCCAGGCACATCGACTCGTAGAGCTCCTCCGGGATATCGCGCAGGAAGTTGCTCAGGATCAGCACCGACAACGGCATCGCGAACGCGATCGAGGGCAGCACGATGGCCAGCAGGCTGTCGTAGAGGCCCATCTGCACCAGGATCACGTACACGGGAATGATCGTGGCCTGCAGCGGAATCGCCAAGCCCGCCAAGAACATCTGGAACAGCACCCGGTTGCGGCGGCGCCTGCCGCGCACCACCACGTAGGCGGCCATCAGCGCCACCAGCAGCACCACGACCACGGTCAGACCGGTCGCCAGCACGCTGTTGAACAGATACATCAGGAACCCGTTGCCGAAGACGTCGGCGTAGTTGCCCAGCGTCGGCGACGAGGGCAGCGACAGCGGGTTCGCCCCGGTCACGTCGTCGGCCGTGCGCAGGCTCGTGACCACCACGTAGTACAGCGGGATGGCCACGATCAGGGTCCAGAAGATCGCACCGAGATTGGGCAGCACGCCCCGGAAATTCCGCATCACGCGCCCTCCTGCTCACTGCGCATCCGGGCGAAGCCCGAGTACTTGGTCAAGCCCACCGACAGCGCCGTACCGACCGCGACCAGGATCAGCGCGACCGCGCTGGCGTAGCCCAGCTCGTACTGCTCGAAACCGATCACGTACATGTTCACCGGCAGGATCCGGGTGGCATCGCCAGGACCGCCTTCGGCGAGCACGTAGAACAGGTCGAAGTAGGTCAGCGACCCGACCAGCATCAGCGTGCTCGAGGTGATGATGGTGTTGCGCAGCTGCGGCAGGGTGATGGTGAAGAACTTCTGCACCGGGCTCGCCCCGTCGATCTCAGCGGCCTCGTAGAGCTGCTTGGGGATCTGCCGCACGCCGGCTTGGTAGAGCAGCGTGTGGAACGGGATGAACTGCCAGCTCACCACGAAGATGAGCACGTACAGCGCGCGGTCGGTGTCGCCGAGCAGGTTGATCCCCGGCAGGCCGAGCGCGGCCAGCACGCCGAAGTCCGGGTCGAGCAGGTTGCGCCACACGATGCCGATACCCGTCGAGGACAGCACCAGCGGCAGGAAGAACAGCGAGGCCAGCACGGCTCGGCTGCGCTGCTGCCCGGCGACGTAGACGCCGAGCAGCATGCTGATCGGGGTCTGCATGACCCAGCACAGCACCATCACCAGCAGCGACACCCAGATCGAGTGCCACATGCCGGGGTCGGTGACCAGCTCGCTCCAGTTGCCGCCGTAGTTGAACGCCGGCGCCGACAGACCGTTCCAGTCGGTCATCGACAGCACCAGCACGACGACGATCGGCACGATCACGAATGCTCCGAAGAACACCAGCGCGGGTGCGGCGAACCAGGTCGACGGTTCGGTCCAGTGCCGCCGCGGGGCGCGGCGGGGTTTCCCGGCGGGGGTTTGCGCCGCAGGGCGAATCGCCTCGGTCGCGGTCATCGCGAAACCTCCTCCATCGCCTGGGAGAACTCGACCGGAGTGATCTGCTTGAGGAAGAGCTTCTGCAGGTTGACCAGGACCTCCTGTGCCGGGCGGGGTGCCAGCGCCTGGTCCCAGGACTGCTGGAAGTGCGGTGCCCGCTCGGTCAGCTCGTAGACGTCGGTGAGGAACTCGCGGTCCTCGGACTGCTGCAACTCGTCCTCGATGCCGCGAACCGGCGGGACGTCGCCGCGTTCGAGCCTTCCCCGCACGAACCGATCGCTGGAGAGCTCCTCGCGCAGGAAGTCGATGGCCTCCTGCTGCTGCGGTCCCGCGGTGGCCGACATGAAGGTGGTCGGGTTGCCGACCAGGTTGCGCGGATCGCCCTTGCCGCCTTCGACCGCCGGGAACGCCGACCAGCCGAGGTTTCCTTCGCGCACCCACTGCTCGTCGTCACCGAGCAGCTCGGAGTAGGCCGAGCCGAGGTGGAGCATCATGGCCGCCTTGCCGCTGTTCAACAGCGCGCGCTGGGTGCCGAGCTCGGCGCTGGTGGAGGAGAACGAGTTGCCGAAGGCACCCATGTCCACCAGGTCCTGCAGCATCCGGTTCGCCTTGATGATGTCCGGGTTCATCCACGCACCCGGCTTTCCGTCGAGCACGTCCTGGAAGGCCTGCGCGCCCGCGACGCGGTCCACGATGGCCTCTTCCCACATCAGGTAGGTCCAGGAATCGGCCCCGCCCAGCGAAATCGGCAGCACGCCGGCTTCCTTGAACTTCGGGATCAGGTCGATCAGCTCGCCCCAGGTCTTGGGCGGCCGGACGCCGACCTGCTCGAAGACCTCCTTGTTGTGGAACATCAGGACGGGCTGGATGCCCCCGACGGGCACCCCGTAGGTGCCGCCCTGCAATTCCACCGGGCTCATGACGCTGGGCAGGAACTTCTCGCGCCACTCGGGATGCTTCTTCATCTCCGGGCCCAGGTCGACGGCCTTGCCCGCGTCGATGAACGCCTCCAGCGCTCCCCCGCCCCAACCGAAGAAGGTGTCCGGCGGGTTGCCCGAGCCCATCGAGACCCAGAGCTTGTTCTTGTAGGGGTCGTTCTGGAAGAACTGAGTTCTCATCTGCCTGCCGGTGCGCTCCTCGAACGCCTCGGCCTCGGCGGGCATCAGCTCTTCTTCACCGCCACCGCTGATCGCCCAGGTCGTCAGCGACCCGGCGCTGCCTTCGCTCGGCGGTAACAGCGCGGCACACCCGCTGGCCACCAGCGACACCGAAAGCGTCGCTCCGATCGCGCACAGGCGGCGCAGCCTTCCACGCATCGTCACTCCCACGTCTTCGCACCATTGCGGACTCTCCGGAGCCCCAACGGCCGGGATCACCGGCCTTTGGACGGCGAGACCGTACCCCAGCCGGAGAGAAACGGACAAGACGCGTTTCAAAAACTTTCGTCGTCCGGAGGCCGCACACATTTCCGCCGCTCAGCCAAGACTTTTCCGGTTTCGTGTGGAAACCTGATGGTCCGCACAGCCGCGCACCCCGGTCTTGTTGCTGAAATTTTCTGAAACTAAGCTTCGGGTGGAGAACAACCCATCACGACGGGAGTCACCGCACATGCCGCAGTCGCGCCCGACCGAGCAGAACCCGCCCTACCGCGACCGGTCGCTGCCGGCCGACCAGCGGGTCGCCGATCTCGTCTCGCGCATGACACTGGAGGAAAAGCTCAACCAGCTGGTCGGGATGTGGATCTACGTCTCCGGCGCGGAGGAGCGCGTCGCCCCGCACCAGGAGGACTTCGCCGAGGACACCCCGCCGTGGGAGGAGATGATCTCCAACGGACTGGGCCAGCTCACCCGGGTGTTCGGCAGCGCGCCGATCGAGCCGAAGAAGGGCGCGGCGGCGCTGACCCGGTTGCAGCGCCAGATCACCGATGCCAACCGCTTCGGCATCCCCGCCGTGGCCCACGAGGAATGCCTCGCCGGGTTCACCGCCTGGGGCGCCACCGCCTATCCGGTCCCGCTGGCCTGGGGCGCCTCGTTCGACCCGGCACTCGCCGGCGAGATCGCCACCGCCATCGGCGGCGACATGCGCGCGGTGGGCGTGCACCAGGGGCTCGCACCGGTGCTGGACGTGGTGCGCGACCTGCGCTGGGGACGGGTCGAGGAGACCATCGGCGAGGATCCCTACTTGATCGGCGAGGTCGCCTCGGCCTACGTCGACGGTCTCGAGTCCAGCGGGATCGTGGCCACCCTCAAGCACTTCGCCGGTTATTCGGCCTCCCGCGCGGGTCGCAACCTGGCACCGGTGAGCATGGGCCCGCGCGAATTCGCCGACCTGATCCTGCCGCCGTTCGAGATGGCGCTGCGGCACGGAGGCGCCCGCTCGGTGATGCACTCCTACACCGACATCGACGGGATGCCCTCGGCCGCCGACGAGGCGCTGCTGACCGACCTGCTGCGCGACGAGCTGGGTTTCGACGGCACCGTGGTCGCCGACTACTTCGGCGTGTCGTTCCTGCACAAGCTGCACAACGTGGCCGCGGACCCGGGCGAGGCGGGCGCGAAGGCGCTGCGCGCGGGCGTGGACGTGGAGCTGCCCAACGCGCGCTGCTACCTCGATCCGCTGATCGAGCGGATCCGCGACGGTCGCGTCGAGGAGTCCTACGTCGACCGCGCGCTGGGCAGGGTGCTCGCGCAGAAGTGCGAGCTGGGGCTGCTCGACGCCGAGTGGGACCCGGAGGTCAACGACGCTCCGGAGAGCCTGGACTCCGAGCACAACCGCGAGCTGGCGAGCAGGCTCGCCGCCGAGTCCCTGGTGCTGGTGCACAACGACGGCACGCTGCCGGTGCGCGAGCCCGGCAAGATCGCCCTGGTCGGGCCGCTCGCCGACGACCCGTTCGCGTTGCTGGGCTGCTACTCCTTCCCGGCGCACATCGGTGTTTCCTACCCGGACTGGCCCAACGGCATCGACCTGCCGACCTTCCGCGACGAACTGACCCGGGTCGCCGATGAGCTGACCTGCCTCAAGGGCTGCGACCTGCCGGACGGCCCGGCGGACCTGACCGGCGCTCGCGCGGCCGCCGAGGACTCGGACCTGGTGGTGGCCGTGGTCGGTGACCGCGCGGGCCTGTTCGGACGCGGCACCTCCGGCGAGGGCTGCGACGCCACCGATCTCGAACTGCCCGGCGAGCAGCGCGCCCTGGTCGAGGAACTGCTCGGCACCGGCAAGCCGGTGGTGCTGGTGGTCTGCAGCGGCAGGCCGTACGCGCTGGGCGGGATCGCCGAGCGCTGCGCCGCCGTGGTGCAGGCGTTCTTCCCGGGCGAAGCGGGCGCGGCGGCGTTGACCGGCGTGCTCACCGGCGAGGTCAATCCGTCCGGCAGGCTGCCCGTGTCGATCCCGGCGCTGGCGGGCGGCAACCCGGGCACCTATCTCACCGCTCCGCTCGGTGCCCGCAGCGAGGTCAGCTCGCTGGACCCGACCGCGCTGTTCCCGTTCGGGCACGGCCTGTCCTACACCACGTTCACCTACTCCGACCTGAGCGTCGGCGCCGAGCAGGTCGCCACCGATGGCGAGGTGGAGATCTCGGCGACGGTGACCAACACCGGTGACCGGGACGGAGCGGAGGTGGTGCAGCTCTACCTCGCCGACCCGGTGGCAGAAGTGGCCCGCCCGGTCCGGATGCTGGCCGGTTTCAGCCGGATTCCGGTTCCAGCGGGCGAATCGCGCCGGGTCACCTTCGCGCTGCACGCCGACCGCACCGCCTACACCGGTGCGCGCAGGCAGCGGATCGTCGACGCGGGCCGCATCGAGGTGCACGTCGGCGGCGACAGCGCGCGGGCCGAGCTCTCCGGTGCCTTCGAGCTGGTCGGCCCGACCCGCGCGGTCGGCGCGGATCGGGTGCTGACCACGCCGGTGACCGTCGCGGAGGCGTAGCCGGGATTCAGGTGTGGGCGGCGACCCTGAAACTTTCAGGTACGGTGACGTGGGTTGACCAACGGGGAGGCACGTTGACCGAGGCGAAGAAGAACCGAGTGACCATCAGCGACATCGCTCAGGAAGCCGGTGTCTCGGTGCCGACCGTCTCGAAGGTCCTCAACGGACGCCCGGAAGTCGCCGCCCACACCAGGGACCGCGTCGAGAAGCTCATCTCGCGCTACAACTACTCGCGCCGCACCAGCCACGGCTCCGAGCGCGCGGGCTTGATCGACCTGGTGTTCCACACGCTGGACAACGAGTGGGTGCTGGAAATAGTGCGCGGCGTGGAGAGCGTCACGCACGACGCGGGCGTCGGCATGGTCGTCTCAGCCGTGCACGACGGCCGCAAGACCGAGCGGGCGTGGCTGGACAACCTCACCTCGCGCCGTTCGGACGGCATCATCCTCGCGGTCACCGAGCTCGGTCCCCGGCACGCGGAGCAACTGCACGGTCTGGGCGTCCCGGTGATGATCATCGACTCGCTCGGCCAGCCCGACCCGAGGGTGGCCTCGGTGGGCGCGACCAACTGGAGCGGTGCCCGCACGGCGGTGGAGCACCTCGTCGACAACGGTCACGAGCGCATCGGCTTCATCGGTGGTCCCCCGCAGCTGCAGTGCAGCACCGCGCGGCTCGACGGCTACCGCTCGGCGCTGATGGCCGCGGGCATCGCGGTGGAGGACGAGCTCGTCACCGACGGCGATTTCACCCACGACCGGGGACGCGAGGCCGCCGGCGAGCTGCTCGACCTGCCCGCGGCACCGACGGCGATCTTCGCCGCCAACGACCAGCAGGCCCTCGGCGCATACCGGGTCTGCGAACAGCGCGGCCTGCGCATCCCGGACGACATCAGCATCGTCGGCTTCGACAACCTCCCGATGGCCGAATGGATCTCGCCAGGGCTGACCACCATCGATCAGCCGGTCGCGACGATGGCCGCGGAGGCCGCGCGGATGGTGCTGCGGCACTCCGAGACCGGACGCTTCGAGACCAACCGGGTCGAGCTCGCCACCGAGCTGGTCGTGCGCGGCAGCACCGGCCCCGCCCCGAAGCGCTGAGCGGCCCACGTCACTTCTCGAGCGGAAATAAGCCGTCCGGGACGCGCGTTGGTCCCGGTTGGTGGGGCGCGGTGCCCCGGTTTCGTGGCGTTCTGGAAAGGCTGTGTCTGTGGTGTCTGTCGCTCTGTCCGTCCTGGATCTTGCCCACATCGGCGACGGAGAGACCGCCGCGGACAGCTTCGCCAACAGCGTCAAGCTCGCGCAGCACGCCGAGCGGTGGGGCTACGAGCGGATCTGGTACGCCGAGCACCACAACATGCCGACGATCGCCTCCTCGGCCACGAGCGTGCTGATCGGCCACGTCGCCGCGCAGACCACCTCGATCCGGCTCGGCGCGGGCGGCATCATGCTGCCCAACCACGCGCCGCTGACCATCGCCGAGCAGTTCGGCACGCTGGAGACGCTGTTCCCGGGGCGCATCGATCTCGGGCTCGGCCGGGCGCCGGGCAGCGATCAGCGCACCCTGCGCGCGCTCCGCCGGGAGCCGACCTCTGCGGACTCGTTCCCGCAGGACGTGCTCGAGCTGCAGGGCTACCTGGCGGGCGAGACCCGGATCTCCGGGGTCAACGCGACTCCGGGGTACGGCACGAACGTCCCGCTGTTCATCCTGGGCTCGTCGATGTTCGGCGCGCAGCTGGCCGCCCTGCTGGGCCTGCCGTACGCATTCGCCTCGCACTTCGCGCCGGATGCTCTGGAAGCCGCGGTGGCGACCTACCGCAAGGAGTTCAAGCCCTCCGAGCAGCTCGCCGAGCCGTACGTCATCGCGGGCGTGAACGTGATCGCCGCGGACACCACCGAGTACGCCCAGCGGCAGGCGCTCGAGGCCAAGCGCTACCGCGCGGGCCGCATCATCGCGCAGGGCAAGAACCTCACCACCGAGCAGATCGACGCCCTGCTCGAGTCCCCCGCGGGCGCCCAGGTCAACAACATGACCAAGTACACCGCCGTGGGCACGCCCGCCGAGGTCGACGAGTACCTCGACGGCTTCGCCAAGCAGGCGCAGGCCGACGAGCTCATGGTCGTCTCCTCGGCCACCGACCGCACCGCGTGGCTGCGCAGCCTCGAGCTGCTGGCTGACGTGCGCGATCTGAACGGCTGACCGCCTCGGGGCGGCTCAGTCCCCGGGCGGCAGCAGCGGTCCGCCCTCCCAGCGCTGGAACACCAGGTTGGTGTGCACCAGGGCCACCTCGTCGCGCGCGGTGAGCTCGTCGAGCACCAGCCGCTGGAGTTCCTGCGCGTTCGCCGCGGCGACGTGCACCAGGAAGTCATCGGGGCCGGTGAGGTGGTACAGCTCGCGGGTCTCCGGCTGCGCGAGGACGTGCTCGACGAACGGCTCGACCAGCGGCCGCCGATGCGGCTGCACGCGGACGTAGAGCAACGCCTCCAGCGGGCGCCCCAGCTTCGCCGGTTCCACCTTGAGCCCGTAACCGAGGATCACGCCGGCCTCGCGCAGCCGGTTCATCCGGTCCAGGCAGGTCGAGGCGGCGATGCCGACCGTCTCGGCCAGCGCCTTGTTGGACATCCGGGCGTTGTTCTGCAGCGCGGTCAGCATCCGCAGGTCGACCGGATCCAGTTCGATCGATCCAGGCATTCGGCGAACGATAACCGAGGACCGACCGGCGCGGGCGGAATTTCGCGCACGCTCCGGTGCATGATCGACCAAGTTCCGCTGTTCATCGGGACCACGCTGCTGGTGCTGGCCATCCCAGGGCCCGACTTCGTGGTCGTCACCCGCAACACCCTGTCCGGGACGCGCCGCCGCGGGTATCTGACGGTGCTCGGCATCTGCGGTGGGCTCACGTTCCTCACGGTGCTCACCGCCGCCGGGGTGGCCGCGCTGATCACCTCGCACCCGGCGATGCTCGGCGCGCTGCGCCTCACCGGCGGTGGCTATCTGGTGCTGCTGGCAGGCGCGATGGCCGTGGCGGCGTGGCGCCGCACGCGCTTCGAGAACGCCGATTCGCAGCCGGGCCGGTTCGCCGGTTCCCCGCTGCGGCAGGGATTCCTCAGCAACGTGCTCAATCCGAAGGCGCTGGTGTTCTACCTGACCTTCATGCCCCAGTTCGTCACGCCCGGCACCTCCGTGCTCGGGCAGACCCTGCTGATGGGGACGCTGGTGGTGCTGTGCGCGGCCGCGTGGTGGACCGCCTACGTCAGCGCCATCGGCGTGCTCGCCCCTGCACTGCGCCGCACCCGGGTGCGCACGGCGATCGACGCGGTAGCGGCCACCGCCCTCGGCGGGCTCGGCGTCTCGACGTTGTTCGGCGGCCCTTGATCACGGGAGCGCGCCTCGAACCGGTCCGGGCGGCGGGAACGGGCTGAACCGGCCGGGATCCGGCGCGCGAGCGACCCGCGCTCGCACCGATGACTTCCCGGACGGACCCGCCGACCCGATCCGGTCGCGGGGGGGGAACGCGCGAGTGGCTGGACGATCGGGATCCGGAACCAGAGAATCAGGCGCACCATCGTCGAGGCTGGGAGTTGATCGAGCGTGCCTACCGCTGAGCTGGGTGATATCCGCGTGCAGTACCGGGTCGCAGGTTCCGGACCCGCCGTGGTGTTCGTGCACGGCCTCGCGGAGGACCATCGCAGCTGGCGGGCCCTGCAGGACGAGTTCACCGGCTTCACGACCTACGCCGTGGACCTGCGCGGACACGGCGGCACCACTGCGGGCCGCCCGGACGGCAGTCTCGCGCAGTTGCGCGACGACCTGCTGGCGTTCCTGGCGGAGGTCGCCGGACCCGCCGCCTGCGTCGGGTTCTCGCTCGGCGGCACGATCGTGCTGGCCGCGGCCGCGCAGCGACCGGATCTGGTGCGCGGCGTGGTGCCGATCGGCACGTCGTCGGTCGTGGGCCGGGCCGCAGTGGACTTCTTCGAGGAGCGGGCGCAGCAGGTGCACGAGGGCGAGACCGAGTCCGCGGCCGAGACGCTGCGCGCCGACACCGCCGGGATGGTGACCGCTCCGGGCGTCGACGTGGAGGCGCTGGTGGCCTATCGCCTCGAGTGCATCGGTGACGGGACCGGGTACGCCAACGCGGCGATGGCGATGGCCGGGCTGCGCGAGGAACCGCTGAGCCCGCTGCTGCCGAAGGTGATCTCGCCGGCGGTGGTCGTGGGCGGCAGCAAGGACGCGTTCTGCCCCCGCAAGGCCGCCGAGATCCTGTTGGACGGACTGCCCGAGGCCAGCTACCGGGAGGTTCCCGGCGCGGGCCACCTGATGCGCGCCGACGCCCCGGATGCCTTCGGCGAGGCCGTGCGCGAGGCGTTGACCGACGTCGGCGTGCGGTGATCTCCCGGCGTTCGAATCCGCGCTCGCGGCAACCGTTCCGGCCCGGATCCGCCGGTGCGCGCACCGGGCGTCGGCGCGCGCACCGGCGCGGCTCAGGCCAGCTGGGCTTGCAGCTGGTCGGCGAGCTTGTTCATGATCCGCGCGTAGCTGGCGTAGCTCAGCGGTGCCACGGCGTCCCATTCGACGAACTTGCCGGCGGAGGCTGCCGCGGTCGCCGCGAACACCGGGTTCTGCTTCATCTGCTCCGGGCGCATCGACGCCGCGCGGGCGTCCCACAGCATGATGTCGGCCGGGTACGCGTCGGCCTTCTCCCACGAGAGCCGCTCGAAGTAGCCTCCGGTGGACTCGTCGGGGTTGTCCGGCGTGATGATGGGCAGTCCGAGTTCGCGCACGTAGTAGTCCAGATCGGGGTTTCGCCCCGGGACGACCGCGAAGAACTCCTGCTTGGTGCCGCCGACGCCGAGGATCGTCCTGCCCTCGGAGCGCATCCGCTCGCCGATCCCGCGCAACCGGTCGGCGGCCGCCTCGAAGGCCCGCCGATCGGCGCGCACGCGTTCGGAGTCGACGTCGCCGCCCAGGGCGCGAGCCAGTCGCTCGTACTTCTCGATCGCCTGGGGCAACGCGAGACCGGACTGCTGCACGCCGACGGTCGGGGCGATCTCGGCGACCTTGCTCTCCTGCTCCTGCACCAGGTGCCACAGACCCTCGTACTCCGCGTACTTGCCGCTGACCACCAGATCCGGGTGCAGAGATGCCAGGCGTTCCAGGTTGACCTGGCCGTAGCCGGACCCGGTGACATCGGTGACCTCGGCCGGGTCCAGCCCGGCGGCCTCGGGTTCGACGGATCCGTCGTCACGGACCAGCGGGCCGAAGGTTCCCGCCACGTCCACGCCGAAGTCCTCGAGCGCAGCGGCCGCGGACACCTGCGCGACGATCCGCTGCGGCTGCTCCGGCCGGGTTACCGTCTTCCCGCGATCGTCCGTGTAGGACCACGCCGCGCCGGATTCAGCCGGTCGCTCTGCGGACCCGCAGGCGCTCAGCGCGCTGACCGCGGCTAACGAGACGACGGCCACCGCGGCGGACCTGAAAGTGTGACGCAAGCCTACCTCCCCTTTGTCATAAGGCTAGGCTAACCTAGCATCGGATCGGGAGGTTCTGAATGGCAGTGGCACAAACCGGGCCAATCGCCCGGCAGCGTACGGAGCCGCGCGCGCAGCGGCCGGTGTTCCGGCTCTTCCCCGTCACCGTGGTGCGGGTGCGACGACTCGGTCCGAGCTTCGTCCGGATCACCTTGGCGGACGAGTGCCTGCGCGGCTTCGGCAACGGCGGCGACGACCAGCGGATCAAGATCGTGCTGCCCAAGCCCGGACGCACCCTCGCGGACTTCCCGGACAGCCCGGACTGGTACCAGCAATGGCAGCAGCTCCCCGAGGAGACCCGGCCCGACCTGCGCACCTACACCGTGCGCGCGTTCCGTCCCGACGAAGCCGAGCTCGACGTCGACTTCGTGCTGCACGGCATCGAGCACGGCCACAGCGGTCCCGCCTCCGGCTGGGCCGCCCACGCCCAACCCGGTGACCGGATCGGCGTGATCGGGCCGGACGCGGACACCGGCAACTGCCGGTCGGGATGCGAGTGGGCACCTCCCGCTCGAGCGAAACGACTGGTGCTGGCCGGGGACGAGACGGCCGTGCCCGCGGTCGCGGCCATCGTCGAGTCGCTGCCGGCGGACTCGCGCGGCGTGGTGTGCCTGGAGGTCCCCGAGCGGGACGACCGGCAGGAGTGGGCGGCACCCGCCGGGGTCGAGGTGCGCTGGTTCGCGCGCTGCGGCGCCACCCCGCACGGCAAGCTGCTCGAGGAGGGCGTGGCAGAAGCGCTGCTGGAGCTGCCCGCGCTGTCCACCGAACCGGAAGTCGAACCCGACGACCTCGGCGAGGACGACATCGTATGGGAGATTCCCGAGCGCTCCAGCGGCTCCGTCTACGGCTGGCTCGCGGGCGAGGCCTCCGTGATCAAGCGGCTGCGGCGGTTGCTGGTCAACGAGCACGGATTTCCCAAGCAAGCGGTGGCGTTCATGGGCTACTGGCGCGAAGGTCGGTCCTGACTCGACTCCGTCTCTTCTGTCAGAGAGCTGGGCTACTGTCATCGGAGTCGGGTCACACCATCCGAGCCGAGGAGAGCGCCCATGGCGACACCGACCGCCCCATCGACCACCGATGAGTTCAGCGCGCAGGCCGATCCCTACCGCCGAGAACTGCTGGCGCACTGCTACCGGATGCTCGGCTCGCTGCACGAGGCGGAAGACCTCGTGCAGGAGACCTACCTGCGCGCCTGGCGCGCCTACGAGAAGTTCGAGGGCCGCAGTTCGCTGCGCACCTGGCTGCACAAGATCGCCACGACCACCTGCCTGACCGCGCTGGAGAACCGCAACCGGCGGCCGCTGCCCAGCGGCCTGGGAGCGCCCGCCGACGACGTGCCCGAGGAGAAGATCCTCGAGTCGGCCGAGGTCCCCTGGCTGGAACCGTTCCCGGACTCGCTGCTGCCCGAGTCGGTCAGCGACCCGGCCACCATCGTCGGGCAGCGCGAGAGCACCCGGCTGGCCTTCATCGCCGCGCTGCAGTACCTGCCCGCGCGGCAGCGGGCCGTGCTGCTGCTGCGCGACGTCCTCAAGTGGCGCGCCACCGAGGTCGCCGAGGCGCTCGAGATCAGCACGGCCGCGGTCAACAGCGTGCTGCAGCGCGCCCGAGCCCAGCTCGAGCGAGCGGCCCCCTCGCAGGAGGATCGACCGCCCGAGCTGACCGCCGAGCAGGAGAGGTTGCTGGAGCGCTACGTGGCGGCCTTCGAGTCCAAGAACGTCCCGGCCATCGTCGAGCTGTTCACCGCCGAGGCGAGCTGGGAGATGCCGCCATTTCGGCTGTGGGTCGTCGGTGGCGAGCGGATCGCGCAGCTGCGGACCCGCCAGTGCCCGGCGGGCGCGGACGGTTTGCGGCTGCGGCCGACCCGGGCCAACGGCCGGCCCGCCTTCGGGATGTACCTGCGCGATGCCGACGGGGTGTTCCGCTCCTTCCAGCTCAACGTCCTCGAGCTGGACGGCAATCTGGTGCGACGGGTGGTCGCGTTCTTCGACGTCGACTTCACCAAGTTCGGCCTGCCGGTGATCTGCCCGGAGTGACTGCGAGCGCTACAGTCGGCGACGGAGACGTCAGGGTGCCTGGTGGCCCCCACGGCCTTCAAAGCCGATGGCGCCGAGCAACTCGGCGCGGCGGGTTCGATTCCCGTCCGTCTCCGCCAAAGCTCCCCCACCGCAACGGGATGGCCGATGACCAGCCTGGACACGCCGCGCCTGACCCAGTACGCGCACGGCGGCGGTTGCGCCTGCAAGATCCCACCGGGAGAGCTCGAAGGCGTGCTCGCCGGGCTGCAACCGGACATGACCCGACCGCACGCCGAGCTGCTGGTCGGGCACGACACCGGCGATGACGCCGCCGTCGTGCGGACCGCAGACGGCACCGGGCTGATCGCCACCACCGACTTCTTCACCCCGGTCGTCGACGACCCGCACGATTGGGGCCGAATCGCCGCGGCCAACGCGCTGTCCGACGTCTACGCCATGGGCGGAACGCCCGCGCTGGCGGTGAACCTGCTCGGCTGGCCCCGCGAGGTGCTGCCCCTCGAACTGGCCGCCGAGGTGCTGCGCGGCGGCGCCGAGGTCGCCGCCGACGCGGGCTGCCACGTCGGCGGCGGGCACAGCGTGGACGACCCCGAGCCCAAGTACGGGCTCGCGGTCACCGGCGTGGTCGATCCGGAACGCTTGCTGCGCAACGACACCGCGACCCCGGGCGTCCCGCTGTCGTTGACCAAACCGCTGGGCATCGGAGTGCTCAACACCCGGCACAAGCGGACCGGCGAACGCTTCCCGCAGGCGATCGCGACGATGACCGAGCTCAACCGGGACGCCGCGCAGGCCGCGCTCCGCGCCGGGGCGACCTGCGCGACCGACGTGACCGGTTTCGGACTGCTCGGCCACCTGTTCAAGATGATGCGCTCCTCCGGCACGGCCGCCGAGGTCGACACCGCCGCGGTCCCCTACCTGGAGGGCGCGCGGGAAGCGGTGCGGGACGGGTACGTCAGCGGCGGCACCCGCCGCAACCTCGATTGGGTCGAACCCCACCTGGATGCCGACGACGTTAGCGAGGACGACCGCCTGCTGCTCGCCGACGCGCAGACCTCCGGCGGTCTGCTGGTCGCCGGGCACGTGCCGGGCGCACCGGTGATCGGCCGGGTCGTACCCGTCCGCCCGGACGAGGCGACCATCGCGCTCCGCTAATGCCCCGGGCCCGCCGCTCGCTGACGGCGATGATGGTGAACATGGCCTCCGCACCGGGACGGCCCGGCAGCGTGGCGCTGCTGGTAGGGGCCGGGGTCGAAGGCCTGGGCTTCCTCCCTCGACCCGCGTCTGCGCAGGATGAGCCGCTCGCCAGGAGATGTCGCGTTGCCCGCGGCTGCGAAAGGATCCGCCGATGAGCAGGCCGCCCGAGCTCTCCGCGCTCGATCTCGGAGGCACAGTCGTCGATTCGGTGTTGCGGACCAGTGCGAAATCGGTCCTGGCCACGGGACATCACGGCAACCAGCGGGTGATCATCAAGACCGCGCGGGGCACCGCGGACTTCTGGACCGCGAAGCTCGCCCACGAGGCCAGGCTCTACCAGGCGTTTTCCGAGAGCCCACCGCCAGTGCGGGTACCGCGGCCGGTGCACACCGACGCCCACCGGGTTCTGGTGATCGAACACGTGCTGGGCGCGGTGGTCGACACCGAGCGGTATCCCGAACAACCGCTCGACGAGGCGACCGTGGACAGCGTGCTGTCCGCTGTCACCGGGTTCGCCCACTGGACGCCGCCACCAGGTGTGCTGCAACCGATGTTCGACCTACCCGGCCGCGTGGAGCGCTACCACCACCAAGGATGGTTCGCCGCCGCTGACCGCGACGCGCTGCACGGGCTGCTGCGGCAGCTACCAGCACCGGCCACCCCAGCGCACGGCGACCCGCTGCCGACCAACCTGCTGCTCGACGAGACCGGCATCGTGCTGCTGGATTTCGAGTTCACCGGGCTGTTCCTCCCGGGATTCGATCTGGCGATGCTGCACACCCTGCTGGCCGCCACCCCAGGTGCGCAGCAGCGCATCGAACAGCTGGTCGCCGAGCAGGGAATCCGGACGGCGTTCGCGGTCAACAAGGCCATGGTGTTGGCCCGCGAACTGCGGCTGCACACCGAACTTCCTCCGGGCGAGCTCCGCGAGAAGCGCCTGGAAATCCTGCGCCCGGAATGGGAACGCGCCCGGCAGCGCCTGCACGCTCGCCTGCCGCGCACCTGACCCCACGTACCAGACGACCTGGGACCTGGTTGAAAATGCGCGAGCAGACCCGTTCCTCCACTGGCTCGCCGACGAGTTCGGCTCGACACCTGCGAAAGCGCGTCTGGCCGGGTCGGCTCGGGAATGCCGCGGCATCGCCGGGTCGATCCGTCCCCAACGGTTCTCAGCCGCGGCCGATGTAGGGCATCGCGGTCGCGGTGATCGTCAGGAACTGAACGTTGGCCGACAGCGGTAGCTCGGCCATGTAGACCACCGCGTCAGCGACGTGCGCCGGGTCGAAGGTCGGTTCCGGGCTCGTCGTGCCGTCGGCCTGGACCGCCCCGGTGGCGATGCCCGCGGTCATTTCCGTGGCGGCGTTGCCGATGTCGATCTGGCCGCAGGCGACGTCGTGCGCCCGGCCGTCCAGGGAGATCGACTTGGTCAGTCCCGTGATCGCGTGCTTGGTCGCGGTGTAGGCGACGCTGCGCGGGCGCGGGCTGTGCGCGGCGATCGAGCCGTTGTTGATGATCCGGCCCCCGCGCGGGTCCTGCTCCTTCATCGCGTTGAACGCGTGCTGGGCGCACAGGAAGGAACCGGTCAGGTTCGCCTGAACCACCGCGTTCCAGTCCGCGGCCGGGAGTTCGCCCACGTCACCGGAGGGGCCGAAGGTGCCCGCGTTGTTGACCAGCAGATCGACCCTGCCGAACTGCTCGCGCACCTGGTCGAACAGCGCGGCCACGGAAGCTTCGTCGGTGACGTCGGTGGGAATCACGCGGGCGGCCGGAATCTCCCCGGCGACCTCGCGCAGCGGTTCCGCGCGGCGCCCGGCCAGCGCGACCCGGTGCTGCCGCCCGAGCAGCGCCTGCGCGATCGCCCTGCCCACTCCGGAACCCGCACCCGTCACAACCGCCACCGGCATGTCAGCCATCGAAACCTCCCGCCCACGTGAATGCACCACGACAGGTTATCGCCGACTCAGAAGCCCCAGCCGCCACCGAAGCCCCAGCGCCATGCATCGGGGGACATCGAGCACTCTCACCTCCCCGGTTCACCGCGGTCGCTCTCGGCGGAGCCGACACCATCACACGGGCGCGGCTTGGCGATACCGCCTCCCGGAGGGACGCTAGCGATCGAAGTGCGGATTCTCCAGTCCTGCGTAGTCTCGAACCGCGGGAGGGAGTTGTCCGCGATGCGCCGTTTGCGTGCGCTGTTCGCAGCGCTGATGGTCCTCGTGGTGTTCGGGGCGACCGGCTGCGGCCTGTTCTCCTCTGCGCCGCAGAGCGGCGATCCGGCCACCCCGCCACCTGGCAGCGGACCGAGCGCCCCGAACGGAGCGCCAGTGCTGGCCGTCAAGATCGACAACGTCGCGGAGGGTCGGCCACCTGTCGGCCTGGCCGCGGCCGAGATGGTCTTCGCCGAGCCGGTCGAGGGTGGTTTCAGCCGCCTCCTGGCGATCTTCGGGCAGCACAAGCCACCGCTGATCGGCCCGGTGCGCAGCGCCCGCGAGACCGATGCCGAGATCCTTCCGCAGTTCGGCCGCCCGGTGCTGGCCTACTCCGGTGTCGCACCGGAGATCCGGCAGACCATCGACGCGGCACCGATCATCGACGGCTCCGACGGGGCGGTGCCGCAGGCGTACTCGCGCGATTCCACGCGGCCGGTACCGCACAACCTCCTCGTGGATCCGGCGAAGCTGCCCGCCGGCGAGCCCTGGCCCGCGGCCGCCCGCCCGCTGATCGGCGATCTTCCCGAGGGCGGTGCGCCCACCGAGAACTACGAGGTGCGCTATCCGTCGGCCCGGATCGGGTTCTTCTACAACCACGAGCGCGGGCTCTGGAACGTCTCGATGGATGGCGACCCGTACGCCACCCTGCACACCGGCCGCGTCGGCGCTTCCACGGTGATCATCCAGAAGGTCGGAGTGCACGACTCGGTGGTGCGCGATGCCGCGGGCAACCCCTCGCCGGTGGCCGAGACCGTCGGCGAGGGATCGGTGCTGATGCTCCGCGACGGCCAGAGCTTCGAGGGGCGCTGGTCGCGCCCCACTCCGTCCGACCCGACCCGCTACACGGATCCGGCCGGTGCGCCGCTTCCCGCGGCGCCCGGCCAGATCTGGGTAGTGCTGACGGAAGGGGAATGACTCGCTCAGAACTGGTCGACGAGCAGCGCGATCGAGAAGTAGCCGTAGAAGGCGACCGCCACGAGCATCATCACCAGGCGCCAGCCGCCCAGCCGGATGGATTTGGGCAGGAACTTGCGGTTGGTGACGATGAGCATCATCGAGTACAGGAACATCACCACGCCGCCTGCCGACGAGGAGATCAGGATCAGCGCTAGCGGTTCCTCGGCACCGGAGAGCAGGATGCCCGAACCGGCGACGATCATCAGCCAGATCACCGCGAAGTAGATGCGGCTCTCGGTGACCTTCGTGCTCGTGCGGAAGAAGGTCACCTTCACCGAGTCCGCGGCCAGCCTGCTGACCCAGTCCATGATGCCCAGCTGAGTCGAGAACAGCGCAGTCGCACCGGCGCACCAGAACGCGAGCTGGAACGCCCGGCCGAAGCGCTCGCCGAACACCTCGCCCTCGACGCGGATGAACGCGAAGTCGTCATCGGGCAGGTTCATGCCGAAAACGGTGGCGTAGGCCAGCACCGACATGATCGCCAAGGTGGTCACGCCGAGCACGAAGAAGGTGCCGAACTGCTCGGCGTTGGCGACCCGCCACCAGCCCTTCCAGCGACGCCGGTTCTCCTCGTTGTCCAGGAACATGTGGCCGGTGCCCGCCACGGCCTCGTCCTGCCCGGTGAACGGCGAGGTCACCCGGGGCATGTGCGCGCCCATGCCCATCTGCTTGTCCCGCGCCCAGTTGCTCTGCACCAGGTTGTTGCCGCCGCCCGCGCCGGCGAAGGCGATCGCGCCCAGCAGCGCGGCCACGCCGCCGACCGCCGACATCGGGGGCAGCTGCCCGGTGTGCGAGAAGCTGGCACCGAAGGCGGCCCAGTCGGACAACCCGGTTCCCACGAACAGCGCTACGACGAGGAATACCGAAATCCCGCCGACCAGTACCATCTCGACGCGTTCCACGGTCTTGTAGACCACTTTGGACAGCGTGAGCGCGCACCCGATCGCGACCATGGCCACGATCGCGATGGGCACCGGTGACCCGCCCCCCGCGACGTAGGTGACGATGTTGGCCGCACCGGTCGCCCAGCCCGGCCACATGTTGGGGATGACGGCGATGACGGTGATCAGCATGCCCAGCGGCGCCCAGATGCGGGTGAAGCCGGTGACCGCGGTTTCACCGGTGGCGAGCGTGTACCGCTCGATTTCCATGTTGAGGATGTACTGCATGAAGAAGCCCAGCACCGCGGCCCACATCAGGACCAGGCCGACCTGGCTGGTGATGTAGGGCCAGAGCACGAACTCACCGGAACCGATCGCCGTGGCGGTGAGGATGATGCTGGCGCCGAAGATCTGCTTGAACCCGCGCGGTTCGGGCAGGTCGCGGTACTTGGCGGCGGGGAGGAACCTGCTGGGCAGCTCGTGCGCGACAGCCCCGTCGCGTGGTGTGTCGTGATCCTGGATGGCCACGTTGCCTCCTAGGGCGCGATTACGGCCGATCAGGTGTACCAAGGCGAACGAGACAAGTGAACCAACTCACACATCTGAATCCATCCCGGATGTCCGAAATGGGGATTGCGCGCGGTGGGGGGCCAGCGCGGCGAAGGCGGATTTCGAGGCAAGACTCGGGTAAAGTGATCGTTTCTTGCCGCTTGCACGAAGGGACCCGCTCCGATGCCCAAGTTCTCCTGGCACACCGACGCCGTTCCGGCGGGACTGGCGGTGCGGCAGGTTTACGGGTTCCTGTTCGTGCCGGACGGTCGGCTGCTGATCCGGGTGGACGGAAGCAAGCACACCCTGCCGGGAGGCCGCCCCGAACCGGGCGAGATCGCATACGCCGACATCCTGCGGCGGGAGTCGATGGAGGAGGTCACCGTCGACATCCACGAGCCGCACTACCTCGGCTACCAGTGCGTCGACGACGGCATCTCGCCGTACGCGCAGGTCCGGATGGCGGCGGTGATCAGTCGCGTGCACCCCGGCGCGCCGGACCCGGACAGCGGGCGCACCTATCGACGGCTGCTCGTGCACCCCAGCAAGGCGGGCGACCTGCTGGCGTGGGGCGAGACCGGATATCTGCAGGCCACCGCCGCGGCCGAGGCCGCCGTCGAGGTGCTCGGCCTGCCCTCCGACAGCCTCCCGCCGAGCGGCGACCTCCCCATCGGCACCGCGTAGGAAGACCTCCCACCAGCACAAATCATCCCGGCTCAAGCTTGACCCGGGATGACCGCTGCCCTAATGTTCTGTTCGCACAAAGCACATCTGTTCACTATGCGAACACCGGGGAGTGGTCTGGTTGGCACGGATCCTGCGTCTGGACGAAGCCGTGGCCGAGCTGGTGCACGACGGGGACACCGTCGCCCTGGAGGGTTTCACCCACCTGATCCCGGTCGCGGCTGGCCACGAGATCATCCGGCAGCGCCGCAAGGACCTCACCCTGGTGCGCATGACCCCGGACATCGTCTACGACCAGATGATCGGCGCCGGTTGCGCGCGCAAGCTGATCTTCTCCTGGGGCGGCAATCCCGGAGTGGGATCGCTGCACCGCTTCCGGGACGCGATCCAGAACTCGTGGCCGGTTCCGCTGGAGATCGAGGAGCACAGCCACGCCGGGATGGCCAACCGCTACGCGGCGGGCGCCTCCGGGCTGCCGTTCGCCGTGCTGCGCGGCTACACCGGCACGGACCTGCCCGGCCAGACCGACAACATCAAGCCCATCGAGTGCCCGTTCACCGGTGAGCGCCTCACCGCCGTGCCCGCGGTGAACCCGGACGTCGGCATCATCCACGCCCAGCGCGCCGACCGCGCCGGCAACGTGCAGATGTGGGGCATCACGGGCGTGCAGAAGGAGACCGTGCTCGCCTCGGCGCGCTCGCTGGTCACCGTCGAGGAGGTCGTCGACGAACTGCCCCCGGTCGCCGGTGGTGTCGTGCTGCCGCAGTGGGCCGTCACCGCCGTCGCCCAGGTGCCCCGCGGTGCGCACCCGTCGTACGCGCAGGACTACTACGAGCGGGACAACGACTACTACCAGCGATGGGACCCGATCGCGCGGGAGCGCGACACGTTCGAGCAGTGGCTCAACGACGAGGTCTACGCGGTCGAGGGGAGCCTTCGATGAGTCAGGAGTTCACCGCCGACGAGATGATGACCGTCGCGGCCGCCCGGTCGCTCAACGACGGCGCGAAGTGCTTCGTGGGCATCGGACTGCCCAGCACGGCGGCCAACCTCGCGCGCCGCACCCACGCACCGGACCTGTCGCTGATCTACGAGTCCGGCACGCTCGGCGCCAAACCGGATCGGCTGCCGCTGTCCATCGGCGACGGCGTGCTGTCCGAGACGGCGGATTCGGTCATCAGCGTGCCCGAGATCTTCAACTACTGGTTGCAGCCCGGTCGCATCGACATCGGCTTCCTCGGCGGCGCGCAGGTCGACCGGTTCGGCAACATCAACACCACCGTGATCGGCGGCGACTACACCAACCCGAAGGTGCGGCTGCCCGGCGCGGGTGGTGCGCCCGAGATCGCCGCGTCGTGCCGCGAGGTGCTGATCGTGATGCGGATGAGCCCGCGCAGCTTCGTCGACAAGCTGGACTTCATCACCTCGGTCGGCTACGGCGCGGGCAAGGGCGACCGCGAGCGGCTCGGACTGCGCGGCCGCGGCCCGGTCAAGGTGATCACCGATCTCGGCGTGCTGCGCCCGGATCCGGAGACCTGCGAGCTGACCTTGACCACGCTCAGCCCCGGGGCCACGGTCGAACAAGCCTGGGATTCGGTGGGCTGGGGGCTCAAGGTCGCCGACGAGCTCGACGACCAGGCTCCGCCGACCGACGAGGAGCTGCGCGTGCTGCGCGAACTCAAGGCCGCCACCTGATTCTTCCGGCAGGTTCCCGAGACACCGGTGCACAAGGAGCTGCTATGACGATCAACGAGACGCGCTCCGGGCTGATGCTGCCCGAGTTCGCGCGCGACGAGGCGTCCCACCCGCCCCTGGACTCCCCCGCCTATCACTCCTCCGCGCTGCGTCACCCCAAGCAGCCGCTGCAATACCTGCCGCACTACCTGACCGAGGTCACCGGGCCGCTGCTGGGCCAGGACCGGTGCGGCGAGCACGACCACGATCTGACCGCGCAGCACGACGACGAGCCGCTGGGCGAACGCATCATCGTCAGCGGCAAGGTGCTGGACTCCAACGGCAAACCGGTGCCGAACACCCTCGTGGAGGTGTGGCAAGCCAACGCGGCGGGCCGCTACCTGCACCACGGAGACCGGCATCCGGCACCGCTGGACCCGAACTTCTCCGGCACCGGCCGGTGCATGACCGATGCCGAGGGAAACTACCGGTTCGTGACCATCAAGCCCGGCGCCTACCCGTGGAAGAACCACGACAACGCCTGGCGTCCGGCGCACATCCACTTCTCGCTGTTCGGGCAGTCGTTCACGCAGCGGCTGATCACCCAGATGTACTTCCCCGGCGACCCGCTGTTCTACCAGGACCCGATCTTCAACTCGGTGCGCGACGAAGCCGCGCGGGAGCGGATGATCTGCGACTTCGATCTGGAGAGCACGGTGCCGGAGTGGGCGCTGAGCTACAAGTGGGACATCGTGCTGCGCGGCCCGCAGGCCACCGTGTTCGAGGACGACGAGGAGGACGACGACTGATGGGCACTCCCGCCACCACCCCGTCGCAGACGGTCGGTCCGTTCTTCGCGCTGCCGAACGGCATGCTGTGGGAGGACGGTGCGCAGGTCGTCGGCGCGGACCGCGAAGGCTCGTTCCTGCTGCGCGGCCGGCTCACCGACGGAAACGGCGACCCGGTCCCGGACGGGGTGATCGAGATCTGGCAGGCCGACGAGCAGGGCCGCTTCGACCACCCGCAGGACCCGCGCCCGGACTCCTCCGGGTGGCAGGGCTTCGGCCGCTGCCCCACCGACGCCGACGGCCGCTTCTGGTTCCGCACCGTCAAGCCGGGTCCGCTGCCGACCCCTTCCGGCGAGTCCGAGGCCCCGCACATCAACGTCACGGTCCTCGCCCGCGGGATGCTCAACCGGGTGGTCACCAGGATCTACTTCCCGGACGAGCCGGCCAACGCCACCGACCCGATCCTGACCCGCGTCCCCGAGGATCGCCGCTCCACTCTCACCGCGGTCCCCGACGACGAGGGCCTCCGCTTCGACATCCACCTCCAAGGCCCCACCGAAACAGTCTTCTTCGAGGTCTAATGGCACCGGAATTCACTGGAATTCGGGGTCTCGTTTTCGAGGGTTTTCAGGTGGTTCGGCTTATCGGGTGAGTCGGCGGTCGGCGTGTTGAGGTTGTGCTTCACTGCAGTCGCCGGTTCGGTGCTAGGAGGTTGAGTGTTCGGGTCGATGTTCAGCACCCCGCAGGCGACGGCGCGCACCGGACCGGACGGATGGTTGCAGGCGATGCTGGACTTCGAGGCCGCCCTGGCGCGGGCCGAGGCCGACGCCGGTGTCGTGCCACGGGAAGCCGCCGACGACATCGCCGCGCGTTGCCGCGCCGAGCTCTTCGACGCCGAGTCCATCGCCGAGCGCGCGGCGCGCTCGGCCACGCCCGTGATCGCGCTCGTCAGCGACCTGGGCGAGCTGGTGGACCCGGCGAGCAGGCCGTTCGTGCACCGGGGCGCGACCAGCCAGGACACCATCGACACGGCCGCGATGCTGATCAGCCGCGAGGTCCTCGACCTCGTGCTCGCCGATCTGCGGGCGGCGGCCGGGGAATGCGCGCGACTGGCCCGCCAGCACCGCACGACGGTGCTCATCGCGCGCTCGTTGCTCCAGCAGGCCGCGCCGACGACCTTCGGATTGCGCTGCGCGGGATGGCTGACCTCGCTGGACGAGTCGATCGCCGCGCTGGAGCGGATTCGGCGGGAGCGGCTCGCCGTCCAGTTCGGCGGCGCCGCGGGCACGCTCGCCCCGCTGAGCGAGAAAGGCCCGCGCGTGCTGACCGCGCTGGCCGACCGGCTCGGGCTGCCCGAGCCGGTCCTGCCCTGGCACACCGACCGCACCCGCATCGCCGAGCTGGCCGGCGCGCTGGGATCCGCCGCGGGTGCGCTGGGCAAGATCGCGCTGGACGTGCAGCTGCACGCCCAGACCGAGATCGGCGAGCTGACCGAAGGCGAGCCGGGCGGTTCGTCGGCGATGCCGCACAAGCAGAACCCGGTGTCCTCGGTGCTGATCAGCGCGGCGACCGACCGGGTTCCCGGGCTGGTGAGCACCCTGCTCGCGGCGATGCCGCAGCCCTACGAACGGGCCGCGGGCGCCTGGCAGTCCGAGTGGGAACCGCTCGGCGAACTGCTGCGCCTGATCTCGGCCGCCTCCGCGCAGGCTCGCGGCATGCTGGCCGATCTGCGCGTGCACCCCGACAGGATGACCGCCAACCTCGAGCTGACCGGCGGCCTGGTGCTGGCCGAGAACGCCGCCGGAAAGCTCATGGACGAGCTGGGACGCGCCGGCGCTCAGCGACTCGTCGCCGAGATGTGCGAGCGCGCGGTGCGGAACGGCACCGCGTTGCGCGCGGAACTGCTGGCCGAACCGAGGGTCCGAGCCGTGCTGTCCGCCGACGAGGTGCACGCGGCCACCGACCCCGGCGACTACCTCGGCTCGGCCGGGGACTTCCTGGACCGAGCCCTGGCCGCACACGCTGAACAGGAGGATCGTTGAAGGTCGACTACGAGCTCACCGGCCCCGCCGACGCACCCGTGGTGGTGCTGTCCAACTCGCTGGGCAACGACCGGACGTTGTGGGACGCCCAGGTTCCCGCGCTCGCCGAGCGGTTCCGCGTGCTGCGCTACGACCAGCGCGGCCACGGCGCCACCGAGCCCGCGCCGGGCCCCTACGGCCTGGCCGATCTCGGCGGCGACGTCGTCGAGCTGCTGGACCGCTTGGACATCGACCGGGCCCACTTCGCCGGGGTGTCGCTGGGCGGCATGACCGGCATGTGGCTGGCGGAGAACGCGCCGGAGCGCATCGAGCGCCTCGTGCCGATCTGCACCTCGGCCAACCTCACCCCGCCGCAGGCCTGGCGCGAGCGTGCCGCGGCGGTGCGCGAGCACGGCACGGCGTCGATGTTCGAGGCCACCCTGCCGCGCTGGTTCACCCCCGCGCTGGCCGATGATCCGGGTGTGCGCGCGAAGTACAGCGACATGCTGGCCGCCACCGACGATGAGAGCTACGCGGCCTGCTGCGAGGCGATCGCCACCATGGACATCCTCGACCGGCTCCCGGAGATCACCGCTCCCACCCTGGTCATCGCCGGAGCCGAGGACTCGGCCACTCCCCCGCCGCACGCCGAGCAGATCGCCGCCTCCGTTCCCGGCGCCGAGGTCGAGGTGATCGCCGAGGCCGCGCACCTGGCCAACGCCGAACAGCCCGAAGCGGTCAACCGGTTGCTGCTCGAGCACTTCGGCGGTGCGCGATGAGCTACGACGAAGGGATGCGGGTGCGCCGCGAGGTCCTCGGCGACGCCCACGTCGATCGCGCCAACGCCAAGAAGACCCCGTTCACCGAGGGGTTCCAGGACTTCATCACCCGCTACGCGTGGGGCGAGGTCTGGTCCGGTGACGGAGTCGATCGGCAGACGCGCAGCATGCTGACCCTGGCGCTGCTGGCCGCGACCGGCTGCGAGGACGAGTTCGCGATGCACGTGCGGGCGGCGCTCCGCAACGAGGTGCCGCCGGAGGCCATCCGCGAGGTGCTGATGCACGTGGCCGTCTACGCGGGGGTGCCGAAAGCGAACACGGCGTTCGGCATCGCCAATACCATCATCGCGGAGGAGCAGACCGACCGAACCGAATGAGGGGGACACGTGGAGCCCGATTCCGACACCGGAGCCGGCTACGTGCAGTCGCTGGCGCGCGGGCTGACGGTGATCCGCGCCTTCGACGAGTCGCGCCCGGAGATGACGCTGTCCGAGGTCGCCCGCTCCACGAACCTCTCCCGAGCCGCGGCGCGGCGGTTCCTGCACACCCTGGTGCAGCTGGGCTACGTCTGGACCGACGGCCGCGTTTTCGCCCTCACGCCCCGGGTGCTGGAGCTGGGGTTCGCCTACCTCTCCAGCGTGTCGCTGCCCGAGATCGCCCAGCCCTACCTCGAGCAGCTGGTCTCCGAAGTGCACGAGTCGGCGTCGGTCTCGGTGCTGGACGGCAGCGACATCGTCTACGTCGCCCGCGTGCCCACCTCGCGGATCATGACGGTCTCGATCAACATCGGCACGCGCTTCCCGGCCTACGCCACGTCGATGGGACGGGTGCTGCTGGCCGATCTGCCCGCCGGGAAGCTGCGGTCCTACCTCGACGAGGCCGAGCTCGCCCCGCTCGGTCCGCGCACCATCACCGACCGCGCCGAACTCGTCGCCGAGCTGGAGCGCATCCGGGAACAGGGCTGGGCGCTGGTCGATCAGGAGCTCGAGGCCGGCCTGCGGTCCATCTCGGTGCCCATCCGGGACCGCTACGGCCGGGTGGTCGCCGCGGCGAACATCTCCTCGCACGCCAGCCGCACCAGCTCGCAGGACGCGCAGCAGAACCTGTTGCCGCCGCTGCTGGAAACGGCCGCCAAGATCGCATCGGACCTGGCGGTCTCCCCGCAGTCGAGGGCCGTGGTGCGCTGACCGCGCCCGCTCGCCCGGCAGCTATCCGGGAGCGGCCTCGTCCAGCGGCGCGCGCTGCGAACGGATCCTAGAGCTCGTCGGCCCAGCCGTGCCGGTAGAACGACCGGATGTGCGCCTCGGTGCACGACTCGGCCCCGTCGGCATCCCCGTCGAGCAGGGCCCGGTAGATGCTGCGGTGGTCGGCGCGCAGGTCGTCGGCGATCGCGAACCAGTCGTCCCCCAGCCGGTCGAAGACCTCCAGCAGGGGTTTGCGCATCGACTCGCGGATCGCGATGGTCATGTCCGCGACCAGTCGGTTGCCCCCGGCCTCGGCGATGCGGACGTGGAACTCGGTGTCCAGGTCGTTGAAGCGCTGCCGATCGCAGTCGGGGTCGTCCATGGCGTCGAGCAGCTCGCCCAGCCGCTCCAGGTCCTCGGCCCGGGCGCGAGCGGCCGCCCGGCGCGCGCTCTCGCGCTCCAGCATGATGCGCGCGCGGACCACGTCGGCGACCGGGAAGTTCGCCAGCGCGACGTGCAGGCGCAACAGCCGCGTCAGCGCCGGGCTGGGCAACGCGGCGACCGTGGTGCCCGAGTCCGGCCCGGTGCCCACGCCCATGCGCAGCACGCCCTGGGCCTCCAGGGCGCGGAACGCCTCGCGCACCGCGGCTCGGCTGACGTCGAGCATCTTGGCCAGATCGCGCTCGGCCGGCAGCCGGTCACCGACCCTGAGGCCGCCGGTCAAGATCTGCTCCTCCACGCGGTCGATGACCAGCTCGTAGGTGCGGGCGCGCGCAACGGGGCGCCACGACGTGCTGTCCTCGTCCGAGTCGAACTCGACCAATCGGCTCCCCTTTACACGCGCGTACGGCACTGCCTAGGGTAAGGCCTGCCTTTGGTCAGACCATAGAATGGTCCTCCAGCCGAGTGGCGGGCGCACCGGGATGCGCGAGGATCAGGCTGACCCGGACGGAAAGGACCGGTGATGCGGCCATGAGGGTTGCGCTGTTCGCGACCTGCCTGGGCGACACGATGTTCCCGGAGGCGCCGAAGGCCACCCTGCGGGTGCTGGAAAGACTGGGCTGCCAGGTGGAGTTCCCGATGCGGCAGACCTGCTGCGGGCAGATGCACACCAACACCGGCTACCGGCGGGAGGCGAAGTCCTCGGTCCGGACCTTCGTCGACGCCTTCGCCGACTACGACGCCGTCGTGGCCCCCTCGGGCTCCTGCGTGGCCTCCGTGCGCCACCAGCACGCCCAGGTCGCCGACGGCGACGAGCGGCTCTCCCGCGCGGTCGCGCGCACCGCGCCGAAGGTCCACGAGCTCTCCGAGTTCCTCGTCGACGTGCTCGGGGTCGAGGACACCGGGGCGTACTTCCCGCACCGCGTGACCTACCACCCGACCTGCCACTCCTCGCGGCTGCTGCGCGTCGGAGACCGGCCGTTGCGGCTGCTGCGCAACGTGCGCTCGCTGGATCTCGTGGAGCTGCCCGCCGCGGACCAGTGCTGCGGTTTCGGCGGGACGTTCGCGCTGAAGAACGCGGACGTGTCGGTGGCGATGGGCGCCGACAAGGCGCGGCACGTGCGCGAGACCGATGCCGAGGTGCTGTGCGCGGGCGACAACTCCTGCCTGATGCACATCGGCGGGCTGCTCTCCCGCCAGCGGTCCGGGGTCCGAGTGCTGCACCTGGCCGAAATCCTGGCGAGCGCGGAAGGAGACGACCAGTGAGCACCACGCACCTGGGCATGCCCGATTTTCCCACCGCGGCCCGGCACGAGCTCGCCGATTCGCAGCTGCGGCACAACCTGGCGAACGCGACCGCCACGATCCGGCGCAAGCGCGGCGAGGTCGTCGAGGAGCTCGACGACTGGGCGCAGCTGCGCGAGGCGGGCGCTGCGCTGAAGGCGCACACGCTGTCCAATCTGGACACCTATCTCGAGCGGTTCGAGGCCGCGGTGACCGAAGCTGGCGGGACGGTGCACTGGGCGCGCGACGCCGCCGAGGCCAACCGGATCGTGACCGACCTGGTCCGCGCGACCGAGGAGCGCGAGGTCGTCAAGGTCAAGTCGATGGCCACCCAGGAGATCGAGCTCAACGAAGCCCTGGCCGAAGCGGGCATCGACGCCTGGGAGACCGACCTCGCCGAACTGATCGTCCAGCTCGGCGACGACGCGCCGAGCCACATCCTGGTTCCGGCGATCCACCGCAACCGGGCGGAGATCCGCGAGATCTTCCGGCGCGAGATGGGCAAGGTCGGCGCACCGGCCCCCGAGGACCTCACCGACGAACCCGCGAAGCTCGCCGAGGCCGCGCGGCAGCACCTCCGGGAGAAGTTCCTGCGATCCAAGGTGGCGATCTCCGGAGCGAACTTCGCGGTCGCCGATAGCGGAACGCTGGTGGTCGTCGAGTCCGAGGGCAACGGGCGGATGTGCCTGACCCTGCCGGAGACGCTGATCAGCGTCGTGGGCATCGAGAAGGTCGTGCCCAGCTGGCAGGACCTGGAGGTGTTCCTGCAGCTGCTGCCGCGTTCGAGCACCGGCGAGCGGATGAACCCCTACACCTCCACC
The DNA here is from genome assembly GCF_039531955.1 of Saccharopolyspora halophila. Classification (NCBI taxonomy): domain Bacteria; kingdom Bacillati; phylum Actinomycetota; class Actinomycetes; order Pseudonocardiales; family Pseudonocardiaceae; genus Saccharopolyspora; species Saccharopolyspora halophila. The sequence goes on from NZ_BAAARA010000010.1 coordinate 337,381, forward strand.
TGGACGGGGGTCACCGCGGGCGACGGCCCGCAGGACTTCCACGTGGTGCTGCTGGACAACGGTCGCACCAACGCGCTCGCCGACGAGGTCGGACGGCAAGCGCTGCGCTGCATCCGCTGCTCGGCTTGCCTGAACGTGTGCCCGGTGTACGAGCGCACCGGCGGCCACGCCTACGGCTCGGTGTACCCGGGACCGATCGGCGCGGTGCTGAACCCGCAGCTGCACGGGACCGAGTCCGACATGGACAAGTCGTTGCCGTACGCGTCCTCGCTGTGCGGGGCGTGCTACGACGTGTGCCCGGTCGCCATCGACATCCCGGACCTGCTGGTGCACCTGCGAACCCGGGTCGTCGAGGAGCACGAGCGCAAGACACCGCTGGATGTGCTGATGAAGATGGCCTCCTGGGTGCTCGGCGATGCGAAACGCTTGACCGCAGCGCAGAAGATGGCGTCGTGGAGCCGGAAGGTGCTCGGCCGCAGCGGAACCATCGGGAGACTTCCCGCCCCGCTGTCGCGGTGGACCGATGCGCGCGACGCGCCCGCACCTGCGCAGGAATCCTTCCGCGCCTGGTGGCAACGCACCCGAGGAGGCGACCGATGAGCGACGCCCGAGAGGCCGTGCTGGGCCGGGTTCGCGCCGCCCTGCACAGCACCGAACGCAGCTCGCTGCACGACGTCCCGCGCGACTACCGCACCGAGCGTCCGGCCGAGGACCTGGTGGAGCTCTTCCGCGAGCACGTCACCGACTACCAGGCGAGCGTGCAGCGGGTCAGCGCCGACGCGATCCCGTCGGAGATCGCCGACGCGGCGCGCAGCGCGGGAGCCGCCAAGGTCCTGATCCCGGACGGGGCACCACAGGTGTGGTGCGACCGGGTGCGGCAGGACTTCGAGCTCGTCGCCGCCGACGCGGGCACCGCCGAGTTGGAGCAGGTCGACGCGGTGATCACCACGGCTGCGGTGGGCATCGCCTCGACCGGCACCATCGTGCTCGACCACGGGCCGGGCCAGGGACGTCGCGCCGCCACGCTGGTCCCGGACGTGCACGTGTGCGTGGTCGCCGAGCACCAGGTGGTCGACGACGTGCCCGCGGCGCTGTCGCGCCTGGACCCGGTGCGACCGATGACCTTCATCAGCGGCCCGTCCGCGACCAGCGACATCGAGCTCAACCGGGTCGAGGGCGTGCACGGCCCTCGCACCCTGCACGTACTGGTCGTTCCGGACGTTTAGGAGATGTGTTTCAGTTTGTGGTGTGCGTGGCAGCGCGGGTGGCCGAACTTCGGACACCGTCGGGCTGCGGGATCCGCGACTTGAGCAGTGACCTGCGCGGGTTCTCGGACGTCCTCGGGCGAGGGTGTCCGAGAACCCGCGGTGGTGCGAGCTGAGTCCCACACCGCATGCGGCTGCCACCGCACACCGAAAGGACCCCGCTCAGGGGTCGCTCACCGAGCCAGGCGCACGAGGAGGAGCCGCGACATGGTGGCGGAAACCGAGCCCGCGGACGAGTTCATCGCCGCCGCCCGCGATCTGCGCGCGCTGCTGGCGGGCGAGCGCGACGAAGGCGAGCGGGAGCGCAGGCTCACCGACGCGGCGCTGCGGGCGATGCGGGACGCGGGGCTGTTCCGGGCGTGGGTGCCGCACCGGTTCGGCGGCGCCGAGCACGACCTCGCGACCATGATGGCCGCGACCGCCGAGGTCACCCGCGGTGATCCTTCGGCTGGATGGCTGGCGCTGATCCTGGGCAGCGGGGACTGGCTGACCGGGCTGTTCCCGGACGCCGCGCAGGAGGAGGTCTTCGCAGGCGGCGCGGAAACCCGGATCTGCCAGGTGCTCACTCCCAAGGCCGAGGCCGCCCAGGTCGAGGGCGGCTGGCGGGTCAGCGGCCGGTGGGCGCCGGCCTCGGGCTGCTTGCACTCGCAGTGGGCGATGCTCGGCGTGACGTTGCCCGACGACGCCGCGTTCGTGCTGGTGCCGATGGAGGAGCTCGCGGTGCACGACACGTGGTTCACCCTCGGGATGCGGGCCACCGGCAGCAACCTGCTGACCGGAGTGGACCTGTTCGTGCCCGAGCACCGCGTGCTGCGCCGGGAACCCGCGCTGCGCGGGGCGTTCCCGCGCGAGCGCAACGACTCCCCGCGCTATCGGACGGCGCTGGTACCGACCCTGATCACGTTCCTGATCGCGCCGATGCTGGCGATGGCCGAGCAAGCCCTCGAGCACGTCGTCGCGCGCTCCTCCGAACGCGGAATTCCGTTCACCACCTACCAGGAGCAGCGCAACTCCACCGCGTTCCAGCTCGCGGTGGCCGATGCCGCCACGAAGATCGATGTCGCCCGGCTGATCGCCAGGGACAACACCGCGGTGCTGGACGAGCACGCGCACGCGGGCACCCAGCCGGACACCTTGGAACGCGCGCGATTACGCAGGAACGCGGCGCACGCGGTGCAGCAGTGCCGCCAGTCCGTCGACGTGCTGGTATCCGCAGTCGGAGCCAGCGCCACCGCCGAGGCCGATCCCCTGGAGTCGCTGCTGCGCGACATCCAGACCGCCAGCAGGCACGCCATCGCACAACCGGACGCCAACGCCGAGCTCTGGGCCCGGCAACTGCTGGGGATCGAGCCCAACATCAGCCCGATGATCTAGGGAGATGCTTCAGGTTGGGGCTTGCGTGGCGGTGCGGTTGGCGGAACCTCGGACGCCGCCGGGCTGCGGGATCCGCGACTCGAGCAGCGAAGCAGCCGCCGCGTTCCGGAACAGCAACCGGCCGGAATCACCTCCGTCGAACCGCTCGACACGTGCTAGGTTCACGTCGCATCCCGCCGAATCGCCGCGGCATCGTCCGTGGCCACACGATCAAGTGACTACGGGAACCGCACCCGCCCGGCCTCGGTCTCAGCGGTGTCGTTGTCCAGAGGCGTTCGGTCGAAGGAAGGGGTCGCCGTGCCAGACATCCGAGTCCGGCTCCGTGGCGGACCGCAGGACGGTCACGAGGTCACCGTGTCCGCCGACTCATCCGGGAAGCCCGTCCCGCGCATCTCGCTGACGGCACGGGTCCCGAACCCGGAGGCCGTGCCACCGCAACTCATCTACGAACGAGCGAGCCGGAATCGGGAAGGCACCTGGGAGTTCCGCTACGTCGGAGCCGAGACGTAAACAACTCGGACCCAAAGGACCGAGCTTTTAGGCGGCTCAGTCCGTAAGTCCGGGCTTGCACTCCCGTCTCACTGCTGGCTGCGGTGAGACGGGTCGCATCGCCCGCTTATGCGGGTTGGGGCATGTTTACGAATACCCACGCCGAGCGTGCACGGTCGCGCACGTTGACCCCGGCGACGACGTCAGCGGGTCCAGCGAGACCGCACCGACGACAACAAAATTGGTCGCGAGCGGGACGGTTGGCCCGCTCGGTGTTGCCGCAACGCGGGCAGCGTTGCGACGTGTAGGCCGCGTCCACCTGCACAGCCGGTACACCGGCACGCTGCGCCTTGTAGGTGATGAACGTCCCGAGCTGGTGGAACGGCCAAGAGGATCGTGTGGCCCGCTGGTCGCGTCGAACCGTGACCCGCTCGCGGATGCCGCCGAGTTCTTCCAGGGCGATCCCGCGTTCGGTGCGTTGGGCGACGGCCACAACATCCTTGGCCGACCGCAGCGTCAAGCGTCCGCCGCGAACGCGGCTCGCTCATCGCACTCCCGGCCAGCACCGGAGCCAGCCCTGCGCGGACGGGTCAGTCACCGCGCGGGGTGATCGAGGGAACGATTGTGCGATCCCATTGACTTCCACCTAGCGCGAAGTCCGAGGATAAGGGTCCCGAACCTCACCACCACGACGACGAGGACCTTCAGGATGAACGCGAACTGGGCGACGATGCGATCCTTCGCCCGCGACGAGTCCGTCACCCGACAGCGCCTCTCGCGCGGCCTGCTGCAACGCATCGCGGGCTACGCCCGCCCGTACCTGCGCGACATCGTTCCGTTCCTGGTGCTGGTGTCGCTGACCGCGGTGCTGGGCGTGGTCACCCCGCTGCTGTTCAAGGCGATCATCGACAACGGCATCGTGCCCGGCAACATGACCCTGGTCGTGTGGCTGGCGCTGGCGGTGGCCGCGGTGGCCCTGCTCGAGGCGATCATGAGCCTGGCCCAGCGCTGGTACTCGGCGCGGCTGGGCGAGGGCCTGATCTACGACCTGCGGCGCGAGGTCTTCGACCACGTGCAGCGGATGCCGGTGGCGTTCTTCGTGCGCGCCCAGACCGGGGCGCTGGTCAGCAGGCTCAACAACGACGTCATCGGCGCGCAGCGGGCGTTGACCAGCACGCTGTCCTCGGTGGTGTCCAACGTGCTGAGCCTGGTGCTCGTGCTGGCCACCATGTTCACGCTGTCCTGGCAGATCACCCTCATCGCGCTGCTGCTGCTCCCGCTGTTCCTGCTGCCGGTGCGCTGGGTGGGACGACGGCTGCAGCGCATCACCCGCGAGCAGATGAAGCTCGACGCGGAGATGAGCTCGGTGATGACCGAGCGCTTCGGCGTCGCGGGGGCGATGCTCGCCAAGCTCTACGGCCGCGCCGACGAGGAGTCCGGTCAGTTCGCCCAGCGCGCCGAGCGGGTCCGGGACATGGGCGTGATCTCGGCGATGTACAGCCGCGTGTTCACCGTGGCGCTGACGCTGCTGGCCGCGCTGGCGACCGCGATCGTCTACGGCCTCGGAGGTGGCCTGGTGGTCTCCGGGGCCTTCCAGCTGGGCACGTTGGTGGCCCTGGCCACGCTGCTCAACCGGCTCTACGGGCCGCTGACCGCGCTGTCCAACGTGCACGTCGACGTGATGACCGCGCTGGTCAGCTTCGACCGGGTCTTCGAGGTGCTCGACCTCAAGCCGATGATCACCGAGAAGCCCGACGCGCGTCCGCTGCCCGCCGACGCCTCGGAGATCGAGTTCGATCACGTGTCGTTCCGCTACCCGGCCTCGCACGAGATCTCGCTGGCCTCCCTGGAATCGGTGGCCCGGCAGGACAACGCGCCAGCCAACCACGTGCTCCACGACATCACCTTCCGCGCGGCACGAGGCGAGACGATCGCGCTGGTCGGGCACTCCGGTGCGGGCAAGACGACCATCACCAACCTCGCGGGCCGGCTCTACGACGTCGATTCCGGCGCGGTGCGCATCGGCGGCGTGGACGTGCGCGAGGCCTCCCTCGACTCGCTCTACGACACGGTGGGCGTGGTCACCCAGGAGGCGCACCTGTTCCACGACTCCATCCGCGCCAACCTCGCCTTCGCCCGCCCCGAGGTCACCGAGGAGGAGATCCTGGAGGCGCTGCGTACCGCACAGCTGTCGCACCTGGTCGAGTCGCTGCCCGACGGGCTCGACACGGTCGTCGGCGACCGCGGGCACCGGCTCTCCGGTGGCGAGAAGCAGCGGCTGGCCATCGCGCGGCTGCTGCTGAAGGCACCGCCGATCGTGGTCCTGGACGAGGCCACCGCGCACCTGGACTCCGAGTCCGAGGCGGCCGTGCAGCGGGCGCTGTCGACCGCGCTGTCCGGGCGAACGGCGCTGGTGATCGCCCACCGGTTGGCCACCATCCGGGAAGCGGACCGGATCCTGGTGATCAACGACGGAACCATCGCCGAGTCCGGCACGCACGCGCAACTGCTCGCCCGCGACGGCCACTACGCCGAGCTCTACCGCACCCAGTTCGCCCAGCAGGCCGACGAAGCCGCCTGAGGAGAGGTTCCGTTCGCGGCGCAGCGTGCGGCTACCGCCGCGCGAGCCGCGAGTCCCGAGAACCAGGCACCTCGGCAGAGCAGCCGCTCCGCCGAGGTGGTTTCGTTCTGGACGCAGCGCTCGGAGCTGCGGGAGTGCGGCGGAGCCGCTGTTTCAGGGGTGGAACTCAGCTCGCAGCGCCGAGCTCGGCGATTCCCCGGCCTATCCGGACTCGGGTGGGGCCACCGACAACGTCCCGCCCGGGTCGACCTGGGCCAGCATCGCCGTGCACAGGTCGTCGAGGGCGTCGATCTGGTCCGCGTCGAGCCCGTCGAGCAGCAGGGCGCGCACCTGTTCGACGTGCCCGGGGGCCGAGGCCACCACCTTGCCCAACCCTTCGGCGGTGAGCTCGGCGACGCTGCCGCGCGCGTCGTCCTCGGCCCGCCTGCGCCGGACGTACCCCTGCTTCTCCAACCGGGCGACCACGTGCGAGACGCGGGACGGCGACGCGTTGGACTGGTGCGCCAGGTGGCTCATCCGCAGTTCGTGGTCGGGTGCCTCGGAGAGCATGGACAGCACCCAGTAGCCGAACATGGTCAGTCCGGCATCGCGCTGCAACTGGGCGTCGAGCTGCGCGGGCAACACCGACATCAGTGCGGCGAGCTTGCGCCACGCCCGCTGCTCGCGGTCACTAAGCCAACGGGGTTCGGTCACGCCCGAACACTAGCAGTGGTTGAACCTTCATACGGGGAGGTTGACCAGCGGTGAGACACCCCGCGCCGCGCAGAAGGCCCCGATGCGCTCGCGCAGTTCGATGGCCTCGGGGGCCGACTGGTGACGAGTGCGGTGCAGCGCGCGGACCAGCTGCCGCAACCGCCGCACCACTTCCTCGGTGCGGCGTCCCGCGGCTGCGGTGAGCACCTCGCCGATCTGCTCGCCCGCGCCGTCGAGGTCGTCCCGGGCGATGCGCACCGCCGCCAGGTCCAGCCGGGCCAAGCACAGCTCCCCGATCCGCCGCTTGTCGGCGGGTGCCCGCAGGTAGCCGCCGATGGCCTCGGCGGCGGCTCGCTCGGCACGGGCCACCCGCTCTCGCCCGCCCAGCCAGAGCTCGGTGGTCGCCGCGTAGGCCTGCTGCTTGGGCAGCGGGAACTCCAGCAGGCCGCCCGGCTCGTCGGGCCCGCCGACCTCGGCGCGGGCCACGGCGGCGCGCGCCAGTGCCTGCTCGGCCGCGGCCGCGTCACCCAGGTGCGCGTGCGCGCGGGCCTCCACGGCGGCCAGCCGGACGAGCGCGGTCCCGCTGCCGGGGACGAACCGGCGCCCGTCGGCGGCGAGGTCGACCGCGTCCTGGTAGCGCTCGTCCCAGTAGGCGATCAACGCCTCGGTGCCGCGGATCCAGCAGCGCAGCGCCTGGTCCCCGGCCAGCTCGGCGCAGCGGTGCGCGGTGCGGGCCTGGCCTTCGGCCGCGGACGACTGCCCCTGGTCGAACGCGGCGTTGGTCATCGCCGCGCAGATCAGTCCGGTGGTGTGCAACAGCTGCTGGGATCGTTCCTCAGGGTTGCGCCGCTCGAGCGCCTTCAGCGCCCGTTCCCGCAACTCCCGCAGCTGCACGAACAGCGGGAACACCGGCTGGTGCGGGTACGCCTCGATGATGCGCAGGACATCGGTGCGGAAGCCCTCGACGGTGTGCGGTCCGCCCTGGGCGGGGATGCGCGATTCGGTAGCCGGCATTGCGTGCCTCGCTCTCGATGTGACCGTGTTGCCTCGAAAGCCGAACCGGCACCCTCGTGCCGCTTCGTTGCGCCGGGGCTATGACCATCACGGTGACAACGCACTCACCGCCGCGCAACGCCGCAGCACCCGTGTTTTTCCTGCTCGCAGGCAATTCGAGACAGATGACCTAGGCGCTCGGCGACGGCTGTCGTCAGCGTCGTGCCCGCAGTCGCGCCGCCGGCCGGGTGTTGATCACGCGCTCCCGGTCGATCCCGCACTCCTCGGCGCGGGCGCACCCGTTGTCCAGCCAGTCGAGCTGGCCCGGAGCGTGCGCATCGGAGTCGATGGCGAAGTCGCAACCGAGCTCCGCGGCCAGGCGCACGAGTTCGCGGGGCGGATCGAGGCGGTCCGGACGGGAGTTGAGCTCCACGGCGACGCCGTGCTCGCGGCACGCGGTGAAGACCTCGCGGGCGTCGAAAGTGGACTGGGCGCGCTTGCGCTCGCCGATGAGCCGACCGGTGCAGTGCCCGAGCACGTCGACCTTCCCGGAACTCGCGGCCGCGACCAACCGCCGCGTCATCGGCGCCGAGGACATCCGCAGCTCGGAGTGCGCGCTGGCCACCACCAGGTCCAGCTCGCCGAGCAGCTCCGGGTCCTGGTCCAGGGCACCGTCGCCGAGGATGTCCACCTCGATGCCGGTGAGGACGCGGAACGGGGCGAGCTCCCGGTTGAGCTCGGCGACCACGCCGAGCTGTTCGCGCAACCGTTCGGCGGACAGGCCGCGCGCCACCTTCAGCCGCGGCGAGTGGTCCGTGAGCGCGACCCACTCGTGCCCGAGCGAGCGGGCGGCCTCGGCCATCTCGGCGATCGGGCTGCCGCCGTCGGACCAGTCGGAATGCGTGTGGCAGTCCCCGCGCAATGCCTCGCGCACCGCCCTGCCCCGCTCCGGCACCCGGGCTTCGGCGCGGAGCCTGGCGAGATAACCCGGGGTTTCACCGCGATGCGCCTCGGCGATGACATCTGCGGTGGTGCGGCCGATGCCCTCCAGGTCGGTGAGCGTGCCCGCCGCGACGCGCTGATCGAGGTCGGCGCGGTCGTCGACCACGGCGGCGGCCCGCCGGAACGCGCGCACCCGGTAGGTGGGGGCGTTCTGCCGCTCCAGCAGGAAGGCGATCTCGCGCAGCGTCGCGGTGACGTCTCGGCTCACCGATCCTTGGTATCGGTCACCGGCCCATCGCGCCAGCCGGTGCGGCGAGCCGGTCGGCCAGGGCGAGCAACCGGTCCTCGTGACCTGGCCTGCCCACCAGCTGCAACCCGACGGGCAGCTCCTCGCACATCCCGGCGGGAACCGTCACCGCCGGAACACCCGCGAGGTTGAAGGGACTGGTCAGGCCGATCAGCGCGGCGCGCACCCCGACGGCGGAACCGTCGATGCGCACCTCGCGCTGGCCGATCTCCGGGGCCACCACGCACGTGGTGGGCAGGGCCAGGACCTCGACCTCGTCGAGCAGTTCGGCGATCGCGGCCCGCCAGCTGTCGCGGTGGCTCAGCGCGCGCACGTACTGCCAGCCCGCGGTCTCGCCCGCCTGGCGCAGCAGGGCGAGCACGTCGTCGGTGTACAGCTGCGGCGTCTCGGTGACGCGCTCGGCATGCACCGCGTGGGCTTCGCTGAACTGGATCGCGACGAATCCGCGCCGCATGGCCTCGATGTCGCGCGGGCGCAGTTCGCGCACGTCCTCGGTGGCGAGCGCGTCGCGAGCGGTGCGCGCCACCGCCGGGCTGGTCGGGTGCAGCACATCCGGGGGAATCCAGCCGATGCGGGCATCGGCGCCGTGCTCGCGGTTGGGCATCGGACGTAGCCCGGCCAGCACCCGGTAGGCCAGGCGAGCGTCGGCCGCGGTACCCGCGAGCACTCCGACGTGATCCAGCGAGCTCGACAGCGGGAACACGCCGTCGACCGGGATCGCGCCGTAGGCGGGTTTGAATCCCGCGACACCGCACAGCGCGGCCGGGATGCGCACCGATCCGCCGGTGTCGGTCCCGAGCGCGACCGGCACCACTCCCGCCGCGACGGCGGCGCCGCTTCCCGCGCTGGAGCCGCCGGTCATCCGCCCGAGGCGGTGCGGATTGCGCGCGGCACCGTTGTGCGCGCGGTCGCCGGTGGGGCCGAAGGCGAACTCCTGGGTGGTGGTCTTGCCGACCAGCACCGCTCCCCCGTCGCGCAGCCTGCGCACGCACTCGGCGTCCGATGTGGACACGTGCTCGGCGAAGTGCGCCGATCCCATCGTGGTGGGCAGGCCCGCGACCTCGATGATGTCCTTGATCGCGACCGGGATGCCCTGCAGCGGACCGCGATCGATCCCGGCGGAGAGATCCGCATCGGCGGCGCGCGCCGCGCGAAGGGCCCCTTCACGGTCCACGCTGACGAAGGCGTTGAGCTCGCCGTCGAACCGGTCGATCGCCTGCAGGGCCGCTTCGGCGAGCTCGACCGCCGACAGGCCGCCCGTCCGCAGCCCGTCGCCGAGCTCGGCCAGGGTGCGGCCGTGGAAGTACCCGGTGGCGCGCAGGGTCCGCATCGATTCGGTCACGCGTTTCGCACCTCCGAGCCCGGCACCGGCGAGCCGTGATGATCCTCCGCGCGCCCGGGTACCGTCAACGGCGGATCCGCGCCGCCGTGATCGCGCACAACGCCAGCACCACGGCGGTCGTTCCCAGCGATAGCGCCACCACCGAAGCGTCCTGCGCGGGGGATTGCCCGACCAGTCCCGCCACCACCGACCGCGCACCGAGGAAGGCCAGCACCACCGCCAAGCCCACCCGCACGTCCGGAACGCGGGCCGCCCAGCGGTGGATGATCCGCACCAGCCACGGCACGCCGATCAGGGCGGCGAGGCTCGCACTCAGCACCGGCGGCGCGGCTCCCCCGGTGGCCGAAACGGCGAACGCGCCGAGGACCGCTCCGGCTCCCGCTGCGGCGAGGTCCACGATCCGGCCGGGTGCCCGCGTCGAGCCGCGGCCACCGAGCATGTGCCACCCGGCCAGCAGCACCAGCAACCCGAAGACGACGGAAACCAGTGACAGCCCGGCGATTCCGGTGAACGCCACGACCACGCGGCTCACCGCGGTGGCAGCCACCGCCAGCAGCACGGGGCGCCGCGCGTCGGCTGTGCGGCCGGTCAGCGCCGCCAGCACGATCACGAGGTCGATGGTGATGGCCATCGCGGCGACCCAGGCGACGAGGAAATCCACCGCGAACTGCGATAATGCGGGCACGCTCATCAGCGCCTCCGGATCGGGGAGCGATCGTTGGTCCCCGCTGGCCCCGGCTTCGGGCCGGCAACGTGGTTGTAGACCGGCGATCGCGGCGGTGTCCACCACCCGGGCGGCGATCCATCCGATCAGCCCAGCGGCCGATCGGGCGCGCGGGTTGCCCGCACTCGACCCGGTGGCCGCCCCGTCGGCGAGACGAGCCGGACAGGCTCGCATACTGTATGCTAAAGCCAACGCTGTAGGGTCAAGAGGAGTCACCGCATGTCGCTGACCTCGAAACTGTCATCGGAGGGCATCGCCGCGCGCCAGGTCGCGCGCCCTGTCCCGCTGCGCGAGACGGTCTACGAGGCCATCCTCGAGCTGATCATCACCGGCGAGCTCAAACCCGGTCAGCACCTGGTGGAGAAGGAGCTGGCCGAGGCGCTGGGCGTGTCCCGCCAGCCGGTCCGCGAGGCGTTGCAATGGCTGCAGAAGGACGAGTGGGTCGATCTGCGTCCGGGCTACGGCGCGTTCGTGCACAGCCCCACCCAGGAGGAGGCCGACCAGCTGCTCGGCGTGCGCACCCTGCTGGAGACCGAGTCCGCGCGGCTCGCGGCGCTGCACGCCACCGAGGAGGGCATCGCCGAGCTCAGGCGGATCTACGACACGGGTGTGCAGGCCCTCCACGACGACGACATCGAGGCCGTGGTCGCGGCCAACGCGCAGCTGCACGGCCAGATCACCGAGCTGTCCGGCAACAAGGTCCTCAACGAGCTCGCTGCCCAGATCAACCGCCGCGTGCGCTGGTACCACACCCCGGTCGCCAAGACCCGCGGCCAGCAGGCCTGGGACGAGCACGCCGCGCTCATCGAGGCCATCGAGCGCGGTGACGCCGACCGCGCTCAGCAGCTGATGCGCGAGCACACCGAGCAGACCCGGCAGAGCTACCTGCGGCGAACCGACGAGGAAGCCGAGCAGGATTGATCGGTCGGGCCGCGTGAAAGCCCCGAGAAAGCCGCTTCGGAAAGGATGAGGATCACCTGCCTGGAGCACGGAGAGGCTCGATTGCGGACCCGGCCGGGCAGCGCGTGGTCGTGCGTCGGCGCGGTGGAACTGGGGGTCCGTCGCGCCGGCGCCGACGTCGCCGCGATCAGCCCAGCAGCGCCGCTCCGCAGATCGCCCTGCCGAGCAGGTCGAGGGCTTCGTCGACCGGCAGCTGGCCGTAGCCCGCGGTGTGCGCGTCGCGGAAGCGGCGCTCCAGCCCCAGATCCTTGCGGAACGCGTACTGACCGCAGACCTTCATGCCGAGTTCGGCGGTCTGGATCGCGGCTTCTCCCGCGGTGGCCCGGGCCTGCAGCACTCGGTTCCGGTCGGCTTCGCCGAAGCAGCTTTCGCCGACGGCATCGGTCAGCACCAGCCGGGCCGCGTCGACCTTGGTGCGCATGCGGGCCAGGTCGGCTCGGACCTCCGGTTGCCGCGCGGGCGGGTCCTGCCAGCGCGCCCAGGACGGCTGCGGTCCGGTCACGCACTCCACCGACCGCTCCAGCACGGCTTCGGCGACCCCCACCGCAAGCCCGGCCTGCAGCGCGCAGGTCCACGGCAACGCGGTTTCGACGAGGATCTCGGCGCCGCGCCCGTCCCCTCCCAGCACCGCGGACTCCGGTATCCGCACCGGGTCGGCGGTCACGGCCGCAGCGGCACTGCCCCGCAGGCCCACGCCGTCGACCAGCGCGGGCACGCACATCCCCGGAGCTTGAGCGGGCACCAGCCACAGGCTCATCCCGCCGTCGTCCCGCGCGGGCAGGCTGGACCACACGTAGCTGTCGGCCTCACCGGCGGCCGTGACCCAGTTCTTGCGAGCCGACAGATCGACCACTCCCCCGTGCGCCCGCGCTCGCCCGGAGGGGATCAGGGGCCGGTTGCCGACCTCGGCCAGCGCCAGCGAGCTCAGGTGCTCGCCGGCGGCGATCTCCTCCAGCAGACCCGCGGGGGCGTGCCGGACGAGCACCGCGGTGGCCGCGTAGTGCCCGGCCAGCACCGCCGCCGTGGAACCGCACGCCCGCGCGATCTCGGTGACCACCTCCACCGCCTCCACCAGCCCGCGCCCGGCCCCACCGCGCCGCGAGGGCACGGTCAGCCCCAGCAGGCCGCTCCGCCCGGCCTGCCGGACGAACTCGCGGGGAAATCGGCCGTGATCGTCCGTGTCGCGGGCCGCCGGTTCGATCGCGGTGCGCAGGAGCCTGCCGACGGTGTCGCGGTGGTTGTGCATGCACGCACTCCTTCGGACCGGTGCTGGAACGGTCCGGGCCCGCAGCGCGCGAGGTGCGACGGGCCCGTGCCGTGCGGTGCTCAGCCCACCCCTGCCGGGGTAGGTTCAGCGGTGCGGCGTTCGAGCAGATCACCGAGCGAACCGACGGTGCGCAGGGTCGGCGCCTCGACGCCCGCGAGGTCGGCGAGCTCCACGACAGCGGCGAGCATCGCCGCCAGCTCCAGGGGCTTGCCCTTCTCCAGGTCCTGCAACGTCGAGGTCTTGTGCTCGCCGGTGCGCTCGGCGCCCGCGATGCGGCGTTCGACCTCGATCTCCGGGTGGCATCCCAAAGCAGCCGCCACCTCGAGGGTTTCGTTCATCATGTTGGTCACCAACCCGCGCACGCCGTCGTGCCGGCAGATACCGGCCAGCGTGGCGCCGGTGAGCGCGCTGATCGGGTTGAACGCGGTGTTGCCCATGAGCTTGATCCAGATGTCGCGCCGGACATCGGATTCCACCGGGCACTTCAGGCCACCGGCGATCATGGCGTCGCTGAACTCGCGGCAGCGCGCCGATTCGCTGCCGTCGGGTTCGCCGATGGCGAAGCGGGTGCCTTCCATGTGCCGCACCACCCCGGGCGCGGCGAGTTCGGTGGCGGGGTAAACCACGCAGCCGATGGCGCGCCGGGGCGGCAACACCCGGCTGACCGCTCCGCCCGGGTCCACCGCTTCGATGCGCTGGCCCTCGTGGGGGCCGGTCAGCCCGTGGAAGTACCACCACGGAATGCCGTTCTGCGCGGGGATGATCGAAGTGTCCTCCTTCAACAGCGGGTTCACGAGTGGTCCGCAGGTGGCGTAGGAATACGCCTTGAGCCCGAGCAGGACGTGATCCACCGGCCCGATCTCTTCGGGATCGTCGGTGGCGTGCGGCCGGGCCTGGAAATCACCGCGCGGGCTGAACACGCGCACGCCGTCGGCGCGCAGCGCGGCCAGGTTCTCCCCTCTCGCGATCAGGCTGACGTCCGCTCCCGCCCGATGCAGGCAGGCACCCACGTACGCGCCGATGGCACCGGCGCCGACAACAGCAACTCTCACTTTTCGTTCTCCGCTCTGGTCTGGCGGCCAAGCGAAGGTGTCGGTGCATCGTGTATACAGTATGTGCTCTTGGCTGGGCAAGCGCTGCCAGCTGCGGAGAACGCGGAGCGCGGCGAACGTCGCCCCGGACACCGGATCCCGCAAATCCGATCCACCGTGGACGGTCTTCCGCTCGATGAATGGGCAGTTCGCGCCTCTGGACACCCGCCCCACCACTGCGGTATTCCTGAATGAACCTCATACGGTATGCAGTATGGAGGCGACCGTAGGCACAACCGGGTTCGAGAGCGGACCGGTACAGGTACGGCTGCAAAAAAGGGGATGAGAGCGCTTATGGCCCAGACGTCACCCGAGAACGAATCCGAGCAGATCTCCGGCGGTCATCTGGTCGCCAAAGCGCTGCGAGCCGAGGGCGTGGACACCATCTTCACCCTCTGCGGTGGGCACATCATCGACATCTACGACGGCTGCGTGGACGAGGGCATCGATGTGATCGACGTGCGCCACGAGCAGGTCGCCGCGCACGCGGCCGACGGTTACGCGCGGATCACCGGCAAGCCCGGTTGCGCGGTGGTCACCGCGGGCCCCGGCACCACCGACGCGGTCACCGGCGTCGCCAACGCGTTCCGCGCCGAGAGCCCGATGCTGCTCATCGGCGGCCAGGGCGCGCTCTCGCAGCACAAGATGGGATCGCTGCAAGACCTCCCGCACGTGGACATGATGACCCCGATCACCAAGTTCGCCGCGACCGTGCCGCACACCGAACGGGTCGCCGACATGGTCTCGATGGCCTTCCGCGAAGCCCACCACGGCTCCCCCGGGCCCGCGTTCCTGGAGATCCCGCGCGACATCCTGGACGCCGACGTCCCGGCCGAGAGCGCGCGCATCCCGCGAGCGGGCGGCTACCGCGCCTCCACCCGTTCGGCCGGCGACCCGGAAACCGTTCAGAAGCTGGCCGATCTGCTGGTCGAGGCGGAGAAGCCGTGCATCCTGCTGGGCAGCCAGACCTGGACCTGCCGAGCGACCGACTCGGCGGTGAAGCTGATCCGCGAGCTCAACGTGCCCGCGTTCTGCAACGGTGCCGGGAGAGGCACGCTCGCGCCCGCGGACCCGCTGCACTTCCAGCTCGCGCGCCGCTACGCCTTCCAGAACTCCGACCTGATCATCATCCTGGGCACTCCGTTCGACTTCCGGATGGGATACGGCAAGCGGCTCTCGCCCGAGGCCACCGTGGTGCAGATCGACCTGGACTACCGCACCGTCGGCCGCAACCGCGACATCGACCTGGGCATCGTCGGCGATGCCGACGCGGTGCTGGACGCCGTCGCGCAGGCCACCAGCGGCCGCACCGACAACGGAGCCAGCGGCCGCAAGGCCTGGGTGCAGGAGCTGCGCGAGGTCGAGAACGCCGCTTACCGGAAACGCCTGCCGCGCCAGCTCTCCGACGCCTCCCCCATCGACCCCTACCGGCTGGTGCACGAGATCAACGAGTTCCTCACCGAGGATTCGATCTACATCGGCGACGGCGGCGACATCGTCACCTTCTCCGGCCAGGTCATCCAGCCCAAGTCTCCCGGGCACTGGATGGACCCGGGACCGCTGGGCACCCTCGGCGTCGGCATGCCGTTCGCGATGGCCGCCAAGCACGCGCTGCCGAACAAGGAGATCGTCTGCCTGTTCGGCGACGGCGCGCTGAGCCTGACCGGCTGGGACTTCGAGACCATGGTGCGCTTCGGTCTGCCGTTCATCGGCATCGTCGGCAACAACTCCTCGATGAACCAGATCCGCTACGGCCAGATCGCCAAGTACGGCGACGACCGCGGGCGGGTCGGCAACACCCTCGGCGACGTCGAGTACAGCAAGTTCGCGCAGATGCTGGGCGGATACGGCGAAGAGGTGCACGACCCGGCCGACATCGCGCCCGCGCTGCAGCGGGCTCGCGAGTCCGGCAAGCCGAGCCTGATCAACGTCTGGGTCGATCCCGAGGTCTACGCCCCGGGAACGATGAACCAGACCATGTACAAGTGACCGGCCCGTTTCCAGGAAACCGCCGCATTGGCGGAGCCCGGAGCCGGAAGCCGACACGTCGTCCGTCCCCGGGTTCCGCGACCCGCTCGACGTGCACGGCTGCGGCCGTCCTCCCCGGACGTGTCAGTACCCGCGGCGGTGCCGGCTACGCCGGACCATCGAAATGAGGTGTGGAAATGACTGCCCTGGAAGGAATTCGGGTCCTGGACATGACCCACGTCCAATCAGGACCTTCGGCTACCCAGATCCTGGCCTGGTTGGGCGCCGACGTGGTCAAGCTCGAGGCGCCGACCGGTGACATCACCCGCAAGCAGCTGCGCGACGTCGAGGACGCCGACAGCCTCTACTTCACGATGCTCAACTGCAACAAGCGCAGCATCACGCTGAACATGAAGTCCGACAAGGGCAAGGAGCTCTTCACCCGGCTGGTGGCCTCGTCCGACGTTCTGGTGGAGAACTTCGGTCCCGGCACGGTTGATCGGATGGGATTCACCTGGGACAAGCTGCAGGAGATCAATCCCGGGTTGATCTACGCCTCGATCAAGGGCTTCGGCGACGGTCCCTACACCCACTACAAGGCCTACGAGGTGGTCGCCCAGGCGATGGGCGGCTCGATGAGCACCACCGGGTTCGAGGACGGTCCGCCCCTTGCCACCGGGGCGCAGATCGGTGACTCCGGGACCGGAATTCACACCGTGGCCGGCATTCTCGCGGCGCTGTTGCAACGCAACAACACGGGCCAGGGACAGCGCGTGTCGGTGGCGATGCAGCACGCGGTGCTCAACCTATGCCGGGTCAAGCTGCGCGACCAGCAGCGCCTCGGACACGGCCCGCTGCGCGAGTACCCGAACGCGGAGTTCGGCGACGAGGTCCCCCGGTCGGGCAACGCCTCCGGGGGTGGCCAGCCGGGCTGGGCGGTGCGCTGCGCGCCGGGCGGCGCGAACGACTACATCTACGTGATCGTGCAGCCGCAGGGCTGGGCGCCCATCGCCCGCCTGATCGGCAGGCCCGAGCTCATCGACGATCCGGACTGGGCGACCCCGGAAGCACGGCTGTCCAAACTGGACAAGATGTTCAGCCTGATCGAGGAGTGGACGCTGGGCCTGGACAAGTGGTCCGTGCTCGCCCAGCTCAACGAGCACAACGTGCCGTGCGGTCCGATCCTGTCGACCAAGGAGATCATCGAGGACACCTCGCTGGCCGACAACGACATGATCGTCAGCGTGCAGCACCCCGACCGGGGTGAGTTCAAGACCGTCGGTTGCCCGATCAAGCTGTCCGATTCCCCCGTGCAGGTCGAAAGTTCCCCGCTGCTGGGCGAGCACACCGCCGAGGTGTTCGCCGAACGGCTGGACATCGACGAGTCCGAACTGGCCGAGCTGAAGGCGAACGGAGTGATCTGAGCAGATGGCATACGACGGTCCCCGCGTGCGAGAGGTGCTCGACGCGGTTCGTTCCGAGGGGCGGTCGGCGTTGACCGCCCCGGAGGCCAAGAAGCTGTGCGACGCCTACGGCATCCCCACCGCCGGAGAAGGGCTGGCCACCAGCGCCGATGAGGCCGCCGCCCTGGCTGCCGAGATCGGCGGCCCGGTGGCGCTGAAGATCGTCTCACCGGACATCCTGCACAAGACCGATGCCGGCTGCGTTCTGGTGAACGTCTCCGGTGCGGCCGACGTGCGCGCGGGCTACGAGCAGATCCTGACCAACGCGCACGCCGCGGCCGAGAACCCGGCGATCTCCGGGGTTCAGGTCCAGCAGATGGTCAGCGGCCAGGAGGTCATCGTAGGCGCGACCACCGATCCGAGCTTTGGCAAGGTGGCGGCCTTCGGTCTCGGTGGCGTGCTGGTCGAGGTGCTCAAGGACGTCACCTTCCGGATGGCGCCGGTCACCGGCGGCCAAGCCCGGCAGATGCTCGACGACATCGCCGCGGCCGACGTCCTGCGCGGTGCGCGCGGAGCCGAACCGATCGACGCGGAGGCGCTCGCCGACGTGCTGCACCGGACCTCCGACCTGGTCACCGACTTCCCGGAGATCAGCGAGCTCGACCTCAACCCGGTGTTCGCCACTCCCTCGGGCGCGACCGCGGCCGACGTGCGCATCGTGCTGCAGACCGAGGAGCCCGCGGCTCCCCCGCAGCACTCGCCGGAGCAGATCCTGGAGTCGATGCAGCGGTTGATGACGCCGCGTTCGGTGGCGGTGATCGGCGCGTCCAACGAGGACGGCAAGATCGGCAACTCGGTGATGAAGAACCTGGTCAACGGCGGTTACGCGGGGTCGATCTACCCGATCAACCCGAAGGCCGACGAGGTCCTGGGGCGCAAGGCGTACAAGAGCGTCGGCGACATCGACGCGGACGTCGACGTCGCGGTGTTCACCGTGCCCGCCAAGTTCGTCGCCGGCGCGCTCGAGGAGTGCGGGCGCAAGGGCGTCGGTGCCGCCGTGCTGATCCCGTCCGGGTTCGCCGAGACCGGCAACCACGAGCTCCAGGAGGAGGTCGTGGCGGTGGCCGCCGAGCACGGAATCCGCCTGCTCGGCCCGAACATCTACGGTTACTACTACACGCCGGAGAACCTCTGCGCCACGTTCTGCACGCCCTACGACGTGCGCGGCGGGGTGGCGCTGACCTCGCAGAGCGGCGGCATCGGGATGGCCATCCTCGGCTTCTCCCGCACCACCAAGATGGGTGTGTCGGCGATCGTCGGCCTCGGCAACAAGTCCGATGTGGACGAGGACGACCTGCTCACCTTCTTCGAGCACGACGACAACACGCGCTGCGTGGCGATGCACTTGGAGGACCTCAAGGACGGCCGCGCGTTCGTCAACGCCGCCCAGCGGGTCACCAAGAAGAAGCCGGTGATCGTGCTCAAGGCCGGGCGCACCGATCTGGGCGCGCGGGCCGCCAGCTCGCACACCGGGGCGCTGGCGGGCAACGACAAGGTCTACGACGACATCCTGCGCCAGTCCGGGGTGGTGCGGGCTCCCGGGCTCAACGAGATGCTCGACTACGCCCGCGGCGTACCGGTGCTGCCCACGCCGAAGGGCGAGAACGTCGTGATCATCACCGGGGCCGGCGGTTCCGGCGTGCTGCTCTCGGACGCCTGCGTGGCCAACGGTCTCGACCTGATGGACATCCCGCCGGACCTGGACGCGGAGTTCCGCCGCTACATCCCGCCGTTCGGCGCCGCGGGCAACCCGGTCGACATCACCGGGGGCGAACCTCCGAGCACCTACGAGGAGACCATCCGGCTCGGGTTGCGGGATCCGCGCATCCACTCGTTGATCCTGGGCTACTGGCACACCATCGTCACACCACCGATGGTGTTCGCGGAACTGTGCTCGCGGGTGGCCGAGGAGGCGCGCGCGGAGGGCATCGACAAGCCGATCGTGGTGTCGCTGGCAGGCGACACCGAGGTGGAGAAGGCCGCCGATTACCTGTTCGATCACGGCATCGTCGCCTTCCCGTACACCACCGAGAAGCCGGTGGCCGTGCTCGGCGCCAAGTACCAGTGGGCGCGTTCGGCGGGGTTGCTGGACTGACCGCGCCGCCGGGTGGCGTCCGAGCACGACGCGCGGGCGCCACCTGATTCCACGCCCGCGAGCCGGCCGACGACTCGTGCGGTTCGCGGTGGGCGCGCGGCCGGAGACCGCGCGCCCACCGGGTACCGCGCCTGCGAGAGGCACCCGGAAATCCCAGAAGAGACTGCCACCGTTGAAGTCCCACCCGCGCCGCCACGCACGGCGGCCACGGTGACAGGAAACGGACAAGGAGGTCCGATGTGGATGACGACAAGGCACCCGGAAGAGACCCCGAACCCGAGTTAGAAACCGAAGGCGACGGGCGGACGTGGCAAGCGGGTGGGCTCGAGCCCATGCCCATCCGCAAGTTGCCCGAAGCACCGCCGTCGATTCACCTGCTGGGTCCCACCGTGTTCCTGGTGGCGCTCGGGGTCGGCATGGGCGAGTCCTACATGTGGCCTCGCCTGGTGCTCATCTTCGGTCCTGAGATCCGCTGGCTGTTCCTGATCGGCGTCACGCTGCAGGCCATCGTCATGCTGGAGATGGCCCGCTACGCGATGGCCACCGGGGAGAGCATCTTCTCCGGTGCGGCACGCGTGGCGAAACCGCTGATGTGGTTCTTCTTCGTCACCGCGATCCTGGTCTACATCTGGCCGGGTCATCTCTCGGCGGGCGCGGCGGCTCTGGAGCAGATAACCGGCGTGCCGTGGCAGATATCGGGCTGCATCGGCCTGGTCCTGGTCGGCGTGCTGTTCACCATGGCCAAGGTCATCTACAACCTGCTGGAGAACGTGCTGTCGATCCTGATCGGCCTGCTGGTGGTCGGTACCGCGGTGGTGGCCGCCATGGTCGGCAACCTGCAGGACCTGACCAGCACGCTCACCGGCATGCTGCACTTCGGCTACTTCCCGGAACAGGCGCTGTCGGCGCAGTGGTTCCCGGTCGTGGTCGGAGCGATCGCCTTCGCCGGCCCGTCGGGCATGCAGCAGATGTGGTACACGCTGCACCTGCGCGACCGCGGCGCGGGCATGGGCGCGCACATCCCCCGCATCCGCGGGCTGCGGCACGCCGATGAGGAAGAGACGATGCCCTCGCGCGGGTTCATGTTCGACACCGATGATCCCGACGAGCTGGCCAAGTGGAAGGGATGGCGGCGCTGGGTCACCTTCGACGCCCTGCTGCTGTTCTGGGGCATCACCATGCTGGTGACGATCTCGTTCACCGTGCTGGCCCAGTCCGCGGCTCGGCAGAACCCGAACGTGGCAACGCTGATCGAAAGCGGTGAGCGGGACGCGGCGCTGAACGCGATGGCCGACTCGTTCTCGGCGGCGGGCTCGCCGATGCTGGGCTCGATCTTCCTCGGGTTCATCGCGCTGATCGGGCTCAACGCCACGCTCGGCCTGTTCGACTCGTTCTCCCGCGGTCAGGCCGACATGACCTACCACTTCGTCAAGGGCGCCCGCAGGTTCAAGATCTCGCAGCTGTACGCGGTCTTCCTGTGGGGCATCATCATCTTCGGCATCCTGATCCTGCTGTTCGGTCCGGCCGACGGACCCAGCTCGATCCTGGACACGCTGGCGTTCCTATCCACCTTCGCGATGGGCGCCTACTGCGTGGTGCTGCTGTTGGTGAACAACCGGATGCTGCCCAAGCCCATCCGGCCGAGGTGGTGGTCGAATCTGATCATCGGATTCGGCGCCTTCTTCTACCTCGGCATGCTGTTCTACAGCCTCGTCGAGTTCGGAGTGGTCGTGAGCTGATGACCGCAACCATGGAACCAGCGGTATCGGGACGGATCCTGGCACCGGGCGTGATCATCGGCGCGGTGTCCGGGCTGTTCGCCGGCGTGATCATGCTCGTCGGCGGCGCGCCCGCGTCCTGGGCGGTGACCGCGGGAACATTGCTGGCGCTGCCGCTGGCGGCAGCGGGTGCCGGGTGCAGCTTCCTGCGGTGGCGCGGCCTGCTCGGCGGCGGGCACTTCGCACCCCTCGCGCTGTACTGGGTTCTGGCGTTCCCGTTGGTCCGGCTGGTGCAGGACGTGGGCACCCGGCTGGTGCTCAGCGACACCCTGGCGCTGCCGCAGCACCTGTGGGCGTTCCTGGCCTACCAGGCGCTGATCAGCGTCGGGTTCGCGATCGGTTTCGTGTGGGTGCAAGAACGGTTGGTCCGGGGTGGTGCTCGGCGATGAGCGCACCGGGCACCACCATCCGACCTCAGCCGCGGGCGTCGACGAGTTGCCGCTCGTCGCGCTCCGGCCGTTCCCGGTCGCCACCGCGCTGAGCCCGCTGCCGGGCCGACTCGATCGCGGCGGACGTGGCCAGTCCCAGCATGCGCCCGTCCGCCGCGTACCCGCGCGGCACGCGTTCTAAATAGCGCCGAAGTGCTCCAAGAATCCGCATCGTCATCGTCACCTCCTTCCCTCATCATCGTGCATACAGTATGCAGGACTCCCGTCCACGCTATGAAGCTCCTGTGAGCAGCGACACCTCGGCAGGTGGTGCCCGATGGCTAGGACCCGGCGCGACCGCGGCTGGTCGATGATCGGGCTGCACACGCCCAAGCTCGACGTGCACGATCACCACGGCCGCCGCTACCGGGTCGGCGAACAACCGCGCGAGCTCGCCGGCCGCCCCCGCGGAGTGCTGCTGTGGGCCTGCTGGCTGCCGATGCTGCTAGCGGGAACCATGCAGTACGCCTTCGGCGCGGCGATCCCCGCGCTGACCGCCGCCGGGCACGACCTCGGGTGGCTGTGCGCGACGCTGGCCTGCTGGACGGTCTTCCAGGCGGGCGCGGGTTATCCGGTGGCGCACCTGCGGCAGCGCGACCGCCTCGACCCGCGCACCGTGCTGATCGGCGGCGGAATCCTGTGCGCCGCAGGGGTTCTCACTCTCGGCCACGTCCAGAGCCCACCGGGACTGCTGCTGGGCTACTCGGTGCTCGGCGGCACCGGCGCGGGCCTGGTCTACGCGGTGTGCACCTCCACCGCGCAGAAGTGGTTCCCGGAGAGCCCCGCCACCCGAGTCGGGTTCGTGACCGGGGCCTTCGCGTACGGTTCAGCGCCCTTCGTACTCGCGCTTGCCGCATCCGGGCAGCCGCGCGAGATCGCGCTGTTCGCGCCCGTGCTGCTGGTCGCGGTGACCGGCTGCGGGCTGCTGCTGACCGACCCCCCTCGGGACTGGTGGCCCGCGCACGTCGACCACCGCAGCTGGGCGCGGGCGAATCCCCCGGCGGCGCACGAGTTCTCGGCGACCGAGGCCCTGCGCACACCGGCGCTGCCCGCGATGGCCGCGTGCCTGTTCTGCGCGGCCACGGTGTCGTTGTTCAACGCGGTCTTCCTGGCGTTGCTCGCGGGCCCGTGGGCGGCGGCGCTGTTCGTGGCCACCAACGGCGCCGGCCGAGCGCTCGCGATGCCGCTGGCGACCCGCTTCGGGCGGCGGCGCGTGCTGCGGCGGGTCGTGGCCGTGCAAGCCGCCGGGCAGGTGCTGCTGCTCCTGGCGCTCACCCACGCCTCGCACTCGTGGCTGCTGACCGGGGCGACCGTCGCGGGCATCGGCGGCGGTGCCTTCTACCCGATCCTGGCCGCGCTGGCCAGGGAGCTCTTCGGCCAGCGGCGCAGCGCCGAGGTGCACGGCCTGATCTACAGCGCGAAGGCGGCCAGCGGCGTCGTCGGGATCGGTTTCGGGTTCCTCGTCCTCGCGCAGCAGGGCCCGGCCCTCGCACTGCTGGTCGCGACGCTGCTCTCGCTCGCCGCCGCCGCGGTGTGCGGGCTGTTCCGGCGCCCGGGTTTGCCCAAGACGCTGCCGTCCCCGCGAACCGGGACTTGATCGATCAAGCCCCAAATGGGACGATCTTTCGGCTTATGGTCGAAGCGCGGCTCGCAGTCCGCAGCACCGGAAGGGCCTGTTGGATGAGTGGCGAAGTCGATGCGGTCGTGGTCGGTTCCGGCATCAACGGACTGGTCTCGGCCGCCGAGCTGGCCCGCGCCGGGTGGTCGGTCACCGTTCTCGAGCGCAACCCGGAGATCGGCGGGTTCATCGCCTCCGGGCAACGGACGCTGCCCGGCTACGTCCACGACACCTACTCCTCGTGGCACCCGCTCTTCGTCTCCGGGCCCGCCTACGCCGCGCTGGGCGAGCTGCTGCACGAGCACGGCCTGGTCTACCGCAACACCCAGGAGTGGGCGTGCGCCAGCGTCGCCGATGACGGACGCATCGCGCGGGCACATCGGGATCCGCTGCGCACCGTCGACGAGTTCGAGCACGCCGCCGACCGCGCCGCCTACCTGTCCGTGCTGGACAAGATCGGCGACAACCTGGCCGCCATCGCCGGTTTCCTCTCCAGCGAGCCGCGCTCCTGGGCGCTGCTGCGCCACGGCGCGAAACTGATCAACACCGGTGGTGTGCGCGGCGCCGAGGGCTGGCTGCGCCAGCTGGCCACCAGCGGGCGGGGCTTCAGCCGGCGCGAGTTCCGCGGTGGCGAAGTGGACCAGATCTTCGCCCCGTGGCTGCTGCACGCGGGACTGTCCCCCGATCACGCGTCCGGCGGGCTGATGCTCGGCCTGCTGGCCTCGATCATGCACGGCGCGGGCCTGCCGGTGGTCGAGGGCGGCCAGCGCAACTTCCTCGCGGCGTTCTCCGCACTGCTGGAGTCGCTGGGCGTGCGGGTGCGCACCGATGCCGAGGTCGAGCACGTGCTGGTCGACGGCGGCAGGGCCGTCGGTGTCGTCGCGGGCGGACAGGTGCACCGAGCGCGCCGCGCGGTGCTCGCCTCGGTATCGCCGAGCGCGCTGTACCGCGAACTGCTGCCGCCGGCGGCGGTGAAAACCCATCTCGAGCAGCAGGCCGCGCAGTTTCGCCACGGCCGCGCCGCGATGCAGGTCCACGTCGCGCTGTCCGCTCCGCCGCGCTGGAGCGACCGGCGACTGTCCGAGGTGCCGATCGTGCACCTCAGCGACGGGTCCGGCAGCACCGGTATCGCGTGCGCCGAAGCAGAGGCCGGCTTGCTGCCGCGAAACCCGACGGTCGTGGTCGGCAGCCAATACCTGCTCGACCCGACCCGAGTCCCACCGGGCGCGGCCTCGTTGTGGCTGCAGCTGCAGGAGGTTCCGTTCGCGCCGACCCGCGATGCCGCCGACGAGCTCGACACCTCCCGCGGCTGGACACCGGAACTGGCGGAGGGTTTCGCCCGCCGCGCCCTGGATCGGCTGCGAGCGCACGCGCCGGGCCTCTCCGATCTGATCTGCGCGGTGGACGTGATCGCGCCGCCGCAGCTGGCCGAGCACAACCCGAACGCCATCGGCGGCGATCCCTACGGCGGCAGCGCCGAGCTGGACCAGGGCTACCTGTGGCGTCCGCTCCCGGCGGCCGGCAACCATCAGACCCCGATCCCCGGACTGTGGCACATCGGTGCGGCCACCCATCCCGGTCCGGGCCTGGGCGGGGAATCCGGCTGGATGGCCGCCAACTCGCTGATCAAGCGCAACAGGTGACCGCGAGGGCGCAACGGATTCGTCCTCGCAGCCGAATCTCCGCACCTGCCAATGCTGTTCCGGGAAAATCGTGAAACCAGCTGGGAAAACTCGACGCAACCGGCAGGCCGCGACGAAAACGCAGGTCAGCAGCGCACGAAGGCTCCTGCGGACGAGCGGATGAATGCCCGGCGGTTGACCGGCCGACACCCCCGCTCTATGGTCCAGACCACTAAGTTCAGCGAACCATCACCGCGAGTTCTTCCCCACGAGCGCATCGCTCCACCGGATCGATTCATCCGGTGCGACCTCTCGTTCAAAGGAGCAAGACATGCCCAATCGGAAGCTGACCGCCGCCGCGGTCGGGGCCGCCATCGCGCCCTTCCTGGTCGCCATCCCCGCGGGCACCGCCAGCGCCCACGGCTACGTCGACGCGCCGCCGTCCCGGCAGGCCCAGTGCGCCAACGGCACCGTCGAGTGCGGCGCGATCAAGTGGGAGCCGCAGAGCGTGGAGGGACCAAAGGGCCTCAAGAGCTGCAGCGGCGGCAACGAGCGCTTCGCCGAGCTCGACGACGACTCGAAGGCCTGGAAGGCCACTCCGATCGGCACCCACGCCACCTTCAACTGGACGCTGACCGCCCAGCACTCCACGGCCACCTGGGAGTACTACATCGGCGACGACAAGGTGGCCTCCTTCGACCAGGGCGGCGAGCAGCCGCCCAAGCAGCTCTCGCACGACGTCGACCTGTCCGGCTACAGCGGCCACCAGACGGTCCTGGCCGTCTGGAACGTCGCTGACACCGCCAACGCCTTCTACTCGTGCATCGACGTCAACATCGGCGCCAAGTAGCGCACCGCAACGCCACGCGCTGACCGCCACCCCGCTGGTCGGCGCACGGCGATCCAGGCGGGCCCGACCGACTCGACGGCCGGGCCCGCCTTCGCACGTCCAGCACCGGCAGCCGGCGATCACGGCGCCGCACGGCCGAGTTTCCTTCGCCCCGGGCGTGGTGTATCCAGGGCGGGTGACCGAGTTGGTGCTGGGCCCGCTGCTGCGCTACATCGACGCCGACACCGCGACCGTGTGGGTCGAGACCGACGGCCCCTGCGCGGTCCGAGTGCTCGACTCCGTCTCCCCCACCTTCCACGTCGCGGGCCACCACTACGGGCTGGTCGCCGTGCGCGGCCTCGACGGACCGACCCCCTACGAGGTGCACCTCGACGGCGAGAAGGTCTGGCCCGAGCCCGGAGCCGTGCCCAGCATCATCCGCCCGGTCGACGATCCGGAACGGCTGACCGCGCTGTTCGGCTCCTGCCACTTCGACCGCACCGTCAACGACGGACCGGACAAGGAGGGCCCCGACGCGCTGGTGGCCTGCGCCGCGCAGCTCGGGCGCACCCCCGAGATCGAGTACCCGGACCTGCTGATGCTGCTCGGCGACCAGGTCTACGCCGACGAGACCACCCCCTCCGTGCGACGCGAACTCGCGAAGCGCCGCGACCTGCGCAAGCCACCCGGCGGCGAGGTCGCGAACTTCGAGGAGTACACGCTGCTGTACCGCTACGCCTGGTCGGACCCGCAGCTGCGATGGCTGCTGTCCACCGTGCCCAGCATGATGATCTTCGACGACCACGACGTGCGCGACGACTGGAACACCTCCGCCGCCTGGCGCGAGCGCATGACCGCTCACCCGTGGTGGCGCGACCGGCTGCTCGGCGGCCTGATCTCCTACTGGATCTACCAGCACATCGGAAACCTCAGCCCGGATGAGCTCGAACGCGACGAGACCTACCTCGAGGTCACCCGGGTCGGCAGGCACGCCGACGCACTACCGGTGCTGCGCGACATGGCCGCCGCCGCCGACCGCGAGGAACACGGCCGCAAGGGCACGCGCTTCAGCTACGCCCGCGATCTCGGACCTGCCCGGCTGATCGTGCTGGACACCCGCTGCGGGCGGATCCTCGAAACCGGTGACCGGGCGATGCTGTCCAAGACCGACTTCGCCTGGCTGCGCGCGCTCACCGAGGTCGACCGCAGGCACCTGGTCATCGGCTGCTCGCTGCCCTGGCTGCTGCCTCCGGCCGTGCACCACCTGCAGTCCTGGAACGAAAGCGCCTGCCAGCGCGGATCCCGGCTCGCCGAGAGGATCAGGCAGGGCGCCGATCTCGAGCACTGGGCCGCCTTCCGCGACTCCTTCGACCGGCTGACCGGACTCATCGGCGACGCGGCAGCCAAGATGCACGCCCCGGCCACCATCAACGTGCTCGGCGGCGACGTCCACCACAGCTACCTCGCCGAGGCCCACTACCCGCGCCCGCTGCGATCTCGCGTCACGCAGCTGACCTGCTCACCGCTGCACAACAGGGCACCGTCCTGGCTGCGCCCACCGCTGCGACTGGCCTGGTCGCCCGGCTTGTCCCGCAGGCTGCAACGCGGCGCCGAGCGCAACGGGGTGGCACCGCTGCCGCTGCGCTGGCGCAAGACGGACGGGCCGTTCTTCGCCAACACCATCGGCGAGCTCCGCTTCGCAGGCCCTTCGGCGCGGATCCGCCTGCTGGAAGCCACCAACCGCGGAGAGCTGGCCGAGACCTGTCACCGACGCCTGCACTAGACGCCGTTGCCGAAGAGGGAGCTGACGATCGAGGTGGTCCGAGCAGCGTCGCGACGGCTGCGCGCATGACGGGCCGGGGCGGAGTCGGGCCCGGCCGCCGCTGGCTCCCCCGGACGAGCAGGAAAACCGGTTCGACCACGCCAGCGCTTTGGCGTAAACCCACACCGCGATCTGGTCAACGCACGTTCTCACCGCTGGGAGGCCACCATGCCGGACGACCGTCCGCCGTACCCGCCGTTCACGCAGCAGACGGCCCTGCAGAAGGTCCAGGCGGCCGAGGATGCGTGGAACACCCGCGACCCGCACCGGGTGGCGCTGGCCTACACGCCGGACTCGACGTGGCGGAACCGGGACGCGTTCATCTCCGGCCGCGAGGAGATCATCGCGTTCCTGACGCGGAAGTGGCAGCGCGAACTGGACTACGCGCTGCGCAAGAGCCTCTGGGGATTCCAGGAGAACCGGATCGCCGTCCGCTTCCAGTACGAGTGCCACGACGCGGAAGGCCAGTGGTGGCGCAGCTACGGAAACGAACTGTGGGAGTTCGACGAGCGCGGACTCATGCGGCGCCGCGAAGCGAGCATCAACGACGTCGTTATCACCGAAGCCGATCGGCGCATCCGCGGCCCCCGGCCCAGCGAGGAGCACGGCGTCGACATCCCGCTCCGGTAGGGCCCGACACCACGTCCCGGGATCCCGCCGGGCGCTCAGACCAGGAAGGAGAACAGCGGGGAGCCCGGCGAGACCTGCTCGATCTGCAGCGGGGACTCCTTCATGCGCCTGAGCAGGTCGTCGAAGTCCTCGGCGTCGTCGAGCTCGATGCCGACCAGGGCCGGGCCCGTCTCCCGGTTGTTCTTCTTGACGTACTCGAAGGCCACGATGTCCTCGCCGTCGACGAGCACGTCGTCGACGAAGTGCCGCAGCGCGCCCGGCTCCTGCGGGAAGGTGACCAGGAAGTAGTGCCGCAGGCCCTCGTGCAGCAACGAGCGCTCGACGACCTCGCCGTAGCGGCTCAGGTCGTTGTTGCCACCGGAGACCACGCACACCACCGGCCCCCGCGGGGCGCGTTCGAGCAGCCGAGCGGCGGCGCTGGCCAGCGCGCCCGCGGGCTCGGCGATGATGCCCTCGGTCTGGTAGAGCTCGATCATCTCGGTGCACACCGCGCCCTCGGGAACCGCGACGATCTCGTCGACCAGCTCGCGCGCCACCTCGTAGCCGAGATCACCGATCCGGCCGACCGCCGCACCGTCGACGAAGGTGTCCACCTCCGGCAGCTTCAGCGGCGCGCCGTGCTCCAGCGCGGCTCGCATGCTCGCGGCCCCGGCGGGTTCGGCGCCGACCACCCGGATCTCCGGGAAGTGCTCCTTGAGCCACAGCACCACGCCCGCGAGCAGTCCGCCGCCACCGACCGGGACGATCACGGTGTCGATCGGGCCGTCGTGCTGCTCGGCGATCTCCAAGCCCACCGTGCCCTGACCCGCGACGGTGCGCGGGTCGTCGAACGGGTGCACGTAAACGGCGCCGGTGCGCTCGGCATCTGCCTTGGAGGCCGCGCTGGCCTCGTCGAACGAGGATCCCGCGATGATCGGCTCGACCCACTCGCCACCGATGGAGGCGATGCGCTTGCGCTTCTGCCTCGGGGTGTTGGAGGGCAGGTACACCCGTCCGGGGATTTGCAGCTCACGACAGGCGAACGCCAGGCCCTGCGCGTGGTTGCCCGCGCTCGCGCACACCACGCCGTGCTCGCGCTCGCCGTCGGCGAGCCCGGAGATCAGGTTGTAGGCACCGCGGACCTTGTAGGAGCGGCAGACCTGCAGGTCCTCGCGCTTGAGCCGCACCGGTACGCCCAGCTCGCCGGAAAGGCGGCCGCTGGTCTCCAATGGCGTGCGGCGAACCACCTGCCGCAGGCGGGTGCCTGCCCGGAAGATCGCTGCGGGACTGAGCTCAACGGACATCCATCGATCCTAAATCCGCTGGTGAGCCCGGCCACGGGCGGGTAGGCAAGCTCACTGATCGGAAGGCTCGCGCCGCCACACCGCCGCGTAGCGCTCCGCGGCCGCGACGTCGCGCCGACGGCGCACCCCCGAGCCGTGCCCGGGCGGGAACCCGTGCTTCACCAGCCGCGCATCGACACCGTCCACCGAGTTCGTCAGCGCGATCCGCACCACGACCAGCACGCCCAGCAGCATCGCGCCGGCCGCGATCGGCCACGACCCGCCGAGCAGGCCCAGACCGACGAACAGCACGGCCGCCAGCGGCGCGATCTGCACCAGACCGCGGACGAGCACCCGCAGCACCCAGGTCCGGCACGTCCCGTCGTGCAGCACCCAATCCCGGTACCGCTCGGGCAGCGTCGCCCCGTACTGGTACCGCACCCACCACACCAACCCGGGACGCAACACCCACCCACCCTACGACCACCCACCCACCGGCAACCGAATTCCCTCGAAATCGGGGTACGGAATTCCCTGGAATTCCGGGTCGGGTTTTCGAGGGTTCTTGGTGGGAATGCCCGGTCGGGTGATGGTGCGGTGGTTGACGTGTCCGGCCGAGCGTCTCGGGATCGGAGCGCGGGTTCGGCGTCCGGGGATGGGTGTTCGGGGTGGATGTTCCGGGTGGATGGGTGTTCGGGGTGGATGGGTTTGCCGGGCTTGTTCGGGGTGCCACGATCCGGGCAACTCAGCTGGCCGCGTCCCGGGGCCAGCCCGTGACGGAGGATCTGGCGCTCATGTTCAACGTCGAGAAGGTCCGGTTGGCCGGAGCCGACATCGCACTCCCCAGGATGATCCCGATCGAGCAGCGGTTCGCCGCGCAGCAGGTGGACGACATCGAAAGCAGCATCCGCGACCAGGTCGCCGAGCACGACCGGCGGAGTCCGGTCGACGGCAAGCGGATCGCGGTCACCGTCGGCAGTCGCGGCATCGCCCAGCTCAACCGCATCGCGATCGCCCTGGTCGGCGCGCTGGCCGCCTGCGGCGCCAAACCGTTCGTGGTTCCCGCGATGGGCAGCCACGGCGGAGCCACCGCCGAGGGCCAACGCCAAGTGCTGGCCGAGTACGGCATCACCGAGGACAGCCTCGGCGCACCGATCCTCTCGTCGATGGACACCTCGGTCATCGCGGAGCTCGACGACGGCACCCCGATCCACTTCGACAACGAGGCCGCGCACGCCGACGGCGTGGTGGTCCTGGGGCGGGTCAAGCCGCACACCGACTTCCGCGGCAGCCACGAGAGCGGGCTGGCCAAGATGCTCGCGATCGGCCTGGGCAAGCACCGCGGCGCGGCCACCCTGCACAGCCACGGGTTCGAGAAGTTCGACACGCTCATCCCGCAGGTCGCCGACGTGCTGCTGAACCGGATGCCCATCGAGTTCGGCGTCGCCGTGGTGGAGAACGGCTACGAGGACATCGCGCTGCTGGAGCTCGTGCCCACCGACGGCATGCTCGACCGCGAGGCCGAACTGCTCATCGAGGCCAAGCGCCTGATGCCCAAGCTGCTCATGTCCGACATCGACCTGCTGGTGGTCGACCAGATCGGCAAGGACATCAGCGGAGCGGGCATGGACCCGAACATCACCGGTCGCGCCCCGGTCAACGCGGACAAGTTCCACGCCACGCCGCTCAAGCGGATCGTCGTGCTCGGGCTGACCGAGCACACCAACGGCAACGCCTGCGGGCTCGGCATGGCGGATCTGACCACTCAGCGCTGCGTCGACCAGATCGAGTTCGGCTCGTTCTACACCAACTCGCTGACCTCCGGCGTGCCCGACGGCGCCCGCATCCCGATGGCGCTGGCCAACGATCGGGACGCGATCGGGGCAGGTCTGCACCTCACCCAGGGCCCGCAGCCGACGCCGCCGAAGGTGGTGCGCATCCGCAACACCCTGAGCATGCCGCGCATCGAGGTCTCCGAGGCCTACGCCCAGGAGGTCGCCGACCACCAAGACATGACCGCCCTCGGCGAGCCGCACGACTGGGAGTTCGACGCGACCGGCCACCTATCGCCGCTGCCCGCGGTGCACTGAACCGTCCGCTGCCCGGCCGGGGAGCGGCTCCGCTTCCCGGCCGCGCGGTTCGTGTGGTCAATGGCGGATTTATTTCAGTCTACACTGAACTCACAGTCGCAATGAACGCATGGTGCTGAGCGTTCGCGATAGAATCCCGGTAGTTCCACAACTGCGCCGAGGCCGGCGAATTCCACGCCGGTGGGCGAAAGGCGAGGCAACCATGCAACCTCCGCTTACCACCGAACGGCTCGTGATCCGCGAATGGACCACCGACGACGCAGACGTGCAGGCCGCCCTCGAGCTCTACGGCCGCCCCGAGGTGACCGAGTGGCTGACACCGGTGATCTCCAACGTCGCCGACCTCGCCGCGATGCGCGCCGTGGTGCACTCCTGGACCGAGTCCCAGCCCAACCTGATCCCGCCCACCGGGCGCTTCGCCATGCACCGCCGCGACGACGACGCGGTGGTCGGCGGCCTGGTGCTGCGCATGCTGCCGCCCTACGACCACGACCTGGAGCTCACCTGGCAGCTGCGCCCGGAGGACTGGGGGCACGGCTACGCCACCGAAGCGGCCACCGCCGTGCTGCACTGGGCGTTCACCTTCGACATCGACGAGATCTTCGCGCTCACCAGGCCGGACAACTCCCGCGCGATCGCCACCGCCAAGCGCCTCGGCATGGAATGGGTCGGCGAGACCACCAAGTACTACGACACGACGTTGCAGGTCTACCGGGTTCGCCAGAGCGACCTCCCGGAATGCCCGGTCATCACCGCAACCGATGACTGACCAGTAGCGATCACTGATCGTGGCGAAAAGAAGACGCGATCGGAGTACTTGAAATTCGCCAGTAAGGCGCAGTGGGGCTGTAATCCTGGAACCGTCGTCCAGCGCCGAGCACTCGGCGCACCCGACGGAGGAAGAGTGCCACCACCCGACCGGAAGTCGGCTCGCCCACCCCAGCGGCGCCCGCCCCAGCGGCGCCCGCAAGGCCGACCGCAGCCCGCCGCGCGCCGCACGCCCATCGGCCCGCGCCTGCTGGCCACCGCGCTGTCCCTGCTGGTCCTGGTGGTGACCGGCTACGGGTGGAACAACTACCGGCAACTGCTCGACGGGCTCGCGACCAGCGAAGTCACCCAGGGCGGGGCGGACGGAGCGATCGACATCCTGCTGGTCGGCATGGACAGCCGCACCGACGCGCACGGCAATCCGCTGCCCGAGGAGGTCCTGCGGGAACTGCACGCCAGCGCCAACGAGGCGGCCCTGACCGACTCGCTGATCCTGCTGCACATCCCGAACGACGGATCCAGGGCAGTCGGGTTCTCCTTCCCCCGGGACTCCTACGTGAACATTCCGGGCCAGGGGAAGCACAAGATCAACTCGGCCTACGGTCGCGGGAAGTTCGCCGAGCAGCAGGCGCAGCGGGCCAAGGGAGTCACCGACCCGAAGGCCGTGGAGAGGGCGGGCAACGACGGCGGGCGCAAGCTGCTGGTGCGCACCATCGAGAACCTCACCGGTTCATCGATCGACAGCTACGCCGAGGTCAACCTGCTGGGCTTCGCCAAGATCACCGAGGCCGTCGGCGGCGTTCCCGTGTGCCTCAACGAGGCCACCAGCGATTCCTACTCCGGCGCGGACTTCAAGGCCGGGCCGCAGACCATCTCCGGGCCCGACGCGCTCGCGTTCGTCCGGCAGCGCCACGGACTCCCCCGCGGCGACCTGGACCGTGTGGTCCGCCAGCAGGCGTTCATGGCCGGACTGGCGCAGAAGGCGATGTCGACCGGGGTGCTGGCCAGTCCGTCCCGGCTGCGCGGGTTGATCGCCTCGGTGCAGGACTCCGTGGTGCTCGACCTCGGCGGGGACACCGACGTGCTCGAATTCGCCCAGCGGCTGCGCGGTCTGGCCGCGGGCGCGATCCAGTTCAACACGATCCCCATCGAGGACCCCGAGTACGCCACCCCCGACGACGGCACCGCGGTCAAGGTCGACCCGGAGGAGGTCAAGCAGGCCGTGCAACGGGCCTCACATCCGGCCGGGTCGCGGGCGCCGGAGAAGCCGTCGGCCACGAACGACTCCTCCGAGGTCCGGCCCCAGGTCGACGTGCTCAACGGAACCCGCATCAGCGGACTGGCCGAAGGCGTGCGCAGCGAGGTCGAGCAGCAGGGCTACGCGGTCGGCTCCATCGGCAACGCCGACGCGCGCGGCGACTCGGTGCTTCGCTACGGACCGGGCGCCTCCGAGGTGGCCGAGAAGGTCGCCGAAGAGCTCGGCGACCTTCCGACCGAGTCGCAGGATTCGCTGCCCGAGGGGCGCATCCAGGTGCTCCTCGGAACGGACTACGACGGTCCCGCGGCGCCGGGCTTCGCCCCGCCGAAGGCGGTGGCCCTCGACGGGCAGGTGCACGCGCAGGAGTCCGGCGAGGATTCAGCGCCGATCAACGCCGCCAACATCCCCTGCGTGAACTGACCGGCCACTGTGGAGTCCGCACCGGAGAGCGCGAGCGCGTGGTCTCGCCCACTCGATGTCGTGGGCGGGATCCGCACGCATTATCTTCTAGAGCATGTCCACGCCGTCCACTCCCGCTGAAGCGTTCGAGGTCCTGCTGAAGGGCAACCGCCGGTTCATCGACAGCACCTGCGAACACCCCAACCAGGACGCCGACCACCGCGCCGCGCTGGTTCCCGGGCAAGCGCCCTTCGCCGTGCTGTTCGGCTGCTCGGACTCGCGATTGGCCGCCGAGATCATCTTCGACCAGGGGCTCGGCGACCTGTTCGTGGTCCGCACGGCCGGACACGTGGCCGGACCGGAAGTGCTGGGCACGATCGAGTACGGGGTGGGGCAGCTGGGCGCTCCGCTGGTCGTGGTCCTCGGCCACGACTCCTGCGGTGCGGTCACCGCCGCCCGCCAGGCCGCCGTCGACGGCACCTCGCCGCAGGGCTACATCGGTGACCTGGTCGAGAAGGTCACGCCCAGCGTGCTGGCGGCCCGCGCGAAGGGCCTCGACGAGGTCGACGACATCGTCGACGTGCACGTCGAGCGCACCGCCGACATGCTGCTGCAGCGCTCCCCGCTGCTGGCCGGCAAGGTCGAGCGCGGCGAGTGCGCGATCGCGGGGCTGTCCTACCGGCTCACCGACGGAACGGTCCGCCGCATCACCGGGCACGGCCCGCTGGAGGTCTGACCCCCGGCACGAGCACCCGGCCCGCCGCGCGGCGGGCCGGGCCGTCGTGGTCATCGCCGAGCTGCCGGGAAGCCGATCCGTCCGGTTCGCGTTAGCCTGCACGAGCACACGTGCATGGCGAAAGGACCGGTCGCGTGAGCCCGCAGCCACGTCGAGTGCTCTTGATCAGCGCCACCATCGGTGAAGGCCACAACGCGACGGCACGCGCCGTCGAGGAGGCAGCCCGGCGAGTGTGGCCGGGCTGCGAGGTCGAGTGGCTGGACGCACTGCGCATCATGGGGCGTTGGGTCCCGAGCACGTTCAACTGGATCTATGCCACCAACGTGGAGTCCACGCCGTGGCTCTACGACTTCTTCTACGACTCGCTGTGGCGCTACCGGTGGTTCGCCAACGCGTGCCGCCGGTTCGTCGGTGCCTGGTGCGGACCGCTGATGCGCCGCGAGGTCCTCGGCGCTCACCCGGATCTGATCGTGTCCACCTACCCGCTGGGCACCGCCGGGCTGGACTGGATGCGCAGGCACGGCGATCTCGCCGGGGTCCCGGTGACCGCGATCGTCTCGGACTTCGCACCGCACCCGTTCTGGGTCTATCCCGACGCGGACCTGCACTACGTGATGAGCGAGGCCAGCCTGCGCGCGATGTACCGGGCCGAGCCCGATGCGGTCGGAGCGGTCGGCGCGCCACCGGTGCGCCGCGAGTTCCGGCCGCGCGACCGATCTGCGGCGCGCGCCGAGTTCGGCCTGCCGACTACGGGTTTCACCGCACTGATCTCCTGCGGCGCGCTCGGTTTCGGCGCCATGGAACGGGCGGCCGACGCCGCGCTGCGCGCCGATGGCGTCTCGCGCGTGCTGGTGGTGTGCGGGCGCAACGACAGGACGCGGCGCGCGCTCGCCGAGCGCGGCGATCCCCGGCTGGTGCCGATCGGCTGGACCGATGACATGCCCGGCCTGCTGGCCTGCTCGGACGTCGTGGTGACCAACGCGGGCGGCGCGACCGCGTTGGAGGCGCTCGCCTGCGGCCGGGCGGTGACGATGTTCGAACCGATCGCCGGGCACGGCCGGGCCAATGCCGAGCTGATGGCCGAGTCAGAGCTGGCCGAGCTGTGCCCGCACGCAACCGATCTGACCGGAACGCTGCGCCGCTGGACCGACGATTCCGCGGAGCTCGCCGAACGGGAGGAGCGGGCGCTCAAGCACGCCTGCACGGCCGACCTGGACGACCAGGTGGCTGCCCTGGCCGACGTGCCGCAGCATCACGGACCGCGTTCGCTGCGCCCGCAGGACGCGTTCTTCGTGCACGCGACCACGCCCGAGGTCCCGCAGCAGACCGGCGCGATCCTGCACCTGGAGGAGTCCGCCCGAACGCTGGAGGAGTGGCGCGGGCTGCTCGCCGAGCGGATTCGGAGCCGGGCCACCGAACTGCCGATGCTGTCGCGCAGGCTGGTGACCCGCCCCGGACGGCGTCCGCAGTGGATCCACGACGAGGTGCACGCCCCCGACCACGTGAGCTGCCGGGAACTGCACTCCGCCGAGGTCGACGACGAGGTGCTCGCCGAGTTCTTCGCCGACCCGGTGCGCACCGACCGGCCGCCGTGGCAGCTCCTGGTGCTGCACGACTCGATCACCGGGCGAGCGATCCTGGCCGCGAAGATGCACCACTCGCTGGGCGACGGGGTCGCGGTCACCAGCAATCTGGTGCACCTGCTGTGCGACGAGCAGCAGCCGAAACCCGCCTCGGGCAAGGTGAACCGGCCCTGGTACCGCCGCGTTCCCGAGGTGTTGCGCGGATTGACCGGACTCGCTCTCTCCGGTGCCGCACCGAGCCGGTGCTGGACCGGGACCAGCAGTCCGGAGCGCTCCTTCGGCCACCTCAGCCTCCCCGCGGCGCAGGCGCGCGCGATCGCCCGCGATCACGGGGTGACCAGCACCGGACTCATGCTCGGACTCGTCGCCGAGGCGCTGCACCGAACGCACCGGGAGCGGAATCCGGCGGCACGGTTCCGGGTGATGGTGCCGCGCACCGCCCGGACCGGACGCGGTGGCGCGGGCATGAGCGAACCGGGCAACCACACGCTGTCGATGTCGCTCGACCTGCCGATCGGGCCGATGCCCACGCCGTGGCGGGTGCGGGCGGCCGCCCGCGCGCTGCTCCAGCTGGAGACCAGCGGACAGCCGATCGCCACCGGCGCGGTCATGACCGCGATGGGCCTGCTGCCCGCGGGCCTGCACCGGTGGGTGGTCCGCCGGGTCTACCACCGGCGGTTCTTCAACGCGATCGTTTCGGTGCTGCCCGGCCAGCGCAGACCCGCGCACATCGACGGGGTGCGCATCACCGAGGTCCTGCCGGTGCTCTCGCTGGCCGACGGCGTCGGGCTCGCGGTCGGCGCGATCGGGTGGGGTGAGCACTTCGGTTTCGGCGTCACCACCGATCCGGCCCTGGCGCCGCGAGCGGAGGTCTTCACCGAGCACCTGCGCGATGCCTTCGCCGAAATGCGGGCACGCCGATGAGTTCCGCGGGCACGGTGCTGACCATCGCGGTTCCGGCCGCGGTGCTGGGCGCGGCGAGTTTCGGCCTGGCCAGCGCCATCCAGCACCGCGTCACCAAGCAAGTCCCGCAGGTGCGCACCTTCAGCCCCCGCATCCTCTGGGACCTGGTGCGCAAGCCGATCTGGGTGCTCAGCATCGGCACGGTCGTCATCGGGCTCTCGCTGCAGGTTGTGGCGCTGGCGTTCGGACCGCTGGTGCTCGTGCAACCGCTGCTGGTGACCTCCGTTCTGTTCGGTGCCGCGTTCGCCGCCTGGCTGGCCCGCCGCCCGATGGACTGGGTGCTCGCGCTCGGCGGGCTGGCCTGCGCCGGTGGTCTGGCGGCGTTCC
The DNA here is from genome assembly GCF_039531955.1 of Saccharopolyspora halophila. Lineage (NCBI taxonomy): Bacteria > Bacillati > Actinomycetota > Actinomycetes > Pseudonocardiales > Pseudonocardiaceae > Saccharopolyspora > Saccharopolyspora halophila. The sequence goes on from NZ_BAAARA010000010.1 coordinate 375,048, forward strand.
TGATGCTGGCGCGCCCGTCCGGCCACGGCAGCCAGTTCACCGGAGCGCCGGTGCTTCCGCTGTCGCTGCTGCTCGGGCTGCTCGTGCTGCTGTCCTTGCTGGCCGCCCGCTGGCTGCGCGGTGAGCTCGTCGCGGTCGCGCTGGCGGCGGCGACCGGGATCTTCTACGGCGTCACCGCCGGGCTGATCCGGGTGGTGGCCGGCTACTTCCGCACCGGCGGGCTCCTCGAGCCGTTCACCCACTGGTCGCTGTACGTCGTGTGCGCGATCGGTCCGATCGGATTCCTGCTGAGCCAGCAGACCTTCCAACGCGGCCGGCTGATGTCTCCCGCGCTGGCGGTGATCACCACGGTGGATCCGCTCGTGTCCGCGGCGATCGGGGTGAGCTGGCTCGGCGAGCAGATCAGGTCCTCACCGGGGGTCCTTCTCGGCGAGACCATCGCGGCCGTGGCGATCGTGGGCGGCATCGTGCTGCTCGCCCGGCGCAGCGAACAGCTCCGCCGGGCGACGACCGAGCAGCAGGGTGCCGACACGTGGGGCTGATCCGGCGCGACGGCACTCGGCTGACCACCGCCCTGGTCACGGGCGCCTCCTCGGGCATCGGCGCGGCCACCGCCGCCCGGCTGGCCGCCGCGGGCTGCGCGGTGGTGCTGACGGGGCGCGACGAGCACCGGCTGGCCCGGGTCGCCGACTCGACCGGCGGGCGCGCGGTCGCCGCGGACCTGGCCGCTTCCGGCGAGCCCGAACGGGTCGCGGAAGCCGCCGCCGATGCCGACCTGGTGGTGCACAGCGCGGGTCTGGGATGGGCGGGCCCGCTCGGTGAGATGCCTCGACGATCGATCGACGATCTCGTCGAGGTGAACCTGACCGCCGCGCTTCGCCTGACCCGGGAGCTGCTGCCGGGTTTGGTCGAGCGCAACGGGCACCTGGCATTCGTGTCCTCGATCGCCGCCGTGGGCGTGCGGGACGAAGCGGTGTACTCGGCCACCAAGGCGGGCGTGCGCGCCTTCGCCGCGAGCCTGCGCTACGACGGGCTGGGCGTCACCACGATCTTCCCCGGCGCGGTGCGCACACCGTTCTTCGACGGTCGCACCTACGCGCGCCGCCACCCGCGCATGGTCGATGCCGACGAGGTCGCCGACGCGCTGCTGCGCGGCGTTCGGCGGGACAGGGCCGAAGTGTTCGTCCCCGGGTGGCTGACCCTGCCCGCGCGCATCAGCGGTGCGCTGCCCGGGGTCTTCCACCGCCTCTCCCGGCGGTTCGGATAGGCCGTTCGAGAAGCGAGCGCTGCCGATCACCCCTCCCGGACCGCGCGCAGCGACTCCTTCAACGAGCCCATCGTCGCCAGCACGGACGTGGGTTCGTAGCCGCAATGGGCCATGCAGTTGGCGCAGCGGGGGTCGTTGCCCCTGCCGTAGGCCGACCAGTCGGTGTCCTCCAAGAGCTCCCGGTAGGACTGGGCGTAGCCGTCGTTCATCAGGTAGCAGGGGCGTTGCCAGCCGTAGAGCGAGTAGGACGGAATCGCCCATGCGGTGCAGGAGAAATCGACCTTGCCCTCGAGGAAGTCCAGGAACAGCGGCGAGTGGTTGAACCGCCACTTCTTGCGCCTGCCGTCGGCGAAGACCTTCTTGAACAATTCCCGGGTCTCGCTGACTCCCAGGAAGTGCTCCTGGTCGGGCGCCTTGTCGTAGGCGTACGCGGGCGAGAGCATCATCTGGTCGACCTTGAGGTCGTTGTTCAGGAAGTCGAGCACCTCGATGACCGACTGCGGCGTGTCGGTGGTGAAGAACGTCGAGTTGGTGGTGATCCGGAAACCGCGCCGCTGCGCGTCCTTGACGTTGTCGACGGCCTGGGCGAACACGCCCTCCTTGCACACCGAGGCGTCGTGGCGCTCCTCGAGCCCGTCGATGTGCACGGCGAACGAGAAGTACGGCGACGGCGTGAACTTGTCGATCTTGCGCGGCATCAGCAGCGCGTTCGTGCACAGGTAGACGAACTTCTTGCGCTTGACGAGCTCGTCGACCAGCACCTCGATCTGCGGGTGCATCAACGGCTCACCGCCCGCGATGGAGACGACCGGTGCACCACACTCCTCGACCGCCGCGAGCGCCTGTTCGACCGGCATCCGCTGCTTGAGCACGTTTGCCGGGTGCTGGATCTTGCCGCACCCGGCGCAGGCCAGGTTGCAGGCGAACAGCGGCTCCAGCTCGAGGGTGAGCGCGAACTTCTCGCGCCGGGCCAGCTTCTGCTTGAGCAGGTAAGCGCCGACCCGAACGGCCTGGCGCACGGGAATTCCCATCAGTTACGCCTCCTCACGAGTGGTGTGGATCTCCGGCGGGATGTGCCTGCCCCAGCGGCGCAGGCAGGCGCCGACGGCGTGCAGCCGGGCGAGCGCGGTGAGGCCGCGCCGCGCGGTTCCCGGGTGCAGCAGCGGCTGGCCGACCGCGTCCACCACGACGCGGACCACGGCGACCGGCCGCTCCCCCGCCGCCTGCGCGAGCACGGCGGATTCCAGGTCTACGGCGAGCGCGCCGGTGGCGGCGAGCTCGGTGCGGCGCGAACCGTGCACCAGCCGATCGGTGCTGACGATCGGTCCCCGCCGCACCGGGAACCCGCTGCGGACCAGCTCGGCGGCGAGCGAATCCGCGGCCCCGCAGGGCACCACGTCGTTGCGGCTGCGGATCTCGCTGGCGACCACCACGTCACCACTTCCGACGTCGGGGGTGAGTCCACCCGCCAGCCCGGCGACGAGCAGCACGTCGAAGTCCGCTGCCAGCAGCCGAACCGCGCTGTGCGCGCTGCGCTTCGGCCCGTAGCCGGTGCACCGGACGGTGGTGTCGCCGTGCAAGCCGTTGCCGCGCAACATTTCCCGCCCGACCTCACGACTCCCCTGGGCCGAGCGCAGCGCGCGCGCCTCCAGTCGCATCGGCGCGCAGATGAGCATCTTCGACGACATGGTCATTCCCCGTCTCGTAGGTACCGACCGAGTGCGGTGAGCGGGAAGATCACCCGGTACAGGTGGTAGTTGAGGTAGAAGTCGCCCGGGAACCCGGTCCCGGTGAACTGCGGCTCGTCCCAGCCGCCGTCGGCGCGCTGGGTCCGCGCCAGGTACGAGATCGCACGGCGCACCGGTTCCGTGTCGCGGCGACCGGCGGCCAGCAACGCCAGCAGCGCCCAACCCGTCTGCGAGGCCGTCGAGTCGCCCCGCCCGATCCAGGCCGGGTCGTCGTAGGAGCGCAGGTCCTCGCCCCAGCCCCCGTCGGGGTTCTGGTGCTCCTCCAGCCAGCGCACCGCATCCCGCACCGCGCGGTGCCCGGGATCGACGCCCGCGGCCACCAGCGCGGGCACGGCGGCTCCGGTGCCGTAGACGTGGTTCGCGCCCCAGCGGCCGAACCAGGAACCATCGGCTTCCTGGTTGTGCAGCAGCCACTTCACCCCGCGCCACACGACCTGGTCCTGCTCGCCGAGCACGGCCAGCGCCTCCACCACGTGCGCGGTGACATCGGCCGAAGGCGGATCGATGACCTCGCCGAAGTCGCAGAAGGGCAGCTTGCGCACCAGTTCTCGGGTGTTGTCGGCGTCGAAGGCCGCCCAGCCGCCGTCGGCGGACTGCATCCCGCGCAGCCATCGCACACCGCGCCGCATCGCGCCGCGCACCGCCTCCGGGTCGTGGTGCTCGATCCGGTTGAGCGCCAGCAGGACCTCGGCGGTGTCGTCGATGTCGGGATAGCCGTCGTTCTCGAACTCGAACGCCCAGCCGCCCCCGGCAGGCAGGTCGGGGCGTTTGACCGCCCAATCGCCCTTGACCCGGATCTCCTCGGCGAGCACGTAGTCGGTCGCCCGGCGCAACGCCGGGTGGTTTCCGGGCACGCCGGCGTCGTGCAGCGCCTGCATTCCCAACACGGTGTCCCACACCGGCGACTGGCAGGCCTCCAGGCGGCGCACCACGCCGTCCGGGGTCTGCTCGCGGATGAGGAAGCCCTCCAGCCCGGCGATCCCCTTGGCGAGCACCGGGTGATCCATCGGATAACCGAGCAGGTGCAAGGCCAGGATCGAGTACACCCACGGCGGCTGGATGCCGCCCCAGGAGCCGTCCGCCTCCTGGCGGGCCACGATCCACTCCGCCGCGCGCGACATCGCGTGCCTGCGCAAGGTCTTCACCGGGCGCCGCTGGTAGCGGTGCAGGACCTCGTCCAGCGCGTGGAACCCGTATCCCCAGCTCCACTCCCGGCGCGGTGGTGCGGTGGGTCTGCCGGTGCGCAGCTCGCGCACGGTGATGCCGAGATCGCGTCGGGGCCGGAGGGTGCACACCACGGTCAGCGGCACCACGGTCTGCCGCGCCCAGCAGCCCCAGTCGGAGACATTCAGCGGGAACCACTTCGGCAGCAGCACGACCTCCGGCGGCATCGCGGGCAGGTCGTTCCAGGACCACTCGCCGAACATGGCCAGCCAGATGCGGGTGAACACCCGTGTGCGCTCCAGACCGCCGTTGGCCAGAACCCATTCGCGCGCGCGGCTCATGTGCGGCGCGTCGACGTCATCACCGGCGAGCTTGAGGGCGACGTAGGCCTCCGCGGTGGTGGACAGGTCGCCCGGACCGCCGTAGAAGTTCGCCCACGTCCCGTCGTCGCGCTGCTGCGACCGGATCCAGCGGGCCGCCTGCTCGGTCTCGGAGGCGGTGCGGATTCCGAGGAACTGCCGCAGCAGCAGGTCCTCGACGTCCATCGTCACGTTGGTCTCCAGCTCGCCCTTCCACCAGCCCTCCGGGCTCTGCAGCGAGAGCATGTGGTCGCGCGCGGCCAGGGCCGCGGTGCGGGCATCTGCTCGAGCCGCGCTCCGGGTGGGAAAGTCCGCGATGGATGGACGGGCGGCCTGCACTTCGGTCAAAGCTTCCTCCGTACGATGAATTCGGCGAGTTCGCCCATTGGTTCGGTGGAGCCCAGGGCTTCGGAGGCGAGTTGTTCCTCCGCAGCGGCGAGACGTCTGCGGCACTCCTGGCGGGTCCAGTCCTCGGAACCGGCGCGCCGCACCATCTCGGCGGCCTCGGCGAGCTGCTCCTCGGTGAGCTCTTCCGGCTGGTCGTAGAGCTCGCGCAACCGGTCGCCCTCGCGAGTTCCGGAGGTCAGGGCGTGCACCACCGGCACCGTCTTCTTGCGCGCGCGCAGGTCGGAGAGCACGGGCTTGCCGGTGACCTCCGGATCACCCCACAGGCCGAGCAGGTCGTCGATGAGCTGGAAGGCCAGGCCGAGCTCGGTGCCGTAGGCGTGCAGGCCGCGCACCGCCTCGCGCCGCGCGCCCAGGATCAACGGCCCGATGGAGCAGGCGCAGCCCAGCAGTGCCGCGGTCTTGTCGTGGGCCATGCGCAGGCATTCGTCCAGGCCGACGTCCTGGCGGCGTTCGAAGCTCAGATCGGCCGATTGCCCGGCGATGAGCACGCGTGTGGTCGCCGACAGCGAACGCACCCCGGCGGAGGCGTTCGGCGCCCCCGATTCCAGCAGCACGTCCGGGGAGAGCGACAACAGCGCGTCCCCGGCCAGCAGCGCCTCCGAACGGCCGAACACGGTCCAGGCCGTCGGGCGGTGCCTGCGCGAGGCGTCGCCGTCCATCACGTCGTCGTGCAGCAGCGAGAAGTTGTGCACCAGCTCGACGGCGGTCGCCGCAGCGGTGGCGGCCTCGCCTGCGCCGCCCGTCCGGTCGCCGACAGCGCACTCGGTGGCCACCAGCACCAGCGCGGGCCGCAGGGCCTTGCCGCCGGCGTCGGCAGGCGAACCATCGGCGTCGCTCCAGCCGAAGTGGTACTCGCCGACGCGGCGGGTGCCGGGGTCCAACCGCCGCACCGCCGTGCGCAGCGCGGGTTCCACCGACTCGCGCGCGGACAGCAGGGCCGGGGGCAGCACCGTGGTCATGCGGTCACCTCCACACTCCGTCTTGATCGCTGTTGCACGTCCACCGCTTCCGCCGCCAGCGCACCGCTGCGCACCGCGCCCTCGGTGGTGTCCGGCCACCCGGTCGCGGTCCAGGCACCCGCCAGGACCAGGCCGGGAACGCTGGTGCTCGCCGCCGGGCGCAGCGCCGCGGTGCCGGGGGCCTGCCGGAAGGTCGCGTTGGGCTCGCGGGTGACGAAGAAGTCCAGCAGCCGGGCTCGCCGCGCGGCCGGGAACAGCTCGCGCAGCGCGGGCACGAAGCTCTCGCGGATCTCCTCGGTCCGCATCTCGACCTCGCGGTGCGCCGCGGACTGCGACAGCGCGAGGTACTGGCCGCGTCCGGCCCCCGCGATCCGGGTGCGGTCGAAGACCCACTGCACCGGGGAGTCCAGGACCGCTGCCATCTCGAGATCGGCCACGCGGCGGTCGAAGTGCGCGTGCACGTTGACGATCGGTGCCGCCGACAGTCGGTGCCACTGGTCGGCACCGCTCACCGGCAGGTCCGCCACCAGCGCGGAGGCCGCCGCGTGCGGGGTGGCCACGACCACGTGATCCGCGGGAACCGCGGTTTCGCCAGCTGGTTCGCGGATCGGGATCCGGAAGCCGTCGCCGCTGCGGGTAATGGTGCGGGCCTTGCAGCGCAGCCGGATGTCGGCGCCCTTCTCGCGCAGCACCCGCAGCGCCGGTTCGCCGTGCAAAGCGCCCAGCGACAACTGCGGGATGCCGATGTCGCAGCTGTCGGCCTCGTCTAGGACGCCGGTGCGGAACACCTTGGCCGCCAGCGCCATCGAGGCGTGCTCGGGTTCGGCGTTGAGCGCGGCGACGCCGAGCAGGCCCCACAGGGCATCGACCGCGCGCGGTGATTCGCCCCGGTCGCCGAGCCAGCGCCCCAAGCTGATCTCGTCGAGCGCCGGGTCCTGCGGGTCCAAGGAGCGCATGGCCAGGGCGGTGCGGGCCAGCCGCGCCCGTTCCGCCCAGCTCAACCGGCTGTGCGCGAGCAGCGCCGGCGCCAGGTGGGCAGGTGCGGGCAGGTTCCAGCGGGTCAGCACCGCGGGTTTCGCTCCGGGTGCGAGCACCGGCACCCGGAACCGGCGCTGCAGCCGGACGCCGTGGCCGACGCCGAGCCGATCGAGCAGCCTCAGGTACGCGGTGTAGCAGCGCAGCAGGACGTGCTGACCCGTGTCGACCTGCAGACCGCCCCGGGAGAACGAGTAGGTCGCGCCGCCGAGCCTGGGCCGGGCCTCGAGCAGGCGCACCGAGAACCCCGCCTCGAGGCAGTCCAGGGCGGCGGTGATCCCCGCCAGCCCACCGCCGATCACCACCACGCGCCCGCGGCTCACGGGGTCAGTCCCGCCAGCGAACGGGCCGCCACGCTCGCCTTGTGCCAGCCCGACAACGACGTCCGCTCGTCCAGCGCGGCGTTCGGGTTGGACGCGATGCGCACCAGGAGACCGTGGTAGATCCCGGCCATCGAGGCGCAGCAGGCGCGACTGCGCCGGTCCAGCATGGGCAGCAGCCGGAAACCCTCGGTGTACCAGCGCTCGGCGCGGGCGGCCTGGAATCGCACCAGGCGGTTCCAGCACTGCGGGTCCGCCACGAAACCGCTCCCCGGTTCCAGCCGCACCCCGAAGTTCGCGAGGTCGTCGGAGGGCAGGTAGACGCGTCCGTTCTCGTGATCCTCACGGATGTCGCGCAGGATGTTGGTCAGCTGCAGCGCCACTCCCAACGAGTCGGCTCGCACTCTGGCCGCCGCGAGGTCGCTGCTGCCGAACACGCCGAGCGAGAGCCGCCCGACCGACCCGGCCACGCAGCGGCAGTAGTGCAGCAGCTCGTCGAAGGTGGTGTAGGTGGTGCCGCGAACATCGGCCTCGCAACCGTCGACGAGCTCGTCGAAGGCCTCCATCGGCACCGGCAGCCGGTTGGCCGCGTCGGCCAGCGCGGCCAGCACCGGGTCCGAGGAATCGGTGGAAGCGCCGTGGATGGACTCGCGGCACTGCTTGAGCTCGCGCAGCTTCTCCTCGCCGGGCAGGTCGCCGTCACCGATGTCGTCGATGCGGCGGGCGAAGGCGTAGACCGCCGACAGCGCGCGGCGCTTGGGGCCGGGCAGCAGCCGGATGCCGTAGGAGAAGTTGCGCGCCTGCTCGCGGGTGATCCGCTCGCACTCCGCGTAGGCGTCCCGGATCTGCGCTGGTTCGGTCACCGCGTCCCTCCCAACACGTACAGCCGCGCCCACTCGAGGAAGGTGCGCGCCTTGCCCGGGCGCACCTGCGCGGCCAGCGGATCGTGCCCGGCCGCGTTGAACGCGGCGGCTGTGGCCAGGCCACCCGCGACGTAGCCCGCGACGGCCACGCGCGCGGTGCCCTCGAGCTCTCCGACGAGCACGCCGCCGTCGCGCAGCATCCGGCGCGCGCGATCCACTTCGAACTTCACCAGCCCACGCAGGGCGGTGCTCGCCCGCGGAGCGGCCAAGTCCTCCTCGACGACCCCGAACCGGGCCATGTCCTTCTCGGGAAGGTAGATGCGCCCCTCCCGGTAGTCCTCGCCGATGTCCTGGCAGTGCTCGAGCACCTGCAGCGCCGTGCAGATCCAGTCCGACAGCGCTACCAGGCCCGTTTCCGCGCGGCCGAACACGTGCAGCACCGACGCCCCCACCGGGTTGGCCGACAGGGCGCAGTAGTCGCGCAGCTCGTCGAAGTCGGCGTAGCGGCGCACCCGCTGGTCCTGCCGGTTGGCCTCGATCAACTTCACGGCCACGTCGAACGGGATCCCGCACTCGGCGACCGTGGCCTGCAACTTCCGCAGGATCGGTGTGCGCGCGGTGCCCCGGTAGGCCCGGCGCAGGTCGTGCTCGAGGAAGTTCAGCAGCGCCTCCCGGTTGCCGGGGGCTTCGTCACCGGCGTAGTCGACCAGCCGGAAATAGCCGTACAGCGCGTGCAGGTGCCTGCGCACACCACCGGGAAGTACGCGAGCGGCCACCGGGAAGTTCTCCGAGCGCATCCGCGCGAGCACGTCGGCACTGCGCGGGAAGTCCCCCGAACGCGCGTTTCCCCCCAGTTTTTCTGGATCCTCTCCGGACAACGCGTCGTCCGGCAGCGACAAGACCATCGGTCCTCCTCCTAATCCACCGGCCAGGAGGCGCAACCGGCATCGTATGGGCGCCCCACTCGCACCGCAGGACGAGAGAGCGCACCGAAACCGACCCTTCGAGCCGGTGTTCGACGGATCGTTTCGTCCCTGGCGCCTCACCCGTTTCCATAATGGACATCAGGAGCGCGGGACTCGCGCAGAATCGCCAGCAGGTGGCCGGATCGAGTGGCCCCCCCTGACCACTTTGGACCATTCGACTACCGACCGCGATCGGAAAGCGGCTCGCCCCGACCCGAAGCAGGTCGACCCGCGCTCGCGGGAAGCGCCGACTCAGCGCGCCATCGGGCGCGCGGGCGAACCGGCGCGCCCGACGCCGATGGAACGCCTCCGGGAAGAACTCACCGAAGGCGCGGCGTCCTGAACCGGACGGCGGAGCGGGCCCCGGTGACCGGCGATGCCGACGGCGCGGGCGTGCTCGGGACCGGTCGAAAGCGGGCCGGTCGAGAACCGGTGTGCCGCGCGCTGCCGCTACCGGGAAGATCGAGAAGATGCGTGGTCCCACGCACCTGGCTTCGAGCGCGTGTTCGAATCGGGGGTCGCTTCGATACGCGACGGTAGCCGCGCGCGGTGCGGGACTCAGCCGGTACCGCCGCTGGTTTCTCAGCGGTCGTCCAGCGAGGACAGCCGTCGCGCCACCCACACCACGAGCTGAAGGCCCTGGGTAGGGCGCTACCGATCCTCGCGTTGCCCGGTCGAGAATCCCCGGAGCGGTCCTGCCCGGGCTGCTCAGCCGTCGAGCTGGTCGAGCGTGGCGATCGAAGGCGATTCCGCGCGCTGCAACTCATCGGCGACCGACTCGGAATCGCGCAGCACGCGCACCGCGTTGTGCCAGGTCAGCTTGGCGAGATCCGGCTCCGACCAGCCGCGGCGCAGCAGTTCGGCGATCAGGTTCGGGTAGCCCGCGACATCGCCGAGATCGGCGGGCAGGAATGCCGTCCCGTCGAAGTCACCGCCGATGCCGATGTGGTCGATGCCCGCCACCTCGCGCATGTGGTCGAGGTGGTCGGCGACGGTGGAGGCGGTGGCGACCGGCTGCGGGTTGCGCTCCTCGAAGGCGGCCAGCACGGCCTTGGCCGCCGCGGAGGAGTCCAGCGCGCTCAGCCCGTGCTCGACGAGCTCGGCCTGGGCATCGGTGGTCCAGCGCACCGACTCGGGCAGCACGAACTTGGTCACGAAGGTGGCCATCGCGACCCCGCCGTTGGCGGGCAGTTGCGCCAGCACGTCGTCGGGGATGTTGCGCGGGTGGTCGCAGACGGTGCGGGCCGAGGAGTGCGAGAACAGCACCGGGGCGCGGCTGGCGCGCAGCGCGCCGCGCATGGTCTCGGCGGCGACGTGCGAGAGGTCCACCAGCATCCCGAGGCGGTTCATCTCCCGGACCACCTCGACGCCGAAAGCCGTCAGCCCACCGTGCTCCGGTTCGTCGGTCGCCGAGTCCGCCCAGGGCACGTTGTCGTTGTGGGTCAACGTCAGGTAGCGCACGCCGAGCTCGTGGAGCGCGCGCAGGGTGGCCATCGAACAGTTGATGGAGTGCCCGCCCTCGGCGCCCATCAGCGAGGCGACGCGGCCCGAGGCGCGGACCGCTTCGACCTCGTCGGCCGTGCGGGCCAGCTGAAGCCGCTCCGGGTAGCGGGCGGCCAGCGCGCGCACGCAGTCGATCTGCTCCAGGGTGGCGCTCACCGCGTTGTCGCCCTGCAGGTCGGTGGAGACGTAGACGGACCAGAACTGCCCGCCGACGCCGCCCGCGGCCATCCGATCGAGGTCGGTGTGCAGTTCGGCGGACTGGTCGACTGCGATGTCCCGGCGGTCGAGGTCGTAGCCGACCTGGCGGCGCAGCGCCCAGGGCAGGTCGTTGTGACCGTCCAGCACGGGCACCTCGGTCAGCAGTTCGCGCGCACGCGCCAGCTCGTCCGCCATCGCCGTTCTCCCGTTCACCCGGTCGGTTGTTCCCGGGGAGCATATCGACTCGGGCGCGCCAGCTGGTCCGGACGCGCGCCGCCGTGATCAAATCGACGAATCGGTCAATGGGCCGCACTATCGAGGTATGGAGCGGATTCCCCGGCAGCACGACAGCGTTGACCTCCCGGCGGCACTGGCCGAGTACGGGCACCTGGCCGCGCAACTACCCGGCGCCTCCAGCAGGACGGCCGAGCAGCTGCGCGCCCGGCTGGCCGAGCTGGACGTGATCATCGACGACCACGTGGCGGCACTGGCGCAATACCACTCTGTTGTGGACAGTTGACCTGCCAGGGATGAACCATCCCGGTCAGACCGACGCGCAACACCCGAGCACCGGTGTTACGGCCGCACGAACCGCTCCCCCACTACGTCGGGTGAAGTAGTCCGGTATTCGCTTCCCGGCCGACTTCGCACCCGCCGGAATCAGCGACACTGCAGGTATGCACGCGCTCCGAGCACGCCTGCCGGACATCGCACCGGCACTGCTGGTGACCTTCATCGGCGTGATCGGCACCATCGCGGCCGCCCACCGCTTCCCCGACGCCGACCGGACGATCGATCCCATCGTGCTGGCGCTGGTGCTCGTCTCCGGGCTGTCCCTGCTGCCGCGCCGCGCCGCACCGCTGAGCGTGCTGGGTCTCGTAACGCTGCTGGTGTCGAGCTATCTGCTCCTCGGCTACGACCACGGACCGATCCTGCTCGCGCTGCTGGTCGCGGTGTACACCGTCGCCCGGCACCTCCCGATGCCCACCGCGGGCATCGCCGCCGCCCTCGCGCTGGCCGTGCTGCTGATCCCCACGTTCACCAGGGGCCCTGGTTCCGCAGGAGTCGTCCCCGCCGCGGCCTGGGTGGTGGTTCCCTTCGCCCTGGGCCTGGTGGTGCAGGTGCGGAAGGAGGCGGCCACGCGGCGCCGGGAGGAGACGCTGCGCAGGCACGTCGACGACGAGCGGTTGCGGATCGCCCAGGAGGTGCACGACGTGGTCGGGCACGGGCTGGCCGCGATCAAGATGCAGGCCGATGTCGCGCTGCACGTGCACTCCAAGAAGCCCGAGCAGGCCGCGGCCGCGCTGGACGCCATCAGCCGAACCAGCGGCGAGGCCCTCGACGAGCTGCGCTCGACCCTGGCCGTGCTGCGCGGCGGTGCGGGACGCGACGCCGCTCCCGGGCTGGCACGGGTTCCGGACCTGGTGCAACGCACCAGGGAGGCCGGTCTCGAGGTGTCCCTGCAGGTGCGGGGCGATCCTCCGGAGCTGCCTCGCGGCGTCGACCTCACCGGCTACCGGGTGCTGCAGGAATCACTGACCAACGTGCTGCGGCACGGCAGGCAGGCCCGGGCCGAGGTGACCGTGGACTACACCCCCGAAGCGGTCTTCATCGAGGTCGCGAACCCGCACACCGGCCCCGTCGGCGAGGGCGGTCTCGGCATTGCCGGGATGCGCCGGCGCGTCGAGTCCTTGGGCGGGGAGCTCACCGCGGATACCGTCGCGGATCACTTCCGGGTGCACGCCCGATTGCCGCTGGAGGACGCGCAGTGACCACCGTGCTGATCGTCGACGACCAGGATCTGGTGCGGATCGGACTGCGCACGCTCATCGACAGCGAGGACGACCTGACCTGCGTCGGCGAGGCCGCCGACGGGCTGGACGCGGTCGCCGCGGCCCGGCGGCACCACCCGGACGTGATCCTGATGGACGTGCGCATGTCCGGTGTCGACGGGCTGGAGGCCACGCGCCGCATCACCGCGGATCCGCAGCTGGCCACGAGCAAGGTGCTGGTGCTGACCACCTTCGAGATCGACGAGTACGTCTTCGGCGCGCTGCGCGCGGGTGCGAGCGGATTCCTGCTCAAGGACACCAGCCCGGCCGAGCTGCTGCGCGCGATCCGCCTGGTCGCCGAGGGCGAGGCGCTGCTGGCGCCGTCGGCCACCCGCAGGCTCGTCCGCGAGTTCGTCTCGATGTCCCCGCGCACCCGCCAACCGCACCCGCAGCTGGACACCCTCACCGAGCGGGAGCGCGAGGTGCTCTGCCTGGTCGCCGAGGGTCTCAACAACGAGGAGATCGCCGAGCGCCTGGTCGTCAGCCCGGCCACCGCGCGCACGCACGTCAGCCGCGCGATGGTCAAGCTCGGTGCGCGCGACCGCGCCCAGCTGGTGGTCTTCGCCTATCAATCGGGCCTGGCCGACTAGGTACGGCCCGGTGCGGTTCGGCCCGCCTTCATCCGGCGGTGGCGACGAGCACGTCGGCACGCGAACGACCGCGAGCGGAACCAATGGAGATTCTCCACCGATTGCGGGAGAAGAACGCGGCGAAATAGGGGCCCATTCCCTCCCATTCTCAATTTATAGCGCACCCCGGGGCTTGCGGCAAGCCCCGGATGGTGCCGCAGAATCCTGCGAACACCGGCGAGAACTGCGGAAACGGGAACTCGCGAAAACGCGTTGCGGAGTTCGGCGCAACCAGCCCCATTTTTGGAACGGAGTATTCGTGATCGATGTGATCATCGCTGGCGGCGGACCGACCGGCATGATGCTGGCAGGTGAGTTGCGGCTGCAGGGGGTGACCGCGCTCGTGCTGGACAAGGAGGTGGCACCGACCGACCACGTCCGATCGCTCGGCCTGCACGTGCGCAGCATCGAGGTGATCGACCAGCGCGGACTCCTGGAGCGGTTCCTCGCGCACGGCCGTCGATACCCGCTCAGCGAATACCCGAACAACTTCGCCGCCATCGAAGCACCGTGGCCGGGCGGGCTGGACACCGCGCACGACTACATACTCGGCATCCCGCAGCCGGTCACCGAGCGCCTGCTGACCGAGCACGCCATCGCGCTCGGCGCCGAGGTCCGGCGCGGCCGCGAGCTGGTGGGGCTCAGCCAGGACGAGGACGGCGTGACCGTCGAGCTGGCCGACGGCACCCGGCTGGCCGCTCGCTACCTCGTCGGCTGCGACGGCGGCCGCAGCACCGTCCGCGCTCTGCTCGGCATCGACTTCCCCGGTGAGCCCGCGAAGGTCGAGGCGCTGCTCGGGGAGATGGCGGTGACCGAGGATCCGGCGACGGTGGCCGCAGTGGTGACCGAGGTCCGCAAGACCCACAAGTGGTTCGGGATCGGACCGTCCGGGGACTACGTGTTCCGCGTCCTGGTACCCGCCGACGGACTGGCCGAGGACCGATCGGTCCCGCCGACGCTCGAGGAGGTCAAACGACAGCTGCGGGTCTACGCGGGCACCGACTTCGGCGTGCATTCGCCGCGCTGGTTGTCCCGCTTCGGCGACGCCACCCGGCTGGCCGAGCGATACCGGGACGGCAGGGTGCTGCTGGCCGGCGACGCGGCCCACGTCCACCCACCGCTGGGCGGGCAGGGCCTCAACCTCGGCATCCAGGACGCGTTCAACCTCGGCTGGAAGCTGGCCGCCGAGATCCGCGGCTGGGCACCGCCGGGGCTGCTGGACAGCTACCAGGCCGAACGTCGTCCGGTGGCCGCCGACGTGCTGGACAACACCCGCGCGCAGAGCGAGCTGATGTCCGCCGAACCGCGCGGGCGGGCGTTGCGCAAGCTGGTCTCGGAGCTGATGTCCTTCGAGGACGCCAACCGGCACCTGATCGAGAAGATCACCGCGATCGGGGTCCGCTACGACCTCGGCGAGGGGCACCACCTGCTCGGCAGGCGACTGCGCGACATCCGGCTGAAGCGAGGCCGCCTCTACGAGTCGATGCGCGGCGGGCGCGGGCTGCTGCTCGACCAGACCGGCCTGCTCTCGGCAGCGGGCTGGGCGGACCGGGTCGATCACGTCGTCGATGTCGCCGAGGAGCTGGACGTTCCCGCCGTGCTCCTGCGACCGGACGGCCACGTGGTCTGGGCTGGCGAGGACGAGCACGGGCTGAGCGACAGCCTGACCAAATGGTTCGGCGAGACCAGCAGGTCGGCGTGAGAGCAGGCGCGGCGCTGCGGGAGCACGCGGCGCCGCGCCTAGCGGACGTAGGAGACGAGCGAGGCCATGCCGGTGGCCACGTGGTAGGCGTTGTGGCAGTGCACGAGCCACTGACCAGGATTGTCGGCGGTGAAGTCGACGCCGACCCGCCTGCCCGGGGCGACCATCACCGTGTCCTTGCGGGTTCCCCTCGGCAGCCGCGTGGGTGCTCCGCCGGCGATGTCGGCGATCTCGCGAACGGCGAAGGTGTGCCCGTGCAGGTGCACCGGGTGGTACATGTTGCCCTGATTGACGAAGTCCAGCCGCACCGGCTCGCCCTCGCGAATGTCCAGCGGCTCGACGCTGGTGAACGGCCGGTCCGGATCGTAGGCCTTGGCGTTGATGCTCCAGCCGAACCGCATCATGTCGCCGGTGAGGTAGAGCGTGCCGGTCTTGCCCGCGGTCCCGCTCCCGGTGTCCACCTCGGCGGTGGCGCGCAGATCGGTCAGCCACAGCAGCTCGCCGCCGAGTCCTCCGGGCTGAGCAGTCGGCTGCGGAGCGCTGCCCGCCTTCGACGTGCGCACGACCGCGAACGCCTGGGCCTTCTTGCCTTCGGCGACGCCGACCAGCGGGAACACGCCGGATTTGAGGTCGGTGACGACGTCGTAGCGCTCCCCCGACCCGAGCTGGAGGGTGTCCACCTCGACCGGCTCGACCGGGAAGCCGTCGGTGTGCGTGACCGTCAGCCGGTGCTCGCCGAGCGCGACGCGGAAGACCGTCGAGCCCGATGCGTTGATCAGCCGGATGCGCGCACGCCCGTTGCCGGTGAAGGTCTGCGGGTCGGTCGGCAGCCGACCGTTGATCAGGTACGCCGGGTAGTCCACCTGTCTCTTGAGGCGAGCCTGCGGTGGCTCCGGTTCGACCCCGGCGGGCGGCTCGGCCAGCGCTTCGGGCACGTCGTACTCCCAGGTGCCCGAGCGGTCCTCGATCCGCCCTTCCTCGACGTCGGTGCGGTATCCGGGGTGCATGCCCTTCGCGGCGCGCAGCGTGCCGCGCACCTGCTCCGGTGCGGCCGCCATCCCGTCCAGCCAGTCGTCGAGCACCACGACGAACTCGGCGTCGTAATCCCCGCGCTCGTGCCGATCCTCGACGATCAGCGGCGCGTGCAACCCGTGCGCGCGCTGCACGCCCACGTGCGGGTGCGACCAGTAGGTGCCCGGGTCCGGCACGGTGAACTCGTAGGTCTTGGTCGATCCCGGCCGCACCGGGTCCTGGGTGAGGTTGGGGACGCCGTCCATGTCATTTGCGGATGGCCAGCCCGTGCCAGTGCACGGTGGGACGGATCGGGCAGCCGGTTGTCCAGCTCGACCCGCAGCCGGTCGCCCGCCGCGCAACGCAGTTCAGGGCCGGGAACCTGCCCGTTGTAGGCCAACGTGTCCACCACCCGGCCGCCGAGGTCCACCCGGGTCGGCTCGGCCCGCAGGGTCCTGGTGACCACTTCGCCGGTGCGGCTGCGCGCCTCCTCCGCGCGGGAGACCTCCTCCGCGCGTGCCAGCACCCGGCTCGGGCCTCCCGAGGCACCGGCACCGCCGGAGCTCAGCCTGGTGCGGGCCATTCCACCGATCGCCCCCGCGCCCACCGCGAGGCCCGCAGCTCCGAACAACAGGCTTCGCCTGCTCACCTCGTCAGCCATCTGCTCCGTCCCGCGCCGCCGCTGCTCGATGGGTCGCGCCGCTGCGAGGCGCGAGCGCGAGTGCGGCACCTCGAACGGCGGACCGACGAACCGAGCCCATCGAGCGAGTTCGCAGGATCCCGGAAGGCTTCCGCGACCGCTACTGCCCGATCGGGACGTACTTGCTCCAGGGCGTCGAACCGACCTTCGCACCGTCGTCCCACAGCTGGATCTGGATGCGGACCCTGCCGCTCTCCTTGAGGTTGTACCCGCAGGTCACCGGGCCACCGGCGGCGGTGTTGGTATCGCTGCACCGCACCGTCCGGCCGTAGCCGGTCTCGGCGACGGTCCGAACCGACTTGCCGTCCCCGGAGAGATCGCGCGCGGTGAGCTTGTCGCCCACGGCGTAGAAGCAGCCCGCACCGCGCGGCTCGCCCCCGACGAAGATCCTCTCGCAGATCTTCGGGGCAGGCGCCTTGCTGGTCGTGGCGGTCGCCGACGGTGTCGGAGCGGTCGAGACCTCGCTGGTCGCACCGGGCGATGCCGGGGAGGCTTCGGCATCCGGGGCCTCGACCCGCTCACCTTCCGGAGTGGGAGCGGGCACCCCGGACAGGCCGGAGGGCACCGGTGGGACCAACTGCGGATGCGAGCGAATGGGCTGCTGTTCCCCCGAGCTCGGCGCCGTGATCGGCGCGGGCCGCTCCCGCTCGGGCTGCAAGGTGGCGACTGCCGCCGTGATTCCCGCCAGCACCGCCAACGCGCCGACCCCGACCAGCACCATCGGCCACTTGGACCTGCCGGGCGCGACCTCGGCGCCAGCGTGCATCGGCAGCGTGCCGTGCAGTGCCCGGCGCGCGGCCTGCACCAGCTCCCCCACGGTGCCGAACCGGTCGGCCGGGTCCTTGGCCATCCCGGTGGCCACCACCTCGTCGAAGGCCCGCGGAACGTCCGCGCACACCTCCGAGGGACGGGGCGGCTGCCGGTGCAGGTGGGCGTAGATCAGGGCTTCCACCGCCTGATCCTCGAACGGCTTGGTCCCGGTGAGGCACTCGTGCAGCACGCACGCCAGCGAGTAGACATCGGCTCGGTGGTCGTACGGGCGCCCGCCGAACCGCTCCGGAGCCATGTAGGAGACCGTGCCGATGGTGGTGCTGCCGGAGGTGCGGTTGACCGAGTCGCGCAACGAAGCCGCGATGCCGAAGTCGACCAGGTAGGCGAAGCCGCTCTGCCCGATCAGCACGTTCGACGGTTTGACGTCGCGGTGCACCAGGCCTTCCCGGTGCGCCGCGTCGAGCGCCTGGGCCACCTGGTCGAGGACGGCGACCACATCGGCAGGCCGCATCCGCCCCCGGGCAGCCAGCAGCGCGCCGAGGTCCTGCCCCTCCACCAGCCGCATGTCCAGGTACAACCGGCCGTCGATCTCGCCGTAGCCGTGGATCGGGATGACGTGCGGCTCGCTGAGACGCCCGGCAGCGTGCGCCTCCCGCTTGAAGCGCTCGCGGAACTCCTCGTCGGCCGCCAGGTGCGGGGCGAGCAGCTTCAGCGCGACGATCCGATCGTGCCTGGTGTCGTAGGCCCGCACGATCTCGCCCATGCCGCCGCGGGCGATCAGCCCATCCACCCGGTACGGCCCGAAATCCCACTGCACGGTGCGCAACTCCCATCCCGACGTCGGTCGGTTTGGGTCATCCTATTGGGTGTGGAATTCCTTCTTGCACGGGCGTGCGACCGGGAACGGTAGCTCTGAGTGAAGTTTCGACTACGAATACCGGCGCCGGGCTGTTCGCGACGCGCCGCGAATGCTAGAGAAAGTGGATCATGCTCCTGCGCGCGGCTCCGGAAGGGAGCGATTCCACAGATGCCCCCCAGCGACGGCACGGACGCACGAAAGATCAAGCGAGGTGAGGAAGCCGGCGACGGCTGCCCGGTCAGTCGCGGCGAGGACGGCGTGTGGCGGGTCCGCGGACACGCCGCCGCGCGCGCCCTGCTGCGCCACACCGAAACCGTGCAGGCCGGGCTCGGCGTGGAGACCATCGAGAAGATGCCGGCCAAGATCCGGCGCCCGGTCCTGTACCGGGACGGTCCGGAGCATCGCGAGCACCGCAGGCAGACCGCGAAGTACTTCACGCCGCGCAAGGTCGACGACTCCTACCGCGAGCTGATGCATCGGGCCTCGCAGACCCAGCTCGCGAAGATCGCCGCACCGGGCGTCGACCTGTCCGACCTGAGCTTCGGCTTGGCGGTCGACGTGGCCAGCGCGGTCATCGGTCTCAAATCCACCCCCGGACTCGCGCATCGCCTCGAGCGCTTCTTCCCCGAGGAGTTCGGCGAGCCCGGATTCACCAGCCTGCACGGCCTCTACTGGGTGTGGCGGCAGGCGGTCAACTACGGCGGCATCTTCATCATGGACGTGCTGCCCTCGGTGCGCGCGCGCCGCAAGCAGCGCGCGGACGATGTGGTCTCGCACCTGCTCGACGAGGGCTGCTCGCCGGCCGAAATCCTCGGCGAGTGCATCACCTTCGCCGCAGCGGGCATGGTCACCACCCGCGAGTTCATCAACCTCGCCGCGTGGCACCTGTTCACCGACGAGGCGCTGCGCGAGCGGTACCTGGCCGCCGAGGAGACCGACCGGATCGCCATCCTGCACGAGCTGCTGCGGCTGGAGCCGGTGGTGTCCAACCTCAAGCGGCGCGCCACCGCGGACATCGAGCTGCCCGGTTCCGACGGCGAGAGCGTCGCGGTCGCCGCGGGCGAAACCGTCGACATCGAGGTCACCGCGACCAACCTCGACCCCGCGACCATGGGCGAGCTACCGCGGTCCATCTGCCCGGGCAGGGAGATCAACGAGGGCACGGCGCCGGGCATGTCGTTCGGCGACGGCGCGCACCGCTGCCCCGGCAACAACATCGCGATGCTGGAAACCGACGTGTTCCTCACCCGGCTGTTCGCGCTGCCGGGCGTGCGGATGGTATCCGAGCCCCGCGTGTCGTTCAACGACGCCATCGGCGGCTACGTGCTGCGGGGCCTGGTCGTGACCACCGGAAGCTGAGCACCGGCCCGCCGCGCTCGGGACGGGCGCGGCGGGCTCACCTCCCCGGTTCTCGGCACGGTCGTCACGGCTGCCACGTGAAGGTCGTGACCGCCCCGGCGGGCAGCGTGTGCTCGAAGCTCCGACCGCGGTGTCGGACCTGGAAGCTCCGCTCGGCGCCCGCGGAGTTGAGCGCCAGCAGCACGATTCCGCCGCCGGGGTTGCGGAATGCCACCGTCTCGATGTCTTCCGGGTTGCTCGTGGACTCGATCCGGGTGGCGCCCGGACGCACGAACTTCGCGACGTGGCCGAGCACGTAGTACTCGACGTTGCGGTGCACCTGGCCGGTTTCGGTGTCGACCGTGACCACGCCCCGGCAGTCGGTGCACCCGCCGTTGGTCGGGCCGTGGTTCTGGTCCAGGGCGATGTTCCAGAACGTCACGCCCTTGGCCCAGTTCCGGATGCCGCCGATGATCAGATTTCGGGTGTTCCACTCGAGGTTGTCCGCGAAATCCGGTGACCACGCACCGCCCGAGCACTCGGTCAGCCACGTCCCCTTGTCCGGGTGCTCCTGGTGGAATTCGCGCTGCGCGCCGACCGATCCGCCGTAGCAGTGGAAAGCGGCGCCCGCGGTGTGCCGCCCGGCTTCGGGGTCGTCGACGACCTGCGCCGGGTACTCCGGATGGTCCCAGTTGTGGTCCCAGGCCAGGATCTTCGTGCCCAACCCCGCCTCGGCCAGCTTCGGCCCGAGCTCGTCACCGATGATCGCGGCCTGCTGCGCGGGATCCATGTGCATCGACGGGTAACCGGCGCCGCCGTCCGGGGTTTCCGGGTGGTACGGCTCGTTCTGCACGCTCAGGTAGTCCAGCGGCAGCCCGGCGTCGGCGTAGGCCTGCGCGGTGCCGACCAGGTAGTCGGCCAGCAGCCCGTTGTTCTCCGGCCGCAGCGCACCACCGTCGAGATCTTCGTTGGTCTTCATCCAGGCCGGAGCGCTCCACGGCGTGCCGATCAGCTTGAGCTCCGGGTTGATCCGCTTGGCCTGCCGCACCAGCGGAAGGACGTCGTCCCGGTCGCGAACGACCGACAGGTCGGAGAGATCGCAGCACGTGTCGTCGTAGGTGTAGTCGCCGTCGTGGGTGAAGTCGCTGGCGCCCAACGGCTGCCGCAGCATGCTGAGCCCGATCCCGTCGGCGCCGAACAGGTCGGTCATCAGCTCGTCGCGGGCGGCCGGGGCCAGCTCGTCGTTGACCAGGTGCGCCGCGGAGTCGGTGAACGCGGCCCCGAAACCGTCGATGGTCTGGTAGCTCGTGGTCTCGTCGACGTCGATGACCGTCGCGGCCCCGCCGCCGGTGCCGAACTCCGCATCGGCTTGCCGGGCGAGCAGCACGCTCCCGTCACCCGTCGTCCGCCACACCTCAACCGTCGGAGCCGCGGCGGCTGCCTGCGCCGTCAGCGCGGACGCCAGCAGCGCTCCGGTCAGCAGCACCGCGCCACCGCGCGGGGAACCGGCCATCCGTCTCACGTGAACCACTCCTCGACGAGCGACCACTGCGGTCGTGGAAAATTCCGACGGCGCGCGGCCCGTGCTCTGCAGCACGCACGAGCCGCGAGAACGAACCGTCGATCTGTCCGTTCGCTCCCCGATGGCTGGATTCCGCCAAGGCGGCGATCACCGCTGTCACCGGTGCTAGTTTCGGCCGACCGCAGCGGGCTCCGAGCAATCTGAGAGCGCTCTCACAATATCGGTCCCGACCCGTTCGTCCGTGCCACCGGCGAGTTCTCGCCATCGAGTTCTGGCTGGTGGGACAGCGTGCGGTCACCCAACGCAGTGCATTCAACCGCAGAGGAGAAGCACCATGGCCAGATGCTTCAGCGGCCGAGCGCGCCTCCTGGTCGCAGGCCTCGCCGTCGCCTGCACCACGGCGTTCGTCCCGGCCGCGGCAGCGACCCAGCCGGAGTACTTGGACAAGAAGGCTCCGGTCGCCGATCGCGTCGACGACCTGATGTCGCGGATGACGCTCGAGGACAAGATCGGTCAGATGACCCAGGCCGAACGCGCCTCCGCCGACCCGCAGACCGCCGCCGACGCCCGCCTCGGCTCGATCCTCAGCGGCGGCGGCTCGGGTCCGGAGACCAACAACGCCAAGTCGTGGGCGGACATGTACGACGCCTACCAGAAGGCCGCGACCTCCACCCCGCTCGGGATTCCGGTCATCTACGGCGTCGACGCGGTGCACGGGCACAACAACGTGCACGGCGCGACCATCTTCCCGCACAACATCGGCCTCGGCGCCGCGAACGATCCGCAACTGGCGCAGGACATCGGCCGCGCCACCGCCGAGGAGGTCGCGGGCACCGGCATCGACTGGAACTTCGCCCCCTGCCTGTGCGTGGCCCGCGACGACCGGTGGGGACGCACCTACGAATCGTTCGGCGAGACCCCGGAACGCCCCACCGCGATGACCTCGGTGATCGACGGGTTGCAGGGACGACGGCTGGACGGGCCGGCTTCGGTGCTGGCCACCGCCAAGCACTACATCGGCGACGGCGGCACCACCGGCGGTGATGACCAGGGCAACGCCGAGATGTCCGAGCAGGAACTGCGCGAGGTCCACCTGCCGCCGTTCAAGGCCGCCATCGAGCGCGGCGCGGGTTCGGTGATGATCTCCTACAGCAGCTGGAACGGCGAGAAGCTGCACGCCAGCGACTACCTGATCAACGACGTGCTCAAGGGCGAGCTGGGCTACTCCGGCTTCGTGCTCTCGGACTACGACGCGATCGACAAGATCGACGGCCAGGAGGGCTTCACCGCCGAGGAGGTCCGCGACTCGATCAACGCGGGCATCGACATGGTCATGATCTCCTCGGAGTGGCGGAAGTTCGTGGACACCCTCAAGGGCGAGGTCGAAGCCGGCCGGGTGCCGATGGAACGCATCGACGACGCCAACCGCCGCATCCTTACCAAGAAGTTCGAGCTCGGACTGTTCGAGAAGCCCTTCACCGAGCGCAAGTACACCCGGACGGTGGGCAGCCAGGAGCACCGGGACCTCGCCCGCCAAGCGGTGCGCGAATCGCAGGTGCTGCTCAAGAACGACGGCGACGTGCTGCCGCTGGCCAAGAACGACGGCAAGCTGTTCGTGGCGGGCAAGAACGCCGACGACATCGGCAACCAGAGCGGCGGCTGGACGATGACCTGGCAGGGCGAGAGCGGCCCGATCACGCCGGGAACCACCATTCTCGAAGGCATCCGCCAGGTCGCCGGTGAGCGCACCGAGATCACCTACGACCGCCACGGCCGCGGCGTCGACGACAGCTACGACGCCGCGATCGCGGTGGTCGGCGAGACGCCCTACGCCGAGTACGAGGGCGACCGGCCCGACGGGCTCGGCCTCGACCAGGAAGACCTGGCCACGCTGTCCAGACTGGAAGCCAGCGGGGTCCCCGTGATCGCCGTGACGGTCTCAGGCCGTCCGCTGGACATCGCCGAGCACGTGTCGAACTGGGACGCGCTGGTCGCCTCCTGGCTGCCGGGCACCGAGGGAGCCGGCGTCGCCGACGTGCTCTTCGGCGACTACAACCCGACGGGCACGCTGCCGATGACCTGGATGTCGTCGTTCGACCAGCAGCCGATCAACGACGGAGACGGGCAGCGGCCGCTGTTCCCGTACGGCTTCGGGCTGCGCTACGAGTGATCCGAGGGGGCGTGCGGGGCTCCTGCAACCGCGCGCCCCTCGGGCTATCCCGCACCGCTCACCGTGCCGCGAGCGCGCTCGGCGAGCCACTCCCGGCGAGTGGTGGCGTACACGACGCCGCCGTGCTCGTCGCCTGCGACGGTGCCGTCCTGGGCGAAGGTGCGCACGTAGCGCAGTCCCGCCTTCTCCAGCACGCGTCGCGAGCCCTGGTTGATCGCCATCGCCTGCGCCCAAACACGATTCAGTCCGAGCTCGGTGAACGCCTTGCGCACCAGGGCGATCGAACCTTCCGTGGCCAGCCCTCTGCCCCAGGCACGCCTGCTGATCCGGTAACCGAGCTCGAAACTGTCCGGGGCCGACTCGTTCTCCGGGTGGAACTTGAACATGCCGAGGAACCACCCGCTCGCCCGGTCGATCGCGGCCCAGTTGCCGTGACCGCCGAAGCGCGCGTACCGGGAGAAGTACTCCAGCATCTCCGCCAGGGATTCCTCCCTGCTCAGCGGGCGACCGCCGTTGAGGTAGCGCATCACCTCGGTGTCGCTGCTGAGCCGGCGGATGTCCTCGGCGTCGTCCATGGTGATCTCGCGCAGGACGAGCCGCCGGGTCTCCAGGAAAATCCTCGACATACCGGCAATATCAGCACAAGCGTTTCCCGGCCACCACCCGATTCGCGCTTGTCGCGCGACGAGCGTGCGCGACATCTCCGGATAGCCGGGAAGTGCGCGCCGCGGGTCCGAAACCTTCCGCCGCCGAGCGGCCTGCCGAGGTGAGCGCCTGCTCAGCGCAAGAACGCGGTGCGGAGCTGTAACCAGGCGGCCCTCAAGAGCAGGCGCGCGATCCCCGCGCGTTCGTCGCCGGGGCGCTGACACCGATTGTTGCGCACTTGACCAGACCTCTTCGTTCCGGCGGACCTGCGGCCGCGCGGTTCTTACGACGCCTGGCGGGACCCCGTTGTCTCGCCAGGCCACACTCCGACAGGGGGCGTGCCCCGTGCACGGCGTGCGCTGACACTTTGGCGGTTCGCGACGCGTAACGCAAGGGACTTCTTCCCGAAACCTCGGCCGAGAACGCAAGATCGAATAGCTGACCAGCGATGATCGGATCGCGTTCGAGCTGCGGCGGGATCGGCTGGATATGCTGCGCACGGCGGCTCGCGCCACGACGATCCTGGAGGAACATCGATGCAGTACCGGCGTCTCGGCAACAGCGGCATGGTGATCAGCGAGATCACCTACGGCAACTGGCTCACGCACGGCTCCCAGGTGGCCGAGGACACCGCGGTGGAGTGCGTGCGGGCCGCGCTGGAGGCAGGCATCACCAGCTTCGACACCGCCGACGTCTACGCCCAGGGAGCCGCCGAGGAGGTGCTCGGGCGTGCGCTGGAGCCGGAGCGCCGCGAGGGGGTCGAGATCTTCACCAAGGTCTTCAACCCGATCGGGCCCGGCAAGAACGACCGCGGGCTCTCGCGCAAGCACATCATGGAGGCCATCGACAACTCGCTGCGCAGGCTGCGGACCGACTACGTCGACCTGTACCAGGCGCACCGCTACGACCCCGAGACACCGCTGGAGGAGGTCATGGAGGCCTTCGCCGACGTGGTGCGCTCCGGCAAGGCGCACTACATCGGCGTCTCGGAGTGGACCGCCGAGCAGATTCGCGCCGGGCACGCGATGGCCCGCGAGCTGCGGATCCCGCTGGTGGCCAGCCAGCCGCAGTACTCGGCGCTGTGGCGGGTCATCGAGGGCGAGGTCGTGCCCACCTGCCGCGAGCTGGGCATCGGCCAGATCGTGTTCTCCCCGATCGCCCAGGGCGTGCTGACCGGCAAGTACCTGCCGGGAACCGAGCCGCCGTCCGGCTCGCGGGCCACCGACGAGCGAGGCGCCTCGTTCGTGTCCCGATACCTGCGCGACGAGGTGCTGGAACGGGTGCAGCAGCTGCGCCCGCTGGCCGACGAGGTGGGGTTGTCGCCCGCGCAGCTGGCGGTGGCCTGGGTGCTGCAGAACGACAACGTCTCCTCGGCGATCGTCGGGGCCTCCCGCCCGGAGCAGGTCGGCGAGAACGTCCAGGCCGCCGGGGTCGAGCTGGACGCCGACTTCCTCGCGCGCATGGACGAGATCCTGGCGCCGGTGGCCGTCACCGACCCCGCCAAGACCGCCGAGAACGCCCCGAAGTCCCGCCCCTGAATGCCGGTGGCGCGAACGGCCGCTGCCGCCGTTCGTGCCATCACGTTTGCCCCATCGCCTGCCCGCGAGGCATTCTCGACTCGTCGTGCGGCCGTGCGAAGGAGTCTCGCCGATGGCAGAGGACACCGACTACGACGTCATCGTCATCGGCGCGGGATTCGCGGGCATGTACATGCTCAAGACCCTGCGCGAGAGCGGTCTGCGAGTCCGGGTCTTCGAGCGCGCCGACGACGTGGGCGGCACCTGGTACTGGAGCCGCTACCCCGGTGCTCGCTGCGATGTGGAGAGCCTGTTCTACAGCTATTCCTTCTCCGAGGAGCTGCAGCAGGAATGGCGGTGGACCGAGCG
Source organism: Saccharopolyspora halophila (assembly GCF_039531955.1). NCBI lineage: Bacteria > Bacillati > Actinomycetota > Actinomycetes > Pseudonocardiales > Pseudonocardiaceae > Saccharopolyspora > Saccharopolyspora halophila. The sequence continues at coordinate 400,902 of NZ_BAAARA010000010.1, forward strand.
CTACGCCGCGCAGCCGGAGATCCTGGACTACGCCCGGCACGTCGCCGATCGCTTCGACCTGCGCCGCGACATCTCGTTCGAGACCGAGGTGCTGGGCGCGGATTTCGACTCCGCCGGTGACCGCTGGACGGTACGCACCACCGATGCCGCGGTGAGCGCGCGGTTCCTGATCACCGCAGTCGGGTGCCTGTCGGCGACGGCGATGCCGGAGTACCCGGGCCTGGCCGAGTTCCGCGGCGAGGCCCACCACACCGGCCACTGGCCGCACGAGCCCGTCGAGTTCGCGGGCAAGCGGGTCGCGGTCGTGGGAACCGGTTCGTCGGGCATCCAGACGATCACCGCGATCGCCGCCGAGGTCGAACACCTCACAGTTTTCCAGCGCACCCCCAACTTCAGCGTGCCCGCCCGCAACCGCCCGCTGAGCGAGCAGGAGCAGCAGCGCGTGAAGGCCGACTACGCCCGGCTGCGCGAGGAGTCGCGGCAGTCCTTCTCCGGGTTGCTGGTCGAGCGGCTGGAGCGCAACGCGCTGGACACGCCGTGCGCGGAGTTCCGCGCCGCGCTGGATCGAAACTGGCAGCGAGGAGGGCTCGGCTTCCCGGGAATCTTCCAGGACACCTTGGCGGACCCGGTGGCCAACGAGCTGTCCGCGGAATACGTGCGCGAGCGCATCCGCGAGATCGTCGACGACCCGGAGACCGCGGAACTGCTGTGCCCGAAGGACTTCCCGATCGGCACGAAGCGCCTGTGCGTGGACACCGGGTACTACGAGAGCTTCAACCGGGACAACGTGGATCTGGTCAGCGTTCGGGACCGGCCGATCGAGCGGATCACACCCGCCGGGCTGCGCCAGGGCGGGCGCGATTTCGAGTTCGACATGATCGTGTTCGCCACCGGCTACGACGCGATGACCGGGCCGCTCAACAGGATCGACATCCGCGGCACCGACGGCGCGACGCTGCGCGAGAAGTGGGCCGACGGCCCGCGGACCTACCTCGGGCTGGCCACCGCGGGCTTTCCGAACCTGTTCACCATCACGGGACCGGGCTCGCCGTCGGTGCTGAGCAACATGATGGTCTCCATCGAGCAGCACGTGGACTGGATCGCGGATCACCTCCGATACCTGCGCGAGCGCGGCATCACCCGCAGCGAAGCCGATGCGGACGCGGAGCGCGAGTGGTGCGAGCACGTCGGCGAAGTCGCGGACCTGACCCTCTTCCCCGCGGCGGCCTCCTGGTACACGGGTGCGAACGTGCCCGGCAAGCCGCAGGTGTTCATGCCCTACGTCGGCGGGGTGGGCAACTACCGGGTGCTGTGCGATCAGGTCGCCGACGCGGGTTACCGGGGATTCGTCCTGAGCTGAACGTCCGCGTGAGACGATCGCCCGAGTCCGCGGCGATGGGAGTGTCGGTGAACCAGGCGTCTTCCGGGGAGCCGCTCGCGCGGCGATTGGGCACCTTCGACGCCACGACGATCGGACTCGGGTCGATGCTCGGGGCGGGCGTGTTCGCGGTGTTCGCCCCCGCCGCGGCGGCGGCGGGCAGCGGGCTGCTGTTCGCGCTGGTCCTCGCCGCGGCGATCGCCTACTGCAACGCGGTGGCCTCGGCGCAGCTGGCCGCCGCCCATCCCACTTCGGGCGGGACCTACATCTACGGCCGGGAGCGGCTCGGCCACTGGTGGGGCTTCATCGCGGGCTGGGGCTTCGTCATCGGCAAGACCGCCAGCTGCGCCGCGATGGCCCTGACCTTCGCCGCCTACGCCGCACCCGGTTTCGAGCGCCCGGCAGCGGCGCTGGCGGTGGCCGGATTGGCTGCGGTGAACTACATCGGCATCACCCGCACGGCCGCTCTGACCAGGGTTCTGCTGGCCGTGGTGCTGGCCGTGCTGGTCTTCTTCGGCATCGCCGCGTTCCCCGCGGCCTCCGGCGACGGGCACCAGTGGCTGCCGCACGGCCCGCTGGGAGTGCTGCAGGCCGCCGGGCTGATCTTCTTCGCCTTCGCCGGCTACGCCCGGATCGCCACCCTCGGCGAGGAGGTCCGCGACCCGGCGCGCACGATCCCGCGAGCGATCCTGCTCGCGCTGCCGGTGGCCGCCACGATCTACGCCGCGGTCGGCCTGGCGGTGCTGCTGGTGCTCGGTCCGCAGCAGCTGGCCACCAGCACCGCTCCCCTGGCCGAGGCGCTCGCCGCCGCCGGGCACGGCGCGCTGACCCCGGTCGTCCGGGTCGGCGCCGCCGCGGCCAGCCTGGGGGCGCTGCTGGCGCTGATCGCGGGCATCGCGCGCACCAGCCTGGCGATGGCCCGCCACGGTGACCTCCCCCGCTACCTGGCCGCTGTGCACCCCCGGTTCCGGGTGCCGCACCGCGCCGAGCTCGTGCTCGCGGCGATCGTCATCGTGCTGGTGCTGGTCACCGATCTGCGCGGCGTCATCGGCTTCTCCAGCTTCGGGGTGCTCGTCTACTACGCGATCGCGAACGCCTCGGCGTTCACCCAGCCCGCCGGCGAACGCCGCTGGCCGCGCTGGCTCAACATCGCCGGGTTCGCCGGTTGCCTGGTGCTCGCGTGCACGCTGCCGACGACCTCGGTGCTGGCCGGACTGGCGGTGTTCGCGGTCGGGCTGGTGATCAGGGTTCTGCGCACCCAGCGCTGAACGCGTCGGGAATGCGACCGGCGGAGTTGCCCGAGCGGTCAGGCGATGCGGATGACGTTCCAGGACAGCGGTGGAAGCACTGCGGTGACCACACCGTCCTCCAGCACCACTTCGTCCAGCGCCCGCGGCTGGACCCGCCCGGGCTGCTCGCGGGTGTTGCGCGCGTGCCGATCGCGATCGGTGAGCGTGGTCGCGCCGGCCACCCGGCGGGCACCGGTGGCCCGGAGGTTGGCCGTGAGCTCCAGCGACCGATCGGTGGAGCGGTTGACCGCGAACAGGGTCACGGCACCGTCCTCGCCCCGCACCGCCGTCGAGTGCAGCAGGTCGACGGTGCCGTACTGAGCGGTGTCCTGGCGGCTCGACCGGGGCTCGACGCGCAGCACCCGCCCCCGGCCGTGCCGAGCGGCGTCGGCGAACGGGTAGAAGCTGGTCTGCCGCCACGCCGGTCCGCCCGGCTCGGTCATGATCGGGGCGATCACGTTGACCAGCTGCGCCAGGCACGCCGCGCTCACCCGATCGCAGTGCCGCAGCAGCGTCACCAGCAGGCTGCCCACCACGACCGCGTCGGTCAGCGTGTAGTTGTCCTCCAGCAGCCGCGGGGCGACCTCCCACTTCGGTTCCGCGTCGACGTCGCGCAACCGCCGGTACCAGACGTTCCACTCGTCGAAGGACAGCTGGATTCGCTTGTCGTGCCGGTGCTTGGCCCGAACGTGGTCGCAGGTCGCCACCACGGAGTCGATGAAGTGCTCCATGTCCTGCGCGGACGCCAGGAAGCTGTCGACATCGCCGTCGATCTCCTCGTAGTAGGCGTGGCAGGAGACGTAGTCCACGTGGCGGTAGGTGTGCTCGAGCACCGTGGCTTCCCACGCGCCGAAGGTGGGCATCCCGGAGTTGGAACTGCCGCAGGCCACCAGCCGCACGGAGGGATCGGTCATCCGCATCACGCGCGCCGCTTCCGCGGCCACGCGGCCGTACTCCTCGGCGGTCTTGTGGCCCATCTGCCAGGGCCCGTCGAGCTCGTTGCCCAGGCACCACAGGCTGATCCCGTGCGGATCGGGCGCTCCGTGCGAACGGCGCCAGTCCGACCACGCGGTCCCGCCCGGGTGGTTGCAGTACTCCAGCAGCTCCCGGGCCTCCTGCGGGCCGCGCGTGCCGAGGTTGATGGCCATCATCGGTTCGACGCCGGTCGCCCCGGTGAACCGCATGAACTCGTTCAGCCCGAACTCGTTGGTCTCCACCGTCGACCACGCCGGGTCCAGCCGCCGGGGGCGGTGCTCGCCGACGCCGTCCTCCCAGCGGTACCCGGACACGAAGTTCCCGCCCGGGTAGCGCACCAGCGTGACGCCCAGCTCGGCGATCAGCGCCAGCACGTCGCCGCGCAGCCCGTCCGGGGTGGCCGTGGGGTGGTCCGGCTCGTAGATCCCGCTGTAGACGCAGCGACCCAGGTGCTCCACGAACGACCCGAACAGCCGCGGGTTCACCTCCCCCACCTCGAACGCCGGATCGATGGTCAGCTCGGCCCTGGCACCTGACATCGTCGAATCTCCCCTCAACGCCCGGCCATTCCGGTGTGCGCGACGCCGCGCACGATGTGCCGCTGGAACAGCGCGAACACCAGCAGCAGCGGCAATCCCGCGATGATCACGGTCGCCATCACCTCCGCGTAGCGCACGCCGTAGCTGCCCTGCACGGTCGCCAGCCCGACCGGCAGGGTCATCGACGCGGGATCTGCGGTGACGATGAACGGCCAGAAGAAGTTGTTCCACGTGGTGATGAAGGTGAAGATCGCGACCGCGGCCAGCACCGGGCGCGACAGCGGCAGCACGATCCGCCAGTAGACGCGCCAGCGGCTCGCCCCGTCCATCAGAGCGGCTTCCTCGAGCTCGCGCGGGATCCCGTCGAAGAACACCTTGAGGATGTAAACCATCGCGGGCAGCACCACCTGCGGCAGGATGATTCCCCAGGCGGTGTCGACCAGCCCCAGGAACACCATCTCCTGGAACAGCGGAACGATCAGCACCTCGGCGGGCACCAGGATTCCCGCCAGGACGAAGACGAAGAGCACCCGCCTGCCGCGGAATTCCATCCGGGAGAAGCCGTATCCCGCCATGCTCGCCAGCAGCACGACCAGCAGCGTGACCATACCTGCGGTGAACACGCTGTTGCGCAACCAGATCCAGATGTCGCCGTTGGCCAGCACACCGCGGTAGGCGTCCAGGGTGAACTCGCTGGGCAGCCAGCGCAACGGGACGTCGGTGGTCTCGCTCTCCGGCTTCAGCGAGGTCAGCAGCGCCCACGCCAGCGGCAGCAGCCACAGCGCGGCGAGCGCGGTGGCGACCAGCGCCAGCAGTGCGGTTCCCGGGCTCGGTCTGCGGTCAGCCATGCTCGCCCCGCTCTCGACGACGGCGTTGAATGCTGAAGTGCGCCAGCGTCAGCAGCAGGATGCCGGCGAAGAACACGTACGAGACCGCGGAGGCGTAGCCGATCCGGTAGTTGGTGAAGCCGGTCTCGTAGACGTACTGCAGGATGGGCCGCGTGCTGTGCACCGGGCCGCCGTTGGTGATCAGGTAGAACTGGTCGAACACCTTCAGCGACGCCAGCACCTGCAGCACCGCGATCAGCCCGGTGGTGGGACGCAGCATCGGCAGCGTGATGTTCCACAGCTGTCGCCAGGCGCCCGCGCCGTCCAGCGCCGAGGCCTCGTAGAGATCGTCCGGGATCGCCTGCAACGCGGCCAGGTACAGCAGGAAGTTGAACCCGACGGTCCACCACACGGTCGCGAGCACGACGCCGGCCATGGCGGGCACGGTCTCGGCCAGCCAGCCCACCGGTCCGATGCCGAACCAGGCCAGGATGCCGTCGGCCAGGCCGAAACCGGGCTGCAGGACCCACACGAAGATCAGCGCGACCGCCGAGGAGGGCAGCACGTAGGGAGCGAAGAACGCCATCCGCCACAGCCACCTCGCCGGGGCGAGCCGGTGCGTCAGCAGCGCCATCACCAGACCCACCGCGATCAGCGGCGGTGCGCTCAGCGCGGTGAAGGCGAGCGTGACGCCGAACGACTGCCACACGGCCGAATCGGTGAGCGCCTCGGCGAAGTTGTCCAGCCCGACGAACTCGGCCCGGCCACCGGTCAGGCCGACGTCGGTCAGGCTGGCCGCCAGCCCCATCACCAACGGCACCACGAGGAACAGCACGTAGACGGCGAGGAAGGGCAGCACGAACAGCACACCCGAGCCGGTTCGGTCACGCGCGGACGAGAGCATGCTGGCAACCTCCGTTCATTCCACCGGGTTCGGGGTGTCCAGCAGGTCCTGCAGCACGCGGCGCATCGCCGCCACGCCCGCGCCCACCGACATCCGCTCGTCCATGACCGGGCCGAGGATCGCGGTCAGTTCCGTCCACATCCGCGAGCCCGACCCGGCGAACCACACCTCCGGGTCCAGCTGCACGTCGTCGATCACCGACCGGTACAGCGACTGCGGACGCATCCGCGTGTACTCGGGACTGCTGGTGACCGGGAGGAAGGCGGGAATGTGCCCGCCCGAGGCCCATCTCGCGCTGTTGCGCAGCAGGTGCGCGGCGAACTCGTAGATCAGCAGCTGCTGCTGCTCGGTGCGCTCCGGCTGGTGCGGCAGCACGAACGCGTGCGAATCCGCCTCGGCCAGCGGCGGCCCGAACAACCCGGGGAACCGCATCATGCTGAACGGGATCTCGGCTTCCTGGAACGTCCGCACCTCCCATTCGCCCTGCCAGAAGAAACCGCCGCGTTCGCTGGAGAACAGCGCGATGGCGCCGTCGGCGTCGAGCCCGGTCGAGGTGAGGCCTTCGGCGTGCAGCGACTGCAGGTACTCCAGGATCGAGCGCACCTTGGCCTCGTCGAACGCGGAGCGCTTCCCGTCCGGGGTGAGCAGGTTTCCGCCCGCCTGGCGGTAGAGCGTCCAGAACAGCCGCCAGGGAACGACGCCGTCACCCGCGGTCTCCAGCACCAGCCCGTGCGAGCCGGTGACGCGCTTGGTCGCGCGCAGTTGTGCGCGCAGCTCTTCCGGCCCCTTCGGCGGGCGCAGCACGTCGTCCTCGTCGAGGAGACCGGCTTCGCGGCAGATCTCGACGTTGAAGTACTGCACGAAGGGGTGGGTGTCGAGCGGGATCGCGAACAGGCGACCGTCGTGGTGGGATCGTCTCCACAGCCCCTTCGGGAAGTGCTCCGCGCCGATCCCGGCCCGCCGCAACAGGTCCGGGTCGATCGGGTCGATGAGCCCGCCCGGCGCGAAGGCGGGCAACCTGCCAAGGTGCAGCGCGGCGACGTCCGGCGCCCGTTCGGCCGCGCTGGCCATGGCGAGCTTGGTGTAGTACCGGTCGCCCCACTCCAGGGTGACATCGCGCAACCGCACCTGGGGATGCGCAGCGCGGTAGTCGGCGAGCATCGCCTTCATCGTGTCCCCGTCGCCACCGGAGAAGAGGTTCCAGTAGCGCAGTTCGCCGCGCTGCCCGCTACCGCACGCGGTAACCAGCGAGACCCCGCCGAGCACCGCGGCGCCGAGCAGGGTTCGTCTGGTCAGCGCATGTTCGCCGTCGTTGCCGAGCACGCACGCACCCCCGGAAATCGTCGTGTTCGAGATTTCGGTCATCGTTTGGTCGGTGCGAGGACACGCTAACCATCCGATCTTCGAAGGGACAAGGCTGACTTTATGGACGGAACCGAATGTCGCAATCGTGCTGCGGCGAACGGCCTCACCCCGTTCGGGAAGGCGTTCGCCCACCGAAGCCGAGACGAGTAACCGCTCCACGACGCGAACCCGCGAACGCTGCCGCTCGACGCATTTCGCCGGGACAGCGGTACGGCCGTCCCTCGGCGGGCGGGAACATCCGAGAGGTCGTTGCCGAAATCCGTTGGGGGCGAGTTTGCAGCACGGCCGCGAACATCCGAGCAGCTGCGAAAAGGCCAACGGAGACACCTGCGAATGCACCCATTGCGCAGGTGCTCAACATGGCTGGGTCGGTGCGATCCGGCTCGTCAGGCAGGCACACCAGCAGGATCTGCGGAGTTTCGAGCGGGAAGCTGACCGGATCTGGTACCTGGAGTCCGCCAGGCAGGAAGCCAGGTCGCGGAAGAATCCGAAACCGACCCTGGCGCAGCGGAAGGCGGCGATTCGTTCCGCCTGCGCCAATCTGCTCAACTGGCTTCGCGCGAAAGCCGACCGCACCGGCCCGAAGCACGCCGAAATCACCAAAGAGCTTCGGCAGAAAGACGTCGCGAACCCCGCACGCGCGCTCGCCGTCGCCCGCACCGAGGTCGACCGGGTCGAAGCGCTCGGCGAAGTGATCAAACGCGTCCCCGACGACGTCGAGGCGCGAACGGGTCCCCTCGGCAACCGCACCCGCAGAGCGATGGCGGATCACTTCTGGTGCGAACTGCTGGTGCAGCTCATCGTGCTCGTCGAAGAGGCCGACCGCGCGCTCGATTCGGTACCGGGTGAGCTGACGCGCGCTGTCACCGAGACGTGCGCCCGGCAAGGCGGGGCCGAGATCGAGCGCGCCGTCGTCGAAGCCTGCGTCGACCGGCTCTGGGAACACCTCCGCACCGCGCTGGGACTGACGGCCGTCGCCGACGCCAAGGCGTTGCTGCCCGCGTTGCGCACGCTGGCGGTCCTCATCTGCAAGTCACCGGCCCGGCATCCCGCGGTGCTCCGGCACTGCGTCGACCCCCTCGGCACCGTGCTGGTCGAGGAGACCAAGCAGCGCTTGCAGGCGACCTTCGGGGACCTCGTCCCGCAGATCGCATCCGGCCTCGCCGGTGCCGCCCCGCAGCCCCGCTAGGAATCCACGCCTGCTCGCCGGCGAGACGTCCGCCGGTGGTCGCATCCGGTGCTCACCCAGCGCGGAAGTGAGACGCGGCAACTCGCGCACCACCTCGCGGGCCCGACGGCGCCGGACGCGCCGACGAGCAGGCGCCGCTTCGCACCCGGCGCTCGCCCGCCGGCTTGCCGGCAGGTGGCCGGGCATCGGTGTGGATTCCGCTCTCGTGAAAGCAGGCTTGCGGCCGCATCCGGGCCTCGATACCGTGCACGCACGGTGTGCGCTCGGGCGCCGATCGGGCGGCGAAATCCGGTGCTGCTCCACCAAACGGGTTGCGAGCATCGGCACGGTCAAGCGCTCGCACCGATTGGTCGCCCAATCGCCACCTGTTCTTTTCCCGGCATGCATCCGCACTATCGGACTGGCCCGCACGCTCGTTGAATGTGCGCAACGTTCACGGTGCCAAGCCAGACGAACGCCTAGGCTCACCGGTCACCAGCCGGGAGCAGGACGCGGTGCGGTTGCTGCTGCTCATCGACGGCGCGGCCGAGCCGCCGTCCGAATCCGTCCACCACGACCCGGCACTCGTCACGGCCGTCGGGGTCGTGCCCGGACAACTTCGGCTGCAGAAGCTGGACTTCTGGCTGCGCAGCCCCGATTTCCTCGCCGACGAGCTGCTCAACGAGTACGAACGCTGCGCCGAGGCACGACTGCTGGAGCTGGCCGGCCGGATCCTCGATTCCGAAGAGCCCGAGGTCCGCCGGTACCCCATGCTGCGGCACCACTTCGGCGCCTACGAACCGCTCGACGACGCGCTGGCGGTGCTGCGCAGCGCGGGGCTGATCGTGCACCGCAGGCGCGGTCGAGTCGGGCACACCCGCAGGCACGACTACTACCTGCTCTCCCGCGGCCGCGAGGTCGCCCGCGATCTGGTCGCGCAGGCTCCGGCGTTCCGCTACTACGTGCAGCGGGTGCGCCTGGTGCTCGACCTCGCCGACGGGCGCGGCGGCAACCAGCTGCGCAACCGCCAGTACCTGCAATCCGAGTACGCGGGGGCGGCCCGCGGTTCCCGCATCGCCAGCATCGCCGAGCGGGTCCGCATCCGGCTCGCGCGGCTGCGAGCAGAACTCAGCGTCGCATAGGAGCTGTTCGGGAAAGCCGCGGAGCAGCTGCGCGACGTGCGGAACTCAGCCCGCACCGCCGAGCACGGCAAATCCGCAACAGAGCCCGGTAGGGGGATCCCGTTGAACGCACCGGATCTGGCCGAACGCATCGCCGCGATCACCGGAATGCCCAGCGCGGCCATCGCCCGTCTGCTCACGCGCGGCAGGCTGGCCGTGCTCGGCGCGGAAGCCGACCAGCTGTGCGGCGACTACCTCGCCGCGCAGCGTCGGCGGCAGGCAGATGAGAAGGCGCTCAACGACGTGCGCGAGAACGAAACCGCCCGCCAGCTCTTCCACGGTCTGGAACCGCACGCCTGCCCGCGTTGCGACACACCGATTTCCGAACAGCGACGCCGCGAGGAGCACGCGCACAACCGGTGCGCGATCTGCAGCAGCGAGCTCCCCGGAGCCACCGAGGGCGCCTCGGAGGCCGAGGTCGCGGCCCGGCTGCGCCTGGCGATCAGCGAGGCCGACGAGACCACCGCGCTGGCGCGGCTGCGCAACGTCCAGGTCGCGCTGGCCCGCTCGGTCGCCGAGGCCACGGCGGTGCCCGAGCAGCGTCGCCCCGACTGATCAGGAGCTCTGCTTGAGCGAGACGGAGGAACACCCGGCCCATCGAGCGCGGCGGGATCCGGCGGGCGTGCGCGGCGAGTCCGGCGCGGTGGCCGCGAGCCCGTTCGCGCCGGTGCTGGCCGCCGCGCTGGCCGACGCAGCGCGCCGGGACGCGACCGGCTGGCGCGAGGCGCTCGCGGAGTTCGTCGACGGCCTGGGCGGTCAACCCAGCCTGCTGGCGTTGACCGGCGCTCTCGACGAGCTGCTCGCCGAGCCCGTCGTGGTGCGAACCCACGGAACGCGGCTGCACGATGTCCTGCTGCGCGACCTGACCGCGGCCATCGAGCAGAATCCGCTGCTCGCGGCGGGCCGGTTGGAGGGTGCCGTGCGACTGGCGATCTCCGACGCGGTCGCCCCGTTCGGCGTGCTGGACGAGCTCACCGACTTCGGGCCCGGCACCCCGGAGGACTTCACCGAGCCCCTCCCCCGGCTGCTCGGCGCCGCGATGGACCGCTGGGCGGGCGAGGCGGCCATCACCGCCCCGCTGCGCGAGGCGCTGGACCGGCTGCGCCACGACGACGCGGCGGCGGTGGACGCGATCTTCGAGCTGGGTTGCGACGATCTGCGGGCAGCGCTGACTGCGGCGGAGATGCCCGCGGTGCTGGCCGCGCTGACCGAGGCCCGCGCGCGGTTCGCCACGGCCGACGCTGCCGAGCAGGCGCGCCACGACGCGCGCGCGCACGGTGCCGCCTGCGATGCGGTGCTGGCCTTCGCCGCGCAGGACCGGCCGCGGCTGGCCGAGGCCGCCGATCGGCTCACCGCCGCGCTCGACCAGCGGTCCGCGTGGCTGCGCGGCACCCACCAACCGCCCTGGCTGCGCCCCCGCCACGCGGCCGAACCCGCCTGGCGCCGCCTGGTCCTGATGCTGCGGTCGGCCTCCGAGCGACTGGCCGAGACGATCTGGATGGACGTCTGGGAAGCTCTCGGCGCGGTCCTGGACGCCTACACGCAGGTCCGCACGCTGCGCCCCCTCCCGGGCGAGCAGGTGGCTCCCGGATTGGCGGCGGTGGTCGAGCCGACCATCGAGAACGCCATCCTGCGGAAGCAGAGCCTGCTGGCCGCGCTGCGGCGGTCGGTGGTCGAGGCCCGCTGCGCGGAGCATCCTCCGCTGCCGCCTCGCGCGACGCAGCTGCTGCTCGAACGGATCGAGGCCCCGGACACCCGGCACCGCCGCGACCTGCCGCATACCTCCCGCACCGCGCCGGACCCCGACGAGGACGACGAGGCGCACCATCCGGGCTCCGGACGCGCGCAGCGGATCGCGCCCGCGCTGGTGCGGCTGCTCGGTCAGCGCCAGGCAGCAGGCCTGACCACCGAGCTCGGCGACGACGAGCTGCGGCTGCTCGACGGCGTCGTGCACGGCAGCGAGGTCGCGCAGTCCCGCACCGCGCATCCGGTGCTGGATCCGCTCCTGCAGCGCCTGCTCGGCGAGCTGGCGGAGTCCCCGCAGTTCATCGGCGAGGTCCGGGAGACGTTCTCGCTGCTGCTGGAGCAGACGCTGCGGTTCCTGCTCAGCCGCGCCGACCTCGCCACTCGCACCTGGGGAGCCTCCCCTGCGGACGACTACCGGCGGCGACTGAGCGCGGACGAGCCCCGCCCGCGCGAGCGGCAACTGCAGCAGGACTACCAGCAGTGGCTGGCCAGCGGCCAGCTCGGCGGGCTGCTCGCGGTCGAGGCCGCCGATCTCGCGATGGGGCGTGCCGACATGGTCACCGACTTCGGGCCGCTGCGCTACACCACCGAGATCAAACGCGAACTCCGCGACGCCTCCCGCGAGGCCATCGAGTCCCGCTACCTCCCCCAAGCCGCCGAGTACGGCAACACCAACGCCCCGTTCGGGCAACTGCTGGTCCTGGACCTCACCCCGCACCCGCACGGGGCTCCGCGCGTGGACGAGTCGATCTGGCTGGCCCGCCACCGCCCGCCCGGATCGGAAATAGACCGCTTGGTCGTCATCGGCGTCGTGACGGGAAATCGCAGCACGCCCCACGAGCTCTCGGCCCGTGCCGGACTCCGGCAATGATCAACTTCGCGGCGTCGTCGCTGCTAAGGTGGGCGGATCATGACTCGGGCCACCGCGACCGGGCCGGTGCGGCCGGTGCGCTTCTCCACGACCGGACTCCCCGCCGCCGACCGGATGGCGCTGTGGGAGCGCCACAACGCGCGGGCGCTGATCGCGCTGTCCTGCAAAACCATCGATGACGAGCCGCTGGCCGCCACCGAGCTCAACCTCGAGTTCCCGGATCTGCACTTCGCCCACGTCAGCGGCGGCCCGCACCTCATCGAGCGCGGCGCCGGGGAGATCGGCGACCACCCGACGGGCTCGGCCGTGCTCTACATCGCGGTGGCAGGCGAGGCGTTCTTCTACAGCACCCGGGCAACGCGCGTGCTGCGGCCGGGCGAGGCAGTGCTCTGCGATGCCGACCACCCGTTCGCCCGCGGCTTCTCGCAGGGCCTGCGGGAGTTCGTGCTCAAGATCCCGCACGACGTGCTCGAGGAGGCGACCGGAACGGGCACGCCGGGCGATGCCGAGCTCTTCGACCTATCCGAAGGCCCGTCCGGCGACGCCCTCCGCGCCCTCACCCGCCTGATGCGCACGAGCTTCGACGAACCGGCCGACCCGAACCGGACCCGGCGCCGGGCGCTGAACCTGCTCTCGGCGCTGCGCAACGGCGAAACCGGTGACGACCACCTGGAGCTCGCCAAGGCGATCGTCGAATCGCACCTGCGCGACCCGAATCTGTGCGCGCGCCTGATCGCCCAGCGCATCGGCATCAGCGAACGCCAGCTCTGCCGGGTGTTCAACCGCGCCGGGATGGGCGTGGCGAGCTACATCCTGGATCGTCGGCTCGAGCTGGCCCACCAGCTGCTCACCTCCCCGAATGCGGGGGGCTCCACCATCGCCGAGATCGCCGGGGACTGCGGGTTCCGCTCCCCTTCGCACTTCACCAGGACCTACAAACGCCACTACGGCACGACCCCGGCCCAGGCCCGCGTTCGCTGAAACACTCGCCGTCAGCCGGAAAGGGCCTCGGTGAGCCGCTCGTAGGAAGCCGGGCTGCGGCGGCGCACCACCGCACCCTGCGCCCAGCCGATGACCGGTAGCAGCACCACCATTCCCAGCAGCAGGAGCGAGAGCAGCCCGAACGTCGGGTTTCCGGCCGCATCGACGTCGTCGACCAGGACGGGGAAGTTCAGCACGATCGCCGCTGCGATCCCGAGCAGTCCCAGGCAGCCCAGGGCCGGCGCCACCCGGGTGTGCCAAACGCGGCGGTCGTCGTCGGGCCTGCGCGCGAACCACGCGATCACCGCGAAGCGGGTCAGCGCCATGAGCACCGCGATGGAGATGGTGCCGACGCCGGAGATCCAGGTGAACACCTGCAGGACCGGGTCCCACCCCAACGCCAGGAACACCAGCACCAGCGACGCGGCGGTAGCGCTCTGCACCAGGGAGGCAGTGCTCGGCGCCCGGTGCCGCCGCGGATGCACCCGGGCCAGCCCCGCGGGCAGCACCCTGCCGCGGCCATCGACAACTGGTATCGCGCGATGACGTTGTGGAAGCTCAGCACGCAGGCGAACATCGAGCCGACCAGCAGCACGTTCACCAGCACCTGCCCCGTAGCCCCCAGGTATTTCGCCGTGGTGCTCATCAGCAGCGAGCCGGGGTCCTGGCCGGCCACGGCGAGCACGTCGCCCACGCCCCACGACATGATCATCCCCCAGGTGGACAACGCGTGGAACACGGCGATCAGCACCACGGCCGCGTAGGTGGCTCGCGGGATCGTGCGGGACGGTTCGCGAGCTTCGTCGCGGAAGACCACGTTGCACTCGAACCCGATGAACGCGGCGGTGGCCAGCATCAGCCCCACGCCCGGCTGCCCTGACAGAACCGTCGACGGCAGGAACGGCCGCACGTTCAGCCCGGCTTCGCCCCCGGTGACGATCACCCCGGTCACGACCGCGAGCACCACCGCTATCTCCGCCACCAGCACGACACCCAGCACCTCGCTCGACAGGTCCACGTGCCGATAACCGAGCAGCCCGACCGCCGCGACCACCACCAGCGACCACGCGCCCCAATGCAGACCGAGCGCGGGAAACGCCCTGGCCAGCAGTTCGCCCACGTAGGCGTAGACCGCGAGCTGGATCGTCGTGTAGCTCAGCAGCGCCAGGTAGGCCGAGGCCAGACCGGCGCGGCGCCCCAGGCCGTAACCGACGAAGGTGAAGAACGCCCCGGGCCGCGGCACCGACCGCGCCATCGCGGACAGTCCCACGGAGAACAGCACCAGCACCGCACCGGCCACCAGGTACAACATCGGGTAGCCGGGTCCGTTGCCCAGCTGAATGCCCAGCGGCGCGGCGCCACCGACCACGGTGAGCGGCGAAGCGGCAGCCACCACCATGAACACGATCGCGACCGGCCCGAGCGAGCCGGTCAAGCCACCCGGCCTCGCGGTGTTGGAGAGGGGACCACCTCCGCTGCTGGACAGGAGCGTCGCCTCCGTTGCCGTCCGATCGATCGAGCACCGTACATTTTTTTGAACGGATGTACGATCACGGTTTCCCGCCGGTGAAAGGCGAGTTGCCGCCCCGGAGGTCATCACGGGGCTGGTGGTCGGGTACGGCATCGCGATTCCCGTTGGCGCCGTGGACGTCCGCTTGCTGGCGCTCGCCGCGCAGCTCATGATGGGCCAGCGCCCGCAGCAGCTCCCGGAGCAGCCACTGTGGACGGCGTCTGCGCGCTGGTCGCGGTGGCCGGTGTTGGCGCGCTGGTGCGGATATCGACCCGGTCGCCGAGCTGCTGCGCTGCGTGTCGGTGGTCGTTCTCTCCTGGTCGCCGACCACATCACCGCCACGGCCGCTCGCCACCCGAACGACGCACCGGAGCAGCCCGCAGCCGCTCAGCCACCCCCGGGCTAGTGGCGATGGCGGTGCTCAGCCCCACCCCCGCGGTCTACTTCGCAGCGATCGTCCCCGGCGACCGAGCAGCGGTCGTCGACAGCACGACCGAGCGCCTCGCCTCCGTTCTCGCCGGCGCTGCGGCATCGGCCAACTGGCCCTGGTGCATCGCGCTGCGGACGGCTCTTCGCTGGCTGGCTCTTGCCGATTTCCGACCGGGAGTTGACCATTTCCGCCGTGCGCGGCCCGCTCGCGACCGCGCGTGCGAGGGTCGTCGGTCACGCGGCGAGCAGGGCGGAAGGACGAGGATGGCGGAGTTCAGCGACGGGCTGGCCGAGACCGAGATGCCCACCGCGCAGGTGGTCGATACCGAAGTGCTCATCATCGGCTCGGGGCCCGCGGGCGCGGCGGCTGCTCTGTCGCTGTCGACGCTGGGCGTCGACAACATCGTCGTCACCAAATATCGCTGGACCGCCAACACGCCGCGCGCGCACATCACCAACCAGCGAACCATGGAGATCTTCCGCGATCTGGGCATCGAGGACCAGGTCCTGGCCGAGGCGACCCCGCACCACAAGATGGGCGAGACGGTCTTCTGCACTTCCATCGCGGGCGAGGAGATCGGCCGGATCCGCACCTGGGGCACCCACCCGGCCCGGCACGCGGACTACGAGCTGGCCTCGCCCTCGCTGAACTGCGACATCCCGCAGACCTACCTCGAACCGATCCTGGTCAAGAACGCCACGACGCGCGGGACCCACACCCGCTTCTCCACCGAATACCTCTGGCACGCGCAGGACGCCGAAGGCGTCACCGCGCGGGTTCGCGACCGGCTCAACGGGCACGAGTACGACATCCGCGCGCGCTATCTCATCGGGGCCGACGGGGCGCGCTCCAAGGTCGCCGACGACATCGAGCTGCCCTACGAGGGCAAGATGGACGTGGCCGGATCCATGAACATCACCTTCACCGCCGACATCGGCGAGCTCGTCGCGCACCGGCCGTCGGTGCTGTACTGGGTGATCCAGCCGGGCTCGAACATCGGCGGCATCGGCACCGGGCTGGTCCGGATGGTGCGCCCGTGGAACGAGTGGCTGATCGTGTGGGGTTACGACATCGCGGACGAGCCCCCGAAGCTCGACGACGACGCGGCCCGCCAGATCGTGCGCAACCTGCTCGGCGTGCCGGACCTGGACGTGGAGATCACCGGGTACTCGTTGTGGGGCAACAACGAGCAGTGGGCGACGCACCTGCAGTCCGGGCGCGTGTTCTGCGCCGGCGACGCGGTGCACAAGCACCCGCCATCGAACGGACTGGGATCCAACACCTCCGTCCAGGACACCTACAACCTGGCCTGGAAGCTGGCTGCCGTGCTGCGCGGATGGGCGGGACCGGACCTGCTGGAGACCTATTCGGCCGAGCGCGCTCCGGTGGCCGAGCAGATCGTGCGCCGGGCCAACAGGTCCGCCCGCGAGTTCGGCCAGTTCTTCGACGCGCTGGGCGTCGAACCCGAGGACACCGAGCAGCAGATGCGCGAGAAGATCGCCGAACGCGGCGCCAACACCTCCGCGGGTGCTGCGAAGCGGGAGGCGTTGCGGCACGCCATGGAGCTGAAGAACTACGAGTTCAACGCGCACGGCGTCGAGATGGGCCAGTTCTACACCTCCACGGCGGTCGTCTCCGACGGTTCCCCGCGCCCGGAGTCCGAGCATGACCCGGAGTTGTACTACCGGCCGAGCACGGTCCCGGGAGCCCGGCTCCCGCACGTGTGGGTCGGCGACGCGGCGCACACCTGCTCCACCCACGATCTCGCCGACGCCGACCGGTTCACGCTGTTCACGGGTATCGCGGGCGAGGCCTGGGCGAGCGGGCTGACCGAAGCCGGCGAGCGGCTGGGCGTACCTGTCCGCGCGGTCGTGATCGGTCCCGGCCGCGAGCACGCGGACCTGTACTTCGACTGGGCAAGAGCCCGGGAGGTCGAAGAGGATGGTGCCGTGCTGGTCCGTCCCGACAAGCACGTCTGCTGGCGTGCCCAACACCTGACATCGGACCCCGCCGCGGTGCTGACCGACGCGCTGGCCGGGATCCTCAGCCGCGATTCAGGAGGTATCGCGTGAGCCTGGAGTTCGACCACATCACCCTCGGACAGCGGGTGCGCTTCGGCACCGGCGAGGCCGCGGCCAACCTCGCCGCCGAGGTCGATCAGCGCGGCGCCCGCTCGGTGATGGTCATCGCGGAAGCGCGGGAGGCCGAGCTCGCCCGCCGAGTCACCGCGGACATCGACGTCGCCCTGCACCACTCGGACGTGGCCATGCACGTGCCGGTCGAAACGGCGGACAGGGCCCGCGCCGCCGCCCGGGACAACGGGATCGACCTGCTGGTCAGCATCGGGGGCGGGTCGACGACCGGGCTCGCCAAGGCGATCGCGCTGACCACCGGGTTGCCGATCGTCGCGGTGCCCACCACCTACGCGGGCTCGGAGGCCACCAACGTCTGGGGACTCACCGAGGCCGCCCGCAAGACCACTGGCGTGGACGACCGGGTGCTGCCCGCCACCGTGATCTACGACGCCGAGCTGACCTACTCGCTGCCCGCCGACCTGTCGGTGGCCTCCGGGCTCAACGGCCTGGCGCACTGCGTGGACTCGCTGTGGGCGCCGCGGGCCGATCCGATCAACGCCGCGCTGGCCACCGAGGGAATGCGCACGCTGGCGGGCGGGTTGCCGAAGGTGGTCGCCGACCCGTCCGGCGCCGAAGGCCGGGAGCAGGCGCTCTACGGTGCCTACCTCTCGGCGGTGTCGTTCGCCTCGGCGGGCGCGGCCATGCACCACAAGATCTGCCACGTGCTCGGCGGCACCTACGACCTGCCGCACGCCCAGACGCACGCGATCGTGCTCCCGCACGTGCTCGCGCACAACGCGCCGGCCGCGCCGGAGGCCGCCGCCCGCATCGCGGGTGCACTCGGTACCGGCGACGCGGTCTCCGGCCTGGTGCAGCTGCGCGATCGTCTCCGCGCCCCGACGGCCTTGCGCGAGATCGGCTTCGCCGAGGAGAACATCGGTGAGGCCGCTGAGCTCTCGGTGGCCGCGATCCCGTCGTCCAACCCGTGTCCGGTCACCACCGACGACATCCGCGCGCTGCTCGGCAACGCGTGGGCGGGTACCGCACCGGAGGTCTCGCGATGACCGAACCGCCCGACACCGACGCCGAGAAGCAGCGCCGCATCGAGCAGGACCTGATGGATGCGGTGCTGTCGAGCTTCGAGGACACCGCCGACGAACGGCTCAAGACCGTCCTGCGCTCGCTGACCACCCATCTGCACGCCTTCATCCGCGACGTGCGGCTGACCCAGCGGGAGTGGGACGCCGCCATCGCCTTCCTCACCGAGGCCGGGCACATCACCGACGACAAGCGCCAGGAGTTCATCCTGCTCTCGGACGTGCTCGGCGTCTCCATGCTGACCATCGCGGTCAACAACGAGCGCAGCGGAAATGCCACCGAAGCAACGGTCTTCGGCCCCTTCTTCACCGAGGGATCGCCGCACGCCGAACTCGGCGACGACATCAGCGGTGGTGCCCGGGGCAAGCCGTGCTGGGTGGAGGGCACCGTCACCGACACCGCGGGAAACCCCCTGCCCGGGGCCCGCCTCGAGGTGTGGGAGGCCGACGAGGACGGCTTCTACGACGTCCAGTACGACGACGATCGCACGGCCGCACGCGCGCACCTGTTCACCGACGAGCGGGGCTGGTACGGGTTCTGGGGGTTGACGCCGACGCCGTACCCGATCCCGCACGACGGTCCGGTCGGCAGGCTCCTGGAGTCCACCGGCCGCTCCCCGATGCGCGCCTCGCACCTGCACTTCATGGTCAGCGCACCGGGCAAGCGCACCCTGGTCACGCACATCTTCGTCGAGGGCGACCCGCTGCTGGAATCCGACGCGGTGTTCGGCGTCAAGGACTCCCTCGTCAAGCGGTTCGAGGACCAACCGGCCTCCGCACCGGTGCCTGGCGGGCGCGAGATCGGCGAGCAGGGCTGGACCCGCACCCGGTTCGACATCGCGCTGCCTCCGGACGATCAGTAGCCGAAGTCCTGCGTCCAGATCTCGCCGTTCGGGCCGACGCCGATTCCGATGGCTTTGAACTCGCAGTTGACGATGTTCCGATGGTGTCCCGGCGAGGCGAGCCAGTCGTCGACCACTTGACGCGCGCTGGTCTGGCCGTGCGCGATGTTCTCCGCGCCCGGCTTCGGATACCCGGCGCGGCGGATCCGTTCGCCGAAGGTCACCCCCTCGGGCGTGGTGTGCGAGAAGTAGCCCCGCCGGGACATGTCAGCGCTGTGCGCGGTGGCGGCCCGAACCAGGCGGTGGTCGACGCGCAATGGCTTGCAACCTGCCACCGCCCGCTCCGAGTTGACCATGGACAGCACCCGATCAGCTGTCGAATTCGCGTGCGCCGCACTCGGAACCACCGCGGACGCACCGATCACGAACGCTGACAGCGCGGCGCAGCGAAGACCGTTACGATTCATGCTCGGCAAGCTACGCGGTGATCGGGGGAACCGAATGATCGAATGAACGATCCGGTTTCCTTTTCACACCATCTCGGGAATCTTCGGCATCCGCCGAATCGGCGCGACGCGCTGCCGATCCCGTTTCCGGGATTGCGAAACGGATTCCGGCGGGCGTTGTTAGGCTGACCGCACCAGCCGCCACGCCTACCCGGGGGCCGCAATGGACGCCGCGCCGTTCCAGATACGCATCCAGGTGCGCATTTCCGAAGTCGATCCACAGCGCCACGCCACCGGCGCTGCCTACGTCCAGTACGCCGACCACGCCCGGTTCTCGAGCTTCCGCGCGGCGGGCATCGACGTGGATCGGATGGTGGCCAACGGCATCGGTCCGGTGAACCTGGAGACGACCATCCGCTACCAGGAGGAGCTGCACGCGGGCGACGAGATCGACGTGACCTGCAGGTTCGAGTGGGTTTCCGGCAAGACCTGCCGGGTCGAGCACGACCTGCGACGCACCGACGGAATGCTGGCCGCGCAGATCAGCAGCATCTGGGGGCTGCTCGACCTGGAATCGCGACGCCTGCTCGCCGACCCCGGCGAGCACCTGCGAAAGCTCGCCGACCGTCCCGAACTCGTCGGTCTCAGCGAAGGCGGTAGCGGATCGGCAGGTGCTTGAGGCCGCCCACGAACGTCGTCCGGACCCACTCGGGTTCACCGGTGAGTTCCACCGAACGCAGCCGCGGGACCAGTTCCGCGAAGAATGCTCGCGTTTCCATCCGGGCAAGGCTCGCGCCGAGGCAGAAATGAGCGCCGAAACCGAATGACAGGTGCTTGTTCGGGTCGCGGCCGACGTCGAATCGGAACGGGTCGTCGAAGACCTCCTCGTCCCGGTTCGCCGAGGGGTAGGACAGCAGCAACGCCTCGCCTTCTTTGATCCGCGTGCCGCGCAGCTCGTAGTCCGCCGTGGCGGTGCGCATGAACTCCTTGACCGGAGTCACCCAGCGGATCATCTCCTCGGCCGCCGTAGCCACCAGGTCCGGATCCCGCTGCAGCCGCGCCAGCTGCTCGGGGTGCTCGATCAGCGCCTGCATACCGCCCGCGATGGTGGAGCTGGTGGTGTCGTGCCCGGCGGTCGCGATGATCACGTACAGCGAGATGGTGTCGATGTCCGGCAGGTGTTCGCCGTCGAGACGGGCATTGGCGATCGCCGAGGCCAGGTCCTCGGTCGGGTTGGCCCGACGGTCGGCGGTGATCCGGTTGAAGTACTCGAAGAAGTCCAGCACCACCTGCATGAGCTCTTCGTTGGACTTCCCGCGCTGCAGTTCCGCGTCATCACCGCCGAAGAGCTCCTGGGTCAGCTGCAGGATCCGCGGGAAGTCCGACTCGGGCAGGCCCAGCAGCGACAGGATCACGTAGAGCGGGTAGCCGACCGCGATGTCCTGGGCGAAATCGCACTCGCCGCCGAACTCGGCGAGCCGGTCCGCGTAGCGCCTGGCCAGCCGGTTGATCTCGACTTCCATCTGGCGCATCGCCCTGGGGTTGAACCAGTCGGCGACCACCGGGCGCAGCCGCTTGTGCTGCGGATCGTCGACGTGGATCAGCGTGTTGAGCATGTGTCCCTGCTCGGCGATGTGCCGGTCGTGGTCGGCGTTGACCAGCAGCGGACGCGGGTTGTTGATGAACAGCTCGTGCTGGCGCTCCACCTCGAGGATGTCCGCGTGCCGGGTGACGGCCCAGAACGGGAAGGCGTCCGGCATCGGATCGACCCAGTGCACCGGGTCGGCGCCGCGCAGCACGGACAGCGCTTCGTGCAGCCGCCCTTCCTCGGCATATGCCGCGGGATCCGCCACGGTGAGCCCGGCTTCGCGCACGTCCATTCGAAAGATCCCTTCGCCGAAAGACGCCTGCACCACGGTTCATCGCCACGGTAGCCGACTGCGGCGGTTTCCCGGCACCGTCCGGACCGGCCCAGCGCGATCCTTCCGGCCGATCGCGCGTCCTCCGGGACCGCCTGCGGCAGTGGATCCCAGAACTCCTCGCGGCCAACACCCACCGCTGCGCCGGCCGACCGCACGTCCTCCTGCCGCTCGACTACAGGTCGCGCTCGCGCACGCCGGCGAGCGCGGCCGGGACCTCGTCGACGCAGACGATGCCCAGGCGCTGCGTCGCGCGGGTCATCCCCACGTAGAGGTCGTTGAGCCCGAACGTCGCCCCCTCCGCGATCGCGGCCGGATCGACGATCACGACCTCGTCGAACTCCAGGCCCTTAGCCTGTCCCGGGGTGAGCACGACGACCTCCTCGGTCAGCTCCGGCCGCGCCGGAACGTCCAGCCGCCGCGCCAGTTCCGCGAGACGCCCCGCGGGCGCGAGCACGGCGGTCTTGCCGTCGCCGCGATCGGCTACAGCGCGCTCGGCCGCCTCGGCCACCGTGCCGTCGGCGACGGTGGCCCGCCACGGCCGATGCCCGGTGGACCGCACCGATCGCGGCGGTTGCCAACCCGGACCGGCCGCCGCCAGCAGGTCGGTGGTCGCCTCCACGATCTCGCTGGGGGTCCGGTAGTTGACCGTCAGCTCGGCCAGCCGCCAGCGCTCGCCCACGTGCGCGCCCAGCACCTGCTGCCAGGAGCGCGCCCCCGCCGGCGTACCGGTCTGCGCGAGATCGCCCACGATGGTCATCGAGCGCGACGGGCAGCGGCGCATCAGCATGCGCCAGGCCATCTCGGAGAGCTCCTGGGCCTCGTCGATCACCACGTGGCCGTACGTGTCCTGCGCCGCACCCGTGCCGAGCAACGACGCCGCCTCGTCCAGCAGTGGGACATCCGCGGCGCTCCAGTCACCCGCGACGCAATCGGCGAGGTCGCCGACGAGCTCCTCCGCGGTGAGCTCCGGCCACAGCGCGTCCAGTTCGGACCGCACCCCGGTGTCGGCCAGCAGCGCAGCGCGCAGCGCGGACTTGTCGGTGTCGTCGAGCAGCACGCGCGCGTCCTCGTCGGCGTCGGCGTCAGGGTCCGCGACGATGCCCACGGCCTCCAGCGCCCGCACATCGGCGGCCCCGAGCCTGCCCTCCGCATCACCGCCGTCGAGCGCGTTGCCCGACTCGTCGTAGGCCATCGCCTCCATCCGCGCGGCGAGCTGGTCGGCCAGCGTGCCGACGACCTCCTGCTGGAACACCAGCCTCGCCTGGTTGTGCGGCAGTCCGGCAGCGCGGGCCTTGCCGACCGCTTGCTCGCACGCCTCCGGGTCCAGTGCCAGCGACTGCCCCTCGAAGTCGAGCTCGACCGACTCCTCCGGAACCCGGACGCGCTCGGCGACCGCAGTGGACAGGATCGCGGCCATCTCGGCGGAACCCTTCCGCTCCACGAGTTCCGGCGGGTCTTCCCGGGTGATCGAGACGCCGGTGCACAGCTCGGGAACGGTCGAGGAGACCACCCGGTTCTCCCCGAGTCCGGGCAGCACCTGCCCGATGTAGTCCAGGAAGATGTCGCTCGGCCCGACCACCAGGACGCCTCGGCTGCGCAGGTGCTCGTGGGTGTAGAGCAGGTAGGCCACCCGGTGCAGCGCGACCGCGGTCTTGCCGGTACCCGGGCCGCCCTGCACGACCAGCGCACCGCGCTCGTCGGAACGGATGATCGCGTCCTGCTCCGCCTGCAGGGTGGTGACGATCTCGTGCATCCGGCCGGTCCGGTTGGCCGTCACCGCCGCCATGAGCGCCGCTTCCCCGACCAGGTGCTCCTCGGTGCCGTCGGAGTCGAGCAGCTCGTCGTCGAGCGCGGTGACCGCGCGGCCGCGGGTGCTGATGCGGCGGCGCCTGCGCACGCCCTGCGGATCGGCGGAAGTCGCGGTGTAGAAGGCGCGGGCCACCGGGGCGCGCCAGTCCACCAGCAGCTCCCGGTCTTCGGCTTCCCGGAACAGTCCGATGCGGCCGACGTAGACCCGCCGATCGTCGGCCATGTCCAGCCTGCCGAAGCACAACCCCTGCTCGACGGCGTCCAACCGGGCGATCTCGGCCCGCCACACCGACAGCACGTCCGGATCGCCGCCCGCCGCCAACCGGTCGGCTGCCTGCGCGCGCAGCTGATCGACGTAGTCGTACAGCGACGCGACGTAATTCTGCTCGAATTCGAGCTCACCACTGGTCAAGACCGAAATCCCCACTTCAAGACGCCCAGTCCGCCCAGCCTGCCGGACAGATCCGGTGAATTCCAGTCTCGTCGTTGCGCGACCTCCGGCCGACCGCGCGAGTCAGCGCGGGATCATTCCGCCACCAGGGCGTCGATCCGGCCGATAGCTGCGCTGATGCCGTCGATCACGCCCATCGCGGCGTACTGCTCCTGCTGCTCGACGGAGGCGAACGTGCTCAGCAACACCATCCGGCTGGCCTCGCCGCGGGGCTCGAAGGTCACCTTGTGGTGGCTGGAGTCGATCGCCGCGTCGGGGTTGCCGTCCGCATCGGCGAATCCGTCCTCGAATTCCAGGCGGCGCGGTTCGTCGACCACGCAGATGCGCCACCACCCGTACGCGACCGCTCCGTCCGGCCCGGTGAGGTGGTACCGGCACTCACCGCTGGTGAAGAACTCGTACCGGTCGAAGGTGACCGGGTGATCGGGCGGTCCCCACCAGCGCTCGAGCAGGCGCGGATCGGCCCACACGTTCCAGACCCGCGCCACCGGGGCCGCGTACTCGGCGGTCAGGCTCAGCGTCAGCTCCTCCGGGTCTTCGTCCACGCGGATCACGGCCACGGCTGGTCCTCTCCTCGGCGACACCGGTCCGGTCCTACCCAGCCCGCGTTCCCGGCGAAACCGGACACGCGCGATTACCCCTCCTGATCACCCATCTGCTGCAACTGCTTGAGCAGCAGTCCCAGTGACGGAACCGCCGCGGCCACGTTGTCCCGATCGGCTTCCGGGATCGCCCGCAGCGCGCGAGCCAGCACCTCCTGACGTCCCCTGTTGAACGCCTCTAGCAGGTCGCGCGCGTGGTCGGTGGGCACCAGCAGAACCGAGCGGCCGTCCTGCTCGGACGGTTTGCGCTCGAGCAGGCCGCTGGAGGCCAGCTCGCGCACCAGATTGCTCACGGTGGGGCGAGCCAGGTGCAGCTCATCGGCCAGCCGCCCCGGGGTGACCGGGCCGACCGCCTCGAGCGTGCGCAACAGCAGCACCTGCGCCTCCGGCAGGTTGGGCAGCCCTTCCGCCGCGCGCACCGCTTGCACCGTCGCGCGTCGCAACGGCGGCAGCAGCCGCATCAGCGACTCGCCCGTCTCGTCGGTCGAATCCACCATTCCTTCGCGCCTCCTTGCCGAACCCCGCGCAGTCGTGACATTATGATTTTGTGCCAAAATCACCCCACGGTGGGACTCCGAGATCATCGCTCATCGAGCGAGTCATGCACGAACCCCGGCGCCGTCAACTGTATGCGGCCCGAATCCAGGAGCTCTCGCCCACGATGCGACGCGTGGTGCTCACCGGTGACGACTTGGAACCGGAGTTCCCGTTCCCCGCCCGCGCGGCCACCGATCACGTCAAGCTCGCCGTGCCCGACCCGTCCACCGGGGAGATCCCGCTGCCCGGGCCGGGCGAGAAACCGACCGGCCTGCGCGACTACACGATCCGGCACTTCGACGCGGACGCGCGCGAGCTCACCCTGGACTTCGTCACGCACGAGCACGGCGCTGTCGGACGCTGGGCGGCAGCGGCCGAGCCCGGTTCGAAGCTCGGCGTGCTCGGCCCGCGCGGATCGCAGATCTTCCCCGCGAACTGCGCGGAGTACCTGCTGGTCGCCGACGAGACGGCGCTGCCTGCCGCCGAGCGGTTCCTCGAGGAGCTCCCGTCGACGACGACCGTGCGCGTCGTGGCGATCGCGCGCGGTGCACCGCGCGAACTCGGCGGCGGCCGCGAAGCGCAGATCACCTGGCTGCCGGAGATCGACGGCACCGGGCTCGTCAAGACCGTCGCCGAGCTGCCGCTGGCCGCGAACTGCTTCGTCTTCGGCGCCGGCGAGGCCGCGATGATGGCCCCGCTGCGCAGACACCTGCGCGACGAGCGCGGCCTGCCGCCGGAACGGATGTCGGTTCGCGGCTACTGGAAGCTCGGCACCGCGGGGAACCCTCCGGCCGAGGAGTGACCGTCCGAAGTGGCCCGCGAACGCAGCGGTCCGGCAAGAACCCCGAGGTTCATCCGGCTTTCGACGACGCGCACCGGCTCACCGAAGCCTGCGGGCGAGGTGTATAGATCGGTTGAACCCGCGCGAACGAACGAGGAGGGACACTCCCGCTATGACCGCAGTACGCGGAAGCACGGTTGACGTCGCCACGCCCGACGGGGTCGCCGATGCCTACCTGGCGATGCCCGAGACCGAAGGTCCGCACCCGGGCGTGCTGTTCTACATGGACGCCTTCGGCCTGCGGCCGCACCTGTACAAGATGGCCGACCGGCTCGCGGCCGAGGGCTACACCGTGCTCGTGCCCAACGCCTTCTACCGCGCAGGCCGCACGCCGGTGTTCGACCTGCCGGAATTCATCGACCCGCATTCCCGGCCGGAGATCTTCCAGACCATCGGCCCGGTCATGCAGGCGCTCACGCCGGAGCTGGCCGTCCGCGACGCGGGCGCGTACCTGCAGTGGCTCAACGACAGCCCGGACGTCACCGACGGTCCGGTCGGCGTGACCGGCTACTGCATGGGCGCTGTCATGGCGCTGCGCACCGCGGGCGCCTATCCCGCGCGCATCGCGGCGATGGGCGGATTCCACGGCGGCGGCCTGGCCACCGAGGAACCCGACAGCCCGCACCGGGTCGCCGACCGGATCACCGCGGAGCTGTACTTCGGGCACGCCGACAACGACCAAGCGCTGCCGCCGGAGCAGATCGGGCGGCTCAACACGGCGCTGACCGAGGCCGGTGTGACCTTCCGAGCGGAGGTCTACGAGGGCGCGGCCCACGGTTACACGCAGGCCGACACCGCCTCGTACCACGCCGAGGGCGCCGAGCGGCACTGGACGAATCTGCTCGAGCTGTTCAAGCGCAACCTGCGCTGAGCTTGTCGCGCCGGGCCGCTACTCCAGTTCCAGCAGGCCCGGCGCTCCCGAGCCGATCATGGGGACATCGGCGAGGTCGTGAGCGCCTTCGTTGCACCCCGGGCAGGTCGGCCACAACCACGCGATGTCGGAGTCCTCGACGAAAACGGATCGACTGCACAGCGTGCGCACCCGGGTGCCGTGGTAGCCGTAACGGGGTTTGGCGTCGGTGGTGGCGTGCCGCTGCCCTTCTGCGGGCACCCAGCTGAACGGATGCGGACGGAACATCAGACCACCGCTTCGCCGCGCCCGCCATGAGCGGGCGGTCCGCACGACAGGCCGAGCGGAGCACGTGCGCCCTGCTGACGTCCCTCCCCCATCACGCTATGAGACGCTACCGGAGTTTCGACGCTTCTCGAACAACCCGTTCGGAGTAGTCGATCACCCCACGCACCGCAGAGACCACCCGAGACCAATACCACCCGTAACCATCAGGGGCGGGTGAGGACCTGCGGCCCGTTCTCCGTGATGGCGATCGTGTGCTCGGAGTGAGCAGTGTTGGAGCCATCCGCGGAACGGATCGTCCAGCCGTCATCATCGGTGTAGACCTCATCGGTCGTGCGGGCGAACCACGGCTCGATCGCGATCGTCAGCCCGGGACGCAGCTTGAGACCGCGACCAGCGCGGCCCCGGTTGGCCACGTGCGGGTCCTCGTGCATGGTGCGCCCGAGACCGTGCCCGCCGAACTGGGTGTTGATCGGGTAGCCATAACCGGTGGCGACGCGCTCGATGGCGTTGGAGATGTCGCCGAGCCGGGCCTCCGGCCGCGCGACGTCGATGGCCGCCTCCAGCGCTTCCTCGGTGCAGCGAACGAGAGCGCTGTCCCGCTCGTTCGCGGTCCCGACGATGACGGTGCGCGCGGAGTCGGCGACCCAGCCGTCGATGCTCACCGCCAGATCCGCGCTGAGCACGTCGCCATCGCGCAACACGTAGTCGTGCGGGAGCCCGTGCAGCACCGCGTCGTTGACCGACAGGCAGATCACGTTCCGGAACGGGCCCTCGCCGAACGAGGGCGCGTAGTCCCAGTAGCAGGAGACCGCACCGCGCTCCTCGATGTTCCTGCGCACGTGGAACTCCAGGTCCATCAGGTTGACGCCGACTTTCGCCAGATCGGCCACCTCGGAGAGCATCTGGTGCACGAACGCGCCCGCGACGCGCATCCGTTCGATCTCGGCCGACGACTTCAACTCGATCACGACAGCGCTCCCCAAGAACCAGACGGCAGGTATTTAAATACCGTACCACCTTGCCGGTATACTAATACCACCGTATTCTGCCCGCATGGTCCGCAATCCGCTCACCAGCGAGCAGCTCGCGGCCGGCGCCCGCGTCGGCAAGTTGCTGCGCGAAGCGCGCGCCGACCGCGATCTCGGCGAGATCGCCCACGCCGCGGGGATCTCGCCGGAGACGCTGCGCAAGATCGAGACCGGGCGGTTGCCGACCCCGGCGTTCGGCACGGTGGTGAGCCTGTGCGACGCCCTGGACGTTCCGGTGCGCGACGTCGCCGAGACCTGGCGCGCGACCCCGGCGCTGCGCAGAGCTTCTTGACGGGGAGGCGCGCCCAGCAGGCCCCTAGCGGAGCCGACGCGCCCGCAGCACGACGTCGTGCACGTGGTGCGCTCCGGGCGGGCCGGGATCGGCTCGTTCCCGAAGCTCGTCGGCCTCGATCCGCCAGTCCTCGCCCAGGAACCGCTTGACGTCCCCGGCCAGGAAGTAGTCGGCCGGATCGAAGCCGTGGTCGGCGGGGACATCGCGCGGATCGTGGCCGACGAACAACAGCACGCCGCCCACCGCGACCGATGCCAGCACGCCCCGCACCTGCGCCTCGCCGTGGGCGCGCTCGAGCGGCAGGTACTGCGCGCTGACCAGGTCGAAGGAGTCCTCTGGCGGGGAGCTCTCGGCGAGGTCGGCGCGCACCCACGCGATCCGCCCGGCCAGCTCGGGCGCCTCCTCGGCGACCACCTCCCGGGCCCGCTCGACCGCCACCCGCGAGATGTCCAGGGCGGTGACCCGCCAGCCGCGCCCGGCCAGCCAGATCGCGTCCGCGCCCTCCCCGCACCCGAGGTCGAGCGCCTGCCCGGGCTCGATGCCCGCGGCCTCGTCCACGAGCACGCCGTTCGCGTTTCCGCTGAAGATCCGCTCCTTCTCCTGGTACCGCGCGTCCCAGATCTCGGCGTCCATCACTTCCCGATCCTCCCTAGAGCCCGTGTCGCCCGTTGCCCATGGCGACCTCGCACGTGCGGTTCTCCGCCACCGCGGAGAACGGTTCCTTCACGGCGCGTTCGGCGTCCTCCTCGACCAGGTCGGCGTTGATCATCGCGCCGGACTCGGCCCCGGACGCGGCGGCGGCGACGACCGTCGCCTTGAGATCGGTCAGGTTCCCGGCCACCCAGACCCCGGGAATCGAGGTCCGCCCACCGGCTTCGGAGGGGATGTGGCTGCCCGCGGGATGCGGGACCGGTTCCAGCCCGAGCCGAGCCGCAGGCTCCGATCGGGCCACCATCCGCGGAGCCACTGCGACGGCGCTCGCCTCGACGAGCCGGCCGCTTCGCAGCCGCACGCCGCGCAACCGGTCGTCGGCGATCTCCAACCGGTCCACCGGTTCGGCGATCACTTGCACGCCCCGCGCCGCGAGCTTGGCCGCCTGCTCGCCGGTCGGGCGATCGATTCCGTCGAGCAGCAGGGTGATGCGGTCGCTCCACTGCCGGAACAGCAGGGCCTGGTGCGGGCTCATCGGACCGGTACCGAGCACGGCGATCGGCTCGTCGCGCACTTCCCAGCCGTGGCAGTACGGGCAGTGCAGCACGTCCCGGCCCCACCGCTCGGCCAGACCGGGCACGTCCGGCAGCTCGTCGGCCAGACCCGTGGCCAGCAACACCCGTCGAGCACGCACCTCCCGGCCGTCATCGAGCCGCAACCGGAAGCGCTCGTCGCCGCGCTCCACCTCGCGCACCTCGGCGTCGAGGACGTGCCCGCCGTACCCGGTGATCTCCCGCCTGCCCTCGGCGAGCAGCTCACCGGGCGGTGTGCCGTCGCGCGAGAAGAACCCGTGCACGTGCGCGGCCGGTGCGTTGCGCGGGCGCCCGCTGTCGATCACGAGCACGGCACGCCGGGAACGCGCCAGCACCAGCGCGGCGTTCAACCCGGCTGCTCCACCTCCGACGACGACCACGTCGTAGTCGGTCAACTGCGATTTCGACATCGCTGACCACCTCCTACGGCCAAGATGCCCGAGGCGGGAAGAAACTGGCAAAGCAATTTGCCAATCCCGCAACGCGCCCGAGTCGGAGGCCGCGAGGCACGATGCGTCCGCAGCGGCCTTCAGGCTCCGACGGCCTCCTCGGCCGAGGGGGCGTAGGTGAACCGCTCCGCGAGCCCCAGCAACCAGAGCAACCGGTCCACCGCCGGACAGGAGACCAGCACCAGGTGCTTGCCCTTGGTCTCCGCGCGATAGGCGGCCTCCAGCAGCACCCGCACCCCGGCGGTGTTCACGAAGGTCACGCCGGAAAGATCGAGGATCACCCTGCGGGCCGTACCGGCGAGCCGCTGACGCATGGGCTCGGTGAGGTAGCGCTCCCCGTCCGCGTCGAGAGCACCCGTCGCCTGCACCACCACCGCGCCACCACCGGGCCGCCGCACCCGAAGTCGTAATCGTCCATCACGCGCCGCTGGGCCGAGCGCGCTGGAAATTCCCGGGTCGGCCATTGAAACCACCCACGTCGCGAGTCGGATTCGGCCGCAACGCGCGGTCGCGAGCACTCCTGCCGCGCGGCACGAAGGCCGGCGGGCCGACCGATCGACCAGGCGCCGCGGTGACCACGGTTGAGGCTCAACCGGGGGTATCGGCCAAGCCTACCGAAGGGCTCCGATTCGCGCCGATTCGCAGGTCAGCGGACCGCAGCGCGGGGCTTTCCGGGCTCTGCGCAGGACCGCCATCGAACACCGCGACGGCGTCCGGACAGCGGCGACGATCCACACGGCAGCCCATCCCGGTGCGGCTGAACCACCGACAGCCGAGACGAATCGCACGCCGCCGCCTCGGTCCGTCCCGATCGACGGACGTCCGCGGAGCGCGGTCATCCACGTGCCCGGCACGAACCGCTCGGCGGGCTCGTCAGCGGCGAGGCGATCACGCCGGTGGCGCGAAGAACTCCAGCGCGATGTTGTCCGGGTCGCGGAACGACACGCCGGAACCGTAGTGGGCGTCGACGATGCCCCCGTGCTGGATGTCGAGCTCGTCGAGATGGGTCACCCAGGACTCCAGCTCCGCGCGGTCGCGGCAGGCGAAGGCCACGTGATCCAAACCGGGGCGGTGCTCGTCGAAGGCGCCCTTCGGGCCGCTCGGGTGGGCGTGCAGCCCGAACAGCTGGCCGCCGTCGAGGGCGAAGACGGTGTGGTGGAACCCGCCGGTCTTCTCCTCCTCGTCGAGCACCGGGTCGGCGCCGAACAGCGCCCGGTACCAGCGGGTGCTGCGCTGGAGATCGGACACGGTGACCGCTACGTGCGCGATCGGAAAACCGGCCATGACTCGCCTCCTGACGCCCGGCGGAGCTGCGCCGGAGCAGCGGGGCCGCACCGGCGCGGGTATCCATCGTGCACGCGCGGACAAGCCTGCGAAAGCCCCGATAGGGTCTCGGGCTAGCGAATGAGCGGCGGTTCGCCCCACGGGCTCCGCAGCGCCTCGCGCAGCGCCTCGAACGCCGCGACCCCGATGCGCTGGGCCAGCTCGTCCTCGATGCGCGCGATGGTGCGCAGCGCGCGCTGATGCACGCGGGCCCCCTCCTCGGTGACCCGCACCAACCGGCTGCGCGCGGAGCCCGGATCGGGGTTCTGCTCCAGCAGGCCCATCTCGATGAGCCCGTGCACCGCCTGGTGGGTCGACTGGCGCGTCGTGCCGATGCGGCGGGCGAGCTCGGAGACCGACGTGCCGTCCTCGTCGAGTGCCGCGAACACTGCCGCCTGCGCGACGGTCACGGACCGCTCCCCCGCCAGCTGCATGCTGTTGAGCAGGGCGTCGTCGAACCAGCGTTTGGCCGCGGCGAGCCGTTGCGGCGTGTTCAGCGTGTGCTCGTCCATCTCTCCCCTGCCCGTGTCGACGACACCCACGATCGCACGAATCACGTCCCGGGTGCTTGCGCCACTCCCCCGATTGTCAGGTACCTTGACAGTATCCGCCAGCTCGTCAGGAGGACGTCATGACCGCCGAGTTCGCCACGCCCCATCGGACGCGCTCGCAGATCCCCGCTTCCCCGGGTAAGCCCTACTTCATCGAGAAGGGCATGGGCGATCGCGCTCATCTCTTCGGCGACCTGTTCACCATCTACGCGGGCGGGGAGCAGACCGAGAACACCTTCAACTTCTTCACCTGCGAGGGGCCGAAAGGCGAGATCATCCCCGCGCACGTGCACCCGGACACCTACGAGGTCTTCTACATCACCGATGGCGCCGTCCGGCTGTTCGTCGAGGACACCGGCGGCGGTCAGCACGAAAAGTTGCTCGGTGAAGGTGACTTCGGCTTCGTGCCGAAGAACTGCCCGCACGCCTACCGGATCGAGCGACACCACAGCCGCGTCGTCGGCGTCGCGGCCGGCCCCGGCGGCACCTTCGAGCGCTTCTTCGAAACCCTCGGCGAACCCACCGATGCGCAGGGTCTGCCGGGCGAACCGGTGGTTCCCGAACCCGGCAAGTTCGGCACCGTCCCGCAGGAGTACGACGTCCGATTCTTACCCGACCACCAGTGGCACACCCCCGGGTCCGGGAGGCTCCCGTCATGACGACGCCACCGGGCATGATCGATCCGCTCACCGAACCGCTTCCCGCGCCCGAACCGGCGGGCACGTCCGGCCGCCTGCTGCGTGCGGCCCCCTACGCGGCGCCCAGCGGTTTCCGGCCGCTGCTGGCCGATCTCCACCTCCCAGCGACGCGGGAACCGGCGCCGGTGGTGCTCTTCGTGCACGGTGGTGGTTGGCGGCTCGGCTCGCGCACGCTTTTCTGCCCCACCTGGTCGGATTGGCTCCCGGGAGCGTTCGATCGGCTGGTGGACGCGGGATTCGCCGTGATCTCCGTCGACTACCGGCTCAGCGCCGAGGCCGTGTTCCCCGCGCAGTTCGAAGACGTCTCGGCCGCCTTGCACTGGATCCGCGCCCGCGCCGCCGACCTGGGGGTCGACGCGGAACGGATCGTGCTGTGGGGTGAGTCGGCGGGTGGCCATCTGGCCGCGTTGTTGGGTCTCGATGCCAGCCGGGCCGATGCCCGCGGCGTCGTCGGTGTGGTGGATTGGTACGGGCCAGCCGACCTCGACGCGCTGCCGTCGCGGGACGACCCGGACTCGCGGGAGGCGCTGCTGCTCGGTGCGCCCGCCACGCACGCTTCCCAGCTCGCCAGTGCGGCGAGCCCGGTTGCGCGGGTGCATTCCGACGCGCCGCCGTTCCATCTCGCCCACGGAACCGCCGACGAGTCGGTACCGCCCTCGCAGAGCGAGCTGCTCGCGAACGCGTTGCGCGAGGCCGGTGTGCCGGTGGATCTGCACCTGATACCGGGTGCCGGACACATGTGGCGCGGCGCCGAGAACGGCGAGGCGATCTTCGCCCGGGCTGTCGAGTTCGCGCGGCGCTGCACTTCCCGGTGACCGCAATGTCCCACTGACCGCAGCACGAAAGGAGCGCTCGGCGAGGAAAGGGCTACTCGTTGAGGAAGGCGGTGACGAGTTTGCTCGCGGTGGCGCGAGCTTCGTGGAAGTAGGCGTGCCGCGCGCCGGGGAACACATGCAGCCGCGCGTTCGGGATCCGCTCGGCCAGCAGATCGGCATTGCGCACCGGGGTGAGCCGGTCGTCATCACCGTGCAGGATCAGCGTCTCGGCTCGAACGCGGGGCAGCTCGTCCCATGCGTCGTGCTCGCTGCTGGCAATGCGGTGCCTGCGCATCGCGTAGGCCGGCATTCGGCGATCACCCAGCACGTTGCGGGGCCCGTCGTGGTCGGCGAGCCATTCCGGGCTGTACATCAGCTCGAGTACGACCTTGGCCAGCGCGTGCGCATCCGGCTGGACGAGCAAGCGCCGCACCTCGTCGTCGCGTTCGATGGCGTTCGCCCCACCGGGCGTGGTGCAGCCCAGCACCAGCTTGCGCACGCGTTCGGGATGGTTGATGGCCAGCCACTGCGCGATGCGCCCGCCCATGGACGTGCCGTAGACGTCGGCGGTTTCGATGCCGAGCTCGTCGAGCACGGCGATGACGTCCTCGGCGAAACCGGGTGTGGAGTAGGGCTTGTCGGGCTTTCCGCTGTCGCCGGTGCCGCGGTAGTCGACGGTGATCGTCCGGTGCGTTGCTCGGAAGTCGTAGCGCACCTCGTCCCACCACCGATGACTGTTGGCCTGACCGGCCAGCAGCACCAGCGGCAACCCGTCACCTTCGACCTGGTAGGCCAGCGAGGTTCCGTCGGGTGCCAGCGCCCGTCCCTGCATGGGTTCCCCACTCCATCGACCGCTCTTCACGGTGCGAGGCCACCCTATCCGCTCGCACCCGGAGCGTTCTCCCCCGCGCACGCCGCCCGCAGCACCTGCGCGAGGGCGAGCCGACCCGCCATGCTGACGACGCTTCATTCCCTTTCATGCCGTATGATGAACGCTAATGCAGGACGATATGTACTCAGTCGAGCAGGTGGCGGCACTGCTCGGGCTCCACGTGCGGACAGTGCGCAGCTACATCCGGTCGGGCCAGCTCAACGCGGTCCGGATCGGCAAGCAGTACCGCATCTCGCGTTCCGACCTGGAGCAGCTCACCGGCACCCAGCAGTCCCGCACGACGACCTCGGTCGAGGTTTCCAGCATCGTGCAGATCGACGGCGTGGACCGGACGGCCGCCGACCGGCTGAGCACCCTCGCCCTCGCCAGCGTCACCGCCGGCCAGACCGTCCGCATCCAGAGCGCCTACGACGAGACCCAGGACCGGCTCAAGCTGATCGTGCTCGGCCCGCCCGCCGAAACCGCAGAGGTCCTGCAACTGCTCGACTCGGTGCTCAACGGGCAGAACGCGCTGCTCACGACCGATCGAGCCGACGGCTGACCGATCTCGCCGAGCGCGAGACGCCGTCGCTCACAGGTTGCCGATGATCGAATCCACCACCTGCTCGGTGCGCGCATCTCCACCCACGTCCGGCGTCACGACGCCGGCGCCGGTCGTGGCGTCGATCGCCGCGCGCACCCGGTCGGCCTCGCCGTGATGGCCGAAGTGGTCGAGCATCAGCGCGGCACTGCCGATGGCTCCGATCGGGTTTGCCAGACCCTTGCCCGCGATGTCCGGTGCGGAACCGTGGACCGGTTCGAACATGGAGGGGAACCGGCGGTCCGGGTTGAGGTTCGCGCTGGCCGCCAGGCCGAGGCTCCCGGACAGGGCGGAGCCGAGATCGGAGAGGATGTCGGCGTGCAGGTTGGAGGCCACCACCACCGATAGGTCCTCCGGCTGCAGGACGAACTTCGCCGACATCGCGTCGACGAGGACGCTGTCGGTCTCCACATCGGGGTGGCCGGCGGCGACGCGCTCGAACACCTCGTCCCAGAGCACCATCCCGTGCTGCTGCGCGTTGCTCTTGGTCACCGACGACACCTTCTTGCGGTCCCGGGTGCGCGCCAGGTCGAACGCGAAGCGCACGACGCGCTCGCAGCCCGTCTCGGTGAACAGCGAGGTCTGCAACGCGACCTCGTTGCCCGGCCCGCGGCCGGACAGGTTGCGCCCACCGAGGCCTGCGTATTCGCCCTCGCTGTTCTCCCGCACCACGATCCAGTCCAGCGGGGTGTCATCGGCTTTGCGCAGCGGCGAGGTCACGCCGGGATGAAAGCGCACCGGTCGGATGTTGGCCCACTGATCGAAGTTCTGGCAGATCCGCAGCCGCAACCCCCACAGGCTGATGTGGTCGGGCACGCTCGGCCAGCCGACCGCCCCGAAGTAGATCGCGTCGAAGTCCTGGAGCTGTTCCAGGCCGTCCTCGGCCATCATCAGCCCGGTCTTGTCGTAGTACCCGCAACCCCACGGGAACTCGGTCCACTCAAAGGAGAACCGGCCACCGGAATCTGCCGCGAGCGCATCCAGCACGGCACGTCCCGCGGCAACGACCTCGGTGCCGACCCCGTCGGCGGGAATCGCGGCGATCCTGTGCACCCGGCCATCCGACATCGGTTCACTCCCCTGCGCACGACATCAACGCCCCGAGTCAACGACGTGGAACGGGCCGCGTCAAACCGGTCCGGCCGCAACGACCCGGCCGGCGGTGATCGACCGGGACGCCACCGGGGAGCGGCCGTCGGTGGTCGACGCCAGACTGGTCAGCGTGCATCCCGAACTCGCCAAGCTGGTAGCGCGCGATCTCGCCGAAGGCGTGCACCAGCAGATCGTGCGCGCGGTCGTCACCCGGCAGGACCGCGTCCTGCTGCTGCGCAGGCCCGCCGGAGGAGCTCGTGGTGGCGAGTGGGAGTTTCCCGGCGGCAAGGTCGAGGCTGGCGACGCCGATCTGCTGCAGGCGTTGCGACGCGAGGTCCGCGAGGAGACGGGTCTGCGGATCGCCGAGGTCACCGCCTATCTCGCCGCGCACGACTACACCACGCGAGACGGCCTGCTCGCGCGACAGCACACCTGGAGCGTCACCGCGACCGGCGATCGGGTGCGGCTCACCGAGCACGACGCCTACGTGTGGGCGAGCACTACCGCCGACGAGCTCACCCCGCTCGACCGGATGATGATCTCGCTGCGCGGCGACCTGAGCTGACCGCGCCGTTCCCGCCCGCACCGACCAGCTCGCTCGCGGGGTGAACGCGCCGCATCGCCCGCGCGGTTTTCCGGCGCAATCGGTGAAACTGGGAAATACCCGAGCGCTCATCGTTGGCATTCAGGGGTACCGAATTCGTTCAGTTCGATTTTTCCTGGCAACGAGCAGGAATCGATACCGTTCGGTTCCGTCCGCACCCGAGCCGGGAGGAATGCCAACCATGCCCACTATGGACAGCCGCATCCGGGGCTTCACGGCCGCTCTGGCGGGCGCCGGGGCCCTGATGCTCGCGCTGCCGCCCGTCGCCTTCGCCGATCCGCCGTCCGCGCTGCCGGAGAGCGCCACCGCCGCGGATGCCAAGTGGCAGCCCGCCTTCGACTACGACGGCGATGGTTGCTACCCCACGCCCGCCATCGGTTCGGACGGCACCCTGGCCCCCGGCCTGGATCTCGGCGGCGCGGTCAACGGCAACTGCCACGATCAGTCCGACCTCGACAACACCAATTCCTACTCGCGCTCGAAGTGCAACAACGGTTGGTGCGCCTACATCTACGACCTCTACTTTGAGAAGGATCAGGCCGTCGCGGGCAGCGGTCTGGGCGGCCACCGCCACGACATCGAGCACGTGATCGTGTGGGTGGAGGGCGACCAGGCCAGGTACGTCTCCACCTCGGCGCACGGCGACTACTCGACCTACCCCAGCGATGAGGTGCAGTGGGAGGGGACCCACCCGAAGATCATCTACCACAAGGACGGGATCGGCACCCACGCGTTCCGGCTCGCGGGCGCCGGGGAGCAGGCCGAGAACCACTACGGGCAGTACCAGTACCCGGCGCTGATCAGCTGGGACAACTGGCCGGACCAGGGACTGCGGGACAAGCTGACCGCCGCGGACTTCGGCAGCGCCAGTCTGTCCATCAAGGACAGCGCGTTCAACGGCAACCTGGAGAGCGGTAAGCCGGAGGGAATCCCGTTCGATCCGCACGCCTGAGCGGCTGATCGAGTGATCGACCGGTCGGCCTCGACGCCCCGGGAGTCCAGGATGCGGCGATAGCCGTGTGCGGGTGGGGTGTGGGACTCAGCCGCAACCCCACCGGTTCTCGGACGTCGTCGGCGAGGACAGCCGCAGCGCCGCGCAGGTCGCGGATCCCGCAGGCCGACGGTCTCCGAGGTTCCGCCACCGGCACCGGCACGCAAGTTTCAAACTGAAACATCTCCTAGGGGGTCGAGGCCGATTCGACTCCGAGTTCCCCGGGGTGCTCCGAGCGGGGATGTTGATCCGGTACTGGGCCGTCTTCCGGAGGTCGTCGCCGCTGCGGGACGCGGGCGAACATCCTCGCCAGTTCGGCGGTCGCCCAAGCCGACAGTCGGTCGGCGCCCGACACGATCACGCACGTGCGGTCCTTGCCCAGCTCCGGGGGCCCACAGCTCCAGCCAGGCGTCCATGTCCTGCGGCCCGGGCGGGCGGGTCCTGAACAGTCGCTCACGGCGCAGTTCCAGGCGGGCCAGCGAGACCAGGGCCGTCTTGCCGGTGCCCTGCTCGCCCACGATCACCGCGGCCAGGCCGCGCGTGAAAGCCGACCTCGCCTCCGCGAAGGCGTTGCGCCAACCGGGTGTCAGCACGATGCCCCGGGCGCGTGAAGCTGGTCGGCGCAGACCCCGGAACACCTCGCCGCGCGGCATCGGCTGCGGGTGCGACCACCGCCCTGGCCGGCATCAGCGCCGACGTGTTGCCCGCGGCGACGGGACGGCGCCGACAGCAGCTCGGAGGCGGACTCCGACCGGTCGTGAGGTTGACACCGCCGACGACGCCGCCCCCAGGGATCCAGCACCGGGCGGCGGCGGTGTAGCCGCGCAGTCCCGCGCAGAAGTGCTCGATGCCGCGCGCGAGCGGGAGAGACCGGTCCGCCAGCACCAGTCCCACCCGTTGATGCCCGCGTTCTGCTCGGCGAAGTAGCAGCCCGGAGCCAGGCGCACGCGGTCCAGCGAGCGGTTGATCGCGGCGTCCCCGAACACGCGGGCGCTCCTGCGGCGCAGGGCCGCGGTCGGCCTGGCCTCGGCAACGCACCCGAGGCACCGGTGCTGGTCGACGAGCACGGCGAGCCGAGCACCCAGGCGCAGGTCTCGGTGCGGTTTCGCTTCGCCCGCGCCATCCGCGTCTCCGCGGAGGGCGACTCGCACTTCTGCCGAGGGCCGCTGCGCACCCGCCACCCCGAACCCACCACCGACGAGCGCGAACAGGAGCACGTGCCACGAGAGCAGTCCAGGTCGTCGGCTGCCACGAGCCGATGCGGCAGACCGAGGTCCCGGCGCCGGAACCGACCGGCCCGTACGACGTGCTGGTCGAGATCGGCCTCGTCAGTGCGGGCGGTGCGACCAGCGACGGGGTGCGGATGCTGCGGCGCGGGCGACTACCGCGTGGTCGGCTACGGCGAGAACATCAACGTGCCAACCATCGACATCATCTCGAGCGAGATCAATTCCATCCGGAACCTGGTCGGTTTTTTGCGAAACCGATGGCGCTGGCCGACCGAGGCGCGGTGCGGCTGCACACAAGCAAGTACCCGCTGGAACGTTTCCAGGACGCCATCGACGATCTGAAGCGGGTCGAACCCGCGGGCGATTCTCACGCCGTGAATCCGCGCGGAGGCGATGGATTTCGCGGAATTCGGATCGTCCGGGCGGTGCCGAATTCCCGCGGGATCCCGCTCGGCGAAGCGCGCACCCGGTTGCCCACGACGGAGTGAAACGAGCCCCGGGTGCGGCGAGAATTGCGGCGGATTCAGCCGTCGTAGGCCCGGATCGGCAAGCCCCGCGCCCCCGTTGTCGCGCGGAATACCGAACCGGCCTGAGGGTATTCGTTCCGGTCGGTTTCGATCTGCGAGGTGGTGATGTGGAGCTCGTCCAGATCGGGACCGCCGAACGCGCAGGCCGTCACGCGCGGCGCCGGAACCTCGATGACATCGGTGAGCTCACCGTCCGGGGCGTAGCGCCGCACCGCGCCCCCGCCCCAAAGCGCCACCCAGACACCGCCTTCGGTGTCGAGGCACAGGCCGTCCGGCGATCCGGCGGCCGGGTCGATCTCGGCGAACGGGCGGCGGTTCCGCAGCCGCCCGCCCGCGTAGTCGAAGACATCGATGCGCTGCGTGGGCGTGTCCACGTAGTAGGCCCGCGTTCCGTCGGGGCTCCAGTTGAGGCCGTTGGAGATGGTGATGCCGTCCAGGACCCGCTCCACGCGGCCGGTCGGGTCCAGGCGGAAGAGCGAGCCCGCTCCCGGGAGTTCGTCGTAGGACATCGAACCGCAGTAGAAGCTGCCGTCCGGGGCCACCGACCCCTCGTTGAACCGCAGCTTCGCGTCGGCGAAGACCTCCGGCAGCACTTCGAGCTCGCCCAACGAGTCGTCGGCGAACGCGAAGCCGCGCTCCAGCGCCAGCACCGCACCGCCCGAACTCCGGGGACGCACGACCGCCGCGACCGCGCCGACGTGGCTGCGGCGCACCTCCCCGCTGGCCGAGTCGAGGGTCAGCACGTCCCCGGCGAGCATGTCGACCCAGCGCAGACCCGGCCAGCCGGCGAACCACACCGGGCCTTCGCCGTGGTGCGCGATGGGGCCGGTCACCTGCTCGAGCATGCGAACCTCCGTTTGGCGCTCGTCGTTGATCCGGTAGAGGCGCAGCGGCCGCGAGCAGAAGCAGGCCGGCCCTCGAGGCGTCCGCGGACGCCCTCTCAGGGATGCAGCAACACCTTGCCGGTCGGCACCCGGGGATCCGCGAGGACGTCCAGGGCGCGCTCCGCATCCTCCAACGGGTACTCGTGCGTGATCAACGGTTCCGGGTCCAGCAACCCCGCGGAGAACGCGCGGACCGCGTGCGACCAGGCCTTCGACGAAGCGCCGAAAACGGTGTGCACCGTGATCGCCGCGGCCACCAGGTCCGCGGGCGGCAGCGGCTCGGCGTCCTCGTGCGCCATGCCGGTCAGCACCACCCGGCCGCCGCGCCGGGTGAGCGCGACCGCCAGCCGGCCCGTGCCGGAGGCGCCCGCGGCTTCGACGACCACGTCGAAGCCGCCCGAAACCCGATCCGGTGTGGTGAACGCGCCCGCGCCGCACCGCTTCGCCGGTTCGGCGCGTTCCTCGCGCGGATCCACGACCGTCACCTTGGCCCCGGCGGCGGTCAGGAACTGCACGACGAGCAGGCCCAGCGTCCCGCCGCCGACGACCGCGGCCGTCTCGCCGGGCTGCACCGCGGCCTTGAGGCCTGCCGCGGCCATGCAGGAGGCGGGTTCCAGCAGCGCTGCGGCGCGCAGGTCCGCGGTGTCGTGCAGAACGTGCAGCAGGCGAGCGGGCAGCAGCAGGTGGTCGGACCACGCGCCGGGCCGGGTGAAGCCGGTCTCGTCGTAGTCGTCGGTGCACAGCGTGGTGTCGCCGTCCAAGCACGGCTGGCAGCGCCCGCAGTACCGGAAGCCCTCTCCCACGGCCTTCCGGCCGACCAGCCCGGGATCCACGTCGGGACCGACCGAGCGCACGGTTCCCGACCACTCGTGCCCCGGAACCACCGGGTACCGCGCGAATTCGGCGGGCCGCGTACCGGCGTGCAGCTCCAGGTCAGAACCGCAGATGCCCGACCAGGCGACGTCGACCAGGGCCTCTCCCGCGGCCGGCGAGGCAGGTGAGGTCGGCACCACGCGAAGTTGACCTGGCTCGTCGAGCTGGATCGCGCGCGACATGGGCAGCCTTTCATCCGGGAACACTCGTACGAGCATGGTCACCGCGAACACGAGCTGTCGAGAGGTTTCACCCATCGCCGAAACGCGACACCCCCGCTGCCCCGGATTCCGGAGCTGCGGGGGTGATCCGGCTCATCGCCCGCACTGCTCTGCGCACGAGCCAGGCGTCAGCGGACGGTTCGCATCACTTGGCCAGGGCCTCGGCGATCTGCGGCGAGACCGAGTCGACCGCGTGCATCATTCCGTGCGCGGTGCCCGCCGAGAACGCCTGCGAAAGCTGCTTGGTCAGCACGACCGAGCGGCCGGCCTCGACCGCGGGAACCGAGCGGAACAGCCGGTCGTCCTCGATGGCCCGCGCGTTGATCCCGATCGGGAACATCATCGTCAGGTCCGCGTCGAACAGGTCCATTCGCTCCGGCGAGACGTTGATGAAGAACTTCTCGCCCGCCTGTTCGCGCAGCTTCGGGGAGTTCTCGAAGCCCAGCCGCCGCATGAACTCGACGCGCTGGTCGCCGCCGACGTAGGCGCCGTAGCCCTGCGACATCTTCGCGCCGATGGCCACCGTCTTGCCCGCGAACTCGGGGTGCGCGGCCTTGGCCTCGGCGAACTTGTTCTCCACGTCCCGGCGCAGCTCCTCCGCCTCGGCGGTCTTGCCCAGCGCCTTGCCGATCACGTCGAGCTGCTGGTCCCAGGTGGTGGTGTAGGACTCGGCGCCCTTCGGGATGCTCACCACCGGCACGCCCAGCCGGGAGAGCAGGTCGTAGCGGTCCTTCTCACCGCTGGCGCGGGTGTCCAGGATCAGGTCCGGCTTGAGCGCCGCGACCTTCTCCATGCTGACCTCCATGGTCCCCAGCATCACCGGAGGCGTGGTGTAGCGCTTGTCCTTCGGCAGCCAGGACGGCACGCCGTCGCCGCCGACCGGCAGCCAGTCCGAGGCGCCCACCGGCTGCACGCCGAGCGCCAGCGCCGTCTCGGCGTCGCCCCAGCCCAGGGCCACCACCCGCTGCGGTCGTTCGGGGATGGTCACGTCCCCGAACGCGGTGTTGATCGTCGCCGGGAACGCCCCGTCGGACGAGGCGTCCCCGGGGTTCCGCTGCTCGGGCTGCGAAGCCCCGCAACCGGTCAGAGCGAGTCCCAACAGGACCGTCATGAGCACACTCAACGTCCGCGACCAGCGCATTCCACACACCTCAAAGCGTTAGTAAAGTGCGCCTAACCTAACCAACGCCGCCAGTGCGGGAACACCCACCCCGGACTACCGATGTCACACCGCCGAGTTACTGAGCGCAAACGAGCGCAGTCGTCGTTTACCTGGGATGATTAATTCACCACGCAGGGGTCATCCAACCTGGGAGACAACAGTTCCACTTGGGCGCGAGGTGCCCTCTGCCACGGAGGTCAGGTATCGAACGTATATCGGATTCGCCTAATCAAGGCCCGAAAGGATCCAACCGCGACTAGTCTTTCCGACCGCTTCCAAAATGGACGCGGCGCGACGACGGGCCGCTGGTGCAAACCGTCGAGTTAGGTGATCACGTGATCAAGAACTATCTGAGAGAGCATACGAATCCGCCGGTGTTCATCACCTCCGGGATCGTTGCTGTGGCCTTCGTGCTCTGGGGGGTGATCGCACCCGGACCGATGTCGACGGTCGCCTCCAAGGTGAACAGCTTCATCACGACGAACTTCGGCTGGTTCTACATCATCAGCGCCAGCTTCTTCCTGCTGTTCGTCGTGGTGTTGATGTTCACCCGGTGGGGTTCGGTGCGGCTCGGCCCGGACGACTCGAAGCCGGAGTACTCCAACCAGGCGTGGTTCGCGATGCTGTTCACCGCCGGCATGGGCATCGGCCTGGTGTACTACGCGGTCAGCGAGCCGGTGACGCACTACCTGGAGCCGCCGACCGGTCAGGGCGGCACCCCCCAGGCCGGCACTGAGGCCATGAATCTGACCTTCTACCACTGGGGCCTGCACCCGTGGGCCATCTACATCGTGCTGGGTCTCGCGCTGGGCTACTTCGCCTTCCGCAAGGGCCTGCCGATGCGTCCGGCCTCCGCGCTGTACCCGCTGCTCGGTGACCGCATCTACGGCTGGGTCGGCCACGTCGTCGACGTGCTGGCCGTGTTCGGCACGCTGTTCGGTCTGGCCACCTCGCTGGGCCTCGGCGGTCAGCAGGTCGGCGCGGGCCTGGAGACCCTGTTCGGCGTCTCCAACACCCCGACGCTGCAGATGCTGCTCATCCTGGGCATCACCGCGATCGCGGTCGTGTCGGTCATGCTCGGCATCGACAAGGGCATCCGGAACCTGTCGCTGATCAACCTGTGGCTGGCCTTCGCCCTGATGCTGTTCGTGTTCTTCTTCGGTCCTTCCGTCGACCTGTTGAACTCGCTGGCCAGCAACGTCGGCCACTACATCCAGCAGCTGCCGCAGACCAGCTTCGAGACCTACCCGAACGACCCGGACGCCCGCGAGTGGCAGGCTTCCTGGACGCTGTTCTACTGGGGTTGGTGGATCTCCTGGTCCCCCTTCGTCGGTATGTTCATCGCCCGGATCTCCTACGGCCGCACCATCCGGTCGTTCATCATGGGCGCGCTGTTCGCCCCGGTCGGCGCCTCGTTCGTGTGGCTGTCCATCTTCGGCAACTCCGCGCTGGGCCTGCTGAGCACCAACCCGAACAACCCGCTGGCCGAGGCGAGCTCGGACACGGCGATGTTCTCGCTGTTCAACCAGCTCCCGGTGCACGGCATCGCGACCATTCTGGCCT
The DNA here is from genome assembly GCF_039531955.1 of Saccharopolyspora halophila. Lineage (NCBI taxonomy): Bacteria > Bacillati > Actinomycetota > Actinomycetes > Pseudonocardiales > Pseudonocardiaceae > Saccharopolyspora > Saccharopolyspora halophila. The sequence goes on from NZ_BAAARA010000010.1 coordinate 444,844, forward strand.
CGGTGCTGGCGATCGTGGTCGTGGTGCTGTTCTTCGCCACGTCCTCGGACTCCGGTTCACTGGTGGTCGACATCCTGACCAACGGCGGTGACCCGAACCCGAGGTGGCAGCAGCGGCTGTTCTGGGCCGTGCTGGAGGGCGTCATCGCGGCGGTGCTGCTGGGCGCCAGCGCGGCCAGCGGCGAGGACGCGCTGTCGGCGCTGCAGACGGCGGCGATCGTGACCGGCCTGCCGTTCTGCGTGGTGCTGCTGGTGATCTGCTTCAGCTTCACCAAGGCGCTGGTGTCGGAGCGCGTGACCGTCGACGTGGGCCCCGGCCCGCAGACGAAGCTGCGCCAGGCGGCCGCCAAGCGGACGCCCGAGGCCAAGCACCGTTCCGAGGGATCCTCGGAATCCTCGGAATCCTCCGAGTCCTGATCCAGGGCTGAACGAAAAGCGGGGCACCGGACCTGGTCCGGTGCCCCGCTTTTCGTTCCGGTGACCGCAGGGCACCGGGAAAGCACAAGGCCCTGGCTGCCTGTGTCAATCAGCCAGGGCCTTGTACGCCGACGACGGATCGGCGAGCTAGAGCCTATGAAGGTCTTGCCGCGATAGCAATATTTCGCGGCGGGAATTTGTCCGCTTCGCGAATCGCGTACGTCACCCCGGTTCCAGACCGCAGGCGTGCACGCGTAATATTTAAGTCACTTGACTGACTTAAGTGCGAGGAGCGCCCCGTGGCCCACCACAGCAGCGAAGTGCCCACCGACGCGATCGACAGGCAACGCACCGAATTCGGCCCGGCACCCGCGGTCGCTGGCGTGCGCGAAGGTGCGGGCATCGTGCGGGTCCCGACGCCGTTCGGCCCGTCCGCGTGGTTGCTGACCCGGCACCAGGACGTGCGCGAGCTGCTCGCCGACACCGAGAGCTTCGTCAACGGATGGCGACCGCAGGACCTCACCGACGGCCCGGAGCGCGATCCGCGGCAGCTCTCGGGCGATCGCAGCGGCAACCTGCTCTCGCTGGATCCACCGGAGCACAACCGGCTGCGCAGGATGCTCACCCGCGAGTTCACCGTGCGGCGGATGCGGCGCCTGGAGCCGCGCGTGGCCGAGATCGTCGAGCAGCACCTCGACGCCATGGCCGAGCACGGCCCGCCCGCCGATCTGGTGGCGCAGTACGCCCTCCCCATCCCCTCGCTGGTGATCTGCGAGCTGCTCGGCGTGCCCACGGCCGATCAGGGCGAGTTCCAGGAGCGCACCCGCCGCCAGCTGGACACCACCCTTCCGGAGCAGGACAAGGCCGAGCTCGGCCGCGAAATGCTCGCCTACATGACCGGCCTGGTCGAGCGCGCACGACGCGAACCGGGCGAGGACCTCATCGGCATGCTCATCCGCGAGCACTCCGACGAGCTCACCGACGCCGAGATCATCGGCATCGCCAACCTGCTGCTCGTCGCCGGGCACGAGACCACCTCGAACATGCTCGGTCTGGGAACCCTCGCGCTGCTCCGGCACCCGGACCAGCTGGCGATCGTGCGCGACGAGCCGGAGAAGGTGCCCGGCGCCGTCGAGGAGCTGATGCGCTGGCTGAGCGTGGTCAACAGCGGCTCGCCCCGGATGGCGGTGCGCGATGTCGAGTTCGGCGGCGCCACGATCCGGCGCGGTGATCTGGTGACGTTCGACCTGCCCGCGGCGAACCGCGATCCGGGACTGCTCGACGACCCCGAGCGCTTCGACGTGACCCGCCCCCAGTCCCCGCACCTGGGCTTCGGGCACGGCATCCACCACTGCCTGGGCGCGCCGCTGGCCCGGATGGAGATGCGCATCGCGTTCCCCGCGCTGCTGCGGCGCTTCCCCGATCTGCGCTCGGCCGTCCCGTTCGAAGAGGTCGCCTTCGCGAGCACCAAGGCGATCTACGGTCTCGAGGAGTTGCCGGTCACGTGGTGAGGTTTCCGGAGTTCGGCACGCCGACCAGCGTCCGCTGGCGGTTCGAGCGGCTCAACCGGCCGAGTCCGCTGCGGGGTTCCAACGGCGTCGTCTTCGGCCCGGACGGGCTGCTCTACGTCGCGCAGTTCCTCGCCGGGCAGATCAGCGCGGTCGACATCACCACGGGGCGGGTCGAGGTGGTGGTGCCACCCACCGGACCGGCGCGGGCACCCGACGACCTCGCCTTCGGCGCCGACGGTTCGATGTACGTCGCCGACATCACGCCGAGCAGGGTGTGGCGGCGCTCGCCCGACGGTGAGTTCTCCCTGCTGTCCGAGGAAGTTCGCGCGCCCAACGGCATCACCTGCGTCGGCGACCGGCTGTTCGTCAACGAGATGTTCCCGCGCGGACGGGTTCTGGAGCTGCCTCCCGACCGTGCTCCGGTCGTGCTGGCCGAAGGGCTGGCGCTGGGCAACGCGATGCAGCGGGGTCCGGACGGGCTGCTGTACTACCCGCACATGATCACCGGACAGGTCTGGCGGGTCGGGCTCGACGGCGGCGACGCCGAGCAGGTCGCCGCGGAAGTGCACGAGCCGGTCGCGGTCCGCTTCGACCGCGAGGGCGTGCTGCACGTGCTCTCCCGCGGCGAGGAGGGCATCGTGACCCGCATCGACCCCGACACCGGGCGTCGCGAGGTGACCCGCACCGGTGTCGCGGGGATGGACAACGCGGCGTTCGACCGGGAGAACCGGATGCTGGTGTCCAGCTTCGCCAGCGGTGGCATCACGGCGATCGAGGCGAAGCGCGCGCGAGCCGTCGTGGGACGCGGTCTCAACGGCCCCTACGGCGTGGCCGCCGACGAACGCGGCCGGGTCTACGCCGCCGACCACTTCCGCCTGGCCTTCGACGAGCTGTCCACCGATGGCCTGCTGCAACAGCGGGTCGGCGGCTCCTGCCACGACCTCGCGGTCACCGAGGGCGCCGTGCACGTGACTTCCACGCAGGGCGAGGTGCGCACCTTCGACCCGGCGACGGGCTCCGTGCGCACGCGTGCGAGCGAGCTGTCCGAACCGCTCGGCGTAGCGGTCCTCGGCGACGCTCTGGTGGTCGCCGAGTCCGGATCCGGCCGGGTGCTGCGCATCGACGCCGGCGACGAGCGGTCGGTGCTGGCCGAGCTCGTCCGGCCGGTCGGTGTGGCCACCGACGCGCAGCAGCGGTGCTACGTCACCGACGAGGGCCGCGGCGTCGTCGTCGAGGTGACCGAGAACGGCGTCGAGACCATTGTGGACGAACTCGACCGGCCGCAGGGCGTGGTCGTGGTCGATCACGAGCTCTTCGTCCTCGAGGTGGGTGCTCGGCGACTCCTGTCGGTGTCGCCGAGCACCCGCGCGAGCCGGGTCGAGGCCGAGAACCTCGCCGTCGGAACACCTCCGGGCATCGAGCGGGAAAATCCACCCCCGTCGACCTTCCCGCCCTCCCGGCCGCGCGCCTTCGCCGGTCTGGCGGCAACCCCCGAGGGCGATCTGCTGCTGTCGGCGAGCGGAGAGGGCACGGTGCAGCGCCTCTCCACCGCCGCGCAGCGCGCGCCGAGGGCTCAACGCCCGTGAGCCCACCGTTGACGTGGTAGGTGGCGCCGGTGAACACCCCGCCGCCCCGTTCGGCAGAGACCGCGGAGAGGTTGGCGATCCGGCCGAAGCCGCGATCGACCACGCCCGGCGCCACGCCTTTGGTGACCGGGTAGCTACCGCGCACGTTGACCTCGAAAACGCGCAGCGCGGAGCGTGCCCGGCGGGACGAGGGCTCGGCTGCCTCCGGCCCTGGTGGTAGCCCGCCAGGGCCGGGGGCTCCGGCTCCGTGCTCCGCGGACCGCCCGCGCCGATGCCGGAGCCCCCGAGCTCCCGATCAAGTGCCCGGTCGTGGTTCGCCGCGGTAGTAGCCGAAGGACCAGAGGTTGCCCTCCGGATCGCGGATGACGAACTCGCGGTTGCCGTAGTCCTGGTCGGCGATGTCCTGCACGATGTCCACACCGGCGTCCCGCACGCGGCGGTAGAGCGCATCCGGGTCATCGGTGACCACGTACATTCCTGCGGTGCCCGGTTTCCGCGACCAGTCCCGATCCGGGTCGTAGGAACCGAGCATGACCCCGCCGCCTTCCGGCCAGTCGAGCTGGGCGTGCGCGACGGTGTCACCGGCGGTGTGGGCGGCGGTCTTGACGAACCCCACCTTGTTCACCAGGAAATCGATCAATCCGAGCGCGTCCTCGGCCTGGAGGGTGGCCCACACCGTCGGTGCGGGCCTGTTGTTCGAGGTAGTCATGCCTGGAAGTCTTCCGCGCGCTGTCCCGCACCCGCTTGGATATTTCGGAGCTCCGCACCGATCCAGCGACGCGGGCTCTCACCGGCGTACTGCTGGAAGTCCCGGACCAGGTGCGAGTGGTCGTAGTAACCGCAGGCCTGGGCCGTGCGCGAGAGGTCCGGCCGGTCTCCCTCGCGCACGGCCAGGGCGATGCGCTGCCGGGCGTGCTCGAAGCGCATCAGCCTCGAGGCCGCCTTCGGCGACAGCCCGAACTCGGCCTTGAACACCGCGGAGAGCTGACGTTCGCCGAGGTGGACGTGCTCGGCCAGCGCGGCCATCGAGCCGGTGCCGCGGTGCCGGGCGATCCACTTCCACGCCTCGGTCACCTCGGGCCGAGGTTCCCGCCTCACCTCCGTCATGCCGTCGCGCAGGAAACCGGCCAGCACCTCGAAGCGTTCGGCCCAGCCGGCGGATTCCCCGAGACGCTCCCACAGCCGCTCGACGCCCGCACCGAGGACATCGCGCGCGTCGACGGCCCGTTCGCTCAGTTCCCCGGCGGGGACGCCGAAGAGCCTGCGCAGCGCCAGCGGGCGCACGGCCAGCTGGATGCCGCTCTGCAGCTGCGGCTGCGCGATGAACACGGGCCGGGTGTGCAGGCCACCGAGCACCAGGTGGGTGGTGTGCGCGTCCCGGCCGAAGGCCTCCTCCGGGGTGAAACCGGAGATGACGGGTTCGTCGAAGGTCAGCACCAGCGTCAACGCCGGCGATGGCAGTCCCCGGTGCAGCACGGGATGATCGAGCCTCGAGGTGTAGCCCACCGCCGAGACCACGACCTCGGGCAACAGCCGTCCGCCTTCGACGAACCGCCAATCGGCCACATCCGGTTCGACCACGTCGCCCATTGTGCGCGCGTCACCGACGACCGGCCGGTCAGTCGGTCTCCGGGAGTTCCTCGGCGAGCCGCTCGTCGAGGGTTTCGCCCTCGCGCTGCTCCCGCGGCGTCGGCCGCTCCTCGGCGGTCGTGGACCAGCCCTCCGGCGGTTCCACGCCACGCTCCAGCGGGTCGGTGCCGAGTTCGTCCTCGTCCAGGCCCTCCGCCGACTGCAGGTTGGCCGGGTCCTCCGGAGCGTCCGGATCGGGCTCGGTCTCGTTCGGCGCGGGTGTCGAAGCGTCCAGCGGATCCGACATCGTTGACCTCCTACGCGGACGTTCCGAGTCGCTGCGCGACGGTGTCGAGGAGTTCGTTCCAGGACTTCTCGAACTTGGCGACGCCTTCGCT